>CAIMPC010000056.1 GCA_903843285.1 Candidatus Omnitrophota bacterium
ACCTGTGCTTTGCCTTTTGCGGCAAGGGTAGCGAGGATTGATGCTGTCAAGGTTGTCTTGCCATGATCGATGTGGCCAATGGTGCCAATATTGACGTGCGGCTTAGATCTTACGAATGCTTCTTTTGCCATAACTTCCTCCGGTTAAATACGAATCCTTATTTTCTTAATTTACTTCTACCACTGGTCTCTATAATCTTCTCTGAAAGGTTCCTTGGAACTTCTTGATAAAACGAAGGTTCCATTGTATACGAAGCGCGGCCCTGAGTCAAGCTTCTTAAATTAGTTGCGTAACCAAACATCTCGCTCAGCGGGGCCAGCCCTTTTATAACTTTCGTGTTTCCACGATCGTCAATGGATTCAATCTTCACCCGACGAGAACTCAGGTCACCAATAACATCTCCCATATAATTATCGGGTGTTATAACTTCGAGATTCATGATTGGTTCCAATAATACGGCGCTGCCATTTTTCATGCCATCGTTGAAACCCAATATTCCGGCCATGTGAAATGCAAGGTCCGACGAATCGACTTCGTGGAACGATCCATCGACGAGCTTTACATCCACATCATCTACCGGATATCCTGCAACGCATCCACTCTGCGCGGCTTCTATGACGCCTTCCTTTACCGAGGAAATAAATTCTCTGGGTATCGCACCGCCGATTATCTTACTCTCAAATACAACGCCCGTACCTTTTTGCCCGGGAGCCACATCAAGCACAACGTGACCATATTGCCCTCTTCCGCCGGACTGTTGAATAAATTTACCTACAGCTCTACTGGTTTTGGTGATCGTCTCTTTGTAAGCGACCTGCGGCTTATCGACACTGGCCGCTACGCTAAACTCTCTGAACATGCGATCGATAATTATTTCCAGATGAAGCTCGCCCATTCCGCTTATGATAGTCTGTCCGGTTTCTTTATCGTACTTCACTCTGAATGTAGGATCTTCGTCACAGAGTTTATTAAGCGCCATTCCGAGCTTCTCCTGATCAGCTTTAGTCTTCGGCTCAATCGCCATCGATATAACAGGCTCGGGAAAATGTATCGACTCGATCATGATCGGATGATCTTCTTTACAAATCGTCTCGCCGGTCGTGGTATCCTTAAGTCCGACCAGAGCAACTATATCTCCAGCCCGAGCCATATCAACTATCTCCTGCTTATTGGCGTGCATCTTTAATATCTTTCCAATACGTTCTTCCTTGCCTTTCCTAGAATTATACACATGCTCACTTGGCTTCAGAACCCCGGAATAAATTCTCGCATATGAAAGTCTTCCAACGAACGGATCAGAAACTATCTTAAATACCAGGCTCGTTAAACTCTCATCGACAGATGTCTGTCTAGTAATTTCATCGCCGCTATCAGGGTCTGTTCCTTTGATAGGAGGAATATCGAGAGGGCATGGTAAGTAGTCTACGATAGCGTCAAGCAACGGCTGAATCCCTTTATTCTTGGCAGACGCTCCGCAAAATATGGGTATTATCTTACCGCCAATAGTAGCTCTTCTTGTTGCCTCCTGAAGCTCATTAGGAGATATTTCCTTTTCGTGTATATATTTTTCCATGATCACTTCATCAGCTTCGCCGAGCTTCTCGATTAGATTATGTCGATAATGATTGGCCTTCTCCTTTAACTCCTCGGGTATATCCGCAACATCAAAACCTGACTTACCTTCATCTCCCTTATATATAATGGCCTTCATCGTTATAAGGTCAATAACGCCAAGGTAATCGCCTTCCGCTCCGATCGGAATTTGAAGCGGCACGGGATTCGTAAGCAGCCTTTCGCGCATCTGACCAACAACATGATAGAAGTCTGCGCCTGTCCTGTCCATCTTATTGATAAACGCAATTCTGGGAACGTGATACTTATCAGCCTGTCTCCAAACCGTTTCGGACTGAGGTTGGACGCCACCTACTGCGCAGAGCACGATGACCGCACCATCGAGCACCTTAAGGGATCTTTCGACCTCCACCGTAAAATCTACGTGGCCGGGCGTATCGATAATATTGATATTCTTATCTTTCCAGAAACAGGTAGTCGCGGCACTAGTTATGGTTATGCCCCTCTCCTGCTCCTGGGGCATCCAATCCATAACAGCAGTTCCTTCGTCAACGGTTCCTATCTTGTACAACTTTCCGGCAAAATATAGTATTCTCTCGGTAGTCGTAGTTTTCCCCGCATCGATATGCGCGATAATGCCTATATTACGTATATTTTCTAGTCTAGTATCTTTAGTCATTTTTATTTCGTCTGAAAGCTCCAATCCAGCCATTTAATAATTTTCTATGTTTACCATCTGTAATGGGCAAACGCCTTGTTTGCCTCAGCCATCTTATGGGTATCTTCTCTCTTCTTCACAGCGGAACCCTGATTGTTATACGCTTCCAGCAACTCATCCGCGAGCTTTATCTCCATAGGCTTGCCCTTCTTCACACGCGCAAAATTACGCAGCCACCTCATCGCTATCGAAACGCCCCTCTCAGGTTTTACATCTATTGGTACCTGATAAGTAGCTCCACCTATTCTACGTGGTTTAATCTCAAGCAGAGGTCTAGCGTTATCGAGCGCCTTCTGGAACACTTCTATGGCGGGCTTTCCTGTCTTCTCGGCAAGGATATCAAATGCTCCATAAACAATACCCTCGGCTTTAGACTTTTTACCCTGAGTCATTATCGTATTTATGAATCGTGTAACCGTTACGTTCTTATATTTCGGGTCCGGGAGGACTAATCTTTTTTCTGCCCTTCGTCTTCTCATAGCTATTCCCTTTTAATTTCCTTTCCCTGCTGTGGCTTTAAGTTTCGGCCTCTTTGCTCCATACTTGGAACGGGACTTCTTTCTATCAACAACACCCGCCGTATCCAAAACGCCCCTGACTATATGATATCGAACACCTGGTAAATCCTTGACCCTGCCACCCCTAACAAGAACTATCGAATGCTCTTGGAGATTGTGTCCTACGCCGGGAATATACGATGTTACTTCGACGCTATTAGTCAGCCTGACCCTTGCGACTTTGCGAAGCGCAGAGTTCGGTTTTTTTGGCGTCTGGGTTTTTACCTGCAGACATACTCCACGTCTCTGGGGGCAACCCTTTAGCGCCGGTGACTTGCTCCTGTTCTTAAACTTCTCTCTTCCCAATCTAATTATTTGACTTATAGTAGGCATTTTATTTCCTAGTTTTTATACTATTTCTGTTCGACCGTTTCAATCTTTTCGGATTTCGATTCTTTCTTCTTATCCTCATTAAGCACGTTCTTCACCATCGTTATATTTCGATGAGCGCTGAAACCCGTTCCTGCAGGAATCAGGTGCCCCATGATAATATTCTCTTTGAGCCCTCTCAGCATATCCGTTTTTCCACTAGCGGCTGCTTCTGTCAAAACCCTGGTAGTCTCCTGGAAACTTGCTGCCGATATGAAACTCTCAGTGTTAAGAGATGCTTTCGTTATTCCTAGTAGCGTAGGCGTCGCAGTAGCAGGCTTACCTTTCTTCTTAACGATCCTCGTATTCTCATCCTGATAGATACCTTTGTCTATCTGTTGGCCCATCAGGAACGATGTATCCCCCGGATCTTCTATCTTGACCTTACGTAACATCTGCCTTACAACGACTTCGATATGCTTATCATTTATGGTCACACCCTGCAATCTATATACTTCCTGCACTTCATTAACAAGATACTCCTGGAGCTTCTTATCCCCGGACACTTTTAATATGTCCTGGAGCACTACGGGGCCGTCAACCAACTGCTGGCCTGAATAAACTTTATCCCCCTTATACGCATTCAGATGCTTGCCATGCGGTATAAGATATTCCTTCTTCATGCCTGTGGAGGACTTTATTATAACCCTCTTCTGGCCCTTTTTAGACTCCCCAAACTCCATAATACCATCTATCTCGCTTATGATAGCGGGATCCTTAGGCCTTCTAGCCTCAAACAGTTCGGCAACCCTCGGTAAGCCACCGGTAATATCCTTAGTTTTCGTGATAACGCGGGGGGTCTTGGCTAAAATATCGCCAGCACTCACTGCTTTGCCATCGCCCACCACTATATGTGCTCCAGCCGGCAACGGATATATTGCCAAAACCTCTTCATCTTTACCTGTTATAACAAGTTCGGGATGATAATCACCTTTATGCTCGATAATAACTCTATTCTTGAGTTTAGTAGCAGGGTCTAGCTCCTCCTTCATCGTAACATCTTCTTTAATGTCTTCAAACTTAACCTTACCGGCAACTTCAGTAAGGATAGGGACAGTATATGGATCCCATTTAACAAACATTATACCAGTCTCTACCGGCTGGCCATCTCCGACCCTTATAATTGAACCATGCGGTACGGTATGTCTTTCAAACTCTCGCCCCTGAGCATCGTTGATGCTTATCTGCCCATTACGATTAAGGACGACAACCTCCCCTTCTTTCTTTGTCTGAACAACCTTAAGGTTGTGATATTTAGCAAAACCTTTATGTTTTGATTCGATAAACGATTGCTCAACTATCCTCGATGCAGTGCCTCCAATGTGGAACGTTCTCATTGTTAGCTGTGTCCCAGGCTCACCTATTGATTGGGCGGCGATGATACCGACCGCCTCCCCAAGATCTACCATACGGCTAGTCGCAAGATTTCTGCCGTAGCATTTAGCACAAACACCATGCTCACTTTCACACGTCAATACGCTTCTTATCCTTAACTTTTCTATTCCGCACTCTTCAATTTGCTTAGCCTTTTCTTCCGTTATCTCAGCGCCGGCCTCGACCAGGACACTATCTGTAATAACATCTACGATATTATCTAAGGCGACCCTGCCGATGATTCTCTCGGACAGCTTAACAACCTCTTCATCACCCTCAATGATTGCGCTAATCAATATTCCGTTTAGCGTACCGCAATCCTCTTCATTTATGATAACATCCTGAGCCACATCGACCAATCGTCTGGTAAGATATCCGGAATCTGCTGTCTTTAGAGCTGTATCAGCCAGACCCTTCCTGGCACCGTGAGTCGATATAAAATACTCGAGAACCGTTAGACCCTCACGGAAGTTAGCGGTGATCGGAGTTTCAATAATTTCACCTGATGGTTTCGCCATTAGCCCTCTCATCCCGGCTAACTGTCTGATCTGAAGCTTCGAACCACGAGCTCCGGAATCGGCCATCATAAATATAGGATTGAAAGAATCAAGTTCCTGGAATATAAGATCGGATACATCTTCGGTCGTATGAGTCCAGAGATCTATGATCTTGTTATAACGCTCCCTATCGGTTATTAGACCGTTTTTATATTGATCCTCAACATGCGCAACATCCTGCTTAGTACGCTTCAGGAACTCATCCTTCTTTTGTGGTATGTGTAAATCGTCGATCGATATAGATAAGCCAGCCTTAGTAGCTTCTTCGAATCCAAGCTTCTTCAGATCATCGAGCAACTTAATTACTATCTGATGTCCTTTTAGCTTGTAGCAGTTATAAACAGTCTTCGAAAGTTTGGACTTAGACATCGTCTCATTTACGAAATCCAAACCCTCAGGCAGCAGGCTATTAAACAGAACCCTGCCTACAGTAGTTTCTATAAGGCTGTCTTTTATCATGACTTTGATCTTTGTGTGTACCGAAACCTCATTATCATTATAAGCGATCAATACTTCATCTGCACCTGAGAAATTTTTACCCTTTACCTTTTCGTCTACATGCTCTTTAGTCAGATAGTAACAACCCAGTACGATGTCCTGCGTAGGAATCGTAATAGGCCTTCCATCCGCGGGTGAGAATATATTATTAGTCGACATCATTAGTAACGTGCATTCCATCTGTGCTTCGATAGATAATGGAACGTGAACAGCCATCTGATCTCCATCGAAGTCTGCGTTAAACGCGGTGCAAACTAGCGGATGAATCCTAATAGCATTACCTTCAATCAGGACCGGTTGAAACGCCTGAACTCCAAGCCTATGTAGCGTGGGAGCACGATTTAACATTACAGGATGATCTTTTATAACTTCATCTAATATATCCCATACTTCCAGTTTTGCCTTCTCAACCATCTTCTTAGCACTTTTTATGGTATGGACAAAACCTTTCTCTTTCAATTTTTTTATGATGAACGGCTCGAAAAGTTCAAGCGCCATCTTCTTTGGCAGTCCGCACTCTCTCAATTTGAGCTCGGGTCCGACTACGATTACGCTTCTTCCTGAATAATCAACACGCTTACCGAGAAGATTCTGCCTAAATCGTCCTTGTTTGCCCTTCAGCATATCAGAAAGAGACTTCAACGGTCTGTTGCCGGGACCCAAAACCGCTTTTCCATGTCTACCGTTATCAAATAGAGCATCAACGGCCTCCTGGAGCATTCTTTTTTCATTTCGTATAATTATCTCCGGAGCCTTAAGTCCGATCAGTTTCTTTAAACGATTATTTCTATTAATTACCCTACGATAGAGATCATTGAGATCGCTAGTAGCGAATCTACCGCCATCCAGCGGTACTAAGGGCCTAAGATCCGGCGGAATAACCGGAACTACATCCAGTATCATCCATTCGGGTTTATTAGTGGAGCCCTTAAAAGCCTCAATAATTCTGAGTAATTTCGCACTCTTCTTCTGAGAATTATCAGACTTTGAATCTTTAATATCTTTCTTCAGTTTTATGGCCATCTTGTCCAGATCAATTTCTTTTAATAGATCTCTGATAGCCTCAGCACCCATCTTCGCAGTAAATTTCTGCCCAAATTTATCCCTATACTCCCTGTGTCTCTCCTCCGAGAGAAGATCATACTTCTTAAGCGGTGTATCGCCCGGATCAATAACAATATACTCCTCATAGTAAATTACCTTTTCGATATCTCTCGAGGTTATGCCGAGCATGGCACCCATTCTGGACGGCATTACCTTAAAGAACCAAACATGTGAAACAGGGCACGCGAGATCTATATGGCCCATACGCTCTCGTCTTACGCTGGAACGAGTAACCTCAACGCCGCATCGATCGCATGTAATGCCTTTATGTTTGATTCTCTTATATTTTCCGCAATTGCATTCATAATCCTTTGTCGGCCCAAATATGCGCTCGCAGAACAGGCCATCTTTTTCAGGTTTTAATGTCCTGTAATTAATAGTCTCCGGCTTCTTCACCTCGCCCTTAGACCATGACCTTATTACAGAGGCAGCTGCTATTTTTATCGTTATAGAATTAAACGGGGTGACTTCATCTACCATATTATTTTGCCTTATCCTCCGCGGCCTTTTTATCCAGCTTTATCTCAAGACACAGGCTTTGAAGTTCTTTGACTAAAACGTTAAACGACTCGGGTGTACCTGGACGTAATTTGTTATCACCTTTTACGATAGATTCATACATTTTGGTTCGACCAATCACGTCATCGGACTTTACCGTAAGCAACTCTTGCAGAGTGAATGCAGCACCGTAAGCCTCGAGCGCCCACACTTCCATCTCTCCGAACCTCTGTCCGCCAAACTGCGCCTTACCACCAAGAGGTTGTTGAGTAACCAGCGAGTATGGCCCTATAGATCGCGCATGAATTTTATCATCGACCAAATGCGCTAGTTTCATCATGTAAATATACCCAACTGTCACCTTCTGATCGAGAGGTATTCCGGTGAAACCATCATAAACCGTAACTTTGCCCTCACTCGGAAGACCGGCCTTCTTCATCTCCTCTTTTATCTCTTTCTCAGTAGCTCCATCAAAGACGTGCGTTGCAACGGTAAATCCCAATATCTTTGCGGCCCACCCTAAATGCGTCTCCAATATCTGACCTACGTTCATACGACTCGGAACACCCAGGGGATTCAGCACTATCTCTACGGGCGTACCATCCTCAAGGAATGGAAGATCTTCCTCAGGTAGAATTTTGGCGACAACACCCTTGTTTCCGTGGCGCCCCGCCATCTTATCTCCTACCGATATCTTCTTCTTGCTCGCAACGTAAACTTTAACTTTCTTCAAAACACCAGGCGGTAATTCGTCCCCCCTCTTAACTCTTTCGGATTCTCTTTCAAGCTCGAACGATAACTCTTCTATCTGGCTATCTAAGAGTCTCGATATTCTGGATATCTCCTGCTCTGCTTCATTATCGCTAAGTTTAACATTATCGAGATCACCCTTATCAAGTATTTTTTTAATATCTTTGACCCTTATGGTTCTGCCCTGCGATATAAGCGCGCGTCCGGATTCCTGATCCAGAATACCTGCCACAAGCTTCTGACCGATAAGAAGCTTTTGCAGTTTCCTGTACTTATCTTCTTTGATCTTCTGGATTTGTGTGCCATACGTCTCTTCCAAGACCTTTATTTCCTTATTCTCCTTCGTCCTCTCCTCTTTCGTCTTAGATCTCGCATCGCGTCTCGAAAACACCCTAACATCGACTATCATCCCTTCGACCCCAGGCGAGGCAATCATAGATGAATCTCTGACATCACCGGCCTTCTCTCCAAATATAGCGCGAAGCAGTTTCTCTTCCGGTGAAAGCTCGGTCTCTGACTTAGGCGTAACTTTTCCAACCAGAATATCGCCCGGTTCGACATGGGCGCCAATCCTAATAATTCCATTCTCATCAAGATCTTTTAGCGCGTCCTCTGAAACATTTGGAATATCCCTGGTTATCTCTTCATTGCCAAGCCTTGTATCGCGTGCTTCAATCTCAAATTCCTCAATGTGAACCGACGTATATTTATCCTCTGCTACCAGCTTCTCACTAAGTAGGATAGCATCCTCGAAGTTATACCCTCTCCATGGCATAAATGCCACAAGCACATTTTTACCTAACGCAAGTTCACCTTCTTGCGTTGCCGGACCATCAGCGATAACTTCACCAATCTTCACTTTATCACCAAGTTTTACTATCGGCCGCTGATTTACACACGTATTGGCGTTTGATCTTTCAAACTTGCTTAACTTATATGACTTTCCGCCTATAACTATCTCGCCCGAATCGACGCTAGTAACCACTCCATCATTCCGCGCCACCACGACTGCGCCGGAGTCCTTAGCTGTTCTGTACTCCATGCCGGTTCCAACCAGAGGTGATTCCGTGTATAACAATGGCACTGCCTGTCGCTGCATATTCGATCCCATCAGAGCGCGATTCGCATCATCATGCTCTAAAAACGGAATTAAGCTCGCTGCAACGCTGACAAGCTGCCTGGGTGATACATCCATATACTGCACTTCTTTAGCATCAGCCTTTATAAAATCATCTTTAAAACGGCAAAATATCCTATCTTCTGTAAAATTACCTTCCGCATCAATTTTTGAGTTGGCCTGAGCAATGATATATAAATCTTCAATATCTGCAGACAAATATTCGATCTTGTCTGTAACTCTTCCATTCTCAACTTTCCTATAGGGCGTCTCAATGAAACCGAACTTATTAATCCTGCCGTATGTGCTAAGCGACGCAATAAGACCAATGTTCGGGCCCTCAGGTGTCTCAATAGGGCAAACACGCCCATAGTGCGAGTAATGTACGTCGCGAACCTCAAAACCAGCCCTATCTCTATTCAGACCGCCGGGACCAAGCGCGCTCATGCGGCGCTTATGCGTCATCTCTGCTAGAGGGTTGGTCTGATCCAGGAATTGCGATAGCTGGCTTCTACCAAAGAAGTCTCTAATAACTCCTGAAATAAGCTTGGAATTAATGAGGTTGTGCGGCATAACATTGGAGAGCTCATACAAATTCATTCTCTCGCGGCACGAACGATCTACTCTTGAAAGCCCTACCCTGATCTGGTTTAGAAGAAGTTCGCCTGCACACCTTACGCGACGATTACCGAGATGATCAATATCATCCACATCACCCTGGCCGCTCTTCACATTAATAAGTTTAAGGATAACTTTGACTATCGTCTGAGGGGTAATCAACCTCTCCTCTAACGAAGCTTTCATATCAAGCTTTCTATTAAGCATGTGACGACCGACCTCACCGAGATCGTATCTCTTCACATCAAAAAAAGATCTTTCTATTAAATTAGCGGCTGACTCCGAAGTCGGCGGATCTCCAGGTCTCAGCTTCCTATATATATCCATCATCGCTTCTTCTTTATTAGAAGAATGATCTTTACGCAATGTATTAATAACTTCGGGATATGGCGAAACGAGCGTTTCAATGCGTCTAACTGTCGAATCCCATATCTTATCTGCAATCTCTTTGGTTACCTTTTCAAATTTTTCGGCAATTACGATATTAGTATCTTTTTCGATAACATCCTTCGCAAGTACTGCCTCGTACAACTTCTCGAGTTGCGAAGATCGTGCGAGATCATGAACTTCAATGCCGCAAAGTGCCTTAAGGATAGATTCGTTCGTTTCGTAACCAAACACTCTTAATAGCGATGTCGCCAAAAACTTCCTTTTTCTGTCAACATACACATACAGGACATCATTCAAATCGAACTCACACTCTACCCATGCGCCTCTATATGGAATAATCCTCGCGGAATAAATTTTCTTACCGGAGGGGTGAAGCTCTGACTCAAACGAAATACCGGGCGATCTATGAAGCTGACTGACCACAACTCTTTCGTCACCGTTGATGATAAATGTACCAGTTTCGGTCATTAGAGGTAATTCGCCGAGATAGACCTCCTGCTCCTTCGTCTCATTCTTAGATTTCAGTCTCATCATAATGCGAAGCGCTCCGGCATAACTCATGCCTCGCTTCTTGCACTCGGGGATCTCATACTTCGGCTTGCCGATGGCGTAGCTAAGGTATTCCACTTTATACTCGCCGTCAGGCGATTGAATAGGAAACACCTCCCTGAAGGCGCTCTCCAATCCCTTATTTTCACGCTTCGACTTCGGCAGATCCTCCTGTAGAAACTCTCTGTACGAATCCAGCTGAATCTCTAAAAGATTTGGAAGTTTATAACATTCCTCTATCTTCGCGTAGCTTTTACGTTTCGGCATCAGTCTACCTTTAATTATGACTTCGTTTAATTGCTACTTTAACTCTATCTTTGCGCCCTGTGCTTCAAGCATCTTCTTCATCTTATCAGCTTCATCTTTGGTCGCATTCTCTTTGATCGTCTTAGGCGCGCCGTCTACCAGGTCTTTTGCCTCTTTCAAGCCAAGGCTTGTAAGCGAGCGAAGCTCTTTGATTACCTGAATTTTACTGGCGCCTGCACTGGTCAATACCACATTAAACGTCGACTTCTCTTCGGCTGCACCTGCTGCTGCCGGGGCTGCGCCCGCACCTGCTACTGCCATCGCGACAGGAGCTGCCGCAGTTACTCCAAACTTTTCCTCGAGAGCCTTTACTAAATCAGCAAGCTCCATGACGGTCATCTTTTCGATAGACTCCATCACGCCCTTCATCTTCTCTGTTAACTCGATTTTCACTTCCATGTTACCCTCTCTTTCTTATTTTTTTATTTTAATAACGCTCATACCTATACTTATTCAGCCGCGGGCTCCGTTACGCCTGCACTCTGTTTAGAAACCCTTACGGCATCCACAACATATACAAATTTTCTAATCACACCACTAAGCGTATTGACAAAACCTGTGATAGGACTCTTCATTCCGGCAAATACTTGTGACAGAAGAACTTCTTTAGGAGGCAGGCTTGCGAGAATCTTCACTTTATCCGGAGCTATGCTCTTTCCGTCGACTATCGCACCTTTTATCTTAAATTTATCGTGTGTTCCGGCAAAATTAGAAAGCGCCTTACAGGTAGCTAATATGTCATTCCCGCCGAACGATAATCCCATACCACCATCTATCTTAGATACCTCGTCAGTCAGCTTCATTTTATCGAAAACAACTTTAAGGATAGAGTTCTTAACGACAAGATAATTAGAGGAGGACTTTTTCAGGCTCTTCCTTAGCACCTCAAGATCCGCCGTCGATGAACCCATGTGACTGGTTATAACGAAATTCGGATGTTCGTTGATACGCGAAATTATCTCCTCCGCCATCTTCTCTTTACAAAGCCTTGCGTACTTTTCTTGTTTAGCCATAGTATTACTTCCTAAATTCGGCGAGATCCAGTTTAATGCCGGGTCCCATAGTAGTAGATATAAACAAATTCTTTACGTGCTGGCCCCTAAGGCCGCCTGAGTTAGAACTCATTATTGCATCTATCAGGCTCATTGCATTCTCGTACAATACATCCTCTGTAAACGATATCTTGCCAAGAGGTGCATGTATACCTGCCTGCTTGTCCATCTTAAATTCAATTTTACCCGCCCTAACCTCTTTTATTGTCTTGGCAGTTTCCAGGGTAACGGTTCCGGATTTCGGATTCGGCATAAGGCCTCTGGGACCGAGTATCTTTCCGAGTTTAGCCATATCTTTCATCATCTCGGGTGTTGCAATCGCTACATCAAAGTCTACCCACCCGCCCTGAACCTTCGCAATAAGATCATCGCCCCCGACATAATCGGCTCCGGCTTCACGCGCCTTCCTATCCTCTTCGCCCTTACAAAATACCGCAACCCTTACTTTTTTACCAGTTCCGTGAGGAAGAGCCACCGTACCGCGGATCGAAGCACTTTGGCTCTGCTTAGGATCAACGGACAGCTTAGCAGAGACCTCCACGGTTTCATCGAATTTCAATTTTGGAGCTTTCTTCATAATCGCAATTGCGGCCTTAAGGCTATACGTCTTTGCCTTGTCATACAGGGATTCAACCACTTTTAATCTCTTAGTAAGTTTTTTCATTCTACTACCTCTATTCCCATGCTACGTGCTGTCCCTTTAATTATCTTCAGAGCCATTTCAACATCATCCGTATTAAGATCTTTTAGCTTCATCTTAACAATCTCTTTCGCTTGATCCAGCGTAACTTTCCCTACTTTGTCTTTATTGGGCGTACCGCTGGCTTTTGCAATACCGCAAGCCCTCTTCAATAATACCGAACACGGGGGACTCTTAATGATAAAAGTGAACGTCCTGTCTTCGTAAGCAGTTATGACTACGGGCAGTGTGACTCCATCTTGCCCTTGAGTTTTAGCATTGAACTGCTTGCAGAAATCCATTATATTCAAACCATGCTGGCCTAAAGCCGGGCCAACCGGGGGCGCTGGATTTGCGCTTCCGGCCGGACAATATAATTTAATTATCGCTTTTACTTTCTTTGCCATAAAATTTGCCTTATTTTTCTCTACTACTTACTTCGGTTTTATATACTATATCTTCTCGGCCTGCCAGGTCTCCAGTTCAACCGGAGTAGCTCTCCCGAAAATCGATATCATTACTTTTATCTTGCCCTTTGCCAGATTTACTTCTTCAACGGTACCGTTAAAACTTACGAACGGACCGTCTGTAACGCGAACGCTCTCACCCTTCTCAAAAAGCACTTTAGGTGTCGGCTTCTCCTGGGCTTCCTTAGCCTGCTTCAGTATGGCGGATATTTCATCTTCCCTGAGTGGAAGCGGCCGTGACCCAGCGCCGACAAACCCGGTAACGCCGTTTATGCTCTTTATCATGTACCAGGAGTTATCGGTAAGCTCCATCTCCACCAGCAGATATCCTGGAAAAAACTTTCGCTCGGATATTCTCTTCTTACCCGCCTTCACCTCTGAGACTTGCTCGATCGGAACCAAAACCTGTGCTATTTTATCTCCGGCAAGACCTGCTTTGATCTTGCTATCCAAAGACTTTTTAACCCTGTCTTCGTATCCCGTCTGAGTATGTATAACGTACCAATGCTTAGCCATCTTAAATCTTATCCATATCCTAAAGTTTAACCATGATTATATTCACCAACGCCGAAAGCCCGGCGTCACACAACCCAACGAACAGTGATAATAATGCCAATGAGGCTATGACTATTATCGTGGAACCTATTAATTCATCTTTATTGGGCCAGGAGACCTTGCCCATCTCTAACTTAATATCGTTGAAAAAACTTTTTATATTCGCCATAAATTAACAATAAAACCTTCAGCCTGCTGATGATGACAGGCTTTTTCCATTTTGCCTTTACCCTCATCTTAGGGATCTTACTGCTACACGGTCCTTTACATGACAGCCCTTGGATCCTTCGGCCGAACCGTTCAACATCTGCGGCAACAGTCGAAAAGTGGTCTGTCTTTTCAGGACCAGCATTGCCTGGTTTCGCCTGGGCGAATCTGGCAGGCCAGGAGGGACTCGAACCCCCACCACGCGGCTTTGGAGACCGCTGCTCTACCAATTGGAGCTACTGGCCTCTCCAATTCCTCCTGACACTCCCGACAATATTACGAAGACTAACTCCGCCTATATTACTACAGGGTCCTAAACCACTACTTAATTTCCTTGTGCAGACTATGCTTTCTGCAAAACTTACAAAACTTTTTAAGCTCCAGTTTGTCCGGATTCTGTTTCTTATTCTTAGTTGAAGCGTAGTTCCGATTCTTACATACTGTGCATTCTAATGTCGCAAGCTCTTGCATATATCTACTCTATTACTTCGGTTACAACACCTGCGCCTACAGTGTGGCCGCCTTCGCGTATAGCGAAACGTAGTTCCTTTTCCATAGCTATCGGTGTTATCAATGCGACTTCGAAGGTCACGTTATCACCGGGCATTACCAT
>CAIMPC010000057.1 GCA_903843285.1 Candidatus Omnitrophota bacterium
AGCTCGGAGGGGTCTATGCCTGCCAGGAACGGCTTTTCACCATCCTTGGCATTTCTAAGAGCTGAGAAGCTCTCTGAGTTTATCGTCCGACTCGAGGCCATGACCACTACATTGCGCATGTTCGTATGCGTCTTATCTGCCCTATCGATAATAGCAGTGGATAGATCACTGCCACTTCCGCGTACTATCTCTACATTATCCAATCCCATAGATCTTAGCGTATCTCCTATGGAGTCAATCTCTTTCATTAGCGCGCTAATTGCGCTTCTCTGGAGGCTACCCTTTACATTCATTCCCGGTATCCAGTCCATCTCGAGGCCTATGATGAGCTTCTGCCCATCTCGCTGAGCTTTACGAGCAAGAACTATCAGCGCCCCGACCGCGCCGTCTGCTTCGAATTGATTAATATTACTCTTTAGATAATTTATCTTCTCCCTAATGTCTTTTGAAACACTGCCATTTCTCGACCTGCTTGCTATAGTAATAGCGCGAGCTACCTTCTGTCTTATCTCGGCTGATGTCATATCACCAGTGAGGGCAGTTGCATCAATGCCCGAGTCAAGAGTCGGTGTTGTTTTAAGACAGCCGACTAACTCGTTCCCGGCTTTAATATACTTAGCCCGATTGCTGTTTAATGAGGCCTCCACCATATCGAAGAGCTGGGAAGTTCTCGGGACAGCGGAATGTATTGGAGTAGAAGACGCGGATACATCCGGCTTCCGGTTTTGCTCTTCCGCTTGCGGTGTCTCTTTAGGTTCGGATAACTGCGCAGAAATTCGTTTAATTTCCACGTAATTCCAAGATCCTGGAAGCGAAAAACCTGGTATGTAAACACTCTTTTCCAAGGCGTTGTCTTTGGAAAGGGCCACGGAAAACCCTTCTCCATCTCTTATGCATTCCAATATTAGATTAATCTGATGGGCTGTCAAAGGAACGACGGGATCCGAAAGATATTTGTTTAATGGCGATAGGCGAGGATCATTTATTTCGAGCAGCGCTTCACCTGCGCTCCTACGAATATTAAACCTTTCCTCTTTTAATATCTTTAGCAAAGGTTGAATCTTGACTTTACTTTCGAACATGCGTAGTCCCATAACTCCTTCCCGCCGGACATTCCCAAATATGGGAGTCGTTAATTTCCATAGATAATAATTTAGAGGATCTTTTATTCTCAAGATCATAAAGAATACCGCACCGCCTATCACTACCCCAGCCATAACAATAATCACTGGATGCACTGCGACAAAATTCCATATCACAGAAAACAAATTCACAAACAGCGTCACACCGAGCGCGATGGCGAAGGGGTTGATGGATGGAGTCGTGATGAAACCGCCCTGTCCGCCCTTGGGTTGCGGATTAATCCTGTCTGCTAACGCGTTTGCCTGGAGACGCGTCCTATCATTACCCCAGAACACCACCCCTGCCATGGCATCAGAGCCGCACATTAATGTCAGGTCACGAGGACGAGGTATAATGATGATCTTCCCAAGGCGCATTATGATATTGTATGGCTGGTTCACGTCCTGGAGGTGCTTCAGATAACGACCGGCTCTCTGCGCGCAGTTATAACCATCAAACTCCACGGCCCCTACATACTTCGTGAAGCCGTTCTTAAATATCGGGAAGTCGTAGAAGAATAGATGAAAATGAAGGCTATTAATACCTGCGCCTCCCATTAAACTATTATGAAGAAGCGTGGCATTCACATCGCCCATATTGCTTAATAGTTCCTGCATAGCTACCAAGTCATTCTCACCCGCAACCTGGGTGCGTGCCTCCATCGGAGTTACCAGCATCTGGTGTTTAAATACCGGATCGAAGTTCATGCTTACACGCCATGTTTCATTTCCCAATTTCGCGTTCTCGTATATTACGTGATACCGATTCGGTTCCCACGCCGTATAGATCGTAGTGAACGTAAGACCCTGAATATCGCTCTTTACGTTACCCCTTCCGCCATTTTCCTTCTGCCATGGATTCTCAGGGTTAACGCTCATGTCGATATCGGTTGAATGGAAAGACTCTATTCCGTTACGTTGCTCATTCCGGGTGGTCAATATCACTTCCAAGTCGCTTACGGATCTCTTTATGCCGAGCTCCTTATAGAACTTCATCTTCTCGTCCCATGCCGCCCTAAGGCCTGCTCCTGTAAAATGCGGGCTCATGCCTGCT
Organism: Candidatus Omnitrophota bacterium; assembly: GCA_903843285.1. Classification (GTDB taxonomy): domain Bacteria; phylum Omnitrophota; class Gorgyraeia; order 2-01-FULL-45-10; family 2-01-FULL-45-10; genus CAIMPC01. Next base: position 2,176 of record CAIMPC010000057.1, read on the forward strand.
GCGGGACCGATTATAGCCGACCAGAAGATCCTTTTCTCCCCTTCCGATAAATTATATTTAGCTTCTATGTCCTTTATATCTTTCGCGGCGCGCTTATCATGATCTGTAACTACTCCGTACTGTTCAAGCTCATTGAGGGCCGCTGATAGCTCGGTTGCTCCCGCAGGAACCTGCGACTTGACCTTACTAAATATATCTACTATCTGAGCTACAGAAATCTTTTTCAAAGAAGTTGCAGCAATGCGACTAACATCCTTATTGATATCGCTTAATAGTTTTGTGAGCGGCTCTTTAGCTCGAGCATCTCCTATCTCACCTAAAGCCCAAGCGGCGTTAGAACGAACTGTCGAATCACTATCTTCTAAAGTTTCGATAAGCGGCTCAACTGCACGTGAGCATTTTATTTCACCCAAACCTTTAGCGGCAGAGGAACGGAGAGATGGAAAAGCCCTCTTCAGGCAAAGCATATACCAGCTCTCAGGGAAGAGTGCGCGCCACAGTATGCCAATTATATTCCATGCAATAATAGCTGTGATTATCGGATGTGCGAATGTGAAGTCTTGCACAGCAGAAAATACATTTGCAAACACCATCCCACCGAGCGCGATGACGAAGGGGTTGATGGAGAGATTAGTGACAGAACCGCCTTTTTTATTTTCTGCCCTTGCTTCTTTTTCCACTTTAATGGTATCGAGTAAGCTCTTTATTTTATCCAGCTTCTCCTGTCCTATTAGTGGGGCCACCTTAGCATCAACGCCGTCCTTGAATAACCGTCCGGCTTGCCAAATGATCGCATCGACATCTTTATCAGGATCTATCGCTACCGGGGCGGCGTAATCAACTACCGTAGCCTTTATACCCTCTTTAGCCAGTGCTTCACGAAGCGATAGTGAGCCTCTTAACTGTAGGAGAGGTGCATGCATGAATATAATGGTCTTCGGGGTTAGTCCTACCTTCTTCAGCTCATCTATGGAATTCACACCGTTTTCAGTCATTCCTCGCGATTTTTTTTCGACAAGGATAACTTTTTCTTTAACGTCGTTATCCAGTATTATTTCTTTAGGAATGTTTTTGCCTACAAGTATCCTCTCATAAACCAGTGCTTCAGCCTCGACTCGAGTACCATCCTTCTTAATACCGAAATCAGTATTGGTCGGATCCTCGGTGAAGTTTTCATCATACTTACCATACTTGCCAGATACGAGTATTCTGGAGACTACTCCACTATGATAAAGTTTGGCAGCTTCTTCTGCCACACGCGCATCTCCGCTACCAAATACGACTAGTAAATCAGCCTTCTCCGGAAGATTATCCCTCTTGGCCATCAGATCGACGATCTGAGCTGCGGGACCTTTTTTAAAAGTTTTAATTAAGCCCATAACCGTAACACATAGCACAGCTACCACGATCCCCGTAATTATTGGGTGCGTGGAGACGAAATCCATTGCCACAGAAAACACATTCGCGAGCGCAATCGCGCCGAATCCGATAGCAAACGGGTTGATGGCCCCAAAATGACCATAATGAGCATTCCATGCTCCCTGAGTAGAATGATTGTAGTCGTATCCATCGTCTGACGACGAATCGCATGAATATCTATTCGCCGCTTCCGCTGCGGCTTTCTCCGCCGCTTCTTCATCTTTTATTCTTTGATATAGCGCATTCTCTTCTGGTGTGGCTGGAGTCCAGCCGATTTTTTCCAAATAGTTTACAGCGGTCCTTCGAACTCTGGCGTCTTCATTGTTTAAAATTGTTATCACAGCTGTAATAACATCAGGTGGTGGTGACTCAAATTTTTTGGTTTCCATTTTGGAATCAGTGCCTGCGTCCTCACCTGCAATAATTGGCATTGAGGTAACATTAAATAGTGCTTCTGCAGCATTTTCTCTAACCGAATTTGTTTTATCTTTTAAAACCTCAACCAACGAGTGTGCTGCTAGTAGACCCATCGCAGAGAGGGCTCTTATGACAACGTCTTTTTTACTGCCATACACATTCTCTTTTAAAGCACTAATCAATTCAGAAACAGCAGGTTGTCCTATTTTTACAATAGAATCAATAATTTTAGATGAATCGCGCTCGTTCGGGTATCCACTATCACTCTCTATTAAAGCTTTAATCAGCGTCGGTATTGCAGCTGTACCCATTATAGCTAATTCATCCCAATAACACGCCGTTTTATAAAACAATATCTTCTCTTCATCATTCTCCGGTACCCACCCGACGTGCTGCAAGGCCTCTGCAGCCAATCTACCGATAGAAATGTTTTCATCTTTCAGGGTTTTGATCAATGCGGGGATGGCCCTACGATCTCTGATCTTCCCTAGTGTTGTCACTACAGATCGGCGGACATCTTTATGTTGTAAATAATCCAACAATGTGAGAACAGCCGGCTGTCCGATCTCGACTAAGCGATCCCATTCCTGCAGATTAATATTGAGACTTATCTTTTCATCAATACTTTTCGGCTCCCAGCCAACCTGCTTAAGAATACTGGCCACGCTCCTCCGCATATATACGCTATTATCATTAAGAAATGGGGCAATAGAAGCTACAATTTTCGGTAAACCTGTAGCTTCGGGATCGGCTTTCATCTTTAAGAGATCGCCGAGCGCTCTCTTGCTCGCGTTTTCATTCTGGCTCAATAATACTGATGTAAAAACCTTTATTGCCGGATCATCTCCCCGAGCAGCGAGTTCCACTGCGCTAACATATTCCTTTTCTGTATTATGTATTTCGATCTTGTTTTTTATGATAGGCATTATTATTTCATCAAGTATCCCATTAAGCATCACAATAAAAAAAGGAAGCAGAATAAATAAAATAAGATAAGTTGTAGAATATTCATCACATTCATAATAATAATAGTTAGTACGGGAATCAATCATAACTTTCTTCCCGCACCCACCAACAAACAGTGATCCAAGAAGGGTTCCGGCAAGTAATATAATAGAGGGCGTGCGACTAACCCGCTCGAACTGGAGAGGCTCAAAGCCGTCGCTAAACTCGCTATCGACTTTAAAAACTTCCTCTACAATGCTCTCCTGCTTATCGAGGCCCAACGTCTCGCTCTTATGGTCGCTCGATGGTATTAAATAATTGTTTCTCAAATATTCCTTTGCCTGCTCCCTAACCCATGCTTTATCGTTGTGCTTGGACGAATATCCGGGATGCGGGTATATCCAGTTAAACCAAATATCCAATGCAGCGCCCCTGTCACCAACTCTACTATATATTCGCCTATTCACTTCTGAATAAATAGCTCCCCTGGAGCGTGCCTCATAGTAGTTGTGTCCATATTTATTCGCCCAAACAAAGATATTCGAGTTGATATCATCACACATTGCGTGTAACTGATGTAAACGTACTGCACTAATTTCGCTTAACAATTTATTATTTCTTTTCCAAAGGTCTATAAATTTATTGTCTTTTATAACGGCGGCGTTAATACAGATTACCGCGTTACCAGATTCAATTGTCTGGTTGGATCTCTCTCCCAGCTCCATCAAGCCGGCTCCTCGCTCATCCACTCTCTTAAAGCGGGTGAAGCCAAAATTTGTCGCATGACTGGATAGCGTTTGCATCATCTTCTCTACCAATAATGCTTCGGCTACTCTCTTACCCAGATTGACACAAAAACTTATTAAAACAATGGCTACGCCAACTATCCAGAAAATACCGCTCGATGAAGCGATATTCGCGCCATCACCTGTTCCCGCAAATGCAGCCAACGGCAGGAATGCAACGACGGCCATTGTTAGAGCTGTTATCACCGCTCTAACGCTAAATGTCCTACTCATTAAACCGGTGGACTGATCAACTTTGGAGGCCGGAGCGCTTACTTCAGCTATGGGTTCGGATATCACGGCCTTCGATGAATCTTTCATTTCAGCGGTAGCCACTTCTTGCGCAACAGATGCGGATGACGTCTCAACGGTTTGCGAAGAGGTTCCCGTATAGTCCTCCGGCACATACTTCACCAGATACTTATCCGAGATGACCCACTCATAGCCGGGAAGGCTTGAGGCAGAGACATGGTCTTTCATTGCGATCTGCACCAGAAATCTCTTATCATTCTTCTTATATAATATGAAGACTACTCCCTCATCCGGCAGTGTGCCTTTAAAGCTTATTTCATCAAGGGCTGATCTTAGCTTATCGGATGATTCGTTCTTTTTTAGATATTCAACTGGGACTATATTAAGGATGGTGGTGCCTGTTGTGCTTAATTGGGCCTTAAGATCAGAGTTAATGGTATCGAGAAGATGATCGACCGGAAGCGACCTCGCATCCTTAGCGGCATTGCCAAAATAATATTCACCTACATCGTAAACGGACGCCAACATAGCGCTCTCTGAGAATAGAGACTGCTGGAATCGAGCAATCTGGTCATTGACCGGCTGCTGCTGGAGTAGGGACGGAACAGCTAATGTAGAATTCCCGGCATTATGCTCGGGAGGATAAGCGTAGGCAATGTCGAGGGTCAGGAAGGTTATGATTAAAACAAATGATATGCACTTAAATAGACGTGAATGTTTTATTCTATCCATATGTGTGGCTCCTTTAGTTTTCGAAAGAGACTAAATCCATTTCAAATATCTTTAATATGCCAGAGACACTTGTAGCCCACCCCCGTCATTGAATAAACGTTGATAGGCTACTGATAAATAAGAAAGTCAGCTACTAACTTTCTATTTGTACTGTAAGTTAGTATAAAGCATATCTGCTACTTTGTCAATGGTTAATAACTGAATTTTTGATACTTAACGGGATACGCGAGTAATAGTGTGCATGCGTCATTCTGAGGAGGGCTTTAGCCCGACGAAGAATCTAAAAACGAGATCCTTCGCCCGCCACCAATACTTCGGCGGGCTCAGGATGACAGAAGTAGATTTCCTTCTTTACGACACGTTTACGCGGCGGAGCGGATCACGGTGATCGCATTTCTGTAGGTCTCGATCTCCTTACCATAGTCGATCGGTAACACCCTGGGCAGATACTTAAAGATACCATCGGCATACGTAACACCAGCCGGTAATCTGCCTTCGGCTACTAATTGATCCAGCAGATCATTCGGCATGGTGACCATATTTAGAAGCGTCTGATAGTAGTTAATCGAGGCGATCTCTGTCTTCCCGCTTCCCACATCCACCGATTGAACCTCGAGGAGTTTTTCCCCGCTGACAGGTCTAACACTATCAAACTCGCCTTTAGCGTAGGCTATGCCGATATTATTGATATTGATACTGCGATTATCACCGATCTCTGTGATAAGTTCTTCATACGGTATGCGGAGACTGCCGTCTGCATTAAAGCCATTCACAAACCTGATAGCATTAATATCTCCCTCATATCCGGAGGCCCTGATGAATGCTTTGGCTTCATCAGACGTCTTAAACTCTTTACCGTATATGAAGCAGTTAACCACACCCATCGCATTGGCCTTACTCATATTATCAGCGAAGAACATGTTAGAGGATGCCACTGCCTCGGTCGTCGCCACCGCGTATGTCTTCTCGGCAAACGCGGGATTATCAGCCAGAGGCGCATTATATGCAAATCTTATTCCTTCTCTTCTTACATTAATAGCAATCTTTAGCGCTTCTTTTCGCTCATTCAGCCATGATGTTTGCAACTGATATTTAAATTTCTCATCAAGGTTGTATTCTTCTATCCGTTTAAGCTGTCGGCGTATTTCTGTCAATATCTTCACGAGCTCTTCTCTGGTCTTCGAGCTTACAATGACGCTGGAAGCATCTTCTACGACCTGACTCAATGCCGGAGTAAGCACGTTGTAAGCACCTTGGCCCAGCATACTGTTATCGATAAATACACCATTATATTTACCGGCGTCTACATCCGCATTAAACTCATTCAAGTCGAGGGTAACTATATCGGCTCCATGGATAATTCCGGGTTGCGGCATTAAGCTAATAATGGTTTTGACGCGGGCCATGTTCTGCGCATCTGCCTCGGCGTTATCTGGACCGCTTTGTTTCTGCAGAGCTATAATAAATTTCTTTCCACTTGGAACATGCACGCGAGCTATATTCTCTTTTGCCCTGACCTCTGCCACGCGCATAGCAAAGAAGCCGGAGATAAGCGGCATGGTCCCTAACATAGCCGTCAGCTCACTCTTAAAGGTCTCGTGCAATACTATCAGATTCCTGGCGCTCTCAAGGAAACCGTTTCTATATAGAATTGAATCAGCTATAGATTCTGTATATATTGCCGCGGGAATGGTACCTCTTAAGGGAGATTCTTCGGTCGACCTTTGGCCTACCTCAGAATGACGTAATTGGATCTTCTCAAATCCCTTAAAGAATTCTATCCTTACCCTGCCCTCGCTATCGATGGTCCGGCGCGAGAGATCAGGCAGTTTCATTATAATGTCTACACCATCAAATCCCACACCGTAATATTCTCTGAAATACTTCCCAAAGGCTTCTGTTATATGGCTATTTAGATACCATAGCCTGATAGCCATTGCCGTCGCTTCGAGGCCTGCCGTAAGGCCCACAGCCGCTCCTATTAATGGCAATATGTCATGGGTTTGCGATGCGGCTATCGATAGTAATATCATACTTACAGCGCCCAATGCACCCAGCGCGGCAAACCCTGCAGACCACCACATGGCAACTTCGACATTAAAAGGATGCGCGACTTTCCTCGGCAATGCCCTTACGCGGGCTCTGGTAGCTGTTATCGCGCTGGGCCGGGGGGCATTATTAATCGCATCTATAACGCAATTGATTACCTTATAACCGGGTTTCCAATATCCACTGCCTGCGATAAAATACAGCTCTTCAGCGCTGATACCCAGTAGTTTGTTTATGTTCACGGGGAGCTCCAGATCTATGTCTTTCATAGTCCTGGATACCGCTCGCTCTCCACGGTTAATCTTACCGGGATCCATAAAGATCTTTTTCGGTTCGAGGCTATTACAGCGTCTTTCGAGCTCCAGCGCTGTTTTGGGCCTTATGACTCCGGCGACATATTCGCGGGTATTACTAAAGGTGACTCTACTTAATAGTAAGTCCTTCTCATCCGGACTTGGTATTAAACATTGTCCCGTCTTTAGCTCGGCTCTTTCATCTAACTTCTTCAAATCCTTCTTCAAAGCTTCTTCGGACAATTGTTTCTGTATTCTTTCCTCTATGTCTTGTCTTGGGTCACCTTTTAATAGTGGGATAAAGCCTTTGTAGTCGCCCAGATTATTGCCCATCGTAACGGCTAAATCCAGGGGCCTGGCTGATACCGGCAGTTCCACTGCCTGCATATGCACCTTACCCTGCATATTCAAACCAAAATAGACTACATAGACACTATCTTTTAAGAAATCCAGTGTGCTGTTAAAATATCTGGTGTAATCACCGTAAATAGGTTTAGTTGCCTTGAATACGGGGTAATTATGGCCAAACAAGCTCTGAGTAGGTTCCAAGTGCAGTAATTTATAGATCCAATGAGGTATAGGAGTCTTTGGCCCTGCGAGATACACGCCATTTTGATAGCTCACATAATTTTCTTTGGTCATCAACATCATTTCGATCGGGACCTCAGATCCAATCTGCCTTTTGCCTGAGGCGTCCATAGTTATTCGCGCGCACTGGAACGTAATATGCACAGCTTCATAGCCTCTTTTATGTATCGTAGGCGAGTCCGGATCGACCAAGCCGTCTCCAACCCTCATTCTTCCACTACTAAGAATTCTGGTAGATTCACATAATTTGCGAGCAATGAGGTCGCGAGTATCCTTAGTTTGAGTAACTACACGAACCCCGAGGATATCCTCTACCTTATATCCTTGTTTACCACCCTTTTCCGGATTAATGAATTTCTTATAGCAGCTGTAAACATTCTTAGGACGATATTCGACTGTGACGTCCTCATCTTTAGGTATTAAACCGTTTCGCTTGGCAAGCCTTACATATGCTTCCAATCTCCCCGCTGCCAATACTAATACTTCTCTGAGGGTTTTTTTGTTTACATCGATGCCATTTAAGGCGACTGTCATCTGGCTGAGGGTCCATTTATAATTTCCCGGATATGCGGCCTTAAAAGCCTCATCGATAATATCGCTGGCTACTTCGTATAGGCCCAGCCTTTCAGCTACCGGCGAATAGATATATTCGACTTCTTTAAAAGCCTTTTGTTTAGCATTTTCCGGAGCACTATAAACAGAATCCAGTTTATAGGCCAGCAGTAACAGCATGCTATTCAGTGATCCCGTCAGCTGGATCATCATATTCATGTAAAACTCCAGAGTATTTTCTCCCCTGAGGAACTCTGCAAAATCTTTTTCTTTGGTGGAATCGAGAGTCTCGATTGCTTTTATAATATCTTCTATTTTTCCCGTACCCTTATAATTAGGGATCGTATCGAGCATCGCTCGTAAATTCTTCCGATCAATATTATGCAGTAACGCGGCGACGATCAAACGCTCATCTCCTATACCCCAACGAGCCAGGCTAGCCGCCATGTTAATAGAATGGCGATTGCCCGCGGCCATTTCGAATGCCGCCGTTATGCTATTCTCGGCAGAGACGACTTCTGCGCTGGAGAGCGTACTCTTCGCCCTGAATAAGTTTATTATATTCCTAAGAGCCCTATTCGAGGCATTGATATCAGAGACGGATGTCAAATCCTCACTGATCGTTATCATATGCTTCTGGAGCAATTTATAAAATTCTTCGTCACCCTGCTCGAACGCAACCCTCTCAGCCTTTGCCTGTAACTCTCTCTGGCTTCTGATAAAAGCTCCGAGAACCAATCCAAGCGGATTATTCTTCTCGCTGTTATCAGTTTTATGATAGATAAATATCCTGTTATTACGGACAGTGGCCACTAAATTTGCGTGTGTGCCGCGCGGAGTTAACGCCTCCAAGGCTTCGTGCAGAATATACTCCTGGATAAGATTTCGCCTATACTTATTAATCATGGCATCGGATAATCCCGGGTAGCCAATGATAGTTCGCAGATCGCATGTCAATATAAACCTGACGACTTCCGGTGATAAACCGATCTTAAATTGGTGTTTGCCGTTAGCATCTACTTCCGAGCGAACCTTAGCCAGGCCCAACAGGTGACCGGTATCGGGGGCTACTAAAGGCTCGAAGAAGAATATGGCTGATTTGTCTGATAATAGATCTACCGCGGCCTTAACGCGCGACGGGACGTTGTGCGCCGACACCACTCCGCCGACACTCTGCTGTAATCCTTCGGATATATCTCTAAGGGCTTTAGTCGAAGTCTCCAATTCTGTGATTTCAGGGCCATACTCTGCGGTCGGGTCGCTGATAATGCGCAGTAACTTCTCCTCTTGGCCTTTTTCGTTCATCCTTACTAATGCTATCGCCGTTTCGTAGTCAGGCGCATTTATTACGTCCGCTATGGCCTTCTGTGCTCCGACAACCTCATTGCCCGCATGCCCGATCGCGCCGCCGAGCGGGGCGGGTGGGTTCTCGGTAGGTGGATTCTCCAAAGTAATAATCTTATTACCTTTGGCATCTGTGACCAGCTTGGAATCTACGGTTGATACCACAGGTGTCTGCGGTACGGCCGTTAAAGCAGCGGTCCTGATGCCGCCCTTACGCTTTATAAAATCGATAATACTAATCAATACAGGATTCTCTGTTGCATAAAGAGCACTTTCACACACACGTATTTGGCATAGCTCATTAACCTCCGTATACAGAGATTGCTGGGCTTTAGTAATGTTCTGGTTATTGATGTCGAGAAGAATTGATTGTTCCTTGGGTTCCAGGGAATCCCATATTGTTATTGTTAATTCGGATTTGGCCTTATTAGCTACTTGCAATTCTTCATCATTTTGAGCTTTGGCTAGAGCAAAACGCACATCTCTGAGAGAATCAGCAAATCTCTTTGCGAGGGATAATGCCTTATTGGATAGGGCTTTATAAGCTACTGCCTTAAATTGTTCAAAACTCAGGTCATTTACCCTATCATATAGAACGGTGGAGGCCTTATCTCCATAAACAGCCTGAATATCCTTTCTATTATTATCGGTGAACCTATTGGATTGCCACATATCATTGGTTAATTGATCTTTTGCCTCATTAGCTGATTGCAATTCTTCATCATTTTTAGCTTTGGCTATAGCAGAACGCACATCTCTGAGAGAATCAGCAAATCTCTTTGCGAGGGATGGTACTTTCTTAGATAAAATCTCATCGACTGCCTTCTTTAATTCTGCTAAGTTTAGCTCATTTACCTTGTCATATAGAGTGTCAGAGGCTTTATCACCATAAATATATACGAGTGCTGATTGCCCTTCAGGTGTCAGGGACTTAAATAGATTTTCTACCAGTGCGGATTTGGCCTTATTAGCTGATTGCAATTCTTCACCATTTTGAGCTTTGGATAGAGTAAAACTCACATCTCTGATAGAATCAGCAAATTTCTTTGCGAGGGATGGCGCCTCATCTGCTAATACGCTATTTGCTACTCTCATAGATATTGCCAGGCTCAGCTCATCGACCCTCTTATATAGAGACTCCCGGACTGTAGTAATGTCCTGGTTATTGATGTCGAAAAGAATTGATTGTTCCTTGGCTTCCAGGGAATCCCATATTGTTATTGTTAATTCGGATTTGGCCTTATTAGCTGATTGCAATTCTTCATCATTTTTAGCTTTGGCTAGAGCAGAACGCACATCTCTGAGAGAATCAGCAAATCTCTTTGCGAGGGATGGCGCCTGATTAGACAGGATCTCATTGACTGTCTTCTTTAATATTGTCAGATTTTGCTCATCGACCTTATTATATAGATACTCCCGGGCTTTAGTAATGTCCTGATTATTGATGTCGAGAAGAATTGATTGTTCCTTGGCTTCCAGAGAATCCCATATTGTTATTGTTAAGGCGGCCTTATCGCTACCAGCATTGGCTTCGCCCTTGCCTATGGAGATGCGGACGGTTATTAATTGTGAGGAGAATTGTTTTGCGAGGGATGGCACTTTCTTAGATAAAATCTCATTGACTGTCTTCTTTAATATTGCCAGGCTTAGGTTATTTACTATATCATACAGAACGGCGGGGGCTTTATCACCATAGCTATCTACGAGCGCTGATCGTCCTTCAGGTGTCAGGGAATTAAATAGAACTTCTACTAGGTCGGATTTTTCTTTATCAGCCCTTTCTTTAATAGCGTTTGCTTTAACGCTATTGGTTTCTTGCTTGGCTTTCTCTATTAAGCTACGGACAGCTATTAATTTTAAGGAGAATTGCTTTGCGAGGGATAGTGCCTCATTGGATAGGATCTTATCGACTGCCTTCTTTAATTCTGCTAAGTTTAGCTCATTTACCTTGTCATATAGAATGCTTTTGGCGGATTTTTCATCACCATAAACATCGGTGAGAGCTAATTGTTCTTCAGGTGTCAGGGAATTAAATAGAACTTCTACTAGGTCGGATTTTTCTTTATCAGCCCTTTCTTTAATAGCGTTTGCTTTAACGCTATCGGTTTCTTGCTTGGCTTTCTCTATTAAGCTACGGACAGCTATTAATTTTAAGGAGAATTGTTTTGCAAGGGATAGCGCCTCATTGGATAGGATCTTATCGACTGCCTTCTTTAATTCTGCCTGGCTTTGTTCATCGATCTTCTTATATAGATACTCCTGGGCTTTAGTAATGTTCTGGTTATTGATGTCGAGAAGAATTGATTGTTCCTTGGGTTCCAGGGAATCCCATATTGTTATTGTTAAGGCAGATTTGGCCTTATTAGCTACTTGCAATTCTTCATCATTTTGAGCTTTGGCTAGAGCAAAACGCACATCTCTGAGAGAATCAGCAAATCTCTTTGCGAGGGATAATGCCTTCTCAGATAAGATCTTATCTGCTACTATCTTAGATTCTTCCAGACTCAGGTCTTTTACTTTCTTATATATAGCCTTTTTGGCTTTAACTTCATCATAATCATACTTATCCAGAAGCGCCCGCTTCTCGTGACTGTGTAGCGCATTCCATATATATTCTTGATCGATTGTATTCCGATTACTCTGCACTTCATCTGCATTAACACTGCCTGGACGGATAAACCAGCCAATCCAAGGCACCAAACAGGCGACCAGCTCTCCATAGCCTGCATAATGCGTATTCTCGTGAAACTCAATATATCGCCGTATAAGTTTGTGTAAGACGTCGAATCCCGATGACTTCTTTATTTCTCGCTTATTATCTAAGGAGATCTCAACCCACGCAATAGGCCCTGCACGTCCATGCATTGCCTTATTAATTTGTGCTAATGCTATCGCCTTTATTAATGCATGGATCAAAAGATAACTACATAATACGCCAACTGCTACAAATACTCGGAACGTTATGTCCTGCCAACCATAACTTAGTGCCGCTATACTAAAAAATCCAGCGCCAAAAAGCGCCTCAAAAATAGCCGTACGTACGATGAGATTCTTATCAAATGGCTGAATCCTTCCACCAAATTGATTTATTAATCTCTTGGCTATTTCCTTCAGTACTTTATCTTGAGTCTTAGATAAGTTTGGCCGAGCGCCACCCGCAAAAACTCGACCCAATATTACAAAATATATCTCGTAAATTATACCTATAATACTAGCAAGGATACCAATTACAGCACTGCTTGTTACCATGGAGGCAAAAAATACAACAAATTTTGTGGGCAATCTCATCTGTCCCTGCCACGATAGCGTGCTCATCACTCCACTAAATCCGCCATCACTCATAGGAACTGTAAAAGGTATAACACCCACTAAATGCCTCAGGACATCCACGGGGAAGAATGATACCCATATGCTTATTATTAATATTCCAACACCAATCCCATATGTCCACCATTCCACACCTCGGGTCTCGTAATATTTCCCATTAACTTGCTTGCCTATTCCGAGCATCCAGCTCCATCCCGCAGCAAACATAAATGAGGCTAAAATGCTGGAAGTGCGCCACACGGCATTTGTCGATATAAATCCTGAGAACGATAAGGCAAATATGACAGGGATGGTATAAGTAACTATCTTTAATGCGGTATCAAATTTCTTAAATTCCGATGGCCATTTCTCCTTATCGGCACCATTTTTGATGGCATAAATATACATAGCAATATTCGCAGTTATAATGGTTGCGATTATACCGCAACTTAATACAAAGTACGTTCCATTTAACTGAACTGCCAAGGAAGCTATATAGGGAATATATGACACGTACGCAGACAATATAACGCTGAGTGAAATAAGGATCGTCCACTTGAACATCTTTAGATAATAACTAATCATCGGATTGCCCTCACCAACTACGGCGGCATTCCATACCAATGTGGGAGGCTTAACGTCCGGCAAAAATATATGATAGTATACAATCTTTAGGACCACGGGTAGTTGTCCAACCAGTAGAATTGGTTTAGTTACAATCTTCGTCAGGAAAATAGTGGTCGAGGCAACGAATTCGACCAGTCCTTTTAATAATTGCAAAACAAACAGGCAAGTTCCCTTTATACGCCCGTGCTCTTTGTATATCTGATTTCGCTCGGACGTGAATAAGCTTTTCAGCTTCGCTAAAGCAGGGAAAAATTTTGGACTGGTTAACAATATAATTATTGTTAAGAACGCAAATTCCCCGATTAATGGAAATAACATATCGAGGCTACCCGGTATAAACATAGCCTTAAACATGAGCACTAATTGAATAAGCCATATAAACTCTCCTAAAAGCCCTCTCACCACAAGATCTGACTCGTATCTGTGCCCCGGAGATAATCTGGGAATCCACATCTCGCCTGATGCTTCTCTAGCATTAATCCTATTACTACCTTCTTTAAATAACGATCTCAGAAGTAGGGTGCTTACCACCGCTCCTCCGAAGCACCATCCGATCATCCACAGCAGGGACGTACCTATCAAGCCTACTATTACGGCCATTGGAATAGCGCCTGCTAAAATAGCGGCCGTCACCGGATAGTCTCGAATAAATGGTACAATCCTAATTACGAATATCTGCGGCAGATCGAATACGTACATCCATCGAGTTGCTTCTCTGCGAGCCTCCTGACCATAGTTAAACATCGGATCTTCTTCGATGACGACTCTATCTAAATATTTGCACTTACCGCTCAATATAGTCAATACTTCGTCTTCGCTCTTGGGTAGTATATCATCAGTAGCTTTGAGATAGTTATAGTATGCCCATACCTTTTGGTAGGCATTAGTCGTGATCATGTCTCTGTAAAAATCCTCATTTCGGTAAGCATATTTACCGGGGGCGCGCAGTGAGTCTTCGATGATATATTGAGCCTGCGCAACATGCCCCAACATCGTCTGAGGAAAATCTTTCATAATATTAGAATGTATTGTGGCGTGCACATCGCTATAGATCATTTTTCCACGGAAGAAAGATTCCGTATTACGCCTATCGGCCATTACAGAAACTAGATACAAAATTCCCTCGCCTTTATGATCAGCCCTTTCGGCATAGCTTATTAAGTTACCCGGATCGTATACAAGAGTATTTTTAATTCTACTTTTGCGCATTAGAGGAGGTATGCTCTTATCATTGATACTCTCTTGTCGTATATTCCTCAAATCATCAGGGTCGGCAGGATCGCCGCCCAATGTTTCGACTATAGGATTCATCCACTCATTATTCAAAGTAGGCTGATCCTTATTTTTAGCTTTTGAAATATCAGGGTCTACATTATATCTCGGATCGATCTTACAATATTCATCATCATCTTCGCGGAGCCATCTCTGCACAGAGTAGTGAGTAGGCGGTTTGGTCATTTTTTGTCTACGCAGATGTACGTAAACGCGTTTACGTACATGCTCAGGCATGGCATCCAAACGTTCTTGCACGAGCTTTAGTGTTGCCTTATAATGCTCCTCACCCTCTGTACCAGATCCGCCAAAGACCTGAATCAATAAATCAAAATATAGATTATAATCCCTATTACCGTTGGGATCGCGCGCCTCTTCCATCATTTTCTCTACAGCCCCGATTCCTTCAGCGGTACCATCACCCATAACAGAATTGAAATTAGGCATATCTTTCAAAACCCCTGTCGCCAGATCTTTCTCCTTTCTCATCGGGAACGCCATATGGATCATGGTCTTCTCGTCATCTGGAATTTTGCCCTGCTCTGTTATGTCGGTGCGCCTAAACTCCGGTTCCAATAGAGATCTGCCAGGCTTCACTACATTATTGAATAACATGATACCCGCAGATGACAAATACACGCCCGGAATGATAGCTAAAAGCCACCAGGTTGTAACTGTATACAGAATAAGGTTTGAGGCCATAAAATTATTATAGTTATAGCAGGCCAGGATAGTAAGCACGAGGGCCGCCGTAACTACTGTGTTGAACCAATGATATAGAAAATGCTTTTGTGTTATTGCCAGCGACTCTACCACATTCTCCAGCCTTCTCTCGGCTTCCACCGGATCCAGCAATCTGGCGACCTCGTTCATCTTAAGATGCTTGGTAAGCAGTTCTTCATCTGCCGGCGGCTCTGCAGGTTTCGGCTTCAGTCTGGCAATAATCCCATCATTATAGCGTTTCTTGCCTAATCCCGTTATATATGTGCCGACAACCACTAAGACCGTTAACACGAAAACAGAATTAAGATTGCCCCATCTGAACTTTTCCCAAAGATATTGTCTGAACTTTTCGAATTTCGACCAGTTTTTTTCTCTAACGTATTTTGGGACCCCTCCTTCTGACACCTCTCCCCTAAGTCTGCCTTCCACTCTCTGTCTATCCATCGCGTTTATGGGGCGGGTAACGATCCTTTCAAAGGAATCCCTGTCATATTTAAGTGTTTCGAGACTGCCCAGGGTGTTAGTAGCTCCCATGACCGCATTTTCATCGAGGTATGTAAAGAGTTGCTTCGTTGTTATTTCCTGCGCAATATCATAGAGACTCCTCGGGGAGCTTGTCGGATTTTGCACTGACTTCGCGTTCTCTATTCTGACGGCTTCCGCTATTTCATTTTTTAAAGCAATGGCCCGCGCCGTCAACATCTTCACCACCGTCGGATTAATATCTTTCCTTAATATCTCGTGAGCGATATCCGCAATCTCTTTATCGTTCGCAATGCCGACTCTCTTCAGCTCCGGTTTAATAATCGCGATTATGCCCGATATGCGAATATTATGGACGCATAACTCCGTTATAATCCTCTCGGATATCTCCTGAGCGTCGGCCTTAAGACCGTCCTCCTTCATCAGGGCTTTTTTCACATCGTCTATACTGTTTATTCTGTTCCCGAGACTGTCTCTGATTCTGGTAGATACTTCATTCACGCTGGCATCTTCCACTATGGAAGGCTCGACACGGCTAAGATAAGGACGAATAGCCGATGCTATAGGCACAGTATCGTATTCATCTACCACCATATCGATTTGCGCGGGAGCCGAAATTATATGGTGCGCTGAAAGTTCCGCGGCTATATTATGGATAACTGACTTGTCTATGCCTATCCCCTCCAAGCGCGGGGCAATAGACTGGGCCAAGGCATCAACCTGAGAAGCATCTCCAATTTTAAAGGTATCAGATTTTTCAATAAGCCCTACTTTGAACCACGTATCCACCAGATATAGAACATCCTGCATGTCTACCTTCGGATCTACTATGCGGGCGGATGCAGTTGCATCCATTATCATTTTATACGTATCTTTAGTTCTATCTACGAGATTCCTTATATCATCCTCTCCGAGGCCACTCATAACAGCGTTCGTTGCCAACTTACGCGTCTCATCGTCAGTAAGATATATGCCCAGTTCATTAAATTGGTCCTTCGTAAGGCGAGATAACCTGAGAACTTCTTCCAGTAGATTCATCTCGATCCCGATATGGTTTTTGAAGGACCATAGACCAGCTTCATTCTTCAAGTCCTCAAGCCCCCGCTTCCTTTCCGGACTTAAACCGGGGACCTTTAACTTTGCGGCAATATAATCTATCTTCTCCTTGCGTATGCTACGTTCCATGTCTTCTCTATGCCGTGAATACATAAAGACCGCCTTCTCGCCGATGCTCTCGGCGAGAGTGGATATATTAGATTTATCATCTGTTGTTAATTGAGCGTCCCCCTTGCCATAGGCTTTCTTATATATCTCGCGCACCTTTACCGGTAACACCTCGTAAACAAGTATAACGCCGTCTTCATCATATCCCAACCCCGTCATCTTATGTAATAGTATCCCCGCTTCATCTTCATCTATCGGAA
Source organism: Candidatus Omnitrophota bacterium (assembly GCA_903843285.1). Lineage (GTDB taxonomy): Bacteria > Omnitrophota > Gorgyraeia > 2-01-FULL-45-10 > 2-01-FULL-45-10 > CAIMPC01. The sequence goes on from CAIMPC010000057.1 coordinate 19,387, forward strand.
CATCCAAAAGCCGCGCCTTTTCCATCAGACTTTTTAAAACTCTCTCTTTGCGCGCAGGATCCTTCTCGATTACGATAGCCTCCTGTATCTTTTCCTTCCTCTCATCATTTACCTTGCGCTCGTAATCGACTAATACGGAATGCTTCGCGTTAAATCTAACATATATATCTTCCACCGCCTCTTTCTTCCGCAGTTCCGCCGCGATAAGGAACGTTCGTAGGCTTGGAGTAATAACTTTGTCTAATTCTTCGCATTTAGTATCGATAACGCCCAGCGCCTGTTCCATTGCTATGGATGGATTTCCATCACAGATAATGCGTCCAAGAAACCCCCTAAACGACTTAGAGACACTTGACTGCCCTTCAATAAGCTCACCTTTCTTCGCCGCCACCTGAGCCGGAGTCAACTTAAACGGCATCAGATCGGATGTCAATGCTTCAAATTCTTTTAATTCCGAAACCGCTCTTCCGGGAGAAGGAAATCTTCCAAAATCGATCCGCCATTTTCGTAATATAAACGCTATATCATCGTATCTTTCCGATCCCAAAAACAGCCCCATAAATGCCAGGTCTGCTTTGAACGCAGTCTCAAATTTTTTATGGGCCTGGAATTTTTGCACCCAAGTCATCAATTCATCGCTCTCAAGCCTTAATTGAGAGAGTACAGGAAATATATTTTCCCATCCGATAAATGTCTGCATGTTCGCATAATTTTCTCCCTGCGCCCATGCTATATCCTCAAATGTGTCTTTGATCCATTTAATATCATTAAACCCCTTCCCTGCCTTCCTGGATTCCAGCGCTTTAATATACATACGCGCCACAAAGCCTCTCCTTTGTCCCGGAGTGGAAAGAGGTAGAGCTGCTTTTATCTTATCGACCAAGCCGGTGCGTATCTTGCCTTCAACGTCTACTCGTTTAAGGTTATGGTATCTATCAGCATACCCAGATATCCTAATGTTGCTCAATCCATTTACATCCATCAGATTATCGACAAGAGTTCTCGTATCAAATACGGGCTGTGTCATCAAATACAGGAAGGCTTTTAACCTGTCATCAGAAAGTTTCCCTATATAATCCTTCATCAAACCATCCGCTATAACAGACGGAAGCTCCTTCTCCTTTTTCGTGTAGAGGGATTCGTTCAATATAAACGATCCCATAACTTCCTTTTGGTACCTCTCTCTTTCGGCCGTTTCCACAAGGTTAGACGCATCGGACATATTCAACCTTACAGGAGCTCCCAGTTCATCTCTATTATGTAGCATATACACAGCCTGAAGGTACATCTCTGCTGCCGTTTCACGCACCAACCCCCTGGTATCGATAGTATATCTCTTTCTGAACATGTACTTCATACCTTGCGATATAGCCTCTCCAAAGGTGACATCTTCATTCATAAGGCCTTCTGTGGCCTTACCTTTCGGGCCTATATTCGATCCGTCAGAAGCTTTGGGGAGGCCTTTGATGTAATCATAGGCGGTAATAGCATCTTCTTTTTCCACTCCTGCCCCATCATGTATTTTTATTTTCACTGTCTCGCATGCATTATCCCTAAGACGGTTGGGGTGTCGGCTATGATCAATTTCATTGAGCAATTCCTGGCCGGCTATCAGGCGTATTTTCTTAGCATAAGCCACGTTTTCAAACAAGGCATCGACTGTTAAAGCTTTCCCGGTTGCGAGCTCATAACGAGGCCCATATTCTCTGATGGCTTTTCGTACCGCCTTTGAGAAATACGATAGTCCTTTTGCGTACACCCACACATTTACATCATACTCTTTGCTCCATTTTCGCGAGGCGTCATGGACCTGCTCCCGCAGTGAAAAGTCTTCATCCCTGTATGCTTCAATCTTTTCCTTTAAAGCACTGAAATCAATAATTCCATTATTGAAATTGTCAATATCTCCCTTTAGTTCGTCTGCATCGATAACTTGTATGGCAAAATATTTAGCCTCAGCCATCGCCGCGCCTTTTTGGAATATCTCTTCGGCGCTCTCTAACATATACCACGTATCTATATGCTTAAGGAATTTCTGTATGCGCTCCATACCTCTATCTGTAGCAACAGCCTGGAATAGTATCCGCACAAGGAGTTTGTTTACGGCATTTCCATTCGAATCAAAGAAGTCCTTCCAGCTTTCCGGCTTTACTGTAATGACCCTTCCGATAGCCATTAGAATTCCGTTCTTCTCTCCTTCATCGAGAGGAAGATACTCCCCTACACTCCGTTCTAGATTAGGCATTACTATAGTATATAACTTTACTAAATTCCTGCCGCTGGCTTCATCCGGCACTTTTCCATTTCTGTCGAAATAGCCTGCCCACGTCCTGGGTTTAACCATAAGATCGATCGCAATAGCTATCCTGCGGCCCTGGGCATCAGGATCATCGCCTATAAGTTCTTTTATCCCTAACTTTGTAGCCTCTAATTCGATCGTATGCTCACACTCATATATCTGGTTAACAGCTTCCGGATTTATAATTGCCCCTGTCATCTGAATCCACTTATTCTTTACCCACGCGGATTTTTTCTTCTTCGCCTCCATATCCATGGACGCGGACATTCTGCGGCCTTCTGATACAGGATCATCGCCCTTGAACTTCTCAACGTTGCATCTTACGGCTTCCAGAGCAAGCTTATCCGTAACGCCATAAATGTGGTTTACTTCACCGGCATTTATTGTGATAGGTTTGCTGGGCCTGGATTCATCTTCATATATCCATTTATTCCTCACCCAGACCGACCTCTGGGCCTTTGCGACTATATCCATAGCCGTAGTGATCCTGCGCCCCTGGACTATCGAACTGTTCCCGGCGAGTCTATGAATATTCTTATTCTTCGACTTCGCCAACTCTGCTAACTCAGCATTGATACGTAATATATGATTAACGGCATCGGCGTCTATAATTATAGGTTTGCCCGGCCTGGATTCATCTTCATATATCCATCTGTTCTTTATCCATGCGGACTTCTTCTTATTCGCTTCCATGTCCATAGCTATAGACATCCTGATACCTTTAGAAGTAGCATCTCTACCTAATAGCCCCGGAATGCGCTTTGCTCCGGGCAAAACAGCTTGCGTAGCGATATCGCCGGCTACTTTGAATATATGCTTGACAGTTATCGCATCTATCTTTATGGTCCTGGCATTGCCATAGGCCGCCACTTTGATCCATCCGTTCTTTATCCACGGGCTCTTCGCCTTATTTTCCACCATATCTCTCGCCATTGCCATCGCATTATCTTTTATCTCTCGCCTGGTAAAACCAGACTTCTTGAGGGCAAGTTTCAGGCTCGGTAATACGCTCTTAAACAACTCGTTAATATTACCAATGTTTCTTATTCTACCATCGCTGTTAAAGAAATTTTTCCAAACAGAAGGATCGACCACCAGATCTCTCGCTATAGCTGTCGCGTAGTCATTTATCTCTTTAGGACTCAGCCCTACCGAGGCAAGCGATCCCTTTAGATTTGGCAGCACTGTTCCAAATAGTTCAACAACGTTCGCTTTCTGCGCAGGCGTATTTATATTGCCCTCTTTGTCAAAGAAATCTTTCCAGGCCACAGTCGCATCGGGATCCCCCATGAGGCCAAAGATTGTGGCTGTGATAAAGCCCTGAATTTCGGGATCCCCAGGATTTAAGGGATTCATATTCGCTTCTCTGAGCGTCCTATTTATATTACTGAAGAACTTATCAAATTTATCACGAAGCGTTATTATTTCCGATGCGCTCAAATTATTATCGCGACCAAACTTAGTCCAGTAGAGCGAATCTCCGATAGTTCTTATGCTTTCAAACCTTCTCTTCTCATCTCTTATGTGACCCTCTATGAGGGCGCCCATCCCGGGACGTCGATTTATTCTGTTATTCTCCTCTGCGAGCAATGTATCCAGCCAATTAACCATGTTAGCTTCAGGTAGCACAGATAACTGGTTATCGGACAGGTGCTTATACATTTCACGTTTAGGATCGCTACTATCAGCCCTAAGATTTAAGTCCTCTTTTAAAGTAACCAGTAAAGATGTTATTTCATCGAGTCTCAATCCAAGTTCTTTTCTGAATTCCGGATCCTTTGCGGCCTGACGAAAATCCTCTATACTAATCCACTTATTCAACATAAACTGCCTTGCAAGGGAATTAAGCAGGCCTATGTCTTCTCCATTATCGCTCGTGGAGACCTTTCTACTATGAAGCCTCTCGGCCACAGGCTGTAACAGTTCTCTCGTAAAAGGCTCCAGATCCTTATCCAGTTTACCCCACTCATATCTATCGTTGTCCCGATAGAAACTGATCCACCATGAAGTGAATTCGTTACGCGCGATGCCGCTTCGCCTGACCATGTCGGCGACAGCATTCGGAGTTCCGGCCTTGCATAAATTCTTATACCAAACAAAATATTTCTTATCAGACTGGAACTTACCTAACACCTCTTTTCTTGCATCCGCCACATCTATTGCGGTCATCTTAGCGGATGGGGATACATAGTGAGGGCTTTGTAATGTGGTGCTCATTCTGGCATAATTACTTAACAATCCCATCAGACTGGGATCGACCGCACCTGCCATCCCGAGATTTGGATCAAAGAATCTGGAAAACTCTCTGGGTAGCTTACCGTTACCGCCAATCGCTCTCCTCACCCGGGGTAGCACGCTTTCACAGACAAATATATACTCATCCAGATACTTCAGGCTCTCTTCTTCGTTTAGGTTCGCCGTAAGCCTATAAGCCTCAAAGCAGGCCGCCAGAGCCTTTATTTTTTCAACGTCCTTGCCGATGCCGAGGGGCTTCGCTATCATTTCGGATCTTTCGAGAAGCCTGGAGACATAATTAGAATTAACTCTGCTGACAATATCTTCCCATTTTAGAAGATTTTTACCTGAGGCATCTTCGTTACTTACGATAGTGGATATTTTATCCACCAGAGCGGCCTTTTTGACTGGGATAGCTCTTAATTTTTTAGAATCTGAATCTGCGCGCTCCTGGCGGCCGACTTCTTCCCACTCAGCATATTTCCTAATCCATTCCGCTCTGGCTTGTTCCGATTTCTCGCGCTTCAACGACTCTGCTTTTACATCATCGTCGATCGACACTGTGGCGACTCTTATACCATCTGCCTTTTTATCTAAACCAAACCATCTTAGATATGTAATAAGCTCTTCGCTCTTATGTTTAAACATACCCAGATTCTTATCAAAGTCAGCTTTTGCCTCAAGCCAGTCGAGCCATACCCTGTTATACTTCTCCATGCTCACAGTAGGAGGATTATGCTCATACTGATCTCTGATCTGCTGAAGCTCGGCCCATGCTATCTCTTTTCGTTCTCCGGATGATAAAGTTGCGCGATACTGAGCGCTCCAATCATCCGTTAAGAGGCGCATGTAACTCCTTAAACGCTCACGCGCTAATACGAGCTGGCCGCCGCTCTGATCCGGGGCAAGAGTTTTGGAGTCTATCTCCAGAGAGATATCACTATCCTCCGCTCTATCCATGTTTATCTCCGTAACCTTAGGGACATTTTGCGCTTTTGGCTCGTTCAAAAGCTGTAGAATAAACTCAGCGCCTCCGGATGTCTGTAGTTTCATTAGCATGCTATACGCCAGATCGCTACATACACGCTCGGCTTCAATCTTCTTCTCTTCCAGGTTTCTGATTACATCTATCGTAAACTTATAAGCATCGCTCTTTTCCTTAAGCGGCTTTTGCCCTACGGCATCGAGCATCTCTATCTTAATCTTCTCGCTCCTTGCCTTCTCCAGGTCATTATTTATATTTTCAATATTCGCCTTAGCCGTACGATAACGGCTGAATAGCGATGCCCAGTCAGCCCTCTCGCCCAGCTCAACCAATCTGGACAATAGCGGAAAATTTTCGTCCCGTCTGGCATTCTGTAAATTCTGCCCGTACACTACGCTATCCATGTATGATAGCATCCCGCTTAAGCCGCTGAAACCTGCTTCATAGGGTAAGCCATCCAGCATATTTATATAGCTTCCCGGGGTATTAAATCGTTTAAACCCGAAGATCTGATTTTCATTAATCTCGACAGCCGTACCGCGCCTCATGGCCTCTGCCTTATTGTTAACAAGGTAGGCAAGGGCCTTCATCTCATCCGGAAGATTCGTCGCATTCGCCACATTGGTTAATCCGGTAAGCGCATTCAGATCCAGCCCTGCCAAAGCAAAGCTTTCCTCTAATCGAAGCTTATCTTTTTCAGCTACAGCAAGCCTCTCCTCTTTATCTTTAAGCTCAACGTCGGCTTTTATCCTGTCGCTTTCCGGCAGACTTTTCTTATCCTTTATCTCATCAAGCTTTCTCCGTGAATCATCACGTTCTTTTACGATTTCAGCTATGGCACGGTTAGCTCCGGTGAGATTAACCCACTCGCGCTGATACGTGTTTATCATATCTATCAATAAGTTGCGGGATTCTTTAATAGCCTGATTCAGATCGTTTCTCGCAGAGACTATAGAATCAGGATCTGCAGGACCCAGCTCCATGAACTCAACAAGGCCTCCACCTGCCTGAGCCACTTTAACCCTCGTCGCAAGGCCGATGATACGGCTCCTTATAAACCAAATCTTCGCATCGCCATCGTGCCCCCTGGGGAAGAACTTACTCAGGTGATATTTCATATCTTTAAGCGAAAAATTCGGTACCTTAATCTCGTCTATTGTGATGCTGTATGGGGCCAATATCTCCCCGAGCACCATTTCATTCACTCTATTCTCTTTCTCAGCGGCCTGCAAATCTGTCTTCATACGTTCTATATCTTCGGTGACGCGAAGTTCATCTCTTAGGCCGGTGTCAAACTTCACTTTAAGATCTAAGTTCTGTTCTTTTATAGCCCTTAGCAATTCTTCTGCCTTTATCAGCTTATCCTTTATTTGCTTTAGCCTGGTTCTCGATGCCGAATATTCCAGATACTGGCGAAGTATCTGATCATATCTATTACTTAGGGCTATATCCTTTTGGGCCTTGGCAACCTCGACATCCTGCCGCATGACTTCAATTTGATCTACAGGCAGGTTAATCCCTCTGGCGCGCACATTATCATACAGTAGCTGTTTCAGCTCCAGTCGTATACTAGCCCTACTGGTAGCGGCATCGTAATTAAATAAAAGATTCCCGAAGTCACTAATATTTCCCTGATTAGCTACATGGGCACGTAATGCCTGCAGTAATTCCGGCGGGTTGACACCATTTTTACGCAAAACCGGCAAATCATGACTTAATCTGTTTTCGATAGCCCTGGAACGCTCAAAGACCATCATTTTGTCATTTATCTCTTCGGGCCTGAGTTTTCTGGCATCGATTCCAGCCTTGCCCAAGTCCAAAATAAATTTGTCTTTCCTATTTAAAAGATCATTCAATCTGGCCCTTGCCTGCTGAAGTTTATCCACAAGCAATATTTCATCTTCCTGGGAAATAAATTTTTCATCATTACCTTTGATATCCAGTTCGGCCTGGAGACTTGCGATATACTTATTGGCCGCGGCGATCTCTTCCTGGATATATTTCAGCTGGTACAGGGATATATGGATATTTAAGCCAAATTCATACAAGCTCTGCTGATAATTTACATATATCGCTTTCACGACATCCGGCGGCTTAACATCCAAACCCCACCCATTCGGCAAATAACCGAATATCTTATTGAGCTCCAGCTCGGGAGTGCCTGACAGGCCATCGCTGAGGAGATTTTCGAATAGTGATCTATCCTGGTCTGTCTTCCTAATATCTATAGTAAGGCCTGTAGATAAGCTTTCTCCTCTTAATGCTTTTATAAGCTTCAGGCATTCCTGTTTTTTAAACTTAGCTTCTCTCAGCTTATCTTTAGCGGCAGAGAGCATCCTGGTCGCCTTATAACGCACTGCATCAGACGATCTGTGATTTTTGTACATTTCATCGCATCTGGTCTGAAGATCCCCGGCCAGGGCCGTATTTGCAACTTCATCTCTTTCCGATTTCTCATATTCCTGATATGCCGACATCATCGCACAGATCAAATCGTTTTCGGCATGCTTACGCAATGCCTCTTCGGGTATGGAACCAATCTCCTGCTCAGGCATCAGAACGGTTCCGGGGGTAGCCTTGATTAGCGTTACTGTGCCAAGACCTGCATTTGTATATGCCGCATACGGGTCACGGTTACGTTCAAATAGGTCTACAAAGCCCGGGACGGTCAGCTTATAGTCCCTCATTGCAGTCGCGACCCTGGCTCGAAGATTCTCTGATCTGGGCCGGCCTTGCTCTGAAGATGCAACATTTCTCATAGCATACGTAATGGATTCGTTAAGCATCTGCATATTGGATGCGTTCATTGCAGAGGCCTGATACCGTGATGGATAGGTCACTGAAGGTCTTTGAGTCAGTGGTGCGACATTCGGCTGAGCTGAGGGCATCGCAACCGGTAATCTAACCGACGGCTGTGCTGATGGTGCTATCCGACTCACCACCGGCACCGCCTTTAACCCGTCTTTATTGACGACGAGATTGCGGTTTAGCGCGATTTTCTGGCCTTTTTTCATCGGATCTTTTAGGCCGAGAACGGCGTGTAAGAAATTGGATTGCATATCGGTGGCCGGATTCACATCCTTCTTCATCGTTAGATCTGATGTTAAGCTTATGGATATACTATCTCCTGCCGGCTTAAGTATCATCCTGATCGTGCCGGTGTAGTGCTCGGTATCTACATTAAAGAATATCTGGTAGACGGATTGTCTGATCTTACCTATAGAAGCCTGAGTTATCGTGCCTATGTTCATATTTGCACCCACGCTCAAGCCTCTGGCGATAAAAGTCATGTGACCATTACCATCGAAGGCTAATATCTCAGCGCCAGAGAATGTCCTTTGACCAGTCGCTTTATGGAAGATCTGGATCTGCCCCATATCGTGGCCATTGCGATGCTGGAACCGCGTATATTTTTCAGCTTTATTATTGTAGATTAGTAACGGAATGGGCACATTATGATCGGGATCGGATGGTTTAGACTGAACCAGCCAGTCAATGTCAGGATATACAATGTCGGTAGCGTACCCTTGAAGATTCGGTGTTTGCTCTACCTTTTGCGTAGATACAGTAACGACCGGTGCCGTTGGTACCCTGGCCGATGCCGCAAGCTTTGCCAGATACCCTGACTGACTATAGCCTGGCGAGCTGACTATCGCCTCCAGGCGATTCATGTACCTTTCATTTTGCAATTTCTGATCTGCTACAGGAATATGCTCGTAATCGGAGAATAATTTTCTTAGTGCGCCGTGATCTAATATTTTGTCCAGGGCATCAGCCGGTGGTGCGCGTTCTCTCTGCGGCTTCGCCTGCGCCACTTCTCTTGGCGCGGCCGCCACCGTGGTAATGATCCTGCCATTCGCAGCCTCGTCTACAACATTACCGACATTTCGACCAAGCGTTCTCCATCCATTCGCTCGTTGTGACGAATCTCTCATACGACTGATAGCCGCAGTAACAGCGGCCGGATCGACCTTTTTACCGCTTCCGATCTCGCCTAAAACTTTCTGTCCTTCCTGAGCATATGCGACCACCGGATAGACCACCATGGGCACGGCAATCGCAGACGCCACGGCTACTTTTCCCAGCATGCCTGAGAAATACTCCGAAGTAGCCCGCCCCATCATCTTCTCTATATTCACTCCGTATTTATTTATTAGAATCGCCGTCACGCCGATAGCGCTGACAAATAACGCCGTCTGCATCACGCCGCTAAATATCACAAACGCCGCAGGTATCGCCATGGCATACATCAATATGTTTCTCGAACTCGGAATAAATGATTCGGCGAAAGTGCGCCAATAGCTCTGCTTGGCAGAGAGTGCCTCCTGCCCTAATTTGGCCGCCTGTACAAACTGAAATATTATAGCCAGTACACCTATAACTGCCATCGGAACCGATATTAAAGGTGCCACAGAGATTGAGGACAACATACCCGCGGAGCCGAATAAGGATGATAAGGTTACGAGTCCTGCGCCTACTATAATGCCGAGGGCGTTTCCTATATACATAGGCCACCTGGCCCTAAAGAAGCCGCGCTCCGCCTCCCTACCGACGACATTGGCCGCAAGTGATGAAATAGCTATCGCGCCTAATGACACGCTCGTGATAAATAGAGACCCTCCGGCTATCTGTATGGCAAAGAGCACGCTTACCGATATCACCATCGCCCTGACGAGGGAGTTCACTCCGGACTCAAAACGAGTGGGAGTTACATCAGTGACTTTACTCAGGTCTTTCCTGAACAAGCCTATTAGAATAACATTCGCCAGAAATGCCATAACTGCCGCGCCAAATGCCAGTGGTATTGCAGGAAGGGCCAGAGATCCTACTGCTATCACGGGGTGCGCGACTGCCGCTATCAGCGTTCCTGCGGCAGTAAACAAGCCCGGCCCTGCGAGAAGCTGAAGAGCCATGACACCTGTCCATCTAATCAAGGCATTTAAGAAGCTCCCCTTTCCTACGCCGGCGGTGAACCTCATGAAATCGGTCGTAGATGTATCGAGCTGTCCTATCTTCTTTCCGTAAATCTGGCTAAAATATACCGTTATGATGAGTAGCGATGCGGTTGCAACACCTGCGATCACAGGCTGTGAGATAAGAGACTGAATTATCGGATCTAAGAGCTCCTTAGTGAATGATGAGAGGCCATATCTGGCAAACAATGTCCCTATACCAAGCACCAGTATTATCGATGCCGCCGTCTTTACAAAACCTTCCGATAGTAAATTCGTAAATGAGTACGGCCTTGTCTCCTGAATATTTTCAACCTCGCTACCCATGGCGGAGGCCACAATAACGGTGATGAAATCTTTTATATCGCTGATTTTGTTATTGAAATTGCGTGCAAGAAATGCCGCATTGGACAGCTCTTTGTCGAACTGGACGAAAGCCCCTTTTAATCCGACCCGAGACTGGCTCGCCAGGTACTCCAGACGTTTTCTCGTGGATTGCTGTTCCGTCTGAAACTTGCTAAGTTCATCAGTAAGTTTTTTCTGTATAAGGACTTGTAAGTCTGCGATCTTACTATCTAACTCGCTGTCACTCTTCACACCGGCTCTGAGACCCTCGTATGAACCCGTCTCTCTTAAGAACTTTACAAATTCATCCTTCGAGGCTGTCATACTAAGGAGATTCAATACCTGCTGTTGGTATAAAAACACCTCCTGCTCGTACGCACGTCTCTTCTCATCGCTTCTATTCTTCTCGCTTGCGATCCTATCCCTGACCTCTGCTGTCAGGCTCTCGACGAGCTTCGTATCGGATCTTTCAATAGCGCCCCTCAACCCTGCTAATTGCTGGTTCAGGAGCTTGGCGTGCTCTTTAAGTGTATTCTCATCGAGCGAGAATAGGCCCTCCCACGATCCTTTGTTAGTTCCTCTGTCACCGCGGCCTTGAGTCTGAATTTCAAATGCCTCTGATTCATCGAGATATGCAGATATTACATGCAGTCCTGGAGCTAATTGATCGAGAGGTGGAACTTCCTCTCCTTCCGAACCATCCTTATTAAGGAAACGCCCTCTTATAGTAATATCTATTCCACGGTGCGCAATATTTGTGGTTATCGTAAGTATGTTGCCATAACCGGCAATGCTTATAGCGCGATTAAACTCTTCGGCATTGCCTCCATTAGCTTCATTAATTATTATTCCACACTCGGCTAATTTGGCTTCGCAATTCTCCTCTATATAATTTCTTAACTCTTTTACTTCCGCGTCTGATTCAACCTTAAGCAATATAGGCTGTCCATTACCCAGTCTTTTATTCAACCTTTCGGCCAGCATAGTCCATTTATCTTCCCTCGTCTTAAAACCCGTATGCCCTGCGCTCTTATCCAGAGTCTGGGACAAACCGGCTATAGTCCTGACCTCTTTGCCGGGGTATATGCTCTCAAAACGTTTCGCCTCCATAGTTCCACTGGCGCCGGCGTAGTCGGTAATGAGATCTCTATTCTTCTCAAACTGTTCTATCGTCATCGACGCAAGCGTATATGTCTCTGGGCTAACTTCATCTACACCTGCCATTATCTCTATGGCCTGCTGTAACCCCTCACCAAAATTCATTCCTACTTTCTTCGCGCCCGTATGTTCATCTCGAACATATACTTTGCCGTCTTCAAAATAGTACTGAACACCTATCGAATAAAAAAGATGGGCTTTAAGGGCATCTATCGCGAAATTCTCCGAGTTTTGATTAATCAGCTCGGCAAGCTTCGGGTTATCTTTTGCATATTTACCTACGGCATTTCTGAGGGCGCCATGAGCTTTATCGGTCAGGGATACTTCCTTGGAACCCTCCGGCACATAAAACATACTCTTGTCCGTTAGTAGCGTGTCCCTGACTATTTCGTCTATGGCCCTTCGTACAACTATTCTATCCTGCCAATCCTCTAACTTATCGCCCGAGATTACGCAGGGGGTAGCTGAGCCAAACACCAGCATTAGATCGGTCTCGTCACTCAGTGAGAAATATTTATGGTTATTCATAGCCTTTCGACCGATGCCGAGGCTCTCTTTCAGATGACGATGAACGAACCTGTCCCACTTCCCATATATAATGGCGCATCTATCAAAGACCTCGTCTGCCGTAGTCTCTTTTCTGACGCCATTCTCAAATATAACGCCCATTTCTTCGACCTTACCATCATCTGTAACGTGCGGAAGTATAAACCCAGTGACAACATCCTCCCCGCAACGGCTCAATACATCTCCGATATTATCCTTTTCCATGGCCTGCGTGGTCAGCGCATCTTCGTGTGTCTTTATAATTACCCTTTCGCCCCTCTCTCTGAATCTCGATAGCGCCGCTCCAGCTAAAGTGATAGTCTTGCCACCGCCCGTCCTTAATTCTGTAAATCTGCCTTCCTTTAGCTCCCTCATTGCCTCGATCTGACCGGGCCTGTAATTAGAATATCCTGTTTCTTGAAGTAATCTGGTTTCGATTTCGTTAGGGGTTAATTCGATGGGCTTTACGGCCTCTGGAATGATTTCTTTCGGTTGCGCTTTAGCTTTAGGCGGGGCAAGGATACGAGCGGTGGTTCTTTGGGCATTCAATAATAACCTCGCGATCCCGTCATAAAGCTTGATGCCGGCTATAACAAGTCCTGCCATAGCTGTACCTATCGCCGTGGCTAGCGGGAAGTAGCTTATCACCGCGCCAATGCTCGTAACTAACGGCGCGGCCACTAACGCTAACACAGCCAGACCTGCGGCGCCGAACAATACGAGGCCGACATTACCAAATCCCCTATCGCCCCTGCCTCGGCTTCTTGAAATGTAACGACCAGGCGTTCGTGCGGGAGTTTGCTTTGCCCTGAGTGCTTGCACAGCCTTAACCGCAAAGAACGGTAGAAGCAATAAAGCAATTGATGTAATCCACGTAACGGCACTAATGAAGGATAGAGTCCAGCGTTGATTGAGATATGCGATGCTGAGATTCTTAAGCGGCACATTTATACGTAATACTTCTTTATAGAATTTGCCTTCAGCTTCAAACGTAGCCCTCTCAAATGACGGAAGATCTCTAAAGATCTCTGTAAGATACCCGAGAAGTTTCAGATATAACTCTCCATAGCCTTTGGCAACATCTCCCCTTCTATGGTGTACGGACTCGTGGACCAGAACCCCTATATTACTTACCGTACTGTTCTCTTTTCGTAGCTCTATCTTCGCTCCACGCGGGTCTTTAGCTATCCATCCGAAGAAACTGTCACCGCTCGTAGCCCCGGAAAACCAGTTAGTGCTTACCAGTAATATGGCTACATTATTTTTCTCGAGGTATAAGTAGGTTTCCGGATCGAATACCGATGTGGCAAAAAGAATCTTTTGGAGTTCTTTGTTCGACTTAGATTTTATGTAATTTGGCAGGCTTGCCTTATCAACATTTTCCCATACGCTACTGACAATGTCGCTAAACTTCTCGATTCTATTTTGTGGCATATTTCTAAGGCTAAAATCATCATTATCTCTCAACACGAGTGTGCCGTTCACTATAGCTGAACTGAGAAGTAGCGGATCGGCAGAGGTATCGCCTTTGATCTTAAACTTTTTGGCGATATCCTGAAAATAGTCCTTATTTGCCATATCTGCGAAGTATTTATTTGCGGCGTCGCTGAGCTTCTTCTGATCGAGGGCAAACTGACCCGAAGAGATCGGAATGTTCGCCTTTGATTCATCGTGACTAAGAACGGTTTCTTTGGAAATTGCCGTAGGCGTGGCTTCGACTTCGCCGATCTGTGTCTTTTCGCGCGTAGGGCCTGCCATCGCTTTGGCGGTATTATAAGAGGAAGCTACTTGGGAGGTTGAACCGCAACCGGAGATAAAAAGTGTCGCTCCGATAACCATAGCAAGAAGTAGGGTATGGGACTGTTGCGAAATGCCAAATTCCGCGTCATTCTGAAGCGAAGGGGCCGAAGGGTGAAGTAAAGAGCGTCCGTCATCCTGACGAGCAGAGCGAGGAAGGATCTCGTTTTTAGATTCTTCGGTCGACCGTTGGCCTTCCTCAGAATGACGGAAGTTGTCTTTCGCAACAGTCCCCGGATTGAGAGCTGTGCGCTCAAAAGTAGCGACTTTCTCATCAATGTATTCTTTTGTCCGGGCTTCCAATTCTAATTTAGTCTTAAGTTCTTCAGCAGTACTAGGCGGATCTGCTATCCAATCTCGTAGATGTAAATACTCGTCTTCACGTATACTAAATAACTGTGGGGATTGAGATGACTTGGCTAATTTATCAAGCAGATCCAAAATATTTTCCAACCTTTTTAGATTGCTATCAATTTTAGTAAAATAATCAGAGTCATCCACAAAGCTTATATCTGCGTAGCCTATAAGAACAGCTAGGGCGTTGGGTACATCATAATATGATTTGCCCAGCTTATTAAGCGACTTATACAACGCTTTTTTATATCTGGGTAAGTCTTCAGACACAACCTTCTCTCTTACAGGTATACCCCTTACTATAAGAAGTATTTTATCTTTATAAACGTTCATTTCTTTTAGTAATTTTTCTATTTCCTCCGCCTTTTTCTTGCCATCCCGTTTTTCCAGTGCTAATCTTATGTCCCCCACTACTTTACGCATGTCTAACACGGGTTCTCGCAGATCCTTAACTAATCCCCGTGCCAACTCTCGCAAACTATCAACTTCTGCGGCCTCTTTCGATACTGTCTGACTCGAAGATGGCGGCAATTTCACCTCTGGCGCCGATGGTTCTCCTGCCGCTGATACAGACGCTCCTACGAGCACAGGCGCTGGGGCAATAGGTGTAACCGGTACAGGGGCTTCGACCGACACCGGCGCCGCCGAGGTAACTGTCTGAACAGAAACTAACGGCTGTATTACCGGTGACTCCACAACCACGTTAAAGTCAGTTGCTCCAAATACGGAACCGCACATAGTCATTTCTACTAATCTCGCAACACCATCAGGCGTCATCGCCGCACCCTGAGGGAACTGAGATGTCGGCGCGATCTTTCCGTCACCAATGCCAAGCTCTTTTTTTACAGCAGACTTAACGCTTTCCTTATCATTACCATTTATGCCTTTTCTCCTGGCAACCCTATTAAATTCTTCATCGAAATTACCTTTAGCCTTGGCCCGATTCATCGTCTCTGCGATATCGACTGCGACCGAGTGGAGTACTAGGTTACGCGTAGCCTGGTTAGAATTCTCGAGCTCAGCCAGGCGATCTTCCACCGTCTTAAGATTAGATATTTTCTTACCGTTACCGGATTTTGAAATTAGATATTCTTCTATCTCGCGGCTCGTCGACGGTCTCGTCTTAATATTTGCTATATTGCCATCCTTATCACGCTCTGCCGAAACCGTGGTGTATATAAAATCTGCCTGATCGGCCATCGTCTTAGTCTCGATGGCTACATCTTCGGCCTTTATAATGCCCTTAGCCCTAAGCTCTTCGTAGGCATTCCGATAACTCTGAATCCAGAGCTTCTTCACGCTCTCGACATCCTTCTTCTCCATCACCGCCTGGGCGAGGCTCGTGGCTACTATATCCTGTATGAAAGACGTCACCTTTCCGGGATTCGCCGCTTCGTCGCCGAGATACTTATCCGTAGCTACCTGATACTTGCCGCTATCTATCAGATCCGAATAAGGCTCGGTCTTATTAGTCAATATCGCTACATACGGCCTCTCGCCCTTAGATGCGTCAAACTTCGGCAGGATTACTATGTAAGATGTCTTACTCTTTCTTAGCAGTTCTGTGATGCCCTGCGAGTGATAACCACCGGTGATGAGCGCCGCCACATTCTGCCGGCGATCCTTCATGGTCGCGATCGTATTGGCCAGTATGGTGTGGTTTCTCTTCTCGGCCGTCTTATAGAAATCCAGCGCCACAGGCACATCATTAAATATCTTCTCGAGGTCATATCCTGCGCCGATGGTGACGTTATATTTGATGGAGGCATCGCGTATGAAAGACGCCACAGAAGTAGCATTGCAACGATCAATATTTGTAGCGAGGTATCCGAAGTCGCCGTTAGTGAGCTTAAGATCAAACAGGTCTTTTACGAACTCCACGCACTTCATAATATCGTAAAGTTTCCGCTGGTCATCGCCGGTAAATAACTTCTCTTTTATCTGGTCCTCAAAATTCTTCACTTCTTCAAATATAGCGGTGAGGTCTATGGACTCATACAGGGTGATATAGTCGGTGTAGGCTATCAGATTCTTATATGGCTCGGCGTCGATGTGGACTCTCTCTGCCTCTTCCTGCAGGAAGACATAATATTCACTGTTAGAGATCTTGCCCGTTTTAAACGACAGAGACTTCAGGACTATCTGCTCGAGGTCCTGCTTGGCAGCCTTTTTGCTCAGTGCATCTATAAGCGCATCTCTCTCCTTATTCGCCCTGTCAAAGCTTATCGTCTTCTCGAGCTTCAGCGACTCTACCAGTTTCGTCAGATTTTCAAAATTCTTATAGTCGACGCCGGTCTTTGCGGCCAACTCCCTCACCAGGGCCCATCTCTGGGTAAAGGTGATCTTACCATTCTTGTGAAGAACTGAATTTGTGGTAAGATCCTTTAGTTCCTGGGAATAGATCTTATCACGAAGGCCGGCCAATGCAGTAAGCAGGTTATCGATATCGCCCTTAATCTCGTTATTTGCTTTATATACAGCCCTGAACTGATCGAGGTTCTCCCGGTATAGCGGCTTATTTTCTATACCGTATAGGGCGATAGACTTATTGGATGTGATAGCGAAAAATTCGCCTGCTGATAATTTACCGGCGCCCATGAAGTGCCTGGCCGTATTCTTTTTAATATTATCGTCAGGGAATGTCCTGAGGATGGATGTATCGACATAGCCCGAAGATCCTTCTATGGCTACGAGATTGATGTCATAATTTGTTACCAGCGAATCGAGGACGGAAGCTATCGATTCCTGGGCACCGAGTGACGCGTGGGCATCCTGGATATTGATGATCGTCCTGTCGCCGGGCGCGGTGTAGACTTCTTTCGTTACAGCGACGTCTTTGGGGACGTTAATGGGGCTATTTACATTGACGGGAGTCTTAAAATTCGGGGTGGCATTCTGAGCCTTTGACCATATGGGCGAGCCATTCTGCGCCCAGATAAGATCTTGATTTACAAATGTAACGACGAGGAGAATCGCTATCGAGCGTATCCAGATCTTATGCCGAGGACTTTGTAAGTCCATGATTAAAGGTCTGGAACCAGGCTCTTCCCTCATAGAGTCAATATCCTGTCTGACATCCAATGTCTTCATCAGGAATTACCCCTTACCATATGTTATCGATATGTGTAGTGACGATATTTATGAACGTCGCGCCGTCTGTATTTATTGAATTGTCATTCATCATCAGCTACCTTTTTATTGATACTTACATATTAAGTGTATCATAAATTTAGGTTTTGTCAATAGGTAATGACTAACTTTTTTAGCTTTTAATTTTGCTATAACTTACTGCTTCACAATATGTTATGTAAACTAAAATTTGGAATAAAAAATGCCCTCTTTCCGTAGGGCCAAAAAACTATTAATTTATCTGTATCTGACTCTTAATGGCACACCTTTAAACTCGTAAGCCTTCCTTATATAGTTCTCGACGTATCTCTGCATATCTCCCGTCATTACTTTAATGTCGGCTACGCCTATAATAAAACCCGGAGGAGCCGAACCCTCCTGTATAAGGCACTTAAACTTTATTCTCTTACTCGTTATCTGACGGGAATTATTCAATGCCTTGAGCGTTTCATTTAATTTTTCACTCGATATCGTCGTCCTGGACCTGTCGTACACTTCCGAAATGGTATCCAGGCTGTCTTTCACATTTCTACCGCTCTTACATGACATAAAAAGGATCGGTATGTTTCTTATAACGCTGGCTTCAACCACCAGCGCATCACAATATTTCGACATCTCTATCCCTTTGACCAGGTCCCACTTATTTACAGCTATCACGAGCGGACGACCCTCCTTAAAGCATAGGTCGATCATGCGCGCATCGTCTTTCTTTAACCCCTCACTACCGTCGATCAACATCATGGCCACATCGGAACGCTTTATAGCTTCCTGCGAACGCACCCCTCCATAGAAATCGGCCGCACGCTTTATCTTAGGATTGTGCCTGATACCTGCGGTGTCGATAAGAACATAATCTTTATCCTTATAACTGAAGTTTACGTCTATCGCGTCTCGCGTAGTGCCTGCCGTCGGATGAACTATGACCCTATCTTCATTGATTAGCATGTTCAAATATGATGATTTACCTACGTTGGGCCGTCCTATTATGGCAACCTTTATAAAGCTACCACCCTCCTGCTCGACTGACTTTTCCATATCTTTGACCAGGTCGCCGCATAATTTGTCAATACCCTTGTCGTTTAGGGCTGAGACGGCATAGGGTTCGCCGAGGCCGAGCTCAAAAAAATCCATTACACGCCCCGACTGAGATTCATTATCTATTTTATTCACAACCAAATATATCTTTTTCGAGGTCTTTCTCAGCATCGATGCCAGATCTCTGTCTAATGGGGTAATGCCCTCCATGCCATCCGTGACAAACAGCATGATATCTGACTCTTCAATGCCTTTCCGGATCTGCTTTATGACTAGTTCCGACATACCATCGGCCGGAATATGCTCAAATCCGGCCGTATCGACCAGAGTAAAGCCTTTGCCCTTCCACTTTACATCAGCAGATATCCTATCGCGCGTAGTTCCACCCTCAGCCTCCACGATCGCCTTCCTCTGGCCGTGAATAGCATTAAATAGAGACGACTTTCCAACGTTGGGCCGTCCTACAATAGCAACTTTTGCCTGATTAATCTTATCCATTTCGCCTCTCGACTCCAACGTGATAGTTTATCCAAGAGAAGGAAACTTACTTCGTCATCCTGAGCGAAGCCCGATAGGGCGAAGCGAAGGATCTCGTTTTTAGATTCTTCGGCCCCTTCGCCCTCAGAATGACGAGGGGGAACTTTCTCACGCTAATCTATTACACTCTAGCTACTGTGGGCTTCGTAGGAATAGGTCCTTCGAAGCTCCATTACGGTCTAACTTCAGTAGCGAAGAAGACCATTCTACTTCGCCTCCATAAGGGAGCGTATTTTACCATGGCGGTGTGCGTTAGGGAAGATTTATTTCTTTTTAAGATTTCGTAATAGCTCTTTGGCTTCTTTTTGTTTTCCCCGGCGCATATATAGATTGGCCAGGTTCATGTAGGCACTTTCATAGTACGGTGCGATCTCTATCTCCTTAACATATTCCGATTCCGCCTGGTTTGGCAACCCTCTATATTCGTAAATGCACCCCAGACTATTATGCGCATACCTCTGGTGAGGATTTAGCTCAAGCGCCTTTTTATATTTGGCCTCGGCATCCCGATCCCTGCCCTGGGCCCCATATATCCACCCTAAATTATACTGTGCTACAGATGAATGCGGGGATCCTTTTACGGCATACTCCCAAAATGTGACCGCATTCTGAAAATGATTCGCATAAGCCATGCTAATGTAAAATAGCGCAACTGTGATCATTGCCACAAAGCCGGATTGGCGGATATCTTTTAGAGAGAGGGCCTTTATAAAATCTATCTCTCCCAGAATGATGAATATTCCCAATATGGGCAGGTATATCCTCGATTCCATAAATATTGCAGATTCGCCCGATATTGGTTGAATGAAGGTCGGCAGTAGAAATGCTATGAACCATATCGCACCAAATATTACAAATCGATTCCGTTTTGCTTTAGATAAGGCCAGGCCTGACACTATCAGTACTGCCGCTACCATGCCATAGACGAGCGTCGAATCTTCGATCGTAGGAATTATCGATAGATTAAATGGAAATATTACTTTGCCTAAGTATATTAGTATTGCGGGAGTGGATAAGGTTAAATCGCGCGCTATGGCAGAACCGCATAATATAACGGGATTATGCGTCAGCGCAAACCCCCGGAGGATAAACCAGATCGTAAGCGTAAAAATCCATCCGACTGATAGCGCCGTCCATATTCGCAGTGATTTTATTTTATCGGGAATGATTACACAGTAACATCCGCTTACGATAATAAGCGCTATCGCGGATTCCTTAGTGAATAGCGCCAGCATTAAGAAAAATATATGCGCTGCGCAATATCTCCATCTCCGGCTCGCGAGGAACTTAATGAGAGATATGAAGCTCATGAGCGCAAATATTGCTAGGAGCGAGTCGTTCCTGCCGGGGATCCAGGCAACTGCCTGAGTCAGGACCGGATGGACGGTGAATATAAGCGCTATGAAGAAAGCGAGCGATCTGGGGTATTTCAGTTTCAAAAATAGTAGAAACGCCAGGCAGGATGTTATTATGTGAAAAATAATATTGGTGAAATGATAACCGAGGCCGAGATATTTATCGAAGTGCGCGTCAATGATAAAAGAGGCTGTCAGCAGCGGTCTGTAGGCGGCGTCATATTCGCCCAGCACATGAAAGACGCTCTGTCTGAACGCCTCTGTAATATTTGAGAGCTTACTTATGAACTCATGGTTATCGAGTATTAGGACATTGTCATCGAGGTAACTTAACCCGAAGAATGACGCCCCCGCATAGAGCAAAAGACCGATAAGAATTATAAGTAGGTATGGACGCGCACCGCCCAGCATATATTCTCCGGAGGATACAAGGATGTTTTCTTTTAAAAATTTTCCGCCAATATTTCGTAATAGCTCTGCGGGTGTTTGCAGGCGGGGCACTCATTCGGAGCTATCATTCCCTCTACCACATAACCGCAATTAATGCAGTGCCACTTCACTGCCGCCTTCTTCTTAAAGACCTCGCCATTAGCGACGTTATTGATAAGCTTTCTATAGCGCGATTCGTGGAATTTTTCTACTTTCGATATCTGCTCGAACGAACGTGCGACGTCTGAAAAACCTTCATCCTTAGCAGTCTTTGCAAAATCAGAGTATATCGTCGTCCACTCCATATTCTCACCCGCCGCCGCAGCTTCGAGATTGGACCGTGTATCCTTTATAGCGCCCGCAGGATAGATCGCCGTTATCTCTACGTCCCCGCCCTCGAGATGTTTAAAAAATACCTTCGCATGCTCCTTCTCGTTCTCGGCTGTCTCGAGAAATATATTGGCTATCTGCTCAAAGCCTTCCTTCTTCGCCGCTGACGCAAAGTATGTATACCTGTTTCTCGCCTGAGATTCTCCGGCAAACGCCGCTAACAGATTCTTCTCCGTCCTACTGCCCTTAATAGATTTTGTCATCTCTCCTCCATATCTTGGGACTATTGCAAAATGACAAATTCCACGTCATTCTGAACGAAGCCCAAAGGGCGAAGTGAAGAATCTCGACGGTAAATAGATTCTTCGGTCGGCCGATGGCCTCCCTCAGAATGACGGAAGTTGTATTTCGCAACAGTCCCACCTTTTATATCATTATATATTAACTTTGCATCGTTTGCAATTTCACCTTTAAAGTTTCCATTTTTACTTTTATTCACATCGTGACTTAGAAGAGGGCATCCTGATTTGGCCTCGATATTTGGCTATGGTTCGGCGAGCAACGGAAATTCCTTCTTTTTTGAAAAGGTTAACAATCTTCCGGTCAGTCAGAGGTTTTTCTTTGTTTTCATTTTCTATCAGGTTTTTCATTCTTGATTTAATAGCCTTGGATGATAAAAATCCTCCATCCTTCTGCTTAACTCTCGGGCTCAAAAAAGACTTCAATTCGAAGATGCCCTGGGGTGTCTGAAGATATTTTCCGGTCACAGCCCTGCTTATTGTAGATTTGTGCTTACCGATTCGTTTGGCAATCTGATCTAAAGTCATCGGCTTAAAATCTGTGGCTCCATTCTCGATAAACCCATTCTGAATAGACGCGATTGTCTCTGTCACCTGTCGGATCGTCTCCCTTCGTCTACTTATAGCATTGATCAGCGAACGGGCGGCTTTAAGCCTTTCGTTTAAATAGGCCTTCGTATCATCGGGCGCATCCTTCTGCCTTAACATTTTTTTGTATTTCTCATTAAGAGTAATGCGTGGCAATTCCCAATCATTGGGTATAAGCTCATATCCGTCTATATTTTTTCTGATTAGCGCATCCGGTATTAAATAGACGGGTTTCTCTGTGTTAAAAGCCCTGCCCGGTTTGGGTTCCATGCTTGCTATCTCTTTCATCGCCTCTTTAATCTTTTCAACGGAAATCCCCATCTTCTTCGAGATGTAATCATATCTTTTATTTTGAAGAACGGGCAAATATCTATCTACAATTTTATAAGCTAATGAATCATTTCGGTCCTTTGCTATTAATTGCAATAATAGACACTCTCTTAAATCCTTCGCCCCAACACCGACAGGATCAAAAGTTTGAATTAATGACAATATTTTCCCGATTTCGGATCGCGTAATTTCACCGGAATTAGATTTTATCTCTTCTATCGGGCATCCAAGATAGCCATCATCGTTTATGTTGCCTATAATCAGTTCTCCAATTTCCCTGACATTATCAGAATCAGCGAGCAGCTGTAATTGCGACGAGAGATGATCCTGGAGCGTGGCAGGTTTGACTATCAGGCTTTCTCTGTAATCTTGTTCTTCTTCACTGCAAAGATTGTAATTTACTTCTTTAGGCGGTTTCACGATTTCCATATTTAATAAGGGATTTTCTTCCACCTGTTTTTCGATGAATTCCTTTAATTTAACAAGAGGCATTTGTAAAAGATGAATGGATAAACGCATCTGGGGAGTTAGTCTGAATTTATAGGTTAACTTATTAGCAGGTTTTAGCGATAGTTCCATAACGCGCTCTTTTCATCTACAGCGTTTAGCCAGACAGAAGCTTAGTATAAGGGGCTGTTGCGAAATACAACTTCCACGTCACTCTGAACGAAGCCATCGGCCTCCCTCAAAATGACGGAAGTTACTTGATTTGAAATTCTTTTATCTTTGAATAAAGTGTCGTACGGTCTATTTTAAGGAAACTGGCGGCCTTAGTCTTATTGCCACCGGCTTTAACCAGGGCCTCTTT
This sequence comes from Candidatus Omnitrophota bacterium, assembly GCA_903843285.1. Classification (GTDB taxonomy): domain Bacteria; phylum Omnitrophota; class Gorgyraeia; order 2-01-FULL-45-10; family 2-01-FULL-45-10; genus CAIMPC01. The sequence goes on from CAIMPC010000057.1 coordinate 42,898, forward strand.
AATCATCTTCTCCTCAATCTGTGATGAGGACTTTTCCTTCACCTCTTTAAGAGAATCGCCTTCTTTAGTATCAGATATTGGCATGCCGGGGGACTGGGAAGCTTGTGCGGAGCAGGTACATTCGTTTAAGGAGAGGCATGCCGGGGTGATCTCTTTGGAATCGGCCAAAAGAACCGCCCTTTTGATCACGTTTTTCAGTTCCCGGACATTGCCCGGCCAGGGATAATCGATAAGAAGCCTCACGGCTTCACTCGAGACACCACCCACATTTTTACCAAGATCCCCATTCGATTCATTCACAAAGTATTTAATTAAAACGGGCAGGTCTTCCTTTCTTTCTCTTAAAGGCGGGAGATTGATATTAAACTCGTTTAATCTATGGAACAGGTCATCTCTAAATTTGCCCAGCCTTACAGCCTCTAAAAGATTAATATTAGTTGCCACTATTATCCGCACATCCACACTTATATTGGTCTTGCCGCCTAAATGTTGAAATTTTCTTTCCTGAACGGCTCTTAATAGCTTCATCTGTATGCTATTAGGGATATTGGTGATCTCATCGAAGAATAGAGTGCCGCCATTTGCCTGCTCAAATTTGCCATCTTTGCGCTCTTCTGCTCCGGTAAAAGCGCCCTTCTCATAACCAAATAGTTCACTCTCAACCAGTGTATCCGGTATAGCACCGCAGTCTATCGCGACAAAAGGATTGTCTTTGCGCAGACTCTTTTCATGTATCAACTTCGCTATCACTTCTTTCCCCGTGCCGCTCTCTCCCTGAAGCACCACGGTCATATTCGTGGCCGCGATTATATCAACATGTTTCAAGACCTGCCTTATCCTGACGCTCTCTCCCATTGCCTCTTCTATCGGCGCGAACGTCTGGCCCAATTTCTTTCTTAAATGCTCCACTTCCCTGCATAAGTACTGGGTATGAAGGGCTTTTTTGATGATAAGGATCAGTTCCTCATCATCAAACGGCTTTGTAATGTAGTCATATGCGCCCAATTTCATTGCCTTTACCGCGCTCTTCACGTCACTGTTCGCGGTCAACATGATAATGGGTAAGTTATTCCATTTCCTTTTTATCTCCTGCAATAATTCGACCCCGTCCATCCCCGGAAGTTTAATATCCAATAAGACCAGATCCGGGGAGCTTTTATCAATGACCTTTATCGTCTGTTTTCCATCCGAAGCGGCGATTACCTCGTGGCCTTCCTCTCTCAAGACAGCTGAAAGATTAAAACGCAAATCCTTATCATCGTCTACAATAAGAATTCTTTTCACTTTGCTCCGGCAGTAGAAAGTTCTTTTATATTCTTCAATATATCCTCTTCGTTAAAAGGCTTATCTATGAAACTGTGGGCACCCAATCTCCTCGCTTCGTTTCTAGCTTCTTCGCTGCCATAGGCGGTGACCATACTTACTATTGTGCGAGGGCTCATCGATCTGATACTGGAAAGGATCTTCATGCCGTCACCATCAGATAATCTTAAATCGCAAAAGACCATGTCGGGGGCCTGCGTTCTTAAACTGTTCATAGCCTCTTTCTTGGTATGAACAGATTTTACATTATAGCCATGAAATCTCAGGACGTCCCCTAAAAGCAAACAAAGATCTTTTTCGTCATCGATTATTAAAATGCTCTTTATAGGAGTTATTTCTACCGCTGCTTTCTTCCTCGTTTTTCTTATTTTCAGCTTTCTTAATTCGGCTCTTTCATGGCGTCGAAAGTAAGGGCTAAGCTCCTCGAGATCTTCGGGTTTCCGCCAACCGGAAAATCCGCTGCGTATGACCACCGCTTCGCCGCGTTTTACCTTACCTGTGCAGATCCATAACTTTAAGCGGTTATGGAATACTTGTCGATAAATATCCGCACCTCTTTTAATATCCCATTGTACGTTTTTCATAAACTTTTTCCGGCTACTCTCTCCGTGTGTGTTCAATAGGTAGCGAAAGGATGAAAGTAGTTCCTTTTCGCCACTTACTCTCAACCTCTATCGTGCCACCATGACTGACAATAATTCCATAACAGGTGGTGAGCCCTAAACCAACGCCTTGAGGCTTGGTGCTAAAGAATGGGTCAAATATTTTGATAACATCTTTTTCAGGGATACCAATTCCTGAATCCTTAACCTTTACCAGAAAAAAGCCTTTACTTATCTCTGTACTGATCGTAAGATTGCCGCCTTTGGGCATAGCGTCAATAGCGTTGGTGATTAAGTTCAACAGAACGCGTCCCATATATTCTTTATCAATTGTTAAAATAGAGGGTTTAGCGGTAAGGATCTTAATCACTTTTACCTTTTGCGACTTGATCTTACCTTTATCGGTAATCAATGCGTCTTTAATCACCCGGTGCATATCACAGGGCGCCGGATGAAGTTTTGCAGGACGTGCGCAGTTTAATAGCTCCGTAATTAAAAAATTGATCCTTCCTACGTTTCTCTCGATGATATCGCTATGTTTAATGCCCTCGGGTTTTATCCTGTCACCTTTCTTAAGCTGCCGCACAGACATGGAAACGTTAGTCAGGGGATTTCTTATCTCATGGGCAATGCTCGCGGCGATTCGACCGGTATAGGCAAGTTTCTCGGAGCGTACCAGATCATCCTTACTCGCCTTTAGTTGTGCGTAAGAGACCTTGAGCTCTTCCTGGGAGCGAGTTGTTTTATCAATCAGCTCTTTAAGTTTTCGCTCAGATTCTTTTAACGCCTCCTCAGTCTTCTTGCGCTTGGTAATGTCACGGGCATAAAGATTTGCATATCCGGACTCTTTTACAGGCATAATCATAATTGAAAAGATTTTGCCTTCTTCTTCTTCTTCTTCTTCTTCTTCTTCTTTTCCTCCTCCTGGTCCAGTCTCTCCGGAATTAAACTTCGCCTTGATCAAATCGCACCACCTGCCAGGAGCCTTATCCCCAATTTCAGCGCCCCACCTGGCAAGCAGACTCAACCCTCCTTTGTTACTATATAGGATTGTGCCATCTTTGGCTATGCGCAGGACAGGGTTGGGATTTTCTGCTGTAAATTTTGAAAGGTTTACTACTTCCTTTTCCGCGCGTTTTCGCTCAGAAATATCAATAAATGAGGCCATCATACCTATAGCGTTAGAGCTTGAGTCTAATATAATATTGCCGACAAACTGAACGGTTATAGCAGAGCCATCTTTCCTTCTTGCATTCACCTCTCCGGTCCATTGCCCTCTTTGTCGTAACGCATTGGCGACAACGTGCGACGCAGCCTCATCATCCCAAAACATAGTATAAGGCTTGCCGATAACATCATCTTCTTTGTCATACCCACAAAGATTGAGAAAAGAATCGTTGACATACGTCAGATTACCGGCCGAATCAGCGATGGCAAACGCGTTAATGGATGAAGCGATTGCAACATCCTTTATCCATAGCTCTTCCTCCATGCTCTTGCGCTCGGTGATGTCCCGCATAAAAACCACAACTTGCCCGCCCTCGACAGGCCGGTATTGGATGCTGACCTCAATGTCAAAAAAACTCCCATCCTTTCGGATGTGCCGGGATTCGAAACGATCCTCACCCTGAGCTATAGCCTTTTGCATATGGGCGGCTATGTCATCACCGGTTTCGAGAGCCCTCAGATCGGTAACGCTCATGGACAGCAGTTCCTGCGTGCTATAGCCGCTCATCCGGCAATAGGCCTCGTTGACTTCCAGCAGATGCCCTTGCAAATCCATCAGCCAAAAGCCGTCCATAGCCGTACGGAGAATCGTCCGATATCGTTCCTCGCTCTCCAGCAGTGCTTCCTCCGAGCGCTTGCGCAATGTAATGTCTTGCACCATCCCGTTAAAAACAATTTCATTTTTACGTGGCGATGGATTAGAATTTCCGGAAAACCAGATTCTCTCTCCCGTTGGTTTTTGCAGCATACCTTCATATTTCCACTCACATGACTCCCTGGCCGCCTTCTCAATTGATTTTATAAAACTTTCCCTGTGTTCAGGAATGACAAGCTCTGTGAAACGCTCAAAATATCCCTCTATATCAGGCTTTAGACCAACGACTTGTTCCGACCTGCCGCTCACGTAATAAAATCCAACTTCTCCGTTCGGCCTGACATAGAACTGATAGATTACGCCGGGGACATTAGTTGTCATATCAAGCAACAGGATTTCACTCTCCCTCAGCACCCTCAGCTGCTCTGCCATGCGCTGTTCCAGGTCATTGCATACCGGCCGCAGCATCTCCTGTGCGCGATCGTTCTCGGTGATGCTATTAACATCGATCTTAACATAATTATCCGGCGATTTAGGCTCGCTCATTCTCAGCACCTTTTTTTATCAACTTAGGCGTACTTTCGCCCCAGCCTCACATACAAACAGCCTGGCATAAAACTGCCAGGCTGTCCGCTAAATCTTCTTGCGCTAAATTATTTTTCTTCCGAAGAGTTTCAAGGTCTATTCCAAGCATAAACTCTCTTTCGTTAGGAATCAATATTCTGCTCCATTTTGTTAACATTGTCAATATTTTTCGTCTACTACTATCGGAGCACCTCCACTTTAGAAGTAATATACCCACCTAATTTCTCAAATCGCTCCTTATACCTATTGCAAAAAGGAAGCAATGTCTGATATTCTTTTACTTTCTGCGCATTCTTTATCTCCCTGACACAAATATTTTTCACGAGCCTTTTTTCTATATTGTGATAGGCGCCAATAAATATAACTCCCGTTTCACCGGGGCATAGGGATTCATCTATTCTTTTTGCGATAAATCTATCTCTTTTGCTCAGAAGCCTGCCTTTAGCTAATTTATACTTTATAAATATAATTATTTTACGCGTAATTGACATGGCTTGAGTTAGAGCAACTAGCCTATCCCTCTCCTCCTTAACAAGCTTGAAATCTTCTGTCTTGACTAAAATGGCTCCTCGCTTAATAAGCCTGGCAACCAATTCGTAATTCCGGCTTCCTGCCTTCGCGCTTTCCTGAACAATCCTCTGCCCTACCTCGCCATCCGCTACCATGCCATCCTGAAATATTTTCACTCCTGACACATTTATGGAATCGAAGTAACTCGAAATACAATCCCAAAACTTTTCAACCGTCGCCTGGTGCCTCTGCCAAACATCTTCTCCTAAGTCAGCTATCCCTCTATTAGTCACATCTTGCGCTAAAGACCCGAGGTCAGCGCTCGTATGGATAACAGGGACTACTATCAACGTTCTCATGGTTTTTCCTTCATTTCCCCTATAATTATTTCGAGTATTCCCTTTTCCACCAACGCCGCATTCGCTGATGAGAGATAATCATTACCTTCCCAACCATAACAGGCCTTGATCGTCTCTTTGAGTATTAGGGCTTCGTTTATAAGCTCCTCGGGAACAACCTTTTTGAACAGCCCTGCATATTTACCGGATATCAAATCTTCAATGGTGGCGCCTTTGGCGAGCCGACCTTCCTTGTCAACCAGGCCCAGACTTAAAAGCTTTTTGAGCATTGCCGGCATCCTGGGTTTAGCAAGCAGGGTTTTCAAGACACCTTCTATCATGATTTTAATCCTCCGCTGGATCTCCTTCGTAATGAAAGAGGTAAGTATCCGGTTTATCTCTTCCTGCATCTTTTCGTTATACCGTGAACCCTTCCTTGCAAACGCGGCGTTTCGCAATACCTCCGCCGGACATATATTAATGGGTAATGACATTAATTCCTTCCCTTTGTCTTTTATCAGGTAGTGTATTTCAATGGTCACGCCTTCAAGGTCATTAACCAATCTTTCTCTTTTTTCCGGCGCAATCGATGCGATCAGTCTCTGGGAATGCCTTTCCATATCTAAGAGGAGAGTTACGATGCTAGGAACCATATTGGGGAAAAAAATGCTGGTGAATTCATATAGAGCAAATGGCTTATTGGTATTCGCTATATCCGCGTTTATACGGATGGGGGAAAATAGCGTGGAGAAATCTTTGCTCAATAGCGAGGGCTTTTGGGATCGATCAGACATTATAGATATCTTTGACCTTTTTAAACGGCAGACGATAGATAATATAATTGATTACAAAAGCACCCTGAAGCAGTTTTTCCAATTCGTGGCGCACGCCCATGAAGACCAAAGGCGTCTCACCTTCTTTCAAGGTGCTTTTAATTCTTTCGGAGATAAAGGCATCCCTCTGTTTCATCAATTTCGCGCCCTTTTCTCTATATTGATTAAGCGCGTCTCTATAGCTCTGTACGGAAGCGCCGGCCTTACCGATCAACCGGCTTAAGTTGTCATATTCTTCGATCAATAAATTCGGGTCTTCGGTCCCTTCCAAGCTGGCGCCATTTTTCAGCAAATCCATGATCAGTCGGTGATTGCGACTGGCCTTTTGGGCTAAAGTTTCGGCTATCTCTTTTTCCCTTCCGCAAACAGGCATGGCATCCTGATAGATCCGCATTGTCGGGTACGAGACATGCGTATTCTGAATTTTTTCATATATGCCATCCCACATCTCCTTTACGGATTTCTCCTGTTCAGCGGATGAAGCATCGGCAGGCTTTTCGGATTCATCTCCTTTTAAGGAGAGAAGAATTTCGCCCGATTCCTTCTGAGTATGCAAAACGGGCACATATATCAGGGATCTGATATTATTCATCCTTACCCTTAGAAGCAGCGGCGTCTTTTATTGTCATCATTACCGTTTCGTTATTAAATGGCTTGGCCATATACTCATAAACATTCAGATCGGCGGCGTCTCTGATCGTCGCGGCATCACCGTATCCTGTGATAATAATTACTATAACACCGGGATCTTTTTTTCTGATACGGCGCAGAGTCTCTATACCATTTATTCCCGGCATCTTAAGATCCAGGAGGATGATATCGGGATCTCTCTTCTGGTTTATTTTTATTCCATCATATCCATTCTGTGCGGTAAAAACAGTATAGCCCTCGGGCTTTAGTATATTTTTAAAAAGCAAACACAGATCCTCCTCATCATCGATTATTAGAATTTTGGTTTTATTCACAGTCATTATATTTCTCCTCACTTATTATTTTTTCGATAAGCCAGTTAACCCTTTATACCTGGCATCACCATATCGATAAACGCAATATCATATTCCTTTATCTTTACTTTTTCTATGGCTTTAGCCCAATCGCCATAACTCATCTTTTGTCATACAGAATCTGCCGCCCAGTGAGGAATCTTGATTATAAAAGAGGCGCCCTTATTTTTGCCGTCGCTTTTCGCTTCGATAGATCCTCCATGCCTTTTCATTATACTATAACTTATGGATAACCCAAGGCCGACGCCCTGGCCGGGTTCTCGGGTAGTAAAAAACGGATCAAATACACGAAGGACACTATCCTCTCCTATGCCTATGCCCGTATCCTTAAATTCGATCAGCGTGAAATCGCCTTCCGACCAAGTCCTTACGATGAGCTCCCCTCCGTCCGGCATGGCGTTCTGCGCGTTAGCGATGACATTTATAAATACCTGCATCATCTGATCCGTATCAATACTTACATTGCGCGAATTCTTTTCATATCTTTTAATGACTTTAATATTTTGAGCAATTGTCCGATATTCAACAAGCGCTAAGGCATCATCTAAGAGACCGTCTATGTCGTGCTCCTGTCTATGGAGCTCTTTGGCCCTGGCGAAATTCAGAAGATTACTTATAATAACTTTGCATCGTTCGGCATTTTTTAAAACTATCTTTAGATCATGCGCTATTTTTTCCGGGGCAATTCTTTGATTCTTTAAATCCTGCAGCGTTGCCTCTGTAAAACCCACTATTCCGGCTAAGGGGTTATTAATCTCATGCGCCGCCCCGGCGCTAAGTTGGCCCAGAGATGCCAGTTTACTTGTCTGGAATAGCTGCTCCTGAGTCTCTTTCAGCATCTCATCCGCCTTCTTGCTCTCGGTGGTGTCGGTGAAAAATCCCACAAGGCACTTACGGCCGTCTAGTATTACCGGAGCAGCGCTGACGTTAGCGTAAAATAAAGCGCCATCTTTGCGCAAACACGGAAGGTAAAACGCTAACTTCTTTTCACCGCGCAACTGGGCCTCGAACTCTGCCCACGCCGTGCCTAAGAACTCCTTTGGATGAATATCCTCTACCCCTAAGCGTATTAATTCTTCTTCCGTGTATCCAAACATTCTGCACGCAGACGGGTTGACATAGCGGAATTGCCTCGTCTCAGAATCGGTCGCGACTATTCCCTCTGCGGCGCTGGCAAAAAGCGCCTTGTATTTGGTTTCTGATTCCCGCAGCGCCTCCTGCGCCTTCTTGCGCTCAGCAATCTCTGTAATAAGGCTTTCGATGGAGGTAGTTGACTCCTTTAAATGTTGCGTCATTGTGTCGAATGCACGCGAGAGCTGTCCCGCCTCATCTTTTGTGCCGATGTCCACCTTATGGTCTAAATTGCCGGTGCCAACTATTTCTATACCTTTGCGCAAGCGTCTAAGCGGTGCGGTGATTAGCCTGGCGATGAATATGCCTAATAGCCAGCCGGCGATGGGCACGATAAATAAAATCATAAGAAAAACCATACTTACCTTAGCTAAAGGCGCAAATATCTCTTTCGCATCTATCTCGGCTAAGACCGTCCACTGCGTCTGGGGAATGCATTCATTTGCCCCCAGAACCTGCACGCCGCGATAATCCAGATAAAGACCCACCACTCCATTGTGCTCTCTGCCCTTATACAGCCTGTCTTGCCTTACATTCTCTGTTTCTATCTTTCGATTTAGGGCCGCGCCTTTTTCAAATTTGGACGGAGTGATCATGCATCCACGCTCATTAACAATATAAATCTTGCCGGTCTTGCCCATACCGACTTCACTTGTGGTAATATTATTCAAATCCGTTAATCTCACTCTTGCCGTAAGCACGCCCAATAATTCACCCGTCTGGCTTTCTAATATTGGCGCGGATACGGCCATTAAAGACTCTTTACGTTCTTCGGAATAATAGAGATCCTTGATGAAGACACCTTTTTGGGCGCCGAGAAAAATAGAATCCACGGATTTATCTAATCCGATACTGCTTTCGTTGCTTGCGGCTACTACCAAGCCCTTTTTATCCATAAGCAGAAATTCCGCTATCGCTGGGTTGGCCTCTTCAATCCTCCCAAGCCTTTTCATCGCCAACTTAAAGGCCTCATTGCGCTCAGGGCTTTCTTTATCGCTTATTTTTAGAGAATCCTCCAAAATGCCGCTTTTTGATAATTGCTCCACATAAACGACCAGCATTTTAAGGTAGGTTTCGATGTGATCACATCGTGAACTAAGCACGCCGGATAGATTAGTATATATAGACTTCTGCAGATTATTTTTCAAGGTTAAATAAAAGACGCTTCCCGCGATACTCATGAGAATTAGACTAACGATCAGAAATGAGAGGCTTATTTTATTTACAATCTTCATAGAATTTTTTTAAGAAATTAATACCCTTCATTTAATATCTCTTTTAATTTTTCTTTCAGGCGTTTCGGCTTAAACAGCTTGAGGATATATCCATGGACTCTTTTGGAGCTCTCTATCAAAATGAGGCCTGGCCAGATTAGACCTCGCATCGGATCTAACCTGGCCAGATCTGACTTATTTCGCCTTTATCTTCGCTTCCAGATGATCTAATCTCTTTTTCAGCAGCACATTCTCTTTTGCTATCTCATTGTCCTTTGCTTTTGAAGACAGGTAGGAATCCTGCTGCCACCAATTTATCCCCATCTCCATTGCCTTATCAACTGAGGCGACCAATAACCTTATCTTAATATTGAGAAGATCAATATCGGCAATCTGGATCTTTATGTCCCCGGCGATCACGATCCCTTTATCTAATACCCGCTCTAAAATATCCGCCAGATTTGTAGCATCGTTGGCATGTATCATCTTTGTGTTAGGCATAACACATTCTCCTTTTCTGTTTATGCTAGCTTTTTCACTTTTATAATTATATCCGCCGCCCTCTTGCGTAAGCTCGCTATATACCGGCAGTTTTCACAATCAATGTTTGCGCTCTTATAGTCCTGGCAGGCAAGCAGTACATCCGCCTCTTTCCGCAGCTCTTCGGCAAATACCGCTTTTCCCACCACTCCCTCGATCGCATTGATCTTATTCGTGATATCTTTTATCACCGCCTCCTGCTTTTGAAATATAGCACAGTTTACCTTAGCGCCGTCTTCACGATCCATATTTTCTCCTCTCACATTAAATCTCCTAAGGGCCCTAAATTAATGTTCAATTCCTCATCCTTAAGCCCGAAGATCTCTTTCAAATCCTTCATTTTGTTCTCTAACTTCATCAATGTTTCACCGATCCGCTCGACCTCCTCGTCGGTAAGAGAACCCGCCTCTACCCTTCTCATCGCCTGTTTTTCCATTAACTTCCGAATCAGTTCTATGAGAGTAAGAACCAGCTTCGCCAATCCCTTCTCCACGTTTTCAGGATTTGCCTCGATCTTTTTAGGCAGCGCATCCTTAACTTTTTCCATCTCGCCGGCAAAAATCTCGAGAGAATCCGTCTCGATTGTTTTACTCATAGCTGCCTACCATCCTTTTCTTCCGGATATTTGTGTTGCAATATAGTTTCGATCAAATCAGGCCCGCCAAACTTCCTATCCCCGGAATGACTTAACGTGATAAAATTATACGCCGGCCACGGGCCGCTGAGCATATACTTAAGATCTCCTCCGGAAGAGCGCAATTCCTCGAACGCTTCCATAAAGTCATCTTTCTTTTTCCTGTCCACCAGATAGGCGGCGCTTAGGAGCAGATTGTCGGTCTTTAATTTTTCGAGTTTTTTTTCGGAGACGTACCTGTTCAAAAACTCATCTACGATAGAGATGCATCTATCCGCCTCTTCTTCGAACTCTTTGTCTATCTTGTACTTTTCGAACTTCTCTTTCATGAATTTAGCTCCTGACTGCACGGCGTTCACCGGAGCGCTTTCGTCCTTATGGGCACTTGCTATTCTATCTTTTATGACATTGCCCGCCCAAATAACCTTTATGCCGAATTCGCACTTACCGTACACCCGGTCTAAGTTCTCTGTAAAATCCTCATAATGATCTTTCACCCTTAAAAGCATCTCTTCTTTTCCTGCAAAAACCGTATATAGTCTCATCGGCAGAACGGTGAATCTGTCCATCAGCGCTTCCACGATTTCCTCGTGCTTTAAAACAGACTCTTCGGTTTTGATTTGGACCTGGGGATCGAGATTACTCACCACTATTCCGATATCGCGATAAGGGATACTATAAATAGGGGCCTCGCATAGTCCCTTATTGGATTCGTCCATCTCCTTATTAGAATCGATTATGGCATAGACATATAATCTCATCTTTTACGTCGGCTCCTCGGTTGCGCCAGGCATAGGAGCTCCTCTTAAGTGCTCCATCGTCTCTACTGAGCTCAAGAGAACCCTTAATCCTAAATATACAAGATCCACATCAGCTACGGAAATAACTATATCTCCGGATATGACTACGCCCTTTGTCAGAGCCCTATCCAGGATCTCTAAAAGCGTGACCCTTTCCTTCTTACGAAGATCTAAATAGCTTTTCTTATCCTGCGTGGTTTTTATCGGATTATCCATCGTGCATCCTTTTATTGTAGGGCAGGCTTTAACTTGTCCCACTATCTAATAACCCGAACTGTAGCGCACATTTAAAGATGCGCCACTTCTCACTACATTGAGAGTTTACAAAAAAAGAAGGTTAAATCTGACTTACCTGCTTACAGAAATTATAAGGCGGCCAGGGGCCCGTGCAGTCAAATATCAGCCCCTTATCCGCATATTTAGCCTTGAGACATGATATAACATTTTCAAACTCTTTGATCCGCTTGCTGCTTATCAAAAACGCGGCGTTTAACACCATATCCTCTTTCTTTTCCGTTACCTCTTTAGGTAATATATTATTAATCTTAGCATTCACAGCGACTATTTTTAATCTTTCAAAACAGTCCTTTGTGTATTCAGAGATCTTTTCGTTAATGATATCTTTTACTATCTCTTCCTTTTTCTTCTTTAAAAAGAATGCCTTGCCCGGGCCGGCGGCGAGAATTTCTTTGTCTTGCGCTATGATCCGTTCGTTCTTTGAGCAAAGGGTATCTTTAAAATATTCACTGCTACAGTATATCTTAAGGCCCCGCTCCTCTTTACCCTCCAGAAAATCCAGCACAGTCTTAAACTCGAGATTATTTGCTTTAAGCAATTTTTCTACATTCGCTTTGCACTCAAAAACCGTACCGAATTTAAAAGGCAGCACGGTTTGCTCTTTCATGATCTTCTCTATCACCTTCTCGTGAAGCCGGATATTTCTCTCCACCCAACTCATGTCGGTCAGATGCCTTTTTAGATTTATCTCACTAAAGTCTTCGGGCGAGACGCTGCTGATAACCGCGTAAGTCCCCTGAAAATAAACAAGCTCGACCTTAACCCCTAAATCCGCAAAATCATAAGATGGAAGACTATCCTTTGTAACACAGTACAAATAGAGGAGCTCTTTCACCGCGATCATTCTCCCGGGCTAAGAGTCCCTTTGCGCTCGTAGGATTCTACCTCCAGGTCACCGCTTAGTTTAAGGGCGTATATATTCCTGTCCTGCACTTTCGTAGAAAGCCCGAGAGACTTGATAAATGAACTCGCTTCAAAAACCTCTGCTTCACATTCCCACCCATCGCCAACCTTTGAGACCTTGATCACTGTTACGTCCTTGACGCTGAGGGTCTTCCTTAAAAAATCTATAACCTCTTTTTTCGCACCTTCTATATTGGCCATTTCTATTCTCCCTCTTCCTCTTTTGCTTTTCTGATAGCGTCCAATCGCGCCAAAAGTTCCGCTTCCTGTTTATTAAACTCTTGCTCATTGATCTTATCCAGCTCAAATCGCATCTGTAGTTCCATAAGTTTCTCTTTTATGAGCCCTTCATCAGAAAATTCCTTTTCCACCACATTATCGATCTTTTTAGCCAGCCAAATTATGCCATTTAATGGCGCGAGTAATATATCATCCAGTAAAAACATTTTAGTATCCCATCGTTTCGATCACGAGGTTCACAAAATTAAAGGGAGGCAGTGTTCCCACATATTTAAATTTTATCTTGTCATCATATTTATCCGCGAGGATCTGAACATTCCGGTCAAATTCCGTTTCATTCGCATTCTCTACCAGAAATGCGGCGCTTATGATCATCAGCTCACCATAAGGATTGTTGACCTTCGTATCTTTCGCCAAAGGCGATAGCGTCTCTAAAATCTCCTTCTTGTACATATCCTTCTGTTCCTGCAGGGCGGCTTCGACTTTCCTGCCGGCCTCCATACGCAGATAGTAGGTCTTTGCCGGCGGCTCGGATGACAACGCTTTTTTAATTTTCTTAATATCTTCGTAATTCTCCGCTATCTCTTTATATATTACGTCTTCCTTGAATATAGCGCGTAAACCCAGTTCTTTTTTACCTTCTATATTTTTTAGCATGCCGGTAAATTTATCATGCTCTTTTTCCAATATCTTTTTTACTTTATTTTCATCCTGGGCAATGGTGCAAAATCGTACCGGCAAAACCGTATATTTTTTCATTATCTCCTCTATCGCCTTCTCATGGGCAAGCATATTCTCTCTCGAGACTGCATAGCTTATTATCGGAGAATTACTGACTACGGCCGCGATATCCTTATAAAGGATGGAATGCAGTTCATCACCTCGTCCGCCAATCCCGAGAGCTCCAAAGGATTCGGCCTCTTTTGACGCGATAATACAATATATATACTTACCTTCTTTTCCTGCAGTATCCTTCATCTACTTCTCCCACTCCTCAGGATATATAACGATATTGACGAAGTTAAATACGGGTAAAGGTCCCGTATACATAAATTTCACTCTTCTCCCATGCTGTTCGCCCAGATCGCACATTATATTATCAAACTCTTTCTCCCTGCCTTTATCCACCAAAAACGCGGCGTTCATGAACATCTCATCGCCCACAGTCTTATTGAGCTTATGATCAAAGGCTGTCCTCCTCAGCGCTTCTACAATGCCTTCAGCCTCTTTATCTTTCTTCTTTTCCAGAGCCCTCTCCACCATCTTACCTATTTCATTTTTGGCCTGAATATTTTTTTTACTATTATCTTTCAGAAGCTTCTTTTTTAACAGCTCAATCGCTTTATTCTCATCTACAATTTCTTTGAATATAGCGGGCATATTATTCCATATGCCTTTAACACCCAATTCTACTTTATGATCCACGTCACGTAACGCACTCTTAAACTCTCTGTATCTTTTGCTTAGGAGATTTCTTATTTCATCGGCGTTTGACGCGATAGTCCCGAACCTTACCGGAAGCACACCGTCAAACTCCTTCATCACTGCCTCGATCACCCGTTCATGTGTAAGCATATTCTCTGAGTTAACGGTTAATTTAGATAGAGGGTGACTGCTCACGACCATGCTTATGTCGTCATAGCCTATGGTTGAGACATCGTCACCTCTTTCACCTATTCCTATAGGCCCGAAACTTCTCTCCTGCGACGAAGCTATAACGCAATATATATACCGTCCTTCCTTCTGTATCATTCTCTTACCCTCACCAATATAGGATCGTTATTTTGACCTGCCTGCCCGACTGATAATGCTGCATCGGTCAGGCGGGCCTGGTTAAGAGCCGTGCAGTATTCTGTAAGTATTCTGTATGCCCTGTTCACCTCATCAAATTCTTTTCCGGCGCTGAATGAACCCGGGTTTCTGTCCGGGTGAGTGAAAACCGCCTGCCTCTGATAGGCTTTTTTGACCTCGTCCTTGCTTGTAATATCGCTTAAGATCCCCAGCCTTTTCTTCGCCCAACCTATATCTTCATTACTTATACTATTCGTCTCGAGGGTATAAAAGCTATAAGGCGGAAGAGGGCCGATGCACCTGAAATTCAGTCGTTCATTGAATTTGATATTTAGCTCTTCCACCTTCATATCAAAGTCTTTATGCTTAGCTTTATCAATTAGAAAAGCTATATTAATTACCATCTTATCATCCATGGGCTCATGTACTTTTAAGGCCTGGCTTACGCTTTTAAGGGTATCTTGTATCTGCTTAGAATACAACTCCCTATCTCTATCCAACGCGTCTTTGACCATAAGCCCAATCTTCATCTGGTCATCCACGGTTACGCCTCCGGGTGAGGATAAAAGCCGATCCTTAAATTCCCGGATCTCCTTGCTTTCCCCTATTCCTTTAATGATCGAATAGAAGTCACCCCAAATGGCCGTTACGTCAATCTCGATCCTGTCAGATATTTTAGTGAAGACATCTTTAATTACAGTATAACCGCATGCCAATATATGTTTAACCTCATCCTCATCTTTGGCAAAGATCCCCAACCTCATAGGAATGATTGTATGGTTCAAACTCATGATCTTTTCGATAGCCTTTTGATGTCTCACTAAAAACATAGCTAAAACGTCTTTGCGCATCCGCGTATAATCAACTATTTCAGAATCGCTCACTACAGCCGAAATATCCCGATAAGAAACGGTATAGACCTCTTCGCAGTCAGTAACCCCGTAAGAGCCAAAGAATACCTCTTTATCAGAATTTAAAACTCCGTAAATATATTTACCGCTATATTTCATGATACCTGTCTTTCAATGCGTGATTCAATTTCACTCGACATCCATAAAAGGCCTAAGCTATTTTTATTCCGGAGTTTTCGTCTTTTTCCTTAGTACGCCGACTAATAATTTCTTAAAACTGTCCACCAAACCCTTGATTAGGCTTGCCATGCTTAAGCCTCCCTTTTCTTTATTATCTTCACGGCTTCATCGAAGAATTTTTTCTTTATGGTAAAAGTTTTTAACTTCTCTTCGCTGATCTTGCCTTTTTCTTTTTCCAGAAAATCCCTCATCGAAAGGATCGAAGCGCTCCTTACTACCGATTCTATATCCGCGCCGGTAAAATTATCCGCTTCAATCGCTAATTTTTTAAGATCAACGTCGCTGTCCAGAGGCTTTTCTTTTGTGTGTATTTTATAGATCTCCAGCCTTGTTTTCTCGTCGGGAAGAGGAAGCTCTAAAAGCAGATCGAATCTTCCCGGCCGCAATACTGCTTTGTCAACAAGATCCACTCTATTGGTAGCCCCAAGGATAAGCACTCCTTTTAGCTCTTCTATTCCATCCATTTCGGTCAGGAACTGACTGATAACCCGTTCGGATACATGGGAAGCATCTCCGCCGCTTCTGAGAGGGACTATGGAATCCATCTCATCAAAAAATAATATGCAGGGCGATGCCTGTTTTGCTTTACGAAATATCTCGCGGATTCCTTTTTCGCTCTCGCCAACGTATTTAGACACCAGCTGAGGCCCTTTAATAGAGATGAAGTTAACCCCGCTCTCGCTGGCCACTGCCTTAGCCAATAACGTCTTTCCCGTGCCCGGGGGGCCATAAAGCAGGATCCCTTTAGGCGGGTTAGTGTCGGCTTTCTTAAAAAGTTCGGCATATTTTAGCGGCCATTCCACGGTCTCCATCAGCCGCTTTTTTATATCTTCCAGGCCTCCTACGTCGCTCCATTTGACATCCGGCACCTCCACAAAAACCTCTCTGATCGCCGATGGCTCAATCTCTTTCATCGCTTCTAAAAAATTATTCATGCCCACTTCCAGCTTCATCAGTGTCTCGTAGGGGATCTCCGCCATTTCAAAATCTATCTTGGGCAGGATCTTTCTTAAGGCTGACATAGCCGCTTCCCGCGCCAAGGCCTCCAGATCCGCGCCTACGTATCCATGTGTAATCTCAGCCAGTTTCTCAATGCTTACGTCTTCCGCTAACGGCATGCCCCGCGTGTGAATCTGGAGTATCTCCAATCTTCCGTTTTTATCGGGGATAGGAATGGACATTTCCCTGTCAAATCGGCCCGGACGCCTCAGAGCGGGGTCTATTAAGTTAGGTACGTTTGTCGCCGCCATAACAATAACCTGTCCTCTGGATTCCAATCCATCCATCAAAGACAGGAGCTGAGCTACCACTCTGCGCTCAACCTGTTTCTCCGCGCCCATATCCTCTCTTTTTGGAGCGATGGATTCAATTTCATCTATAAAGATTATTGCCGGGGCATGAGCCTTAGCGTCTTCAAATAGCGAGCGAAGCCGCTGTTCCGCCTCACCGTAAAATTTCCCCATGCACTCGGGTCCGCTCATACTGATAAAATATGCGTCGGTCTCATTGGCTACCGCGCGGGCGATTAATGTCTTTCCGCAACCCGGAGGCCCGTAAAAAAACACTCCCTTAGGCGGCTGGATTCCCAGCCTCTCAAATACTTCAGGAAATCTTAATGGAAGTTCAACCATTTCTCTGATCCTTTGGATCTGAGTGCCCAGCCCGCCAATATCTTCGTAGGAAATTTTGGCATGTTTACCTTCCGCCGCTTCTTTATCGTCCGATGCTCTCCCTTTCGTCTCCATCCTTATCAGAGTAGAAGAACCTATTATAACTACTCCGCCGGGGATGGTATCCTCTACTTTAAAATCGCACGCCTTGGTCCCGAAGAGAGTAGCCCTGATTTTATCGCCTTTCATAACCGGCAGTCCTGCGACAAGTGACCCGATATACTTAGTATCTTGATCTCCCCGCAGCGCAGTGGATGCTGTCAGAGAAGAGAGCGTAATCTTATTGGCAGGCTTAGAATCAACCTTGCGGATCTTCACCTTATCATCCAATCCGATATCCGCGTTATCCCTGGCTATCCCATCTATCTGAATGATCTTTTTCCCTCGCTCATCAGCATAACAGGGCATCAGTTTCGCCGCGGTCTTCCTCTTCCCTTCAATCTCAACGATCTCCCCGACTTCCAGCCCTAAGATTTTTAAATCCTCCGGGTCGATCCGGGCGATTACCCTGCCGACATCTTTTGGCAGAGCTTCTTTTACTTTCAGAGTCAAGCCCTTATCGTCTTTTTTCGTCGTCATTGGAATAACCTCCCGGTATATTTATCTAACGCCTCAATGCCTCTAATCTCACTGGCTTGTAATGGCAAAATAGTAGTCTTTAAACCGCTAAATTTTCTTCGTATCTGTTTTATATGTTCTTCCTGGGCATCACTTCTTTCCCGGCAAAACTGACAATCTCTCGACTCTAAACAATTATTCACCAATAACTGTTTTACTCTTATGCCATACCCGTTTAAATCATTTACCAATCTCTCTGTTTCTAAAATTGCCATATCTTCAGGGATAGTAACTGCCACAAACTCACATCTTTTCCGATCCTTAAGCAGGTCCTCTATCTTTTTCACTGTCTTCTTCATCTCCATCAGAAAATCATCGCCTTCGTCAGGATTATACTTGCCGGAAAAACTTTCTACCATGTATCTGTATTTCCATCGCATCTTCGCTAAAACCTTGATCCACTCATCCAAAAGCTGCGGCAGAGTCAAAAGTCTTAATGCGTGGCCTGTAGGCGCCGTATCCACAATATATTTATCAAATTTTGCCTCATCTATTAAATCTACAATGGTCTTAAAACCCATAACCTCATCTATGCCAGGGATAGGTAAAGCGAACATAGAATCAACATCTTCCTGGTCTAGATAAGTAGAGGTGTCAAAAATCTTTTTTATTTGACCCTCGTATTTTATCTTAAATTGTGAAAGAGCTTTTTTTGCGTTTACTTCCAGGGCGCTTAAATTTTTTACCCCTTTTATTTCTCTTATCTCATCTCCTACTCTTTGGCCTAAGCTATCTGAAACTGAATGCGCCGGATCGGTGGAGATAACTAATGTCTTAAAACCGTTCTTAGCCAAATAAAGACCCGCGCTCGAGGCGCAGGTCGTCTTTCCCACTCCGCCCTTTCCGCCAAATAATATTAATTTCAACGCGGCTTCTTTTAATCCTGTTAATGCCATCCACTACTTCTTTATCTTGATCTCTAGCATACCATTGGTATAGGCTGAAGTCATGTTTTCCGTTTTTAACTTCATGGGGAGCAATACCTCTTTATGGTATTTTCTATCGCCGCTGTGGGCGGATATATCCAGGATGTCTTCTTTTAAATCTAATTTTATATCCTCCTGACTTACCCCCGGCATCTCAGCGTAGATCTTAACATCTTCTTTTTCATCAAAGAGATCGGTAATAGGCTCTCTCTCCTCATCAATTTTAGGGCCTTTAGGGGTCTTCTTTATGTTGCCGAACGGCTCTACAATGGGCTTGCCGCCTACCGCGCTCTTTACAGAAAAACCAAACACGCCTTTCATCCCTTTTTTAAGATGACTTAGATCTATTTCGCCTTCTTGTTTGATTTCACCACCCGATTCTTTTAGCTTTGTAGCGAAGTCGACCAGTTTCTCTATGCCGCTAAATAGCCCTCCTAAACCTATTTTACCCATGCCAAAATCAATATCTAGACCCTCTTTTTTCTTCTCTCCATCACCATTCGGGCCTCTATTCGATTGTTTCTTATATTTCTCCATTTTCATTCCCCCCTTTTATTATACGCTTATTTCTTTGGTACAACGCCCTTCCCTCTACAGGTCAAGCAGGGGAGGTCCGATCCCTTTTCTCTACCTCTGCATTTACATGTCAAACAGGGTTCGGTATCTTCACTGTTTACACTTATCACGCCTTTTCCTTTGCAGACAATACACGCAAGAGCCCTATTCGAGAGCGAACGACCTTCCCCGTTGCAATAAGCGCAAATAACCGCCGGCGATGAAACCCTTACATTTCCGGCGCCTGAACAGGCAGAACATTGTGTGCTTTTTTTAGAGGGTATAAGCCCCATCCCTTTACAAAATGCACATCTATAGCTCGTCCTATAAAGAACTTCTCCTCTTTGACCTACTTTCTGGCTTTTCCAATCAAATGTCTTCCAAATCATTAAAAAATACCCATCAGTACTGCACAGATAGTTTTTTCATGGGTTTTGAGGGGACTCTTTTACAAGTCTTGACAGTCTGATCCTCACGCACTTCAAATTGCAATTTTTCAATCCGCCTGCATACGGAATATAAAAGTTTTTGTGCGGTGGTAATCCTTTTGTTCAATACATAGATCTCTTTCTCGAGCCTATCCTTTTCTCTCCCGCTCACATACAATTCCAGGTAAGCGGATCTTTGCGCTTTGGGCACAGAACTGCCCCCTATAGAATGTATGCTCTTAATATCCCTAACGCTTATTACCCGCTGTATCCCTTTCATACGGCCTATCTCCCTTCATATCCGGGAATCTCTTTAAACAGCAACAGCTTCTTTTTTTAACTTCTTACTTGCGCCTACAGTCTTTTTGCCGGCGCGTATAGTCTTCTTATTAACTCTACCGGTTTCTCCATCAGATCCGGAGGCCTTTTTGGCAATACTGATAGTTTTGCCGGAGCTGACTTCTTTTTTAACTAGCTCTTTCACTATCTCTTTCACCCTATCCTGATTAGTCTTTGAACCGACTCTGCTTGTCTCAGAAGCCAATATGTCCTGACACATCTGCGTAAAAGCCCCATCGGAGCTTTTTATAGGGGTAACGCCCTGAACTTTAAGGGTCTTGGCGATCATAATACAGCCGCGGACGGTGGGAGCAAATTCACATTTTCCTGACTCTCTTAAACCCCTCACAATATTGACGATCGCCCCGGAGTGTTGCCTCGAAAGCTTGGACTTTGCCTGAGTGATAGCCACCTCTGTCTCATAGTCAAAGTAGTCCAGGTCCATGGTGATCATTCTGTCCCTTAATGCGTCCTGGCTCCTGTGAACGCCGGCATACTCTTCGGGATTAGATGTAAATATAGCGTTAAAGTTCGGATCAACCTTTAAATAAGGCTCTTCTCCGCCTCTGCCCACAGGCAAATCCATCATCTTCTCCTGTAGGATAGAAAGAAGTATGTTATTCGCCTCAGGCCGGGAACGGGTGAACTCATCATAAATCAATGTGAATCCGTACTTACAAGCGACGGTCAGTCGATTATCCACCCAGTGCTTTACCATATCTTCTTCAGTCTTTAAGACCCTGGAGATAAACCGGTCCACAACCTTCTTTATCCTGTAACCGTATTCGCCTCCCACCAGATCGGAGGTGGTGAACTCTTCGTCTCCGTGGATCATAACCACAGGCCTTCCGAGCTTACTTGCTATATGCATAGCCAGTGTTGTTTTACCGGAGCCGGATATCCCTCTAAAATGGACAGGGAAACCCGCCTTTATATAGGCAAGTGCCCTGACTGTGATATCCTTTATATAGCCAGTATCCACGAAGTCCGGTAAAGGACTGGGGTCTAATACTGTGGTCATTTCATCAATCATTTTTTTCATCCCTCTTCCTGGATGTTAATGTTTTATTCATTGCACTCCAGAGCCTATTTGCTTCAACTAAATCGGCACGGATACCCTTTTCCTTCTTCCTGAAATCATCCCTTAAAGAAGAGACCTTTTTGATCAGTTCAATTCTATCTTCGCAAAGTCCCGTCTTTAAGGATTTGGTCATCTCCTTATGAACTTTTCTACAGTGGTCCACAAACTTCCTGGCATTGTCCCTAATGGTTTCTGCCTGCTGCCTTAAATCCTCCATACTTTTCTTTCTATCCTCACGAGCCGTGGTAATGTTGTCACAAAGAGACTTCATACCACTCGATATATTGCTCATACTTGATCTCCTTTACTAGCTCTTTTTTCTTCCTTTTTTCTTTCCGGCCTTTTTCTTGCTCTTCTTCTCGATGGTCTTCTCAACTGAAACTATCTCGTCTCCGGCCTCGATTTTAGGCATTACCCCTGTCCCTCTGGATTTGGCCAGACTGGAAGACATACCCTGCCATGCCGATTTTGCCTTTGCTATATCCGAGCCATACTCACCCATGAGTTTACGCGTATCACCCAAAAGTTTTCTGACATCGCCGGATATATTACCGACATATTTTGCCAGGCTGCTTCTTAAGGCATCTGACATCTCGTTATGAGCCTCGTCAAATTCCTTCAGTTTCTTTTGAGTATAACCTTCTATATCCTTTACCGATTTAGCAAGAGCTGACCTCGTATCCTCCAACATCTTCTTCTGATCAGCCGACATCTTTTCCCGATCCGCATGTATGACCTTTAACTTCGCGGCAGTGTCCTTTAACTGTGAGGCCACATCTTTCGCTATGGCCTTAACAAAAGCTGCCAAGTTTGCGGCCTGCTTTTCACTCATCTCTTCATGGTTCGCCTGAAACCCTTTGAGCATGGAGCCCACATTCTTTTCCAGATCATTGACAAAACCCGCGAGGTTGCCCGCCAGTTCACCGGCCATCTTCTTCCTGTCCTGGGCAAAACCTTTTACTGCCGATCGGGCATTTCCTAATATACTATTCGTATCGGCTGTTAAATCAGTTAATCCTTTCACCCGCGCATCATAAGACGAGATAATGTTCTCGGTGATGCTTTTCATGCTATCAGCTATTCCCATTTTGATACCCTCCTTTTTTATCCTTCGACGCGCTTCGCTTTCTCAGGATTAATCCTGAGTTTGTCGAAGGGTTTAGCTCACCTGGTTATTTTGTTTTTTATCGATCTTCGCTTCATCTATATCAATTGTCTTTGGCGAAAAGGCAAGTTTTTGTCTCTGCTTTCCAAAATCCTGGAGCATTTTGGCAACCTCTTCCTTCCTTTTCTTCTGCAAGCTTATTCTTTCCACGCGTTGGGACTTAATCTTACTGATCATTAATCTAAAGTCCTTTATCCGAAGATTTTCGCCCTTTGCTACAAGATCTGTAAGTTGACGAGGTATCTCTTTTTGTTCGCCCTGAAACTCTCTTAATCTGGAAACAATCTCACTCTTTTGCTTTTCCTGTTTGGTGAAAATGGTTTTTAGCGCTGACTGCACATGTCTGATTTTTTCTATTTCTCCCCTGGCAATGGCCTCCTTACATTCTCTCAGAGCTTCCTTTAATACTATAGCGACACTCCTCTCCTCGGTAAAATATTCCCTTATTAAGTCTTTCACCTCTTCGGCGCATTCTTCCTGGAATGACAGCACGCTAGCCATTATCTTATCGTAATCCTTCTTCCTCAGGCTGTCATTTTTGGCGAGAAGATCCCTGAGCTGGCTATTAATCTTCTCCTTTTCCGGATTGTTGCCAAGAAGGGACTCCGGAAGGCAATCAATTAGTGATTGGGAAACCTCAAATACAGAGCTAAGATTCTCTATTCTGGTTTCATAGGAAGCGAGGATATTCTCTACTGTTTCTTTTGTTCCTTTCAGATCTGTCACTTCCTGCATAGCTTTATCCACTCCTCTCTTAGAAGGAACTCCTTGGCTAACCATGCTTTCTCCTGTTTTTACAGGATGAGGATGGCCGGGCAAGAACCCCTCTTCAACCTTATCCTTTAGGCTGCTGTTGCTGTTAAACCAATAGCCTCAGCATACTTCAGATAAGTCTCGACTGACGCCACTACAACTCTGGCTTCAACCGCGAGGATCTCTATACCAACTAGAGACACCCTTACCCAAGCATCAACCACCACGCCCTTATCCAGTATACGGTCAATAACTTCGACCAAGCTGGACGAACCAATCGTTTTCTCGACTGCCATGTGAATCACCCCCCTCCTTCTACAGAATATGCCACTTTTTTACTGGTGAGGAGCGGCCAACCTCCAAACCTCCAAACATCCAAAAACTGCTTCTTAAACGTCCTTATGTGTCATTAACCCTATCGAGCCAGCTGGACCAACTGGACTTGTTTCTGCTGTCATCCAAAGCCGCACCGTTTCTTTGCGAATTATGGCTTTGATATAGCTCGAAATTATTCGTGTCATAGTCTTTGCGGCGACTTGCCGCTTTTTTTAATTCACTTCCTTGTGATCGCTTCAAATTTATTATATGCATACTAAACACCTCTGTTGCCCTTGGACTCCCGACTACATCTTATATACATAGCAACAAGTGTGCCATACGTGCATCAAGGGACTGTTGCGAAATGCAACTTCCGTCATTCTGAGAGAGGCCATCGGCCGACCGAAGAATCTGTTTACCTTCGAGATTCTTCACTTCGCCCTTCGGGACTCGTTCAGAATGACGCGGAATTTGGCATTTCGCAACAGTTCCATACAAGTAGAGCTATAGTCCAAGCTACTAGAAATATGTAGGAATATTTCAACACTTTTGTGGGAATTTGCTTACGATTTTTAATATGCTGCGGGGTTCCCGCGTTTATTCGGATCTGTCAGGACAATTAATCGCTTCAGATGTGAATCTAATCGGCTACCACGTATCGCTCTCCAGGAAATATTCGGGGTCTGTCAGTATTGGCTTGTACTGGTCCGGAAACGGTATGGGGAAAGTAACGATCTCATATACACCCACCACCGCGCGGAATACTATCATAACGGCTCCCACAATCGGCCCGTATGTTACCGCGCCGACGGCACCGCTGTTCTCGTTGGCCTTCTTTACCTGCGATACACCCTCCCCCCAGCACGTTAATACGTTAGCGGCTCCCCGCCCTAATTTGATAAGAGGCGTGTCGCAATATCCGGCCCCTGACACGCATGACAAAAATACCGCTATCATTATCACAGAAATGAATCTCTTCATGCTATAGTATCCTCCCGGGTTATCTATAAATCTTGACTGGGGTAAGGGATATGTCGTCGGAGCTCACCTTATCTCCCGCGGCGGCCTTTATTGTTACGCTGGAGGGTAAATAAAAACCTTTGGATTCAATATACTGTATCTCCATTTCGGTCTTTATCTCCTGCGCCACTATAATGCTTCTTTTCACCAGTCGTAATATATATTTGTTCTCGTATACTTCGAATAGCAACCGCGTGATTTCGTACAATTTTCCGTGCCTGAAAACTTCTTTCCTGTAAAGCCTTAAGTCTTTACCAAAATAGAGGATCTCTTTGCTATCCGCAGATTTATTTAACATCTCTATGGTGATGACCTTATCACTTCTTTTAATAGATATTTTAACGCCCCTTACTCGCTTTATGAGGATATCCGTAGCGGGGGCCATCATATCTAAGATATCTTTTATCTCGGCCTTCATTGCGGAGGCGGCCTTATCGAGGGATGCGTTCGAACCATATTTTTCCGATCCGACGGCCCTGGTTCTGGAGATAGCGGCGGGCTTGCCGGGCTTCCACCGGAGGATGAATTCGACGTTACGGGCCTTCTCGCTTCTGCACTGAAAATCTATCTGCTTAATCTTGTGCTCGGCTAAATTATAATATTTACTGTTTATCTGCTCTATCAGTTCTCTCTCTTCTTTTGTCTGGCCATCATTAATAAGGCCGCACGAGACGAGCGACAGGCATACCCCAACCATCAAAAGAGACGCCAACACTGTCTTAAGCTTGCACATGGATATAACCTCCCAGTCTAACTTTACGTCATTCTGACCCTGAGCGGAGCGCACTCCGTCATTCTGAGGGAGGCCATCGGCCGACCGAAGAATCTCGCTCATTAGATCCCTCGGCTACGCCTCAGGATGACGTAATTCATGTTTCCCAACATTCCCTATAAGAGAATCCTCGTTACAACTATCGACGCCTTAACACCTTTACTATCTTTTTCCTGCGAGCCGAATCGCACCCGCGTTGTCCTGAGTAATAACGGTGATGTATTTATCTGATACAGAAAATTCGCTATAGACTCCGGATCGCCCTGTATCTCCAGGTCCATCGTGTACTCGGTATAAAAATCGACCTGCTGAGGCGAGCGCGTCTTCACATCTATCATGGAGACATGCGCCTTGCGCGCTAAACCTTCGATCTCGTCTAGGGTCTTCGAGACCTCTTCCTCGTCCGATTCGGTCTTCCTTATATTTTTTTCATATTTCTGGTATTCCGCCAATACTGCGTCCTTTTGATTCAGGTTACGCAGGCCGAGAACAAGCCTCTTTTCATCCGTCTTAATATCGTGATTCAGTTTACGGAAACTGGACGCTATCGGAGAAATAATCAGCCTGTCGAAAGCGGCTATCGAAATGATGAGGACCGCGATATATAAACCCTTCTTCTCTTTAACCGACAGCTTTGAAAAAAACTCCATCTATTTTTACCCCTTCTGAAAAGAACAGACTATCTCAAACTCCGCGTATTCCGTCTCATCCTCTTTCTTTGTGGTGGTATAGGTCGTCTTTACATTCTCGAACAAAACCGAATTTTCCAGCGTCGTCACATACTTAAAGACGTCGGACATCTTTCCCCCGCGGCCACGCAGGACAAGCCTGCGGCCCTCGTCTATATCTACGTTGGTGAAATATATCTCCCTGGGCGTTATCCTATATAGCTCGGCGAGTACGGTTATGCACGAATCCTTAGTGTCCATGCGGCTTCTGATCAGATCGACAGCTGAGCGCATCTTCTCAACCTTTATCGAGTCGCTCTCTACCCTGGCGATAGCTGACTTAAGGCTTGCCCTGTACGTGTTCTTCACCTGTATTCTGACAAGCACTAATAATGATGCCATCGTAATGATGGCCGCGATAAGCACGCCGGTAACCATCAGCTCCTGCCTCTTAGCGTCGACGATCTTTTTGATGCGCAGTTCGAGCGGCGTCAGGTCTATGCTCGGATCTTTTCCGGAGAGCGCCATTCCCACCAGCGGCGTAATGGATACATGGTTAGAACTCTGACTGTCGATTACGCTGCGGTCGCACTTGCCCTCTACCCCTTTCGTGGGATCGGTATACTCCACCGGAATTCCCAGCTTGGCCGATAGGGCGGAGTCGAGGTCCTTTATATTCCGCGCCGCTCCGCTCAGGAACATCTTTTTTATTTTAACGCCCCGCTCATCGCTCTGGTAGCGTTCCAGGGAACGCGTAAGCTCCTCTATAAATTTGTCCCGCCATCCTCCCGGCGGCGGATCATCCATAAGATGATTTGCGCCGATAAATATGCTCTTCGTGAACGCAAGGCAGTCCTTTGAGACAGCTATCAGGTCGGAGTAATTAGAGTCTATATCCAGATCCAGGAGAAGCTCTTCCTCCATCTTCGCCAGATCCAGCTGACTTGCATAGGCGTTATTGAACCAGTTATAAACGCCCTCCGAGCTTACGGCGACCGTCTTAATCGCTATGCCGGCCTTACGCAGTGTATCGACGCGCTCCGTTACGAGGCTGCGCTGAACTATTACCAGCAGGACTTTCGCATACCCTTCCCGAGACGATGGGTTTATCTTATATCCGGATATTATCTCTTCCTTAGAGTATGGCGTCTGTTTTCCGATCTGAAGATTTATCATGTCGTCTATCTCTTTTGGATCGGTCGAAGGAAGTTCGAGGTTTCTGGCAGTGACAAGATGCCTGGGGATATACATTATGACGGGCTCTTTGCCGATATGCAGATCTTTAAATATATGCTCCAGCACTATTGAAACGTTATCTTTTATATCCGCGAGCTTTGTAAGGCTTATCTTTTTGATCGCTTTGGCGGACTGGGAATGGTCCTTCTGG
Organism: Candidatus Omnitrophota bacterium; assembly: GCA_903843285.1. Classification (GTDB taxonomy): domain Bacteria; phylum Omnitrophota; class Gorgyraeia; order 2-01-FULL-45-10; family 2-01-FULL-45-10; genus CAIMPC01. The sequence continues at coordinate 70,256 of CAIMPC010000057.1, forward strand.
GCCACCTTCAGCCAATCATTGCCTATCTCCACAATGACCATAGATCTTTTGGCATCCGGTTTTTTAGGAAGCATTGCTTTTATTTTATCGAATAGTTTGAACACTCAAACCTCTTTCACTGTCATTCTGAGGTAGGCCATCGGCCGACTCTGTCATTCTGAGCGAAGCGAAGAATCCAGATCCTTCGTCGCTTCGCTCCTCAGGATGACGAAGTTTACTCCCGCCAGTACATTATAACATCCTTGGGGCGGTTATAAACAAAGATAATCTTTGTCGATTTGCCTCCGTCCTTGATCTCACCCGCTGAACAGCCCATAAAATTATCTGAGCGTACGGAGATTAAGCCTTCGCCGATCAGGCCATTGATCTTACCGTCATCTTCACCCGAAGGGGAACCGATCTTACTAAGTAGCGGCACTATAGACCCCGTATCGATGAAAATATTTCCGTCCTTTGCGCTATCCTTGCCGGGGATGCGTTCACGGTAACGAATTATCCTGTCGGCCAGATCCACGCTCATGCCCAGACTGCGCAAAACCATCTTATCCGCCGTATTTATATTAACGGCCCCTTTTCCGTATATCGTGATCTCGTCTTTTATCTTATCATATATTTTCTGCGTCATGCCCTTAACCAAAAGCAGTTTCTCCGGAATGTCGAAATCCTTGTTCTCCGCGCGGTAAGGCGGATAGAGCGACTGGTAATAGATATCCTCCGCCCCGTCTTTTTGCGGGGTGTCGTCCTCATCGCGCCAGTCTATGATGCAGGCCGCTATCCTTTCAGCTTCATCCGGCTCCACCTGCCCTACGACTTCCATCAGGTTTTTTAAAACATATTCCGGGGCAGTATTAATATTAATCTTTCTCTCTTCGTCGGCCAGGCCATATAATAACTTGCCGTGATCCTTACCGCTCGACGGAGCGTTCGCAGATAACTCCTCCCGGGCACTCAGGGCTTCCTGGCTCCCGACTACGCTGAAACCCCCGGCGCCCAACTCAATACCCTTAAAAGCCGATTCGTTATCGCTCCATGAATCGCTGAGGACATCGTAATCTTCCGTCGCATCGTTTTTTATCTCAAATATGGCCCTCGCCACGCCGGCTTTAGCGAGATAATAGGTGCTGAGCCTATCGGCGATCCTTCCGGAAAAATCGAGCTGAGGCAGTACATATGAGTTTATGGCCAGCGCCAGTATGCTTAATATGAATAGCGACCATAAGACGACTATCAGGGCCGCCCCCCCCTCACCGTCATTCTGAGGGAGCGAATCCTCCCCGTCATTCTGAGGCCACGAAGTGGCCGAAGAATCTAAAAAAACAGATTCTTCGCTTCGCTCAGAATGACAATGAGGGTTCGCGGCATCAGCATGACAAATGTGGCACATTCCATCGTATTGCCAATTACTCTCACTGCGCGGCAGCTTTAGCATCCTTGGCTTTCTCTTCAGCTTCTTTTTCTTTCTCTTTCTTAAGCTTTTTCAATTCGGACAGCTGTTTAGATACGCTTAGGGGTATAAGCACAAACCTCTCGATGGCAACATTCTTTTCACCGTCTTTATAGGCAAGCTTGATCTTGACCCCAATCGGAGAAGGAAACGTCTCATCCTCTTCCTCCTTACCCGTCTTTATATTTATTCTCTTCACTTCCCCCCTATCGCCCAAATCGCTGTTTTCCTTAGCGCTCGACGAGGTCTTTTCATCATTTTTTTTCTTCGCCACCGAATCCTCGGTCCAGGAACTCTTCCAGCCGTACATTTTTGTATTCTCGTCGTAATAGTAGTAGCTGAATTCTATATCGCTTATGGCGGCGAGCATCTTTATATCCTGATCCCTCGCGCTTACCTCCGAGACCACGCGCGCGTAATCCTCTTCTTTCTTAAATAGGGCTTTTTTGTAATCATCATAATAATAAGTGGCCCTGCCGGGGCCGCGCAATGTTAAGACCGCGGGGAATGCGATTTTTTTGGGCTCGCCGTGGAAAAATATCTTTCTGTCGGTATATGTGTTCTTCAGGTCCCGCTCCATCCTGTCGAGCGACATCAGTATTTCAGTCCGCGCGCTGACGTTATCGCGAAGCCTGTAATAAACTTTCAGGCCGCCGGTGAATGTGGAGACTATGGCAAGGCCGACCACGGCCAGAAGCATGGAGGCCACGGCAAGCTCTATGAGGGTGAATCCCTTTTTATTCATTGACTTCGACATATGTCGCCAGCGTTAATTTCCTCGGCGGTTTAAGAGCGTCCATATAAACCTTTATCTCGACTTTATCGAGGCCATATGCGGGAACCTTCTTGGTCGCGGACGATTCGGATTTCAGCATCTCGACTTGCGATTCCCATCTTAAAGCCCCCGATACGGTACTAAGTTTGTCCTCGGAGCTTCCAGGAGGAATAGACCCCTGCTCCAGGGCGCATCTTTCCAGACCGACGATCTTCTCTTTAAGAAAGAGCGATGCGTCTATGGTATGCTGTGCCACCTCGAGGCCGTTTATCAATATACAGTAAGCGCGCAGTACTCCGACGAGCCCGACTGCGAGTATCGTCACCGCGATCAGGAGTTCTACCAGGGTGAAGCCTTTACGATTACTCATATCTTTCCCTATTCCGCCTGACCGTCATTCTGAGGGAGGCCATCGGCCGACCGAAGAATCTCGCTCTTTAGATCCCTGCCTACCTGCAGTGACGCTAATTGTAGGCAGGCAGGCTTCGGCTACGCCTCAGGATGACGAACAGTAAAATTCGTCGTCGATGTTACTGCCAGTTCTTAATGTCATCCGCTGTGCCTTCCGAGGCATCCTTACCGTTGGAAAATAGATCATAGCCGGAGGTGTTGTGAACGCCGGGGCATCTATATTGATAAGGATTACCCCACGGATCCACGGGCATATTCTCCAGGTACGGGCCGCTCCAGTTAGTGGCAGTAGGCGCACCCGACGGCTTCGTGACGAGCGCGGAAAGGCCCTGCTCACTGCTCGGATAGTGCCCGTTATCGAGATCGTAAAGCTTTAGCGCCATCGATATATTAGAGCTCACGTCCGCCTGCGCCACTGCCGTCTTCGCCTGGTCGGTCCTTCCGGCCATGCGGGGAACGACTATGGCCGCGAGCGCCGCTATAATTATTACCACTATCATCAGCTCTATGAGCGTGAAGCCTTTTGTGGAATATCGTGAGCTATCCGATTTTACGTCATTCTGAGGCCCAAAATGGGCCGAAGAATCTATGCCTTTTAGATCCTTCGGCTGCGCCTCAGGATGACAGAATTCACACTTATGAACTACGCTATCCATCTTCATCTTATCACCCTCCATAATATTTTATCCATTTCGACTCCAACTCTTTAATATTCTGTATGCTCCCCGTATAGACGAACGATAGCCCCTCGTCTACGCTCTTCCCGTCCCGCAACTGCTTGCAGAATAGCGCGAATCGGTCCGCGCCGTATTCTTTTATAAGGTATCCGACGAGCGACACGGCCTCGGCGTATACCTTCAGCGACATCTCGGCATCGACCGCTGTATCGTTGTATATCGTCATGAGCTGATCCAGCGGAATATATTTTTTGCTCTTTATCAGCGCCCCCACTATCTCCGCGGCCCTGGCGCGCTTTCCCGCCTCAGCCCACTGGGCTACGCCCTCGTCCATCCATAGCGGGATCGTCCTCTCCCACCCCGCCCTGCCCTTTATCAGGGGGAAGCCGACGAAGTCCCTGAATATAAGATGCGCCATTTCATGCGGCAGGAGGGTATCGAAAAAACCACTGCCCCACTCATAGCTTATTATCTCCTTCTTTTCATAAACCGCCGTGCCATGGACCCACGATGGTTTATTTGTAGCGCGCAAAAAATCCTCGTGGTTACGGTATAAATATATCTTCGCCCTGTCATCCCACTGCCAGAACTTATCGTAACGCGAATATCCTAAGTCCGAGGCTATTCTGTCGTAGTAACTCTCCGCCTTGCGGGAAGTCTCGGAGGCAAAACTTTCGTCGCCCAGATAATATATTATGAAATGGTCGCTCTTTAATTCCTTCCAGTCACCGGCATAGGCATAGGCGCAACTAAGAAGAATGGCTAGGGCCACAGTAAGTCCTATACGAAGCGGCAACGTTACCATATTGATCTCTGTCATTCTCAGTCCATACCTCTCCACCGTCATTCTGAGGGAGGCCATCGGCCGACCGAAGAATCTCGCGCTCCAGATCCTTCATTCGCCTTCGGCTCATTCAGGATGACGAACACCTCCGCCTCAGGATGACGGGCGGTCCTCACTTAGGCGCCATTCCTAAATTAAATATTGGCAATAACATGGCGAAGACTATAAATCCTATCGCCCCGCCGACCAGAAGCAGCAGTAGAGGCTCCAGAAGCGCCGTTAATATCTTAACGGCCTGGTCCACTTCACGCTCGTACATATTGGCTATTTCGTCGAGTCCCTCTTCCAGCCGGCCGCCCTCTTCTCCTACCGCTATCATGCTTATCGTAAACGCCGGAAAGACATTCGTCTTCTTAAAGCTGGCCGAAATGGTGAGCCCCTGACTGACGATGTCACGCTCCGCGGCCTTTAACCGCTGTCTGAAGATGTCATTATCCACAGTGCCGGCCGAAAGCCCGAGGCTCTCATACACCGGGATGCCGTTTCTGAGAAGCATCGACAACGACCTCGTAAATTTCGCTATCTCGGCGTTCTTTATAAATTTATTCACGATCGGAATATGCAAAAGAATATTATCGAATAATAATTTCTTAGTGGTCCCGGCCTTTACCCTGCCCAAAACTACCGCTATTATCGCCGCGGCTATAATAAACATATACCAGTTGGCCGACGTGAATTTACTGAGAGATATAAGTATTTTGGTGGGAAGCGGCAGGGCCTGTTTCATGCTGGCAAATAGGACCGTCAGTTTAGGAAGAAAATATGTAAGCATTACAAATATGCTGGCACAGCCGACTATCAGCACGATCACCGGATACGTCATCGCCGCCTGCACCTTCTGCCGCGACTCCTCTTCTTTCTCCCTGTATTGGCACAGCCTGGTGAGGACCTCGTCCAGACTGCCGGATTTTTCGCCGGCCCTTATCATGTTCAGGTAAAGATTATTGAAGACCTGCGGATATTTCGACATCGCCTCGGAGAGCGTCTTACCCTGCTTAATCTGCCTCTCCATGTCTTCCAGGACCGTCTTCACCACCTTCTTATCCGTCTGCTCGGAGATCAATATTAATGACCGTAATAACGGGACGCTGGATTTCATAAGGCTGGCGAGCTGACGTGTAAGTATATCTATGTCCCGCGCCCTCATCCTGATGGGCACAACCTGCGTCCGGGCGCTGGAAGGCGTCGGGTTCGGCCATGGCGCATCCGCTTTTATCTCACGCCGGACGACATTTACCGGAAATAGCCCCAGCCTCTCGATCTCGGCGATAGCCGCTTCCTCCGTCGGAGCTTCTATCTCGCCATCCACCATATCGGTCGGCCCGCGTTTAGCGGTATATTTGTATGTAGGCATTTATTGCTCCTTTAGATTCTTCATTCGCCTTCGGCTCATTCAGGATGACGTACACGTCGTCATCCCCACCCCGTCATTCTGAGGAGGGTTTTAGCCCGACGAAGAATCTCGTTTCAGAGATTATCATCTCACCCCGCCTCTGACTGGGTTACGCGCATCACTTCTTCGATCGTCGTAATTCCCAGAAGCACCTTATCCCATCCGTCCTGTCTCAGCGTATGCATCCCAAGCTCGATGGCCTTAGCCTTTAGCGCATCCGAGGAGACCTTCTGCAGGATCAACCTCTTAATCTCTTCCGTCACAGGCAGTATCTCATATATACCGGTCCTGCCCATATATCCTGTCTCTTTACACTCTTTGCATCCTTTCCCGCGGTAGACCACCACATCCTTACCATCCCGCATCGAGTCGAGTATACCCTGCTCCTCTTTGCCTAAAGACATCGATTTGGCTATCGTGGATAATTTCACCTGCTCTTTACATTTATCACATATTTCCCGCACCAATCTCTGCGCTATAAATGCGTTTACGGAACAGGCTATTAAATATGGTTCGATGCCGATATCTATAAGACGAGTTGCGCCGCTGGCGGCATCGTTGGTGTGAAGCGTAGAGAATACCAGGTGGCCCGTTAGCGCCGTCTGAATGGTGATCTCCGCCGTTTCGGAATCCCTCACCTCACCGACCATCATTATATCCGGGTCATGCCTGAGCATGCTTCTGAGCATGGCGGCAAATGTCAGGTTTATCCTGGGATTTATTTGCGTCTGTGATATGCCTTTTAATTCATATTCTATCGGATCTTCGATGGTCAATATCTTACGCTGGCGCGTATTCAGCCGGCTAAGGCAGGCATAGAGAGTTGTCGTCTTGCCGCTTCCCGTCGGGCCGGTAACAAATATGATACCGTGCGGCTGGCTTATTAGCTTTTCCAGGATCTTCAGGTCATGTTCTGCCATGCCGAGCTCGGCTATACTGAAGAGCATCGTCGTCGGAAGTATCCTTATGACTATATTTTCTCCGTATAATATAGGTATTATCGAAACCCTCAGCTCATACTCATTTTTACCTATCCGCACTTTGGCGCGCCCGTCCTGCGGCATGCGCCGCTCTACTATATCGAGGCCTGCCATTATCTTTATCCTTGAAACGATGGCGGGATACAGATACTGTATGTTTTCGCTTGCCGGAGCCTCATAGAGTATTCCGTCTATACGGTAACGCAGGGAGAGCTCTTCCCTGAAATGCTCTATATGTATATCGGTAGCGCGGTCATTTATAGCCTGCTGAAGTATCTGATTGACCAGCTTTATGACCGAAGCCGATTCGGCCATCTTTTCGAGGTCTTCGATCTTTTCGGTAGCGGAGATATCTTCGACCTTGCGTGATCCATCCGAGAGCATCTTCTCTATGGTTTCGGCGCCCACTCCGTAGTGCTTCTTCAGCGCTTCTTTTATATCATTGGCCGTGGCCAGGACGCGCTCGACTTTATATCCGAGATGGGCCTCCAGGTCGTCGACGGGCCACATATTGAACGGATCGGAGACGGCGATGGTAAGGATGTTATTCTGGATGCTCAGAGGCATTATCTTATAATGCCATACAAATTTTGCCGGCACCCCTTTTATAACCTTATCATCAGCCTTCAACTGGCCGATCTCTAAATATTTCATGCCCTGCTGTTCTCCGAGCACCTGCAGAAGCTTCTTCTCCGTTATAAAGCCCATCCTGACCAGGATATTCCCGATTAATTCTTTGGTCTTCTGCCGCTCTTCCATCGCCGTCTTAAGGTCTTCGGGGGTTATCAAATTCTTTTCGATTAAAATATCACCTATTCTTAATGCCATTATATTCTCCTTATCACTTGCATTCACTCCCACAGATCCTTCATTCGCCTTCGGCTCATTCAGGATGACGAACACGTCGTCATTCTGAACCTACCGTCCGTCATTGCGAGGGCACGAAGTGTCCGAAGCAATCTCGCTCTTTAAATCCCTGCCCTCCGCCATCCCGACTCCGTCATTCTGAGGGAGGCCGAAGGCCAACCGAAGAATCTGGCTCCATCGCTTCCTTCAAATCCCCTATCATATAGAATTTGTCCTCGGGGATGCTGTCTACTTTTCCTCCCATTATCTTATCACACCCGTCCAGCGTATCCCGGACGGAGACATACTTCCCCTTCTTGACCGTATATGTTTCGGCTACGGTAAAAGGCTGGGTCAGAAAATTTTCTAACTTTTTCGCCCTGTCGTATAGAATCCTGTCTGTCTTCGATAACTCTTCTATTCCTACGACCGGCACTATCTTCTTCAGCTCCTTATACTTCGTGAATACCTTTATGACCTCCTGCGCAATGTTAAAATGATCCCTGCCGACCACCGACGGGTCCAGGTTACCGCAGGATGAAAGAAGCGGATCGATCGCCGGGTGCAGTTTAAGCTGGCTCTTCTCTCTGGACAATACCATTATAGCATTCAGATATCCGAATATCGCGACTACGGCCGGATCGGTAAGGTCGTCGGCCGGCACATACACGGTCTCGATCGCGGTGATCGAACCGCTCTCTTTCGAACGTATCCTCTCCTGGAAATCGCTTACCTCCGAGGCCAGCGTAGGCTGATACCCGGTCTCCGACGGTACCCGCCCTAAAAGAGCGGAGATCTCGCTTCCTGCCTGTATGTACCTGTATACGTTGTCTATAAAGAATAGCACATTCCCGTGGCTCTCCTGCAAGTCTTCGGCGAGCGCCACCCCGGTGAATGCCGAGCCGAATTTAGCGCTGGGCGGCTCGTTCATCTGGCCGAAGGTGAACATAATCTTATCGAGCATCTTCTGTTTTTCAAATTCGAAATATAGCTCGTTTCCTTCGCGTATTCTCTCTCCCACTCCGGCAAATACGCAGACGCCTTTATGGTTTGTGATTACATTATGGATGAGCTCGAGCATCAGAACGGTCTTCCCGAGCCCTGCGCCGCCTATCAGGCCCATCCTCGATCCCTCCACCAGAGGGAAGAGCAGGTCCACTATCTTAATGCCCGTCTCGAGTATATGCGGTTTCACGCCGATGAGCCTGGATGGATTTAAATGCGCCTTCGGCACGCTCTTCTCTATAACCCTGAACTTATCGGCCTTTATCGGGCCTTTACCGTCTATCGCATTACCCGATACGTTTAATATGCGCCCGAAGAGTCCATCGCCTACCGGCACCTTTAACATAGATCCTATCGCTTCGGCTTCCGAATTACGCTTCAGGTTAAACGTGGAAGAGAGCGCGACACATCGGGCAACGTTATTATCCTGATGCTCGGCGACTTCCATATATATTTCTGTTCCATCAAAGCTTTTGACCCGGACCATCTCATAAAGTCCGGGCATATCTTTAAGGCTCGGAAACTTAATATCGACCACCGGCCCCTGCGCGGCTATGACTATCCCGTTCTTTTTCATCTCACCGTCACCTGTTCTTTATAATAAGCTGCGATGCGAATAGCTCTCTCGTACTCTTATCTATCAACTCATGATACGCATGTATATATTGCATATTCAGGCGCTTTGACTTATCTTCCAATTCTTGTCCGCTCTTTTCCAGATGTATTGCCCTGGCAGAGAATTCGGCGAGCTTGCTCTCCTCCAGTATCTCCACCAACCGCTTGGCCAGTATCTCCTCCACCAGATATTCTATTATACCCTCGAGCGGTGATTCGGCAATGAAATCACGACCTGAACCATCCTTTGCTTCTTTGGGAAGACCTGCCGCAAATGGCAATAATTTTATATACCTCACCTCCTGAATCATAAAAGATACGGCGGTGGCGTATGACACAGAGACGTTTCCAAATCGGCCGCCTAAGATCCCTTCGGTAACATGGTCCTTAACTTCCCTGGCCAAAGCCCGTCTCTCTCCGGAATCGATAGCGCTCTTAAACGCGGTAAATTCCTTCCCGAGATCTTTAAGATATCTCGCGCCCCTCTCCCCCACAATGATCAGTTCGGCCTGATCCGCGTCGGCGCGGTTGATGGCCGTATTTATAACCTGAAAATTTAGGCCGCCCATGAAACCTTCATCCGAAGTGACGATAATTATGGCGGACTTGTCCGTAGCCGGCTTTGTAAAAGGATTTTTCACCGCCCCGAAATCTCCCATACGGAAAAAACTTTCGGCGAGATCCGTAAATATCGGAAAACTGTCCCTCTCCCCCTGAAGAGTCCGGAACTGGTAAACGGCGACGTTCTTCATAACCTCCAGAAGATCCATGAGATGCTGGTTAAATTGAATGTCTTCTTTTAACTCTCTGGCAGTCGCCATATATACTCTCTACTATTCCGGGGCACGATACCCACCCCTCCGTCATTCTGAGGCACCGAAGGTGCCGAAGAATCTACACTCCAGATCCTTCGGCTACGCCTCAGGATGACGTACATGTCGTTATTCTGAGGGAGGCCAAAGGCCGACGAAGAATCTAGATCCTTCATTCGCCTTCGGCTCATTCAGGATGACGATCATTCCTTAAACCGCTCCTTAAAAAACCTGAGTATGCAGGTCTTCAGCTCCAGCATTATTTCATCGCCGACCGGCATCCCCGCATCCAGCATCGAAACTAATTTCGGGTAATTTTCCTTCGCAAAGCTTAAGATATTTGCTTTAAAATAATCGCAATCCTCATTGGATATCAGATCGAGTATGCCTTCGCGCAGGGCGTAAAATAGCATTATCTGCTCGCCTAAAGAGGATGGGCTGTTTCTTTCCTGCATAAATATGCGCTCTATCTTCTCGCCATGTTTTAAACGCTTCGTCATCTCCTCCGAGACCGCCGCGCGCAAACGGGTGGCCTTTAACATCTCCCTGCATTGAATATAGGCCAGTGCCAGGTCCTTACTGAGATCGCGCAATTTGGGCGGCTGTATGCGCGTGCCAACACGTGAAACGGATAGGCCTACATCGACGGCGGGTTTGAATCCTTCCGTAAAAAGATCGGAATTCAGGAATATCTGTCCATCGGTCATGGATATTATATTTGTCGGGATGAATCCGGCGATATCGCCGTGCAGGGTATCCGCTATCGGCAGAAACGACATGGAGCCGCCTCCCATTTTCGGGGATAAACGCGCGGCCCTTTCCATGAGCTGGGCGTGCAGATAGAATATATCTCCGGGATAAGCCTCTCTGCCGGGCGGCCGCTCCAGGAGGAGGGAGAGCTCCCTGTATGCCCATGCGTGCCTCGTGAGGTCATCGAAGACTACGAGGACGTCTTTTCCCGCGCGCATAAAATACTCGCCTAAAGTAGCGGCGGCGTAAGGGGCCAGATATTGCTCTCCTATAGAAGATGAAGCGAGCGCGCTGACAACTATTGAATATTTCAGCGCTCCGTATTCCTTAAGAGAACTCACAACCTTTTCGAATGAAGCGAAGTCGCGCCCTATGCAGGCATATATGCAGATTACGTCTTTATCTTTCTGATTTAAAATGGTGTCCACGGCTATGGATGTCTTACCCGTCATCCTGTCGCCTATTATAAGCTGTCTCTGGCCTTTGCCGATAGGTATCGAGGAATCTATTACCCTTATCCCGGTATGGAGCATATCATTTATAGGTATTCTGTCCAGGACCGGCGGGGCTTCACAGAATATACGGGAGAAGGCGCTCTCCTTTATATGCCCGCCGCCGTCGATCGGGTCGCATAATGCCCCTACTATCCTTCCTATAAAATTGTCTCCCACCGGTATGCTGAAGGCTTCTTCCTGGGCGTAGACCTCTTCACCGGCCCTGATCTCCCTGGATGCGTTTAAAAGCAGTGTCAGGACCTCGCTCTCATTAAATCCCATCACGAATCCTTTGGTACCGTCGGCGAAGTGGACGATCTGCCCAAGTAAACAATTAGGAAGCCCGTCGATCGTAACGATCGATCTCTTGACTTCCTTTACACATCCTATCTCTTTTATGCTAACTATTTCTCTCTTCATCCATTCCTTATGTGTTCCCGAATAATTGGAACAATACGAGAAGCGCTATTACAGCGATAGCCTCGGCAAATATAAGAGCCACTATCATGGCCATGAGTATCTTAGGGGCCGCCGACGGGTTCCTACCGAGGGCCTGAACAGAGGCGAATCCGATGGCCGCTATTACCATGGACGGCCCGAGTATCGTCGCGAACATCACCAGCATTACGATTACGCTGTGCATAGTATCAATCCTATCCTTAGATCCTTCATTCGCCTTCGGCTCATTCAGGATGACGTACACGTCGTCATCCCCACTCCGTCATTCTGAGGCCACGAAGTGGCCGAAGAATCTACGCTCCAGATCCCTGCCTACCTGCAGGTGTTCGAT
>CAIMPC010000058.1 GCA_903843285.1 Candidatus Omnitrophota bacterium
ACGCAATATCCTGAAAAAGAGCGGTTTATAGTGGTCGCGGCTATTCAAAATGCGCTTCTGAACGATCCAATATTTGCTAGTGATTATAATGAAAGGATGAAATATCTTACCCAGGCCGCAAATTTAACTACTATCGATCGCGCACAATTTGGTGGTTGGAGCGATATGGAAAACACAATATTGCAAGATTATGGCACTGAAGAAGGCCGACGCAAAATACTATTATTAACAACAACCAAAAATAATATACTAACCGATAACCAATACATAACCATAAACTCCAAGATAGCAACAGGAACCAGTGATGCACAATACGATCCCACAACCGGTAGAAAAATATCAGAAGTTAGCTCCGAACAGGGCGGGTATTTCTTGGGAGACAAGGCAAACGCAAGCCCCGCGCTTGGCACCTATGATCCTAAAAAAGAGACGTACGTAAGCGCTGACGTAACGCTTTACAATGGAACGCAGGTCAAGACTGACGTTACTGCCAAGATGGGTAATGGGTTTGCACGGAGAATCGATAATGTGACTACAGGCTCATCATGGCAGGACGCAGGTACTTTTGCTCATGCCTCTGTTTTAAATCTCGAATCTAATAACTATTCATTCGCTGGAGCTAATAATACCGGTGAAAAATACATAGGGTATCGCTACGACGTGCTTAACAGCCAGACTAAACAGCAGATTGAGCAGGAACAGCGTTGGTTTATAGCAGATGACATAGCACAGGGTACGAGGGTTCCGGTAACGAATGAGGAGAAGTACCAGAAAGTCGTATATGACATTTATAACAATAATAAGATGGACTTGACAAGCGCTGAAAAAGACCTGATAAATACGATAACACTGTCTAAGACGCAGGAATTACTGAAGGGATCTGGGCTTTCAGGGCAGGAGATAAGTGCATTAGCGTTAGCTCAAAGCACAAATTTGATAAATCTCGGGAGTGGGGTAGTGTATAATTCGTCAGGAGTGCTTCAAACAGATGTTAATGCGCTATTGAATTCGGTTGAGTTTCAGAATGTGCGGGATATGGCTTTAAGCGCCAGTAAAAACTAAAAGGAATAAAATGAAGAATAGTCATCGACTAATTGCATATATACTAGCGTCCAGTCTCATGTTTTCAATATCGGCATGCTCTAATATCAATAAATATCCGATACAGGGTAAATTCTTGTTTGAATCGTCGCGAAGCGGTAATTCAATTGACTTATATATGTCGAAAAACGAGAAAGTAATGCTAATAGCAAAAAAGGCTTATTATCCTAAGTGGTCGCCGGATGGAAGGCTGATAGCGTGTGTAGTTGAGAAACAATTTGATAAAATCAAGAAAAAAGGTGTTTTGCTGATTGATGAAAAAGGTCAGACAAAAGATTTTTTTGAGATAGAGTTGTCACCCTCGCTGGTCCAATGGAGCCCTGACGGTAAAAAAATATATTTTGTTTGTCAAAGAGCTGATAAACCTATTTATGCCGATGGTATTTATATCTTAGATTTAGTAAGTAGAGATTATGCGAAGATATGGGGCCCTAACTATGATGCACATATTGATGCGCTAGCCGTATCTCCAACAGGGGACAAAGTCTTATTTGAAAAGGAAGAACCTAAACTTGGAGTTTATGTACTTGATTTAATGACCAAGGACGTAAAGTACTTAATTAATGGGGTCAACGCGGCATGGTTTCCCGACGGGAAACACATAGTCTATACCACTAACATTGACGAAGATGGTAATACAATCGATCAGAATTTTCTCGGATATTTTTTTAGAATGAATACCGAAACAGGAGAAAAAGAAAAGGTCAGAAAAGAGCGTCATTTAATGACTTTATCCCTAAAAGTCTCAAAGGACGGTAAATATTTTTACTACACCATTCAGGGCGCGGGCGGCGGCCAACAAATCGTTGTATCCCCAATTGATAATGAAAAAATCGAGATACCAGTAACACAACCCATTATGACTTCCTCGGGCTTTTCGCAAGATCACAGCCCAGATTGGTATCAAGGCGACTAGCGGGATAGTGGTAACAGCTCTATTTAATTGACACGTTCTCTATTACAATATTCATATTATGCTAAATAGCATTCTCCACCAC
>CAIMPC010000059.1 GCA_903843285.1 Candidatus Omnitrophota bacterium
ACGCAATATCCTGAAAAAGAGCGGTTTATAGTGGTCGCGGCTATTCAAAATGCGCTTCTGAACGATCCAATATTTGCTAGTGATTATAATGAAAGGATGAAATATCTTACCCAGGCCGCAAATTTAACTACTATCGATCGCACACAATTTGGCGGTTGGAGCGATATGCAGAATCAATTATTACAGACTTGTGGTGACGTTGAGGGACGACAAAAGATAGCCAATCTAGTGGCCGCTAAAGACTCTCTTTTAACAGCAAATCAATACGTAACCATAAACTCCAAGATAGCCACAGGAACCAATAATACACTATACGATACCACAACCGGTAGAAAAATATCTGAAGTTAGCTCCGAACAGGGCGGGTATTTCTTGGGAGACAAGGCAAGCGCAAGCCCCGCGCTCGGCACCTATGATCCTAAGAAAAATACGTACGTAAGCGCTGACGTAACGCTTTACAATGGAACGCAGGTCAAGACTGACGTCACTGCCAAGATGGGTAATGGGTTTGCAAGGAGAATTGATAATGTATCTACAGGCTCATCATGGCAGGATGCGGGTACTTTCGCGCATGCCTCTGTTTTAAATATCGAATCTAATAACTACTCATTCGCAGGAGCTAATAATACCGGTGAAAAATACATAGGATATCGCTACGATGTGCTTAATAGCCAGACCAAACAGCAGATTAAACAGGAGCAAAGATGGTTTGTTTCGGATGACATAGCCCAGGGCACACGTGTTCCGGTAACGAATGAGGAGAAATATCAAAAAGTCGTATATGACATTTACAACAACAATAAGATGGACCTGACAAGCGCTGAAAAAGACCTGATAAATACGATAACGCTGTCTAAGACGCAGGAATTACTGAAGGGATCTGGGCTTTCAGGGCAGGAGATAAGTGCATTAGCGTTAGCTCAAAGCACGAACCTGATTAATCTCGGTAGCGGTATAATATATAACTCATCGGGCGTTCTTCAAACAGATGTTAATGCACTATTGAATTCGGTTGAATTTCAGAATGTGCGGGATATGGCTTTAACCGCCAGTCAAAACTAAAAGGAATAAAATGAAGAATAGTCATCGACTAATTGCATATATACTAATATCCAGTCTCATGTTTTCAATATCGGCATGCTCTAATAGCAATAAATATCCGATACGGGGTAAATTCTTGTTTGAATCGTCGCGAAGCGGTAATTCGATAGATTTGTATATGTCGAAAAACGGGAAAGTAGCGCTAATAGCAAAAAAGGCTTATTATCCTGAGTGGTCACCAGATGGTAGGCTGATAGCGTGTGTTGTTGAGAAGCAGCGTGATAAGATCAAAGAAAAAGGTATATTGCTAATTGATGATGCAGGTCGGACAATAGATATGCTTGAGATAGATCCTGCACCATCAAAACTCGATTGGAGCCCGGATGGTAGTAAAATATATTATGCGCGACAGAGAAAAGACAAACCCATATATGACGATGGCTTCTATGTATTTAATTTGTCAAGGCGAGAACATGGAAAAGTACATAGCTTTGATAGTGATGTGCAGATTACGGAAATGAGTATTTCTCCATTAGGAGATAAAATTCTATACAAGACAAGTGAGCCAAAAATTGCCATATATATGCTCGATCTAAAAAATAGTGAAATAAAATACTTATCCAATGGTGTCAATTCGGCCTGGTACCCAGATGGTAAGCATATAACCTTTAATACCAACATCGACGAAGCAGGTAATCAGATAAATGATGGATATGGAAATATCTATAAGATGAATGTCGAAACAGGCGAGAAAACAATTGTCAGGCCGGTTAAGCACCTTATGATGCTTGGCCTAAGGGTATCCAAGGATGGAAAGTATTTCTACTACACCATACAGGGCGCGGGCGGCGGCCAACAAATTGTTGTATCCCCAATTGATAATGAAAAAGTTGAGATACCAGTCACACAACCTATTATGACTTCCTCGGGCTTTTCGCAAGATCACAGCCCAGATTGGTATCAAGGCGACTAGCGGGATAGAAAAAATAAAGGGGATGGTTCTGTTTAATCACCCCCACTCACTCCCCTCGCCAATAACCTTCACCCGCCCACACTTCGCCACACACATAAATCACTCACCACCATCGCCCCACATCCTATAATCGCGATTATACGACATGGGGCTTGCGGGTAAAGGTGCGGTGGCTTTAACATAACGTTCGTTATGTTAACCATTGACCGTTGACATTTTGCCTATTCGCGAATTCTATTATTAATCGTTCTATGGTAGACTTCTTTGTTCGTCCGCATTTGAATTGTCGTTCGCGTTTAATGGCTTCGG
>CAIMPC010000060.1 GCA_903843285.1 Candidatus Omnitrophota bacterium
ATGGTAATGCCCGGTGATAACGTGACCTTCGAAGTCGCATTGATAACACCGATAGCTATGGAAAAGGAACTACGTTTCGCTATACGCGAAGGCGGCCACACTGTAGGCGCAGGTGTTGTAACCGAAGTAATAGAGTAGATAAAATGGCACAGCAGACATTGCAAAAAATACGAATAAAATTAATGGCGTATGATCATCGTTTGTTAGATGTGTCGACGGAGGAAATAGTCGATACGGCTAAGCGAACCGGCGCCAGCGTAGTGGGACCGATCCCTCTTCCGACGAAGAGGGAGATATTCACAGTGCTCAGGTCACCACATGTCGACAAGAAGTCGAGAGAGCAGTTTCAAATTAAAACACATAAGCGCATTCTGGACATAGTAAATCCCACATCTAAAACCATAGATGCCCTAAAGAAATTGGATTTGCCCGCCGGTGTTTACGTGGAAATAAAATAGGAAAATAATTACAGATATGATAGGCATATTAGGCAAGAAAATTGGTATGACAAATATTTTTAATGAAGCCGGCGCGAACGTGCCGATAACTGTTATTGAAGCCGGACCTTGCTATGTATTGCAGGTGAAGACTAAGGCCATTGATGGTTACGATGCTATTCAAATTGGTTTTGCCGAGAAACGTGAGAAGGTAACATGTAAACCGGATCTGGGTAGATTTAAAATAGCCGGCACGACTCCAATGAGATTTGTTAAAGAGTTGAGAGTTAAGGATCCTTCTATCTATAAACTTGGCCAGAAAATCAGCGTGGATATTTTCGCTAAAGGCGATTACTTAGACGTTGTAGGAACGTCTATAGGAAAAGGTTTTCAGGGCGGTGTGAAGAGATGGGGATGGAAGGGTGGAAACGCGGGGCATGGCTCGATGTTCGGACGAGTAGTCGGATCTATTCAGTCGGGCGCGCGCCTCGGACGCGTCACTAAAGGGCATCATCTCCCCGGGCATCTGGGTGTGGATCGAATTACAATTCAAAATCTTGAGATAATAGATATTGACAATGATAAGAATTTGGTTATAGTAAGAGGTTCTGTCCCCGGACATAAGAATAGTTTCCTGATGCTTAAAGAAGCGAGAAAGAAACCTAAGGGATACATTAGAAAGAAAGCAATTCAGATAGTTACTACTAAGAAGAGTGTTAAAGCAACTGTAAAGAAATAGAGCCCAAAATGACTAAAGCAAAAGTAGTTAAAAAAATAAGCGCACCAAAGACGATTAGAAATGAATTCAACTCTGCAATACCTGTGTATGATTTAAATGGTAAAGAGATAGAGAGATATCAGCTTGATAAAGATATCTTTGGCGGCAAAATCAATAAGGCTGTGCTTTATCAGGCCGTAGTTATGTACAACGCACGCGCTAGACAGGGTAACGCATCCACCAAAACGCGCGGCGATGTATCAGGCGGTGGGAAAAAACCGTGGAGACAGAAAGGTACCGGTAGGGCTCGCGCGGGATCGACACGATCGCCGCTATGGAGACATGGAGGCAGTATATTTGGCCCACATCCGAGAGATTATCATTACGATTTGCCGAAGAAACTAAAGAGGGTCGCGTTTCTCTCCTGCATTAATTCTAAGCTTGCTGAAAACAAGATGATAGGAATTGTGGATCTAAGCGTAGTTGCCCCTAAGACTAAAAATTTCCGAGGCGTAGTCACTGCTCTAAAATTGAACGGTAAGAGCCTATTTGTCGTGGATAGTGTCAATCAGGATGTGATGAGGGCGTCGCGCAATATGCAGGAAGTGGCTATTAAAAATTATAAAGATTTTAACACGATGGATGTGCTAAATTCGGATAATCTGGTAATCTCAAGGTCAGCACTCGATAAGTTGTCCGGGAGGTTTAATTAATGAAAAATTCTCACGATGTGGTTAAGGGTCTTATAAGGACCGAGAAGGGTTCAGCAATGCAGCCTATGAATAAATATCTGTTCTGGGTAGATAAGAGCTCGAATAAGATAGAAATTAGGAAGGCTGTGGAAGATATATATAAGGTAAAAGCCGAAAGCGTCAATACCATATCCATGCGTGGTAAATTAAAAAGGGTACGGTATGCTATCGGGAAAACTTCTGATTGGAAGAAGGCTATCGTTACATTGAAAGATGGAAACAAGATAGACGTTACTTAAGAAATAAATAATAAGAGAGAATCTATATGGGCATTAAAAAGTTTAGACCAACAAGTCCTGGAGTTAGATGGGCGGCTATACCGGACTTTTCCGAGCTGACCAAGAGTAAGCCGGAGAAGGCTTTACTTGTACCAATGAAGAAGTCCGGCGGTAGGAATAATAGGGGCAGGGTCACATCACGTCACAGAGGTGGCGGGCATAAGAGAATGATCAGGATTATAGACTTTAGGCGTGATAAGCTCGATATGCCCGCAAAGGTTGTTGCCATAGAATATGATCCGAATCGATCAGCCAGGCTGGCCCTTGTGCAATATCAGGATGGAGAGCGGCGTTATATTATCGCTCCCGAAGGACTGTCTGTTAATGATGCTATACTAGCAAGCCAGAGTGCTGAGATTAAAGTTGGTAACGCTACCACATTAAATAATATACCTGCCGGCGTGCCGATACACAATGTTGAGATGAAGAAGGGGTCCGGTGCGTCGATTGCCCGCTCTGCCGGTAATGCTTGCACTATTATGGCTAAAGAGGGCAGTTATGCGCAAGTGAAGCTGCCTAGTGGCGAGATCAGGATGATTGCGCTCGAGTGCATGGCCACTATCGGGCAGGTTGGAAACTCAGAGCACGAAAAAATATCCGTAGGCAAGGCCGGAAGATCTAGGTGGTTGGGTATACGGCCATATTCAAGGGGCGTTGCGATGAATCCTCATGACCATCCAATGGGTGGCGGTGAAGGTAAGGCCAGCGGTGGTCAGCCGAGATCGCCGTGGGGTCAATATGCAAAAGGATTAAAGACACGTAAGAGCAAGTCGTCCGATAAATATATTATTAAGAGGAGAAAGTAATGTCGCGATCAATTGCAAAGGGCGCTTTCGTAGATGAGAAGCTGCTGATTAAAGTGCAGAAAGCTGCTATGGCGGGCGATAAGAAACCTATAAAGACATGGTCCAGAAGGTCTACAGTTACGCCGGATTTTGTGGGACTTACCATGGCAGTTTATAATGGTAGAAAGTTTATACCGGTATATGTGTCTGAGAATATGGTGGGCCATAAGCTAGGCGAATTTTCACCTACCAGAACATTCAGGAAGCATGGTGCAGCGACCGAAATCTCAATGGATAAAACATAAAATGATATCTAAAGCCACGTTAAGATACATACGAATATCTCCAAGAAAAGTAAGGCCTGTTATAGCATTGATAAAGGGCAAGAAAGCCGAAGATGCTATCTCGATGCTGCACAGCGTAAAAAAGAAGGCATCGGCATTATTAATAGATTTAATAAATTCGGCAGTGGCGAATGCGGAGCGCAAGGGAGTAGCCGATATTTCGACCTTGTACGTTTCGAACCTTATCGCTTGCGGCGGTCCGCAGCTTAAGAGATTTAGAGCTGGTTCGATGGGCCGTGCGTCCACTATACGTAAACGCACAAGCCATATCACGGTAGAGCTTGATCTCCTTACGGTGAAAGGTACAAATGTTGAGGCGGAAAACACAGAAACCGCAAATAAGAAGATAAAAAGGATAAAAGCTTCAGAAAATAGTCAACAAAAAGAGGCTCACGCGGTTAAGAAGTCTAAGTTAAAAGAATCAGCAAAAATTGAGCATAGCAAGAAGGGTAAGGAGTAAGATGGGCCAAAAAGTACATCCGTACGGATTTAGAGTAGGTTACATTTACGATTGGAAGTCACGCTGGTTTGCAAAGAAAGACGAGTTTCCTAAGCTACTTCACGAAGATCTTAAGATAAAGAAGTTCGTAAAGAAAGCGCTCGCTACTGCTGCGGTATCTAAGGTCGAGATTGAGAGGACTAGCGAGAAGGTCAGAGTATTGATTTATTCGGCACGTCCCGGCATTATTATAGGAAGGCGTGGTTCTGAGATTGAGAAACTGAAAGAAAGTATTCAGTCGATCGCAGGTAAAGAGATAGTTATAGATATTAAAGAGATCAAGAACGCGAATGTTGACGCTCAGCTTGTCGCGGAAAATATAGCGATCCAGATAGAGAAGAGAATTTCACATAAAAGAGCTATGAAGAAGGCCGTCCAAAGCGCGCTAGATGGTGGTACATACGGAGTCAAGATAATATGCGCTGGTAGATTGGGTGGCGCGGAAATAGCCAGAGAAGAGAGTTACAGGAGCGGATCTATTCCTGCGCAGACTTTGAGAGCAGATATAGATTATGGTTTTACGGAGGCGCATACTACATACGGTCTCATAGGTATTAAAGTTTGGATATATAAAGGTGATAAGGTCCTGGACAAAACCCAAAATGAGCAAGAGACTAAGAAAACGGGAGTGAGGTAGCTTATGGGTATGATGCCTAAGAGGGTTAAATTCAGGAAGATGCAGCGTGGAAAGCGTCGTGGCAGTGCGTCACGTGGCGCTGTTATGGCGTTTGGTGAGTACGGATTGAAAGCTTTAGAAAATAAGTATTTTAGCGATAGGCAGATAGAGGCATCTAGAGTAGCGCTTATGAGAAATCTTAAAGGCGGTGGCAAGGTATGGATAAGAGTATTTCCTGATAAGCCTATTACTAAGAAGCCGGCTGAGACAAGGATGGGAAAAGGAAAAGGCGATCCAAGTCACTGGGTTGCTGTTGTTAAAAAGGGTAAAATTCTGTTCGAAATGGAAGGCATACCCATAGAGGTAGCTAAAGAATGTTTTAGAATAGCAGCGCATAAAATTCCGTTCAGGACTAAATTTATTACAA
The DNA here is from genome assembly GCA_903843285.1 of Candidatus Omnitrophota bacterium. Lineage (GTDB taxonomy): Bacteria > Omnitrophota > Gorgyraeia > 2-01-FULL-45-10 > 2-01-FULL-45-10 > CAIMPC01. The sequence goes on from CAIMPC010000060.1 coordinate 4,857, forward strand.
GGACGATGCACGTATGACAAAGGCTAATGAATTCAGAAATATGACCTCAGATGAGATATGTCAAAAGATAGATATCCTAAAAAAAGATCTATTTAGAATGAGGACCGAAGCTAAGGCCGGTAGAATAGAAAAGCCGCATATGCTTAAGGTCGTTAAGAAAGATATTGCGAGATGCGAGACAGTCTTAAAGGAGAAGGCGAATGCCAAGTAATATAAGACATCAACGTAAAGAGAAGGTGGGGGTAGTAGTCAGCGACAAGATGGACAAGACCATTTCTGTAAGGGTTGACTGGGTAACGCATCATCCCATCTACAAGAAGATAATGAGAAGGTCCACGAAGTTTAAAGCCCATGATGATAAAAATAGCGCGAAGATGGGTGATACAGTTAGGATTCAGGAGACAAGACCTACATCAAAGACCAAGAGATGGCGACTTGTAGAGATCGTTAAGAAGGCGAGCTCATATTCAGACAACGAAGTGGCAGAAGTAGGCCAGACAGTAAAAGAGTAGGATTTCATTATGATTAGGATGAGAAGTATTGTAGACGTAGCTGATAATACAGGCGCTAGAAAAGCGTCGATGATAGGAGTGCTCGGTAGAAGTAATAGAGGTTTTGCCGATGTGGGCGATATAATCACATGCAATATTAAAGAAGCTTCACCTGATGGTATGGTAAAGAATCATGAAGTAGTTAAAGCCGTTGTGGTTAGGACTGCCTATCCGCTCACCAGGCCGGACGGAACCAGGCTAAGATTTGATAGGAATGCGATCGTTGTTATAGACGATCAGCAGAATCCGCGGGGAACCAGGATATTCGGCCCCGTCGCTAGGGAGCTTCGCGATAAGAAGTTTATGAAGATAATATCGTTGGCACCGGAAGTTCTGTAGGAGATAAACATTAGAAGGGCTTACGCAAGTGAATAAAATAAAAAAGAATGATGTTGTACACGTGTTGTCAGGAAGAGACAAGGGAAAAGCCGGGAAGGTCTTCAGGGTCATGCCTAGCAAGGGCAGGGCGCTGGTTGAGGGAATAAATTATGTTAAGAAACATGTCCGTAAGGCAAAGGCCGATCAGCAGGGTGGTATAGTTCAGATGGAAAGTGCTATTAGCCTTTCCAACATAGCTCTGTTTTGCAAAGAATGTAATAAGCCTGCCCATGTCGGTTTTAATGTACTTGCCGATGGAACTCGTTCACGATTCTGTAAGAGATGCAAAGAGGCGATATAATATGCTAAAACCAAGACTGCTGGAAAGATATAGGAACGAGATAGTATCAGAGATGATGAAATTGCATGGATATAAGAATAAGATGGCAGTTCCCAGCCTAAAGAAGGTAGTGATTAATATTGGCTTAGGTGAAGGGGCTCAGGATATTAAATTCCTGGATGCCGCGCAGAATGAGCTTGCTATGATAACGGGGCAGAAGCCGGTTGTCACAAAGGCGAAGAAGGCCATAGCAAATTTTAAGATTCGAAAGGGATCCTCGATCGGCTGTAAGGTTACATTGAGAAAGGCGATGATGTACGAGTTCATAGATCGCCTAATATCAGTGGCTATCCCCAGAATCAGGGATTTTAGAGGACTTTCATTAAAATCGTTTGATGGGACTGGAAATTACTCATTCGGTTTAAGTGAGCAGAGCATATTCCCTGAAGTTGATGCTGATAAGATACTCAAGGTTCATGGGATGGACATAACGATAGTAACCACAGCAAAGACCGAAAAAGAGACATACGAGCTTTTAAAGCTAATTGGCCTACCGTTTGCAAAAAAGCATAAGGATCAATAGAAAATGGCAAAGACGTCGCTTATAGTTAAACAAAGGAGGCCGCAGAAATTCGCGGTTAGGCAGTATAACAGATGTAAGCTTTGCGGAAGACCAAGAGGATATATGAGAAGGTTTCAGATGTGTCGTATATGTTTCAGGGAACTAGCTTCCAGAGGAGAGATTCCAGGCGTAGTTAAGGCAAGTTGGTAATAATATAAAGGAAAGAGAGCTGTATGGCATTAACAGATCCGATAGCAGATATGCTGACAATCATAAGAAATGCGAGTCGCGCCAAAAAGGAAGTGGCCGAGGTTAAGAACTCCATTATGTCAGAAAGCATATTGAAGATTATGAAAAGGGAAAGTTTTATAGCCAATTATAAGTTAATTAAAGATGATAAGCAGGGTATCTTGCGAATATACCTTAAATACCTGAAGAATGGAACGCCCGCCATTCTGGGATTGAAGCGAATTTCGAGGCCTGGGCTTAGAGTTTACAAAAAAACAGACAGCGTGCCGAAAGTATACGGTGGTTTAGGCGTGGCCGTTATATCCACCTCGAAAGGGCTCCTGACCGATAACGAGGCCAGAGACCAAAAGGTTGGCGGAGAAATTATCTGTTATGCATGGTAATGTGGAGATTATTAAATGTCAAGAATAGGTAAAAAGCCGGTGACAGTGCCGGACGGGGTAAAGGTTTCTGTCGCAGCTGACAACACGATAACGGTGCAGGGTAAAAGTGGGAAGCTAACATATAAAGCGCTTGAACGCTTTAAATTGGAAGTAAAGGGTAATTTATTCTCCGTCTCAAGGCCTTCAGATTCGAAACAGGATAAGTCTACGCACGGGCTTATTCGTAGCCTGGTCAATAATATGATTATAGGCGTAAATGAGGGTTATAAGAAGGAGTTGGAGATTACGGGTGTAGGTTTTAAGGCTGCGGTTCAGGGGAAGATTTTAAATATCCAGCTGAGCTATACGCATCCGATTAATTATAATATACCCGAAGGTATTACTATTGTGACTCCTAAGCCTAATATAATCATAGTTACGGGAGTAGACAAGGCGAAGGTCGGTGAGGTTGCGGCGCAGATAAGGGATTATTACAGGCCGGAGCCATATAAGGGTAAAGGTATTAAGTATTCTGGTGAACATGTCAGGCGTAAATCTGGTAAGGCTGTTGCCGGCGCGGGCGCTTCGGCATAATTTGTTTAATTATAAATAGAGCGGAATAATCAATGAAGAAATGGGTAAAGATAGAAGGCAGGCAGAGAAGACGTAAGATCATCCGTAAGAAGATATCGGGGACTAGCGATAGGCCCAGGTTAAGCGTTCGACGAAGTTTAAGTCACATGTATGCCCAAATAATCGATGATACTGTTGGTAAGACGATAGTGGCATTATCAACTCTTTCTCCCGTAGTTAGGGAGAACGCGAAAAAAGATAGCGGGAACGTTAAAGGGGCTATACTGCTCGGAACTGCTATTGCGGATGCTGGTAAGAAAGCCGGAATTACTAAAGTAGTATTTGATAGAGCCGGTTATTTGTATCACGGACGTGTTAAGGCTCTGGCAGAAGCGGCGCGCAAGGGCGGTTTGCAATTCTAAATCAAGGGGTATAAAAATTGGCAGATAACATTAAAAATAAGGATGAAATGGGCAGCGTGGCGCAGAGCCAGAATAAACCTGGTGATGTCGTAGACGCGACTCAGAAGAAAGAAGCTGTGCAGGCCGGACAGACAGCCGGTGTCTCTCAACAGGCCCAGGCCGCCCCCGGACAGAGGGATAAATCAAGAAAAGGCGGCCCTCGCGGAGCAAGGACGCAGAGACAATCCCGTAGCCGTGGCAGTGACGATGGATTAATTGAAAAAGTTGTAAACATCAAGAGGGTTGCGAAGGTTGTTAAGGGCGGACGCAGATTCTCTTTTAATGCGCTTGTTGTAGCTGGGGATGGTAAAGGTAATGTTGGATTAGGATTCGGTAAAGGTAATGAAGTTGCCGAAGCCATTCGTAAGGGTATGAACGATGCGAAGCGAAATTTATTTAAGATACCCCTAAAAGGAACCTCAATACCACATGAAATTATAGGGCATTTCAAGGCTGCCAGGGTATTGTTGAAGCCTGCAGGTGAGGGTACAGGAGTTATTGCCGGGGGTGCAGTGCGCGCGATTTGCGAGGCCGGCGGCATAAAGGATATTCTAACAAAGAGTCTCGGATCAGATTCCGCTTTAAATGTGCTGAAAGCGGCGATTGACGGACTAAAAAATTTAAGATTGCAGAGAATTATCGAGGAAGAGGTAGCTACCAGTGAAAATAAATGAAATCGGCGCGCCCGAAGGCGCAAATAGAAATACTAAGAGGCGCGGCAAAGGTTCAGGTTCCGGCCATGGTAAGACCTCATGTCGAGGGCGTAAGGGAGCTAAAAAACGTTCGGGCAGGACGACACGACCGGGTTTTGAAGGCGGACAAATGCAACTGATCAGACGAATACCGAAAAGGGGTTTCGGTATAATGTTTAAAGTTTACGACCAGGTGGTTAATACCGGGTCATTGAACAGATTCGTCGCAAATAGCACTGTCGGACCCGCTGACTTCAAGAAAGCGGGCCTTATAGGCAGCACTAAAGAGACTGTAAAGGTTTTGGGCCATGGAAAGGTCGAGAAGGCGTTGACCGTTAGGGCTCACAAGTTTTCCGAAAGCGCAAAAAAGCTACTTACAGCCATCGGCGCTAAATTTGAGATTATAAAAGCTTAAGATGTTTGAAGCATTTATCAATATATTAAAAATACCCGATTTGCGCAAGAAGGTGTTGCTTACCCTTGGGCTTATCGCGGTATACAGGATTGGCGCATATATACCGACGCCCGGTATAGACGGTGCCAAACTAGCGGTGTTCTTCGGACGGATAGCTCAGAGTTCCGGCGGACAACTCTTTGGCATAATGAATATGTTTTCAGGAGGTGCCATCTCAAGGATGACCATATTTGCCCTCGGTATAATGCCCTACATCTCCTCTTCTATTATAATTCAGCTTTTGACCGCAGTAGTTCCTGCGCTAGAACGGATGGCCAAGGAAGGTGAAGCAGGGCATAAAAAGATCGTTCAGCTTACCAGATACGGTACTATAGCCTTGTCTATTGTTCAGTCATATTTTATAGCACTTTGGCTAGAAAATCCTGCGCACTTTCAGGAATTGCAGGTAGCCCAATTTCCAGGATGGTCTTTCAGGATACTTACAGTAATCACGCTTACAAGCGGTACTGCTTTCATAATGTGGCTTGGTGAACAGATACAGGAGTATGGCATTGGTAATGGCATGTCGCTCATTATTACCGCCGGTATCATTTCTAGAATACCTACAGCCATATACCAACTATGGTCCCTATTCAGTCCTTTTGCGCCTGATAAAGCTCAGCTGGATCCGTTCACATTAATTATAATGATCGCGCTATTGATAAGCGTAGTAGTGGCAGTAATAGTTGTTACGCAGGGCCAACGTAAAATCCCTGTGCAATATGCGAAACGCGTGGTCGGACGGAAGATTTATGGAGGGCAGGCCACCTTTTTACCATTAAGGGTTAATCAGGCTGGCGTTATTCCCATTATTTTTGCGCAGAGTATAATATTGTTTCCGGCTACCATAGCCGGGTTTATTCCGAATCAAGGATTTCAGAAGTTTGCTGCGGTGTTGACCAGGGGGGAATGGGTGTATAATTCGCTTTATGCGCTCCTGATTATGTTCTTTGCTTATTTTTATACTGCTATCACATTTAATCCGATCGATATATCCGATAATATGAAGAAATATGGCGGTTTTGTTCCGGGAATTAGGCCGGGAAGGCAGACAGCGGAGTATCTCGATTTTATCATGACGAGGATAACGTTCCCGGGAGCTATATTTTTGGCCGTGATTGCGGTTCTGCCGAGCTTGATATCTGGTTGGCTCAAGATTCCGTATCTTGTCGCCAGCTTCTTTGGTGGGACAGGTCTCCTGATTATCGTAGGTGTTATGCTGGACACTATGAAGCAAATCGAATCACATTTGTTGATGAGGCATTATGAAGGTTTTATGAAGCGGGGCAAGTTAAAAGGTAGAACAACGTAACTGTAAGGGCTGCAAAATGAAATTAGTTCTATTAGGACCTCCGGGGGCAGGCAAGGGAACTCAGAGCGTAGTGCTGGCAAAGAAGTATGGCATACCGCATATTTCTACTGGGGACATATTGAGGGAGTCTGTGAAAACGGGCCAGCCGCTTGGTATTAAGGCCAAGGAATATATGGACAAAGGTGAGCTAGTTCCGGATCAGGTAGTAACCGGAATAGTCGCTGAAAGGCTTAAATCCTCCGATACTAAAAATGGATTTATTCTGGACGGGTTTCCTAGGACGATTATTCAGGCGATGGAGCTTGATAAGGCTCTTAAATGCATTGAATCTGGCATAGATATAGTTGTATATTTTGCAACTTCCACCGATGTGGCTATTGAGCGTTTAACCGGCAGAAGAGTCTGTAAGGACTGCGGATTCAATTACCATATAAAAAATATACCTCCTAAGAAAGAAGGCATTTGCGATAAGTGTGGAGGGGTTCTTTTTCAAAGAAATGACGACAACGAAGCAACGGTTAGAAACAGGCTTAAGGTTTATGATGACCAGACGAAACCACTTATAGATTATTATAATAAGCAGGGAATTCTAAAGAAGGTTTCCGGCGATATGAGCGTCAATGAACTTTTTGAAGTTCTTTCTAAATTATTTAAAGATGCTAGAGTTACATGATCGTATTGCGTAGCGAAGACGAAATATCGTCGATGCGTACTGCCGGTGGAATAATCAAAGCAACATTTGATGTTCTGCGTAGAGAGATGAGGCCCGGAATACGCACGATCGAACTTGACTCTATCGCTTATAAAGAGATTACCGATCGCGGAGGGATTCCGGCTTTTAAAGGAATTAAGGTTGGTAATCGTTCGTATCCGGCGAACATATGCGTTTCCATCAACGAAGTCGTAGTGCATGGTATACCATCTCAAAGGATAATTGAGGAAGGCGATATAGTCTCCATAGATATAGGTGTAAAGTTTAGTAATTTCTACGCTGATGCGGCCATAACGGTTGGTGTGGGAAAGATAAGCGAGAGTAGCAAAAAGCTTATATCTGTAACCGATGAGTCTCTGGCCAAAGGGATTGAAAATGCTGTACCTGGCAATCGTCTCGGCGATATATCGTCGAGTATTCAGAAACATGTTGAGAAGAACGGTTTTAGTGTAGTACGTGACTTGGTTGGGCACGGTATAGGCACTCGGTTATGGGAAGATCCTCAGGTGCCAAATTACGGTAAAGCCGGTACAGGTCCCAGGCTGGCGAGCGGAATGACGTTGGCTATAGAGCCGATGATTAACGCGGGGAATTTTGAGATTGAGACATTAGAGGATGGATGGGCGGTAGTTACGTGTGATGGAAAGCCTTCAGCTCATTTTGAGCACACGATAGTTATAAGGGAGGATAGGGCTGAGATTTTAACAGCATAGCGTTATGTGTCCTAAAGAAGAAGCTATAGTAGTCGAAGGTAAAGTTGTTGAAACGCTTCCGAATGCAATGTTCAGAGTTGAACTTGCAAACGGTCATAAGGTGCTTGCGCATATTTCCGGTAAGATGAGAATGCATTTTATCAGAATACTTCCGGGTGATAGCGTGACCATTGAACTTTCCCCATATGATCTGTCAAGGGGAAGAATAGTACGTAGGGAGAAATAGGAAAAATATGAAAGTAAGATCTAGTGTAGGAAAGATTTGCCCCAAGTGCAAGATTGTACGCCGCAAGGGGACTTTAAAGGTAATCTGCGCGAATCCTAAGCACAAGCAGAGACAGGGATAGCATTTAAGTTAACAGGAGGAAGAAGTGCCGAGACTATTGGGTATCGATATTCCAAAAGAGAAGAGGACGGAGATAGCTCTAACGTACATTTTTGGTATAGGCAGAACTCTGTCAAATAAGATATTAAAGATTGCGAATATTAGCCCCGATAAAAGGGCAAAAGATCTTACTGAAGATGAAGTCGCAAGGCTCGCTACCATTATTCAAAAAGATTATAAGGTAGAGGGAGATCTAAGACGCGATATAGCTGCCAATATCAAGAGGCTTATAGATGCGGGCACATACAGAGGATTCAGGCACAGAAGAGGACTTCCTGTAAGGGGGCAGAGGACTAAAACTAATGCCAGAACAAGAAAAGGCCCCAGGAAGACGGTTGGTATACAGAGGCAGAAGTCGGAAAAACCGGCAGCCAAACCATCCGCAGAAAAAAAGTAATATAATAATAAGGATAAAAAGTGGAACAGAAAAAGCCTAGACCGAAGAAAGGTAAGAAGATTTTAAGATCCGTTTCAAGCGGTGTAGTTCATATCCTTGCATCGTTCAATAATACAATAGTAACTATTACCGATAAAGAAGGTAATGTTTTAACGTGGGCATCTACTGGAAGTACAGGCTTCAAGGGCTCAAAAAAGTCTACTCCATTTGCCGCAGGCATTGCAGCTGAAAGCGCAGCCAAGAAGGCGATCGAGAGGGGCTTGAAAGAAGTTGAGGTTGTTATTAAGGGGCCTGGTGCAGGGAGAGAGTCCGCTATAAGATCAATACAGGCAGCCGGTATAGTGATAAGATCGATAAAAGACGTCACTCCTATACCTCATAATGGATGTCGTCCACCGAAGCGAAGGAGAGTGTAATGGCGAGGAATACAGGTCCATCCTGCAGGCTTTGCAGGCGAGAAGGCGCTAAATTGTTTATTAAGGGATCAAGATGCGTTTCTGAAAAATGCGCATTATCGAGGCGTGAGTATGCTCCCGGTCAGCATGGCCAGATCAGAAAGAAAGAATCCAATTACGGCCTTCAGATGAGAGAGAAACAGAAGGTCAAGAGGATATACGGTGTGTTGGAGCGCCAGTTTAAACATTATTTTCATATCGCTGAAGGCTCGAAAGAAGTAACCGGTATAATGTTACTTCAGCTTCTCGAAAGAAGACTCGATAACGTTATATTTAGAATGAATCTAGGTAATTCAAGATCAGAGGCAAGGCAGCTGGTTCAGCACGGTAGAGTGTATGTGAATGGCAAGAGAGTCGACATACCATCTTATACAGTAAAGCTCGGAGAAGAGATTACAGTTAAAGCATCAGAGAAATTATCAAAGTCCCTCAGGGATAGGTTTGAAGCCCTTAAAGACAGGCCCACTGCGAAGTGGCTGGATGTCGACGACAAGAACCTTAAGGCAAAGGTCACGGCGATACCAACGAAAGAAGATGTTGGATTCCCGATACAAGAGCAGCTGATCGTCGAGTTGTATTCCAAGTAATCTTATCTTCACATTAAATTTAAGGAGAGATGTGATATGGGTATAAGCATGAAGAACTTTGAAATGCCAAAAAAGCTCGTACTGGACGAAGCTACTTATACGCCTACTTACGGTAAATTCGTTGCTGAACCGTTCGAGCGTGGATATGGTACTACGATTGGTAACGGTCTTCGTAGAGTATTAATATCCTCAATCGAAGGTACAGCGGTTACCAGTATAAAGATCGATGGCGTACAGCACGAATTTTCGGCCATAAACGATGTTCTGGAAGATGTTCCGCAGATCATTATGAATATTAAGAAGTTGATTCTGAAGTCACATTTTAAAATTCCGAAATCGATAACGATCAATGTTGACAAGAAAGGAGAGGTCACCGCCAAAGATATTCAGTCTGATGAGACGGTGGAGATAGTAAATCCCGATCTGCACATAGCTACCTTGACAAAGAATGTTAAGCTTAAGATTGATATGGATGTTGCTCGAGGCAGAGGGTATGTTCCCGCGGAACGCAACAAGAAATCTAACCAGTCCATCGGTGAGATAGCGATAGATTCCATATACACTCCGGTAAAAAAGATTAATTTTCTGGTCGAGAATACTCGAGTCGGTCAAATAACCGATTACGATAAACTTACCATAGAGATATGGACAAACGGTGCAATCGATCCTAAAGAGGCTCTTTTGTATGCGTCAAATATATATCAGAGACATCTCGATATATTTGTTGGCTTTGGCAAGTTGCCCGAAGAAGAAGAAGTGCCGGAAGAGACAGAAGCAGAAAGACAGATGAAAGAAAAGCTCAAAATTCCAATATCGGAACTTGAGCTGTCGGTGAGAAGCGCTAACTGCTTAAGAGAAGCCAAAATTAAAACTATTGGTGATCTAGTTAAGAAGTCTGAGCTTGAAATGCTGAAGTATAGAAATTTCGGAAAGAAGTCCCTGGCCGAGATCAATAAGATCCTGGTGGATATAGGAATCTCTCTTGGTACAAAGGTAAACGAAAATGAATCTAAAGAAGAGTCAGAATAATTATTTTTACGCGGAGTATATATGAGACATAGAAAGCAACGTTCAAGGCTGAGTATGATGACCAGCCGTAGAAATTCAACAGTAGAAAATATGGTCTCGAGTCTATTCACTCATCAGAGGATAGAGACCATACTTGGAAGAGCTAAAGTGGTGCGGAGACTTGCGGAGAAGCTTATTACTATGAGCAAGGATGATACGGTCGCATCCAGAAGAAGGGCTTACCAAATACTGAATGATCGTGATATGGTGGGTGTATTGTTTAAAGAAATAGGCCCGTTATGTAAAAACAGGACCAGCGGCTATACGCGGATCATACAATTGGGATTCAGGCGCGGCGATGGCGCTCAAATGGCGATTCTGGAACTGACCGATAGAAAGATTGTTGAGAAGATTTCCAAAAAGAAGGAAAAGGTTAAGGCTAAGACTGTAGAACAATCCGAAGAGACTAAGAAGGTTGCTAAGCAGACTCCTCGCGAAGATGTTAAGGAAGATATCGGAGAAAAGAGAGAAGAGTCAAAGATGAAGCATGTAGCAAAGTCTAAGCTAACTCTCGATGAAGAGAAGCGAACAGAAAAAGCGAAGAGTGAAGAGAGAAAGATTTCCGGACAGAGAAGTTTTATGAAAAATCTCAGAGGCCTATTCCGGAAAAGAGGCGATAGGTAAATCCAGGCATAGCAGATAGATCAAGCCCCCTAATTTTTTCGCGAAGATTAGGGGGCTTTTTATACAGCGTCGGAAATTAATTATATTTTGGGCTTGAGATTTGCCGTGATTATAATATAATATACTAAAATATATGCAATGGGGTCAGAATGAGGCTTGCCAAAAGAGTTTCCGGAATTAATGAGTCAGTGACTTTGGGGATCACGTCTAAGGCTAAAAAGATGGCCAAGGATGGTGTCGATATAGTCAGTTTTGCCGCCGGAGAGCCGGACTTCGATACGCCCGATCATATTAAACAGGCGGCGATTAAGGCGATCAGCGATGGCTTTACCAAGTATACTCCGTCGAGTGGTATTCCTGAGCTCAGAGAGGCTATATCATTAAAGTTTAAGCAGGACAATGGCATAGATTATTTGCCCTACCAGATAGTCGTATCTAACGGCGCTAAACATTCCCTTTATAATGTGTTTCAGGCAATATGCGAGTCGGGCGATGAGGTCCTCATACCGGCTCCTTACTGGTTAAGTTATCCCGCTATGGTATTAATGGCTGAAGCGAAACCGGTATTCGTCGAGACGCGCCGGGACAACAATTTTAAAGCCACGGAAAAAGATATTATTTCTAAGATAACGCCGCGCACCAAGTGCCTGGTATTAAACAGTCCGTCAAATCCAACCGGCTGCGTCTACGATACAGCGGAGCTTAAGACGATAGCTAAGATTGCGGTGGAACGTGACCTGTTAGTAATTAGTGATGAGATATACGAGAAGTTGATATATGATAACAAGAAGCATGTCTCCATAGCCTCGCTGAATAAAGAGATATATGAGCGCACGGTTACGATAAATGGTGTGTCTAAGAGTTACTCGATGACAGGATGGCGGATAGGGTATGCCGCCGGCCCTAAAGAGATAATGACAGCCATAGGTAACCTGCAAAGCCATGCCACATCAAACCCATCGTCGATAAGCCAGAAGGCAACGCTCGAAGCAATGACTCGAAGCCAGGATTTTGTAAACCAAATGAGGGATGAGTATGAAAGACGGCGCGATTATATGATGTCTAGAATTGGAGTCATTAAAAATATTTCATATTCGAAGCCGAATGGTGCGTTTTATCTATTTTGCGATATATCTAAAACCGGAAGAGATTCTGTAGCAATCGCGAACGCCTTGCTTGATGAGGCGCATGTGGCTGTTATTCCCGGCGAACCGTTCGGCGCCGATGGTTACATCAGGCTGAGCTTCGCTACAAACATGGAGACTATTAAAAAGGGTATGGACAGGATGGAGGAGTATTTTTCTAAAAATGGGTAAAACAATATCAGAGAAAATATTATCGAATCACGCAGGAAGAGAGTTAAAGGCCGGCGACGTCGCGGTATGTGATGTTGATTTCTGCTTTGGGCAGGATGGTACGAGCTCGATAATTATCGATAGCTTTAAAAAATTGGGAGTGGATAAGGCCTTCGACAAGTCGAAATTCTACATGATTATAGATCACTCATCACCCAGCCCTAATATAGGCGTTTCTGCGATACATAAGAAGATGAGGGATTTCGCGAAGGCTTTGGATGTAGGCATGTATGATATAGGTTGCGGAGTATGTCATCAGCTGGTACCTCAATACGGCCATGTTACGTGCGGAGACCTGGTGCTTGGCGCAGATTCTCACACTTGCACTTATGGAGCAATTAATGTGTTTTCGACAGGAGTGGGTTCTACCGATTTGGCCATTACACTAGCCAGCGGCAAGAATTGGTTCAGGGTGCCTGAAACGATAAAAGTGATAGTTAACGGTAAGCTTCCGAAGGGAGTGTATTCCAAAGACATAATACTTCATATTGCGAAGGATCTCGGAGCTAATGGCGCCACATATAAGGCCGTAGAGTTTTATGGCGAGGCCATTACGGCACTGAGCGTCGATGCGCGCCTAACTATATCAAATATGGCAGTTGAGATAGGCGCTAAAGTTGGATTAATGGAAGCAGATGCAAAGGTTATTAAATGGGTCGCCGGCAAAGGCGCCAAGACAGAACCTAAGCCTGTTAAAGCGGATATAGATGCTAAATATGTTTCTGTGAAGACGTATGATGTTTCAACGCTCCTGCCGCAGATCGCCAAGCCGCATGCAGTGGATAACGTTGCGAATGTCACAGAAATTGGAGACGTGAAGATTGACCAGGCGTTCCTCGGTACCTGCACTAATGGCAGGCTTGAGGACCTTGAAGTTGCAGCTAAGATTCTGAAAGGGCGAAGCGTATATCCCGGAGTGAAGTTTTTTGTTGCTCCGGCCTCAAAAGAGATATATCTGGATGCGCTAAAGAAAGGTTTTATTGAGACTTTCGTTAAGGCAGGATGCAGCGTTGTAGCGCCCGGATGCGGACCGTGCGTCGGAACCCACAATGGTGTATTGGCAAACGGTGAAGTTGCCATATCTACCGCAAACAGAAATTTTAAAGGTAGGATGGGCAATCCCAATTCATTCATATATCTGGCAAGCCCGGCCACCGTTTCGGCTTCGGCTCTCACGGGCAGGATATCCGATCCCAGAGAGTTCAAAAAGAGGTTATAAGATATGAAACATTTTGCAAGGCGTCTGAAAGTAAAAGATAATATCAATACCGATTATGTCATTTCAGGCCGATATAAATTCAAGATCCAAGACCCGAAGGAGTTGGCAAAATATATTTTCGAAGACATAGATCCCGATTTTGCCGCAAGGGTTAAGCCCGGTGATATACTTATTGCGGGTGAGAATTTTGGTTGCGGATCTTCCAGGGAACAGGCGCCGCAGGCATTGAAGATGGCGGGATTTACCGCCGTAGTGGCAAAAGACTTTGCCAGGATATTCTATAGAAATGCATTCAATATCGGCCTTCTGCTCATCGAATGTAATACAGACTTCATCGATGACGGAGATGAACTGGAGATCGATATCAATGGCGGTAAGCTTAAAAATAATAGCAAAGGCCTCCTCCTGGACATAAAACCAATTCCATTAGTCATGAAGAAACTGCTTGAAGACGGCGGCGTTGTGGAGCATTTTAAAAAGCATGGGGGTTTCAAATTTGAGTAAGCATACGATAACATTAATTCCGGGCGATGGCACAGGCCCTGAACTCGCAGTTGCTGCCAGAAGGTGCGTGGATTCACTCGGCCTGGACATTAAATGGGAAGTGGTCGAAGCGGGTGAATGCGCTATTGAAAAATATAAGACACCTCTTCCTGATCATGCTATCGAATCGATTAGAAGGAACAAGGTTGCCATAAAAGGTCCGATCACCACTCCTATAGGCACAGGTTTTAGGAGCGTGAATGTTGAGCTCAGGAAGCGGCTTGACCTGTATGCCTGCCTGAGACCATGTAAGAGCTATAAGGGTGTGCGTTCAAGGTACCGGGATATAGATCTTGTGATAGTTCGTGAAAATACGGAAGATCTTTATGCCGGAATTGAATTTTCGAATGGCACCGATGAGGCCAGGGACCTAATAGCTGTTATTGAAAAACTGGGAAGTAAAAAAATAAGAGACGGTTCGGCGATCAGTATAAAACCCATATCCGTAGAGGGCTCGAAGCGAATAGTTAAATTCGCATTCGACTACGCCGTTAATAATAAAAGAAAAAAGGTCACCGCTGTGCATAAGGCAAATATTATGAAATGCACCGATGGCCTATTCTTAGAGGTTGCCAGAGATGTAGCGAGGGCTTACGAAGGTAGGGTAATTTTCGAGGACAGGATCGTAGATAATATGTGCATGCAGTTGGTCCAGAAACCGGAGGATTACGATGTGCTTGTTCTGCCAAATCTATACGGAGATATAATCTCGGATCTCGCGGCTGGTCTGGTCGGAGGTTTAGGCGTAGCTCCGGGCGCGAATATAGGCACGGGCGTAGCGGTATTTGAGCCTACACATGGCAGCGCTCCCAAATATAAAGGCCTTAATAGGGTGAATCCGTGCGCGTTGATATTATCAGCCGTGTTGATGCTTAAATATATAGGCGAGGAGAAGGCTGCTGAAAAACTGGAAAAGGCCTGCGCATCCGTGATCGAAGAGGGCCGATCGGTGACATATGATATGAAGGATGACAAGAACGATCCTACTGCCGTAGGAACAAGCCAGATGGCTGATGCAATAATTGAAAAGATAAATAGATCTAAGTGAAACCATCCTTATATAAAATATCGGTAATAGGCGCCGGCGCCGTAGGCGCAACGCTGGCGCAAAGGTTGTTCGAATCGGGATTCGCAGATGTGGTGCTGCTTGATGTAGTGAAAAACATTGCGCGTGGCAAGGCGCTCGATCTTATGGATGCCGCGCCGATCATGGGTACCGAAAAGTCTATAGTCGGAACCGATGATTATAAAGATATCCGGGATTCGGATATAGTCGTTATTACCGCCGGCTTGCCAAGAAAGCCCGGCATGACGCGCGAAGATCTCATCTCCAAAAACGCTGCCATAGTGAAGGATGTATCATCGAAGATTAAAATTCATGCCCCGGAAGCCATCGTCATAGTGGTTACTAACCCGCTTGACATCATGACGTACCTTGCATATAAGGCGACAGGTTTTAACAGGAATAGGGTTGTTGGCATGGCCGGAGCTTTAGATGGCTCCAGATTTATTGCCCTCATAGCGGATGAGCTTAAGGTAAGAAGGGATCTTATAAAGACTTATGTGATGGGCAGTCACGGCGATACGATGGTGCCTATAATTTCGCAAACATTTGTAAATGGACGATTACTATCCAGCGTGATTCCTAAGGATAAGATAGAGAGTATAGTCAAGAGAACATGTGATCGTGGAGCTGAGATAGTCTCGCTCCTGGGTACCGGAAGCGCATACTATTCTCCCAGCGCGGCGGTTCTAAAGATGGTAAAGGCCATGATGGATGATGCCGGAGATGTAGTTACGGCATCTTTCTATCTGAACGGAGAGTACGGATTGAAAGATATCTGCATGGGAGTGCCTTGCAGGTTCGATAGACGCGGCGTTATAGATGTCATGAAATTGGAACTATCGAATGAAGAAAAGGAATTGTTCTCCAGATCGGCTGTTGCCGTAAAGAGCTCGATAGATCTTATATGAAATTTTCCCATAAAGTATCAAGGTGCGCAGGTGCGTAGCTACGATCTGGCTGTAATAGGTTCGGGTCCGGGTGGTTATGTGGCCGCTTTATACGCCGCGCGGCACAAATTAAAAGCCTGTATTATTGAACAAGGCCTGTTGGGTGGAACATGCCTTAATAAAGGTTGTATCCCTACTAAGTCACTCCTTAATTCCGTATCGATAATACCAAAACTTAAAAATATATCCAACTTTGGTATCGCGTTAAACGGTTATTCCATAGACTTCAAAAAAATGGCTCTGAGAAAAGATGAAGTCGTATCCAGGCTACGTAAAGGTATCGAGACTTTATTGAAGGCGAATCGGATAGAGATTATCAATGGCACAGGAATTTTGAAGTCGGCCGATACCATAGCAATATCGGGCCAGGAAAATGTAACGGCTAAAATGATCATTATTGCCACCGGTTCACGGGCTGCCGAGCTGCCCAATATCAAGATCGATAATGATGTGATTCTTTCGAGCGATAGTATGCTGGATATTAAGTCCCCTCCCGGAAGCCTTATAATCGTCGGAGGCGGCGTTATAGGCTGTGAGTTTGCCAGCATATTCAATAAACTTGGCACCAATGTCACTATTGTTGAGATGGCGGAACGGATTATGCCGGGGCAGTCCCGCGAAGTATCCCGGAGGCTTGAATATAATTTCAAGAAGTCCGGTATAAATATATTAACATCTTCCGTTATCGAAACCGCAGAAATTAAAGATAATATTACGGTTAAAATGTCCGGTGGACAGAGCGTTTCGGGGGAAAAGGTTTTGATATCGATCGGCCGTAAACCCAACATCGAGGGTATAGGCCTCGAAGATGTGGGAATTAGGGTGCGTGATGGTAATATATCGGTCAATGAGAAGCTGATGACAGATCTACCGAATGTCTATGCTATAGGAGACTGCGTTTCCGGGCCTCAGCTCGCCCACAAGGCATCTTACGATGGAATTCTTGCATGTGATAACATTATGGGCTTATCGCGCATTGTGGATTATTCCGGCATTCCTAATTGCATTTGGACGGATCCGGAGATAGCCAGTGTAGGTTTGACCGAAGAATCTGCAAAGGCTATATCGAATGATGTGAAGATCGCAAAATTTCCGTATCTTGCTTCCGGCAAGGCCTATATAGAGGGCGAGACAGACGGATTTGTGAAGATAGTTGGCACTCCGGCCGGGGATATATTAGGAGTGGAGATATTTGGTAAGGATGCGTGCAATCTTATAGGGGAGGCCGCTTTGGCGATGGCAAGGCATATAAAGATATGTGACTGGGGAAGGGTTGTCCACGGGCATCCTACGTTATCGGAGATATTTCCGGAGGCCTGTCATGTTTTTATGGGTACCCCTATTCACATCATGCAGGGATCTGTATGATAATCGATCTGGGCTTAATAGATTACGAAGATTGTTATAAGATTCAGAGGGATATGGTTCAGCGCAGAAAGCTATGTGAAATCGACGATACTCTTATACTGGCCGAGCATAATAGCGTATTTACCATCGGGCGGTCGGGTCGCAAAGATAATTTAGTGGTCGATGAAAATTATCTTTGCGCGCGAGGCATAAAAGTGCTTAATGTCGACAGGGGGGGCGACATCACTTTTCATGGAAAAGGTCAGCTCGTCGTGTATCCCATCGTACTACTTAAAGACAAATGGCGTGATCTGCATGCTTATATGTATAACCTGGAAAGCGTTGCCATAAAACTTATAGACAGATATTTATTAAATCCGGAAAGATGTATAGGCAGGACGGGAGTATGGGTCTCAGGGAAGAAGGTGGCATCGATCGGAGTTGGGGTGAGCAACTGGGTAACGTATCATGGCCTGAGCATAAATATTAATCTGGATCTCGAATTCTTCAATATGATATATCCGTGCGGTATGAGGGATGTTAAGATGACTTCCCTGAGCCAGCTCATAGGTAAGGATATTAGCGTAGAGGATATCAAAGATTGCGTAGTATCGGATTTTGAAAACGTATTTAATTTCGGAGGTGTTGATTTTGCTCCTACCGAAGCTCCGGAAATGAAGTCCTGAAAAAACTGTAAGGCACAAAATATTTGAGAGGCGCCTAATGACAGATGTAAAGTTACCATCACTTGCCGAAGGAGTGGATAAGGCCACCGTAACCTATTGTTATAAGGGCGTTGGTGATGTAGTTAAAGAGGGGGAGGACCTTATAGAGCTGGTCACGGACAAGGCAACGTTTAATTTACCATCTCCTGTTACGGGGGTTATAAAGCAGTTATTTGTATGCGAAGGGGATGAAGCTAGAGTCGGATCTATCATAGCAAAAATAGAATAGGGCTGATATATGGCTAAAAGGGTACTGCTTCTATTTATATCTGAGCACTCCGGGCACCACTGCGCGAGTCGCGCTATTGAAAAATCGCTTAAAATGATAGACCCCACCACAGAGACGCTTAATCTGAATTCGTTCAACTATACCAATCCTATCCTGGAAAAGATAATCAATCAGGCGTACATGGAAGTCGTAAAAAGAACCCCGGAGGTGTGGGAGTATCTTTACGATAATCCCAAAGTCCTTAAGAATACTCAGAAACTCAGGGCGATGATACATAATTTTAACACCGGAAAGCTGAAAACGCTTCTGAGTGATTTTAAGCCCGACGCTATTGTTTGCACGCAAGCGTTTCCTTGCGGAATGATAGCGGATTACAAAAAGAGCTTCGGCATCAAGATACCGCTTATAGGCGTATTGACCGACTATGCTCCGCATTCGTACTGGGTATTTAATGATGTCGATAGATATATAGTGCCATCATCGGAAACCGGGAAAAAATTGATCGATAATGGCGTAGATCCTGCCAAGATCGAAGAATTTGGGATACCTATCGATCCTAAATTTAATATCTCGCGCTCGAAAGATGAAATATGTAAAGAGATGGGATTGGATGTAGATGTACCTTGTGTCCTTATCATGGGTGGGACTCAAGGCCTCGGGCCAATAAAGAACGTTGCTAAATTGTTGGAGACCTCAAGACTAAATCTGCAGGTGGTCATAACCACCGGAACGAACAAGAAAATTTACAACTGGCTTAAGTCCAGGCGTTTCAAGAAAAAATTTATCATTTTACCGTTCGCTGATAATGTAAACGAACTGATGCGCGTTGCCACGGTTATAATCACGAAACCCGGAGGAATAACGACCGCTGAGGCGCTCGCAATGGGCGTACCCATGCTCATTTTACATCCACTTCCCGGGCAGGAGGCCATGAATACAAGATTTTTGCTGAAGGAGGGGGTTGCTATAAAAGCTGAGAGTCCGGAGGACGTCGTCGTGGTGTTGGAAGAGTTGCTTTACAATGAGAGTAAATTAAAAGTAATGAGCCTTAAAGCGCGCGCGCTATCCAAACCCGACAGCGCGATAAATATAGCGAGGCTCACCATGAACTTAGCGTTATGATCCCATATATACTCTATCGGGTAGGCGTCTTCCTGTCCTTAACCCTTCCTATAAACGTATCGTATTCATTAGCCACCGTATTGGCGGACATTTTTTATTATTGTTCTCCTAAAGATAGGGATGCGGTGATCAGTAATCTCAGGATGGTTCTGGGGTCGTCCGTTGATGATAAGATAGTAGCCGACACGGCAAGGAATGTCTTCAGGAACTTCGCCAAGTATCTCATAGATTTTTTCAGGTTCAGTAAAATCGATAAAGAGTATTTAAATAGTCACGTGAAGATAGATGGCATTAGTAATATTGATGATGCGTTATCGCTGGGCAAGGGAGCGATCGCCCTCTCCGCACATATAGGCAACTGGGAGCTAGGAGGCCTTATCGTAGGAATGCTCGGTTACCCCATCAGCGGTGTGGTTCTGACGCATAAAAATAAACGCATAAATGATTTCTTTACAGGGCAGAGAATGTTAGGTAACATGAGGCCGATAGAGGTGGGGGCCGCACTTAAGGGCTGCTATCGCGCGCTTCGTAGCAACGAGCTTCTCGCGCTATTAGGCGATAGAGATTTTACCAAGAACGGGATTTTGACAGATTTTTTCGGCAGGAAGGCCATGATGCCCAAAGGCCCTGCAGTCCTCAGTCACAGGTTGGGCGCGGCCATAGTCCCGATATTTGTAGTCAGGGAACCTAAAAATACCTTCACGATTCATGTTGAGAGGCCGTTTACCTGCACTGCCGGCCTTGACGAAGAAGCGGCTGTCAGGGAGCTTGTGGGTAAATGCATTCGATCGATCGAATCGTGCATTAAAAAGTATCCGTCACAATGGTTTGTTTTCAGAAAGATATGGGATATAAATGACAACGAATATCTGCGTCCTGATACCATCGTATAATGAAGCCCGGACTATAGGGCAGATAGTCTCTGATTTGCGCGCGAAAGACCTTACCGTGTATGTCGTGGATGATGGTTCATCGGACGATACGGCCAAGATAGCGCATGATGCGGGAGCGGTAGTTGTAAAACATAAGAGAAATTTGGGCAAGGGCGCATCTTTACGCGAAGGATTTAAGCACGTAGTGAAGAAAGGATTTGATGCGGTTATCGTGATGGATGGTGACGGACAACATCTCATCTCTGACATAGGAAGTTTTATAAATAAAATGGGCGGCACAGGCGCAGATATGATTATAGGTAATCGCATGGAGGATGTCTCTCTGATGCCGAAGGCGAGAATACATACAAACCGTTTTATGTCCTGTCTTATATCGGTATTATCAGGTCAGCATATTCCGGACAGCCAATCGGGGTATCGTTTAATAAAACGAGAAGTCCTCGAAAAGGTCAGTCTAAAATCATTTAATTATGAGATAGAATCGGAGCTCATCATAAAGTCATCACGTGCCGGATTCAGAATAGAGTCTGTGCCGATAAAGACCATTTACAGCGACGAGAAGAGCAGGGTGAATCCGTTCGTGGATACCATCAGGTTCATTGTGTTTGTTTTTAAAACTCTTATAGGCAGATAGTTTTATGACCACAAAGGCAAAATCAGCAAAACTTAAGAGGGGGATCCGGAAGGGGCTTGTGCACATCTACACCGGTGATGGGAAGGGGAAGACAACGGCGGCCTTCGGACTTGCCGTAAGGGCCTCCGGAGCAGGATTAAGGGTGGGGATATTTCAGTTTATAAAGGGTGCTTCATATAGTGAAAACGATATATTCAAAAATATTCACAATATAACAATTGTACAGTGCGGCAGAGGCTGCTTTATTAAGACCCACCCGTCGCCCGAAGATATCAATGCGGCTCTCAGGGGGCTTAGAGTGGCCTCCCGAAACATTAAATCTGGTAAATATGATTTGGTAATCCTTGACGAGGTTAACGTAGCTCTTAGGATGGGCTTGATAAATATAGAAGATATTATCCAATTAATTATTGGCAAGCCGTTATCATTGGAACTCGTATTGACGGGTAGAAATTGCCCTAAGACATTATTTCGATATGCAGATCTCATTACTGAGATGCGAAAAATCAAGCATCCTTTTGACGAAGGTATTGTTGCCCGAAAGGGTATAGAGTTTTAAATAAAAAAATTTCCTACTTTCGGATTTGACGATTTTACTATTTTATGCTATACTAATAATAGGAGGTGAGGACAATGACCGTTATAATGACCGCAAAGCATCAGGTGACGATACCCAAAAAGATAACCGTTGCGCTTGGCTTAGAAGAAGGCTCTCTGTTTCAAGTGGAGATCTCTAATAATAGGATTGAGCTTATCCCTCTTGAGACAACGGAAAAGATATTCACGGAAGCCGAATACACGAAGATAGAGGCTCTTACGGCAAAAGAAATAGGCCGGGAGAAGAGAGTCTCCAGGGCGTTTATCGACAAGTTAAAGAAGGGCAGGGTTTAATCGGATGCCGCTGGAACTTTATTTTAGACCGTCTTTCGAGAGAAGCCTTTGTTGGCGATCATGACAACGGTACCAAAAGTAATCACGGTGGTTCCCTCGTAAGCGTATCATGGCGCATGGGCATCTAAAATCCTGACGATAGTTTCCCCTTGTAATATAAGCTTAAGAATAGAAGATACCCGGTTATTTCTTACTTCGATAGGATCTCCCTTCACATGTAATAAAACGTCCGTTTAAATTAAGCCTATCCAAGA
>CAIMPC010000061.1 GCA_903843285.1 Candidatus Omnitrophota bacterium
CTTTATGCGTAAAAATACAGATTTAATTGATAATAACACCGGCCTCATAGGCCGTAATAGACACGTTGGGGGCAGCTCTCACTGATCCACTACGATTATTCATATTGAGAAAAAGCCCCACCAAGTCCTTGACACAGACTATTGATTTAACAGATTTGACAAAAATAGATACCCATGTTACTCTGGCACAGAAAGATACTGTTGGAACCGCAAGTGCATCTTTCGGAAGCTTTAATGAAACAGAGTTTGCTGGTAATTCAATATTGCCAGATTCGATAAAAGGTGGCGTGCTTTCAAGTAATAAAGTAAATAGCTATTTTTCTACCGAAAATAAGTGGTATGCTACTCCAACGTCTGTCTTAGATGATTCGGTGTATTATGAAAATACGGTTACTTCTGGAAGTTCTATCACTATAACTACTACCAAATGGGGCCCAAAAGAGACTACTCAATTAGCGATAGACCTATTGATTGGCGGGGCTCTTTTAAAGAGTGCTGGCAAAAGTGCTGTAGGTGCATTTCTGAAACGGTTAGCAGAGATGGGGTTGCCAGTATTATCTTAACGAAAGAATGATATGATAAAGAAAATAATTCTTTTACTGTTATCCATTGCTACGATAAGCATCTGCCTAAAATTATTTATACTTCCTGCACCCCCTTATGAGTATGGGCAATGGGGAATGCCATACAATCAAGAAGAACATAGGTTTTCTTTCTGTACCTATAATCTACCAGTAGGGTTTGATTTTTTTAGCTACAGCAGCGATGTCCGATATCAAAAGGAGATGCTTATTTTTAAGAATAGTAAGGAAGGTAGTTATCTTTTACTATTCAAGCTTAGAGAATTTCCTGTCGTAGATACGAGTAAGGTGTTAACAAGTGCTGGCAAGGTTAGCAAAAGCTATGACACAGAAACAACATCATTTAGGAATAATATGGATTTTGTGTATATGCTCCCCATAGCATTTGTTAACAGAGAAGTAGATGTAAATAATAAAGAGTTACAAATAAAAGGTTTAAGTGTATCAGCAAAATCTTTAATGGAACAACCAGTTAATAAGATACTTTATTTAAAGGGAGAGTTTGAGAAGATTGCATTTATTAAGCAATCCAAAAATATTCATGCTTTTCCTACGCCCGTATTAGACTTTAAAACCAGAAAACAGGGCTATTTAGGTATTCTTGAAGCAAAGCAACAGCAGGAATGTTTTTTTGTCATGTACTATGCAGACTCATTTAGCAATCTGAGAGAAGACGATTTTAAGTCTTTCTTGAAAAGTATAACCTTTGAGAAGAAGGCACCCTACCTAAAGCAACTATATGAAGATGCTCTAAAGTCAGGGTCATTGAGAAAAATATCCAGGTAAATTAAGGTATCAAGGCAATTAGCACCTCTTGCCCCTCACAGCTCCACATAGGGAAAAGGGGTCAGAGTCAATTTATTGTGCCATGTCCGATTAAGAAACATCTGCACAAGCACCCTCAAAACGTAAAGAAAAGGGGTCGGAGTGAATTAGTTAACCGATCTCAAGATTTTGTTCCTCAATTGGCAATTATTCTTAGGGAGCAATAATTTCATCAAGCGCATGGAAAAGGAATTCGGCGTAAGCAACATAAGGCTCGAGAGGGGAAGGCCAAAAGCAAATAAATAGAACCGTCCCCTTTATTTCTATAATCACTGAATACAGACAATCAATGGTGCCGCCTGAAGCAAAAAACATATTTGGGAAGCCACATGTCCAGTATTATAAAAATAGCACACCTATTGTTGATGATGGAAACACTCTTTACCTGCAAGAGTGTGATATTTATAAATCCTTTACGTCGAAAGGACTTAAGACGATAAGCAGAGGATATATCTATGTGAAGGACGGAAAGATAATTGCCTCCAAAATGATTAATGCAAAAGATAATGTAATTGAAGATTTAGCTATAATGGATGAAAAAGGACATATTCAAAAGGTATTCGGGAATCATGCTAGAGGGAAGTATTTCAACGAGTTGGTCATATATAAAGATGAGGATGTGGTTCAAAGGAAGCCAATACATATTCCGTTGGAGTCTGCGGTAGCTCAATTAAAACGAATCGAATAAGATTTGGACTTATCGTTTGAAAAAGATATTTTTAATTGCACTGACATTTTTGCTGATTGCTTGCGCGGCGCTGGTCTACGATATACTGACAAACAAATCTAGCAATTATCCAAATTATATCAACGAATCCACGATACATACTCCTCCTGAAAACGGTATGCAATTCGTTGTAATGTTCGCTTCCGCTAATCAAGGCCCACAAATTTTGCAATTAATGGAAGCAAGGAAAAAAGAGTTTGACCGAGAGAATATCTCCATATCTAAGCATGGAGACCATGCGATTGTTATAGAAATTCCCGATTTTGTCAATGCCGATAAGGGGTTGAATATTATAAATAGGAGACCGTCGTTAGAAATAAAACTATTGGACGCAACAAGAAAGGATATGGACACCGTTCTTAATAGTAAGGCGACAATTACAACAGATGATATCAAAAACGTTAAAGTCGAATATGGCAAGGATAACAAGCCTGTTATATATCTAACGTTAACGGAAGACGCTGCTTGGAATTTTTACGATATTACTCGCGAAAATGTTGGGAAAAAAATGTTGTTAATTGTTGATGGTCGCATAGTAGGTATGCCGATAATCAAAGAGGGGATCTCAAAAGGCGTAGTGCGAATCGAGGGCGAATATGAACAAAGCCAGGAAACCGTATTAGCGGGGTTGATGTATTCAGCTATTCATCCCCCAACATATTATGCGGATGCTATGTTGGGAAAGCGTAGCCAATCGTTATCAAGCGACTACCACCTTCCACCTGCCCGATGAATTTTTATTGTAGACAGCGTTTGACCTTGCTATAATACGTACCAATTTAAATATTGGAGGGAAAATGATTAACGTAAAATGTGACATTATCTTACCGGTTTGTGACCAATTTGATTTCACAAAGAATTGCATAGACAGCATTATTGCCAATACCGATACGCCCTACAAGCTCATCGTCATAAATAACGGCACAAATCCTGATACTAAATCTTATCTTGCGGAAGTAGGGAATAAGCTAAAAAATGATTTCCTGCTTATTAAAAACCCATACAACTTTGGGTGGGTTAAGGCGGTAAATCAGGGTATAGCAGCGTCTTCCGCGCCGTTTTTATGTTTTCAGAACGACGACACCGTTGTTACTAAGGGTTGGCTTAGGAAGATGATAGGTATATTGCAGGCTAACCCTAAGATTGGAGTGGTAAACCCAGCCTGGGAGGGCCGAGGCAATAATGTGTCGATTGAAAAATATGGAAATATTGTAGAGGAAAAATATAGGGGCAGATATGTCGAGACCGATTGGGCGCGTGGATTCTCAGTAGTATTCAGTAGATCTGTTGTTGACAAAATAGGTGGGCTTGATGAAATATATGGCCTCGCATATTTTGACGACGTCGACTTTTCCATTCGCGCCATAAATGCCGGTTTTCTAGTTGTCCTTGCGCTTGATACCTATGTATACCATCATAGAAATGTTACTTTCTTTCAGATATTAAAGGGTGGCAAATGGAATGAGCTACATGAAAAAAACAAACTCATATGCTATAAAAAATGGGGGAAACCGCTTAAGGTAGTTATAGTACTGGATAGAGAAGCTTGTGAAGACAGAGAGCGACTAAATAGAATAAGCGATACCGCTTATTATCTGGCCAGAAGACAGCAGGGCATTCGCATATGGTCCCCTTGCGATGTAAACCAGCAATTTTACCATACCAATATGAATGTCAGAGTTTGCCGTAGTGTTCTTTTACTGTAGGTAATCACCGGAACGATACCAATAATAATCATCGTGGTTCTTCGTAGAGAAATCATATCAGTAGTAGCAGCTTTCTCTTTTTTGCTTCTTTTTTCTCTTTACTACGCCCTGTGAATATGTGGATATCTTTTTA
>CAIMPC010000062.1 GCA_903843285.1 Candidatus Omnitrophota bacterium
CAGACCGTACCGTTAAGATCCGTAACGATGACACCATCTAAGGACTTCTCCACAATACTGAAGAAGCCCTGTTTGCTTTTTTCAAGTGCGTCTTTGGTTGCCTGAAGATCCTCTAAGATATTTAAAGTCCCCTTTTGCATCCTGCTCAGTTTTTTAGTGCGCTCGAGGACTTGTTTCTCCAGGCCCTGAGAAAGGTTTTCCAGATCCGTGATCATTTTTCTTATCTGACGCATATCACGGGCCACGCCGATAACACCGACCAACTTATCATCTTTATCGCGCATAACCGAACCACTAAAACTGACCGGAATTTTTTCACCGGATTTCGCCTTATAAGTCATGTCGAAATCATGTACTGAACCTTCTTCGATAAGTCTTCTAAGGCGCTTGCCTTTAAACAAAGCTTCTTCTTCTTCTTCTTCTTCTTCTTCTTCTTCACTAAATATTAAACTTACGTCTTTTCCTACGAGCTCTTCCTCGGTATAGCCCAATAGATCGCAGGTGGCTTTATTTACACTTCTAACCGCACCATCCGGATTAATTACAATCAAAGTATCAATCATTGAAGAGATGATGCCTTCCGCATATGCATTTTCTTTTAAAATTTCCGCTTCTTTTCCTTTTATATTCTCAGCCATCTTATTAAACGAGCCGGCGAGATCTTCTATTTCATCGCCGCTCTTAATAGAAACCCTGTAATCCATATCACCTTTTGCAAAACGCTCACTTGCTATACGTAACTTTCTTATTGGCAGGGAAATTATGCGAGAAAGGATAAGAGCAATAACGCATGTCAGAAAAATAGCTGCAACAATAATAATCATCATCCGATCTCTAAGGCGTAAAATTGGCGCCATTACTATTTTAAGCGGCATACTAAGTACCAGACGCCATCCCTGTCGTTGAAAATCAAGATAGTCCGGCTGTGCTGAAACAAAAACCAGATTTTTACACTCATCTTCAAAAAAGAAAGACGCTGGCTCTGCCTGACTTTTTATGCGACTTTCTATGGCGTTCCAGCAATGAGTCTTTTCCCTAAGAATGCCTCTGGAGTTATAATCCGAATATAGCAGGGTACCGTCTTTGTCTATAAGGTCGATCTTCAAATGCCCTTCAAAAAAATATTTATTGCTGCTTTTTAATATCTCTCCGATTTTAAACATCGGGATTCTCGAGACAACAATTCTAAAGACTTTTCCATCGGAATTCTTAATCGGATAGGTAAAATAAAGAGTGGGCATATTGAGCATGTTTGAAAAAGAAACACCTACGACGAGTCCTTTATCGATAATAGGATTTAGCCCGTATCCATCCAGAGCATTCTCTTTACCTATATTTAAACCTGTAGTATCCACTATACATTTGCGCTCCAAATCGTAGACGGCTATAGAATCGTAGCATTTGTAAAAATCACGGTATTGCAAAAACCGTCTGGTCATTTCAGGCTGAGAATAATTTTCTATGGTAAACATGATAGAAGAAGCGAGTAATTCTATATTACCTTTACAGCCATGTAAGAAAATATTTAATTTGCTAAGCATACGATCGGATATCCTGGCCATAGCTTCATTGCATTCCAAATCCAGCGTCTTGGCATGAAAATAATACATGACTGAGCATAATGACACGGCTGTAATAAGAATCGTTATAAAAGTCGCTATCATCATTTTTGTCGCGATCTTCATGTTAAGTCCATTCTATTCCAAAAATGAAGAATCAATGATATTGTCGAGGTCTTCTTGGCTGAAATAACGTCCTCTCTTTCCGTAAAAATCATATATCGTTGTAGCTATATTGAATAGGCTATTAGAATTTCCGTTTTTCTTCATCATCAACATATTTTGTTCTCTGTCGGGCTGTATTATGCCATCGAGTCCCATAATCATCTCTTCGGGCTTCATTCCCTCGGCCTTAGCCATAATCGATACCGCCTCAACTTTATTTGTCCGTATAAACTCGCGCGCCCGGAAGAGAGCCTTTAAAATAGCCCTGATCTCGCCCGGCCTTTTTTCTGTGGTACATAAATTAAAGGACAGCACATCCGTAATTAATCCCGGAGTATCTCCTGCCTTAGCTATAACCTTACAACCTTTCTTAAGCGCCCTGCTCTTTGCAGGTTCCCAGGTATGGCCTGCGGCAATTCTTCCTTCACTGATCGCCTCGGGAACTTGTTGGGCGGGAACTATCTCAAAGCGCAGATTCTCTTCTTTTAAGCCTGCCTTCATGAGAGCGGATAAAACAAATAGATGAGAGAAAGAATTGATCGCGGCTATTCCTACAGGTTTCTCTTTTAAATCCAGAATCGAATCGATATTAGGCCCTGCTACGATCACATCCTCGTCATTGGAATAATCCATGATACATACAACTTTAGTGGGGCTACCTTCGGAATTATGGAATATGGAATCGGTAAATACTTCAAAGATGCCATCGACTTTTCCGCTCCTGTACAGCTCGACCGATTCACAATATTCTTTCTTAAGGACGAGCTCGGCCTCCACGCCATTTTGCTTAAAGAAACCCTTTTCCTGGGCAATAAAGGCGTGGGCATACCCCGGCCATGTGGCTAAGGCGATTTTAATCGGCCTTTGAATTTCTGTATTTTTAATACGGCCGGCCGATATAACAATTGCCCCGCAGATTAAGAACGTTAATATCCGCCTCATGCCTTCTCTCCCGATCTCGCTTCCAATGCCTTTATGCGCTCCTTCAGCTCCATCATCTTCTCCTCACGGTCCATTGCGGCGTCCAGCAGGACCTCCATATCATGCATCTTTTCTCTTAATGACTCCTCCACTCGCTTACGCTCGGTAACGTCCCTGACAACTGCATGAAGAAACATTTTACCACCCAGACCGACCTTAGACAACAACACCTCCGCAAAAAAAACCTCACCATTTAATCGCTTGTGTACCCAGTCGAAAAAGTTGGAACCTTCGCGCATCGCCTTCTCGATCATTGCCTTGGCCTTCTCGTCCGAAGCCCTCCCATCCGGCTGTAGCTTGGGAGATAATTCCCAGGGCTCATAGGACAGAAACTCCTCTTCGTTCTTTGCCCTGAACATTTCCAATGTTGCAGGATTTGCTGATGTGAATCTCCAGCTCGGCGCTTCAAGGGTCATGATGGCATCGCGTGATAATACAAAAAGACTACGGTAATAATTATCCTCACTGTTCCGTAGCGCCGAATCCACATTCGCTTTATGTTTTTTATTCTGAAGCATCTTATCTCCCTTATATCTTCGGGGACCGTTACCTATTAATAAAAAACCCAAATATCTAAAAAATAGATACCTGGGTTGATTCTAAAAAAAATAACAGAGCGGTTATTCTTTCCTTCTTACTTCCAAGGTCTGAAACGCCCATAATCATTGTCCGCTACCCTTTCATACAGGATTTACGGTCATTAAATTTGATAATAGGAGTATATCACAAAAATGGATACTGCAAGATTTATTATTTCGAATGGTGGTGAGGGAAGGATTCGGTCATCCAGCTGCCGGAGGCAGCTTCCTGACCAGCCAATTTGCTTTCGCCCGGAGGGCTATTCCTCCCGTTGGTCGGCGCAAATAGGTTTCGAACCCTTCTTCTCGTGCGGGTACTTAAATACTCGTTTAAACTGAATTATAATTAATGGTGGTGAGGGAAGGATTCGAACCTTCGAAGGCGTGAGCCGTCAGATTTACAGTCTGATCCATTTGACCGCTTTGGTACCTCACCAAAATTTCTAAAAGACCGAAAAGCTATGTGCCTGCTGAACTTTCAACTTCTGATTATTTTTTGTCGGCTCCAGCCGTAACTGTCTATAATTGGAGCTGGGGAAAGGAATTGAACCTTCAACATTCGCATTACAAATGCGATGCTCTGCCAATTGAGCTACCCCAGCGCCTTTAATACTTCCGGTAACTTATTCAAAACATCGGTTGCGATAAGACCGAGCGTCCCTTTACTTCTAAGGGCCATGTCGCCTGCAAGACCATGAAAGTATACGCCGAGCACCGCGGCCGTAAAAGGCTCTGCGCCCTGGCCGATAAAGCTCGCTATCATCCCGGTCAGAATATCGCCGGTACCCCCTGTCGCCATGCCGGAATTTCCGGTCTGATTCTCATAGAGATCTCCGGTCGGCGATGCCACGACCGTATTATGCCCCTTCAAAACTAAGACGGTATTATACTCATTGGCAAACTTTAGCGCAACATCTTTTCTGTTTTGGGATATATCTTTTACATCCAAACCTATAATGCGCGCCATTTCACCTTCATGGGGCGTCAAAACCAGTTTGGACTTTGCATCCTTAAATATACCTGTATGACCTACGCAAGCATTAATTCCATCGGCATCTAAAACTATAGGCAGTTCTACTTTTGAGACCAGATCTCGGACCAGGCCTTGAGTCTCTTTATTCTGAGATATCCCGGGCCCTATAGCGAGAACATCGCACTTTTGGCTAAAAGCGATCAGATCCTTTTCGGCCAGGAGGCTTAGCGACGAATCTCTCGTCTCGAAGAACGGGCAAACCATAACCTCAGTAAGCTTAACGGCCAGTATCGGTAATATACCCCTACCCACGGCGAGCGTAACGAGTCCGCTACCGGATAGCGCCACTGCCTGGGCGGTTAAATATGCCGCGCCGGTGTAACCGAATGAGCCGGCTATCACGAGCACATGACCCAGATCACCCTTGTGCGCATCCGGAGATCTTTTTGGGAAACTCTTTACGGCATCATCTATATTCATCTTTTACCGTTCAATAAGATAACGTTAGCTATCGCATAATTTTCAGAATGCGACATGCTGACCACGACCTTACCTACCTTCTTTTTCTTTTTTAACCTTAACGCATCGTTATGAAATTCTATCATCGGCTTGCCCTCTTCGTCGTTCAGCACCTCAATCTCCGTCCATCTTATCGGATGCTTAATGGGTTCACCAAACGCTTTTACCACAGCTTCTTTGGCGGCGAACCTGGCCGCGAAATGCTGCGGCGCAAAACGCCGGGCGGTGGAATACTTTATCTCGCGCGGCGTAAATATCTTAGTCAGAAATGAATCGCCCCATTTCTTAATGGCGTCCCTCATCCTGTATATTTCGATTATATCGACGCCCATCCCTAATATCATTTTATCTCACTTATCATATCTTTGACGGCTCTTTTGATACCTGTAAATATCGCCCGTGAAATGATAGAATGGCCGATATTAAGCTCATTAATGCATAATATCTTTGCGATAGGTTTCACATTATCGTAATTCAATCCATGTCCGGCGTTGACGGTTAAGGACTTTGCCGAAGCGTATGACGACGCACGTTTCAATATATCGAGCTGAGTTTTTCTATCGCGCGAGCAGTCGGCCCCGGCATATTTACCGGTATGGAATTCTACTATGCGCGCACCGACCCTGATAGTCGCGTCTATCTGTTCTATAGAAGGATTAATAAACAGGCTTACGTCTATGCCATTTTCATGCAAGCGCCGAACTACCTGCCTTAAACGAGCCTCGCCTTTTTTTACATCGAGGCCACCTTCAGTAGTTATCTCCTGCCTCTTTTCGGGAACGATCGTCACCTGATCCGGTTTTATGCGACAGGCGAAGTCCACTATATCCCTCGCTATCGACATCTCAAGATTAAGAACGGGTACGGCCTTACGCAGTTTAATAACGTCTGCATCCTTAATATGCCGCCTATCTTCCCGAAGATGGCACACTATAGAGTCGCATCCGGCCTTAATGCACTCCCTGGCCGAGGCTACCGGATCCGGCTCAAATATCCGCCTGGCTTCTCTGACGGTAGCTACGTGATCTATATTGATACCCAGCTTCACTCTCTTCACTGTTTCTCCACATCCACCATAACCTGCACCAACGTCTCTTCCATATAAATACCCGGAGCTACCGGATTAAGCGGCACAGATTTAGTGAAGGATTTCGATGCTCCGCGGACATCTATCGGCATCGTATAAACAAACCGTATCTTCGATAATAGATCTTTAGTGCCTACCACGATGCAATATTCCGGAGATACAACGGACTTACGCCAATCCGCTATATATCCGCGTTGAGGGACGCCGGACAGGACAGGTTTTATAGGCAGCTTCTTTGCGGCCATTCCATCGGAAGGTAATATCTTATTGAGAAACTGCTTGTCCTCTTCACTGCCTTTATTAAGCTCGTTAACAACGTAGAACCATAGAGTCAGCGCGAGAAGTAACGCGCTCATCTTAAGCCACATGTTTTTCGTAAAGAAATCCCTGATAGATTCCAACATCTTTTATGTTATCTCTTATTTTTAAGGAATGTGTTTTTAATATTGAATGGGTTCTTTATCTTTGACGGCCTATAGAATAGGTTTTTCAAAATTCTCACCAACGCCTCTTCGTCCAGGCCATGGGTAAGCTTTCCACCGTTTGCCACCGACACTGCTCCCGTTTCTTCGCTCACTACCACGCAAACTGCATCCGTCTCTTCGCTTATGCCGACTGCCGCCCTGTGCCGCATGCCGAGAGACTTGGGAATCATCTTCTCTTCCTCGGGTAGAGGCAATACGCAACCGGCGGCGACTAATCTACCATGCTGGACTATTACCGCACCATCATGTAACGGCGACTGAGGTATAAATATTGAGGTGAGTAGATAGTTAGTGACTTTGCCGTCAACGGATGTGCCGCTTTCGATGTAACTCTTCAGCCCTACTTCCCTCTCTATTACTATAAGGGCGCCGATCTTACGCCTGGAGAGATTGGCCGCGGCACCTGCTATCTCTTCTATAAGCTCCACACTGGCCTGATGCATTCCGAGCTGGCCGAGCTGTGCCAGGCCCCTACGCAATTCCGGCTGAAATATTATAACGAGCGTTATGATAGAAATGGGAACCAGCCTGGTTAGAACCCAACTTATCGCATAAAGGCCGAGCTGCTGAGCCGCGAAGAAGATCACTCCTATAACAAGCAACCCTTTTAATAATTGCTCGGACCTGGTGCCTTTTACGAATAGCAATATCATGTATATAACGTACCAGAGGATCGCTACCTCCAGCACAACTTTCCAGTAAGGCAATATCTGCATCAAATCGCTCCCTGAGCTAATATTCTATCGATCATACGCGCGGCCTGCACCGCCTCCTTTACATCATGAACCCTTATCAGGTTTGCGCCCTTCATTATGGACATGGCACAAGTCGCAATAGTACCTGCCAATCTTTCGTCAGGATTTTTTACACCCAGAACACGGCCAATAAACGACTTACGCGAAGTACCTATACAGATGGGCAGTTTCAATTTTTTGAACTCCTCCAACCTGTTTAAGATTTCAAGATTGTGCTCCAGCGTCTTACCAAATCCTATGCCCGGATCAATTATAATTTTATCCCCGGCTACGCCGGCAGTCTTTGCCAGGCCCATCGAAACCTTCAGGTCCGAAATAATATCCTTAACAACGTCGTTATACCGCGGATTTGCCTGCATACTCTTAGGCTCTCCGCGCATATGCATGATTATGATAAAGGCTTTGGCCTTCGCCACAACTTCTGCCATACGCTTATCATATTTAAGGCCCGAGGTGTCATTTACTATACCGGCACCGGCCTTTATAGCCTCTTCTGCTACCTCAGCCTTTCTGGTATCCACGGATATGGGAATGTCTAACCTGCCTGCAATCGCGCGAATCACAGGAATAACGCGCGACAATTCATCTCTTACGCTAATATCGCCTGCACCGGGGCGCGTCGATTCTCCGCCGACATCGATTATGTCCGCGCCGTCTTTGGCCAGAGAGAGCGCCTGCCTGAGGGCAGATCCCTTATTAAGGAATTGCCCCCCATCTGAAAAAGAATCCGGCGTAACATTTAATACGCCTATTACATAGGTACGTTTGAAAAGATTAAACCTGGGCAGGATTCTCATTAGCGGCAATCCCCAGGAGAAGCTTTATCTCGCTTAAGTCCATCACTTCTTTTTCTAAAAGCTTCTCGGCAAGCGCCTTAACCTTATCCTTATGCTTAATAAGCTCTCCCTTGGCCCTGGAGTAGCAATCATCTATGATCCGGCGAATCTCCTGGTCGATTAATAATGCCGTCTGGTCGCTATAATTTCTCTCGTCGATTAAATCACGGCCCAGGAAGATCTGTTCATCCCTATGCCCTAATGTCAGATGCCCCAATTTCTCGCTCATTCCGAACCGCGTAACCATCTTTCGGGCCAGAGCAGTGGCAACCTCGAGGTCGTTTTGCGCTCCGGTAGACAGCTCATTGAACGTCAATTCCTCGCTTACCCTACCACCGAGAAGCCCCGTTATGCGCCCGAGGAGCTCTTCCTGAGTAACGATATATCTGTCTTCGAGCGGCATGCGTATGGTGTAGCCGAGAGCCATGCCCCTGGGAAGTATCGAAACCTTGTGCAGTGGATCTGCTCCCGGCAATACGAGCGCCAGGATAGCATGCCCGGTTTCATGATATGCGACTATCGTCTTCTCCTGCTTAGATATAAGCCTTGACTTGCGTTCGGGACCGGCCATGACTCTTTCGATCGACTCTTGCAATTCCGGCATGGTGACCGTATCTTTATTGCGGCGAGCCGCCAATAACGCCGCCTCGTTAACCAGGTTAGCCAGATCCGCGCCTGAGAAACCCGGCGTCTGCCTGGCAATGGCATTCAACTCGACCGCTTTATCCAGTTTAACATTTTTTATGTGGACTTTCAGTATTGCCTCTCTGCCGACAATATCAGGCCTGTCTATCACCACCTGCCTGTCAAATCTGCCCGGCCTCAAAAGCGCCGGATCGAGCACGTCAGGCCTATTGGTCGCGGCGATCAGGATGACCCCTTCCTGAGTATTAAAACCGTCCATCTCGACTAAAAGCGCATTTAGCGTCTGCTCCCTCTCGTCGTGCCCTCCACCGATACCCGCGAACCTCTGGCGCCCCACCGCATCGATCTCGTCAATAAATATGATCGCGCCACGGCCGCTTACCTTTGCGGACTTCTTCGCCTGCTCAAATAGATCGCGAACCCTGGAAGCCCCGACGCCCACAAACATTTCTACGAAATCAGATCCCGACATCGAAAGAAACGGCACGTCAGCCTCGCCGGCAACGGCCTTTGCCAGGAGCGTCTTACCTGTACCCGGAGGACCCATTAAAAGAACACCTTTAGGTATCTTACCTCCGAGCCGCTGAAACTTCCGAGGATCTTTTAAGAACTCGATAACTTCCTGAAGCTCTTCCTTGGCTTCATTCACGCCCGCCACATCTTCGAACGTAACCTTAGTCTTCGACTCCGATCCCAGGGTTATGCGGGACTTCCCGAAAGCCATGAATCTGCCGCCGCCTTGAGCCGCACTACCTCTATAGACGAATAACCAAAGGAATAATATGAACAATACCATCGGACCCAGAGAGTAGAATATGTTCATTAGAAGCGTCTTTGGCGGCTTAATATCGAAATCTTTCACATTCTCCCGGAGACTTCTTATGATGTCCTGGTCCGCATCCGGGATATTAACTATAAATTTCGATCCGTCCGAAAGAGATCCCTTTAAGATATTCTCGACCTTAATACACGAAGCTATCTTTTGGGTTGAAGGATTTTCTTTCAGCATCTGGAAAAACTTTGAATACGACAACTCCTGAACGGGCTTCTCCGATGAAGATGGGTTGAATGTATTTACTAAATATAAAACGCCCAGGATGATAAAAAACCATATCAAAAAGTTCCCCTTACCCCGCACCGGGGGGACGCTATTCTTCTGTCGATCTTTCTGTTCCATACTATTTAACTCCGATCTTTTTTATTATGTACATTAAGTAAAATATATTAGCAGGATATAAGCCTAATGGCAAGATTAGATTTTTCTGATTTTGCTGAGGCGCAGCTCATTTGCACCCCTGTAGGCTACGACTCCTCCCGGCAAATGCACGGACGAACCTTTGGCTTTACGGTTAATAAGGCCCTCCACCTCTTTCCAGTGCCTGAACGACAACTTCTTAACCTCGCCGCCTGCTTTTTCCAGACATTCACGTAAGATTTCCTTCTGTATTGAGCGGGATTGAATTATTAAATCTTTAAGCTTTACCTCGACTCCACCGAACTTCGGATAATTAAGCAGATTTTTAATACCGGCGTTCGCTTCCTCGATAAATTCGAAATCTTCCCGCAGGTGCTCCGCCATGTTAAATAAAGCCCTCTTCAGCCTGGGATTGTATTTCTCAAGAAACGGTACGATCTGGCCTCGAACAACATTTCGGAAATATATCGGCTCGATATTAGTGCGGTCGATCCTGTAAAGAATTCCCTCGCTATTAAGGTATTTCAGGATATCGCGCTTTTCGATCTCAAAAATCGGCCTGATTATTTTAAAATCACCCTCAAGCCGCGACGGGGCTATTCCGACCAGCCCCTTCAATGACGCACCCTTAATAACGCGCATTAAGATCGTCTCAGCCTGGTCATCCAAAGTGTGCCCCGTGGCGATAATATTGGCACCCAGCTTCTTACCGGCAGTTCGATAGAATTGATACCGCTCCATGCGCGCATGTTCTTCCGTAGATAAACTTTTAGGTTTGGATTTATTAACATCGATCTTTTTATAAACGATCTCGACCCCTAACTCTTTCGCAAGTTTTTTAACAAACAAAGAATCCTCGCCGGACTCTTTGCCCCGCAGTCCATGATCGAGATTACAGACGGAGACCTTCTTCAAATTAAGCTTTCTTCCGAGCGATAGAAGCGCATGCAGTAGAAAGACAGAATCCGGCCCGCCCGAACACGCGACCATAACCGAGTCTCCGGGCTTCAACAGCTCGTAGTTCCGTATCGTCTTCAATACTTGCTCGATTAATTTCATTTACACTCCGAATGTCACTCGTATGATTTTTAGCCCTCGAAAGATCTCTACCCTGCCGCGCTCTCGCCGGCCAGATGACCGGTGGAGAATGCCTGTTGTAGATTATATCCGCCGCTGGCGGCCGAGCCCTCGATAATCTCGCCCGCAAAATAGAGGCCCGGAACCAGTTTCGACTCCATAGTCCGCGGGTTGATTTGGCTTATCGAGACACCGCCGCCCGTAACCATCGCCTCTTCTATTGCCAGAGATCCCTTAACCGTTAACGGCAACGCCTTAAATAATTTTACTACTTCTCGACGGGCTTTCTGTGTAATCTGATTGACCATGTGCTCCGGATCTATGCCGGCTAATGTCATAAATAAAGTTATGAGCCTCTGGGGAAGGTAACCTTTCATTATGCTTTTAAACTGCGCCTTACCTGAGGATTTAAATTCCCTTAGCAGTCTATTGTCGAGCTGTTCGGATGTCAAGGCCGGCTTAAGGTCGATAAAGACATTTACCGCCTTATGGGCTTCTACCATATCCATTACATCACCGCTTAAATCCAGAACCAGGGGCCCGGATATTCCGAAGTGCGTGAACATAAGTTCGCCTATTTCGGATACGAGCTTCTTTTTCCCTGCTTCAAAGGTTATCCTGATATTCTCGAGCGCTAATCCCTGTAAATCTTTTACCCACTCCTGGTTTGTAGTCAGAGGAACGAGGCCCGGCTTAAGTTTAATAATTTTATGGCCCATCTTCTCTGCGATAACAAAACCGTCCCCGGATGATCCTGTCGCCCTATAGGACGCGCCGCCCGTAGCGAGTATGACTTTCTTAGCCGATATCGTTCTTTCGGTGCCGATTTCGAGCTTAAAATATTCCTTATCTATCTTAATCGATGTAAGCCTCGCGCTGTAAACAATCTTCACACCCAAATCTATAAGACGCCTTACGAGCGCTTCTACCACTGAGCGGGCCTTATCGTCTGAAGGAAATACCCGTCCTTGGCGCTCAACCTTCATCTCGAGACCACATGAATTGAAGAACTCTATCAGATCGCCATTAAAAAATTTGTACAATGCCGTCCGCAGGAATTTACCACTGGTGCCAAACTTTTCTATAAAGGTTTCTATCGGCGCGCTATTAGTTATGTTGCATCTACCCTTACCTGTAATCAGTATCTTCTTTCCTATTGAATCATTCCGCTCTATCAGAATAACCATTTTGCCGAGCTCAGCGGCTCGTATAGCAGCCATCGCCCCTGCAGCGCCACCGCCCACTACGGCTATATCAAAACTTTCGCTCATTAAAGCCTCATGTGACATGGTAGACATCTCTCATAAGCTTAGCCACGACCTCACGATCAGCCTTTGCGAAATCGTAGGCAGCGAGATCCTTAGGTTCGACCCATTTTAATTCATCATGATCCAGAGCGCGAAACTCGCCCGATATGTGGCGGACTTTGTATACCAATAGCTCCAGCGGAACAAGCATATATTTGAAACTGCTCCGGCAGATAAAATCCCCTATCTCGGCCTCTATACCCAATTCTTCTTTGAGCTCTCTCCTAA
Source organism: Candidatus Omnitrophota bacterium (assembly GCA_903843285.1). GTDB lineage: Bacteria > Omnitrophota > Gorgyraeia > 2-01-FULL-45-10 > 2-01-FULL-45-10 > CAIMPC01. The sequence continues at coordinate 12,391 of CAIMPC010000062.1, forward strand.
GGCACTCCTCCGGCGTCTCACCGGCATCTATCTTACCACCCGGGAATTCCCATCTGCCACCGTGCCGATCGCCTGCACGCCTTTTGGCGATCAATATCTTCCCGTCTTTCTCTATAACCGCAGCTGTGACTTTAAACATGTTAGTGTCCCGCCATATCGCCATGGTAACGATCATCCCACGACTCATCCCTCATCCTATTAAGCTCGTTTTGCATCTCCTGCATTGTTATCTTCTCTTCATACGCCTTATTCAGATCTACAGGGCATAGCGCTACATCTATCCATCCCTTTGCATTGTCATCCCAGAAGAACGCGACATGACCAGCATCCGAATCGATCATAATCTTAAATAGCCTGCCATTAACATCCATGACATCTTCCAAATATCGCTCTTTTTCATGATGTTCGGCATAGGAATTAAGCTGAAATAAAGCCAACGCCGCTATTATAATTACTAATATTATTTGAGGTCGCATAATCTATTGTTAGTGGGATAGAATTGTTTGCCCTGCGTTTATCGTTGCTATCTCATAATAGCGAAACAGAATGGTAGCGGGGACTGGATTTGAACCAGTGACACGCCGGGTATGAGCCGACTGCTCTGCCAGACTGAGCTACCCCGCCACAGAAAAAATTACTACCAAAATCGTGAGAATTATAGCATATTCATCTAACCAGCGCAACAATTGACCAACCGTTCATAATAAGCGCTCCCCCTTGCTTTTACCCGTATTCCGGGGGTTCACTTTATCATTGATTACATTTTTAATGCGCAGGGACACGTTTAATCTGAAAAAAGGGGACACGTTAAAGGTTGGATTTGCCAAACGGTACAAAGTAAGATGATTCGTGCATGCTTCCGGTGCGATATCCGGCAAGGTCCAGGGCAATGTACACGAAGCCAAGCTTTTTAAGATTATCGACAATGGCTTTTTTTAGTTTTAAAACTTTTCTCTGATCTTCGGGTAAGAGTTCGAGCCTGGCGATATCACCATGTATCCTAACCCTCACCTGTCTGAACCCCAGAGACCTCAAATAGCTTTCAGCTTTATCGACTCTATTCAGATCTTTTGCCGATATCTTGCTGTGAAATGGAAAACGAGATGCAAGGCATGCAAATGACGGTTTGTCCCAGGTAGACAGCCCTAGTTTTCTGGAATATCTCCGGATGTCGTCTTTTGTGAATACGGCTTCGACTAACGGGCTCCTGACTCCCAGCTCCTTCGCCGCAAACCTACCGTAGCGCACATCCTTCAGGTCATCGTAATTTGCGCCATCGAGCAGATAACTCATCTTATGCGATTTGCGCAAATTATCCAGCTTTTTGAATAACTCCTTCTTACAGTAGTAGCATCGATTGACGGGATTGGACTTAAAATGTTTTATCGCAAGCTCCTTAGTGTCTATCGTCAGATGCCTGGCGCCAATTACCTTGGCTACGCGCACGGCCTCTTTATATTCCGCGGCCGGATAGGTCTCGGATCTCGCCGTCACAGCAAGCACATTATCCTCACCCAGCACGTCAACAGCGACCTTCAGCAGAAAAGCGCTATCGAGTCCGCCAGAATAGGCGATGACAACGCTGTCCATATTCCTTAATATCTGCTTTAACTTGCTAAGCTTGTTCATCATCTCCACTCTCCAGCAACTAATTTTTCGGCTAACTCAATAGTTAACAGCAAAATATTTTGCAAGACACCGGCGGCTAAGCGGCAGGATAGTCCTTGAGGCGTAAGGTTTTTCGAAGCGGCCGTAGCAATTAAGTGATGCAAATCTTGCACACATTAATTGCAGGCTGCCGAAAAACTAGCCGAAAGGACACCTGCCGATAAAGCCGCAAAAATATCAATTGGAGTAAAATATTTTAGTCTCCGCCGAAAAATTATCGCGCCCCTTTTATCCAGCCTCCGCCGAGGACCACATTCTTTTCATAGAAGACCACGGCTTGCCCCGGAGTCGGAGCGGACTGAGGCTCGTCAAAGTCGACCTTAACGGCATCGACACCCAGCTTTGTCACAACGGCTTTAGCTTTCTTATGATTATACCGTATCTTCGCTTCTACCTTCATCGGTTTTTCAATATCTTTAATTGAAATCCAGTTTAGCCTGTCCGCGATGACTCTCCTCTTAAGCAATTCTTTCCTCACTCCAACCACAACGCGATTATTATGAATATCAATCTCTGTAACATATAGCGGTTCTTTATGAGCGATCCCCAGCCCGCGACGCTGTCCGATGGTGTAACTCATTATACCTTTATGACAGCCGAGGACCTTGCCATTTTTATCTACTATCGACCCGGGTCTTGCTTCTACCCCCGTCTTGATCTTTATATATTCATCATAATCTTTGTCCTGCACAAAACAGATATCCTGGCTCGAAACCGTGTTATACGTCCTGACCTTCATCTTTTTTGCTAATGCCCTGACACGATCTTTCGTAAGTCCGCCGAGAGGGAAGATCGTATGCTTCAGCTGTTCCTGCGAAAGATTAAATAAGAAATATGATTGGTCTTTTATTTTATCTTTGCCCTCTTTTAGCAGAAATCGCCCGGTCCGCTTATCCAAACCCGCATTCACATAATGACCCGTAGCGACGTATGAAGCGCCGAGCGACTGAGCTTTCTCCAGCATCTTACCGAACTTTATCTTCTGGTTACAGATCACGCACGGGTTCGGTGTAAGCCCCTTAAGGTACTCCGAACAAAAGTAGTCCACTACGTATTTTTTAAAGTCCGCGCTGAAATCAACAACGTAGTAAGGTATGCCGAGGTCTTCGGAAACTGCTCTTGCCCGCGTGACAGCCTCGAGACTGCAGCAGGCGCGCTCGGAGCTCTGTCCGCATTCTTCCTTAGGCCACATCCTGAATGTGATGCCTATGACGTCGTAGCCTTCCTTCTTAAGTAAGGCCGCGGCAAGAGAAGAATCTACTCCGCCTGACATTCCGACTACGACTTTAACCTTAGAGTTTGCCCGCTTCTTTAGCGCCATATCGATCCATAAAATCTTCTGTCGTCTTAACCACAAATTTATCTTTTACCTGCGAAATGATCAGGGCATCCTCACCATGACCTATATCCAGCAATTTTAATCCCTTATCACCGAGAATACATAACGCGGTCGCCAGAATATCGGCGGCCGACGCATCATCGGCGATCACGGTGGAGCTGATATTGCCGTCGCCCATAGGATATCCGTTCCTGGGATCTATGATATGCGAATAACGCCTCCCACCCAACATAAAAAATCTTTCATAATCGCCGGATGTTATAACGGCTTTATTTCGCACCTTGAGTTTTAAAAATATCCTGCCTCTTTCTCTCGGATGTTGAATACCGACATTCCATAATTTCTTCGCCGATGGCGCCCCCAGACAATACATATTGCCGCCGGGATTAACGATTGCATTATGAATGCCGTTTGCAATAAGCACTTTAGCGGCGCGATCTGCCGCATATCCTTTCGCCACTCCTCCCAGATCTATCGCCATTGCCTCCTTCTTAAAAGAGATCGTCTTCCGGAGGCTGTCCAATACCACATATTTTGAACCGACTCGCTCTACGGCATTTTTAATATCTTCTTCGCCCGGAAGGGCTCCAAGCGTTTTAGCCTTCGCCCAAATATCCACCAGGGGTTTTACGGTAATATCGAATGCGCCATCGGTCCTGAAGCTGTAGTCAATAGACTTCTTTATTAAGCCGAATGTCTCATCCGATATTTTTAATACTTCATCTTTTTTCAACCTGTTGATCTTCGAAACTTCACTATCTTCTTTATATACGCTGAGGAGGCTTTCTATGCGCGCTATTTCATTGAACGCCTTGTCGATAGCCCCGACAATCTCACCTGAGCGCTTCCTCTCGGACGCAGGCACCTTAATCTGAACGATGGTACCCATGAGAAAAGCTTCTTTCTCCACCATTGGTATGGCATAATTGGCTCCCTGCAGCATGAAGAAAGCGCATGGCGCGGCGGTGAAGGCCAGTAATATCACGGTTATTATTATACGCCGGGAAGGGGTCATTTCAGGCTATCGACAACTTTATCGATATCGATATATTTCTCTACCATATCTACTATTATCTTTATCTTCTCGGCATCCTGAGGTTTAAGCTTAACGATCATGGAATGGACGCGAGAGGCAATCTTATAGGTATCTTCTTTCGTGGTAAGGACCGGTATCTTCGACTTCTTAAGCCTGCTCATGCTTCCACGCTTAGGCATAAGCCCGCCCGATATTATCAGCCCCGAGAAGCGGCAACCCTTTTTCATCCTGCCGGACTGGACCTTACAGGCGGCCTCGATCATTTCGTCACGGTCGCCCGGTATAATCATAAGGGTATTATTCGATAGAAATTTAATAGCGTCTCTGACATTCATCGCACCGATAAGCACGTTCTCCACCGGCTTATCAAAGCTATCACCTTCATACAGTACGTGGATCTTTAATTCTTCCCTTATCTCGCGCATTGTGGGTATATCGAGTATCTTCTGATATGGCAATGCTCCAAATACGTTCAATTTCTTCTGCTCAAGGCCCTTAACAACCAGTTTTGATATCCTCTCATACTTCTCCGGAAGAACTTTATTTATGACAACACCGGCTATCTTTACACCCTCTTTATCGAAAAGGGCCTTATTCAGCATTATCTCATCGATAGGCTTACCAACACCGCCTGATGATATGAGAAGCACGTCGGCGCCCAAAAGCTTTGCGACCACAGCATTCGACAGATCGAGCACGCTTCCCACGCCGGCGTGACCGGTACCTTCGATTATCACCAGGTCATTATTTTTTGCTACGCGCCCATACGCCTCCGTTATCTGCCTGGTATAATCATTATCCGATCCCTTCTCTATAAACCGCTCGGTAAATCCGCGTTCGATAGCGATCGGAGACATATCCTTAATGTTGCACTTAATTCCGAACACTTCCTCTATGAGAACCGAATCCTCGTCCACCTTATAACCCTGCTCAACGAGATAACGCTGTCCGATGGGTTTAATGAATCCTATCTTATCGAACCGCTTCTTCAGCGCCGCTATCAATCCGAGCGAAACGGTGGTCTTGCCGTCATTCTGCATCGTGGCCGCGACAAATATCTTCTTCGCCATGAAAAATGGGTTCCCTTTTTCTGCTGCTGGGCTGAAATATCTAACCAGGTTAAATAGCTACTATATAAGCTTCTCTTCGCGGAAGGCTTTGATATACTCGGCGCAATACTCGTCGCTGGCCAGGAGGGCGTTTGAGGCGGCAAGGCTGGATCTCATATGCTTCTCCCCCGGGTCGATTATCGCAGAATCCAGACCCTCGCTCATTGCCATCGATAGAAATACGGAATTTATCAATCCTCTATTCGGAAGCCCATATGACACGTTTGATAGTCCGCAGATAGTATTAACCCCTCCGAGGCCCTTAATCATCCTTATGGACTTCAGATATTCTACGGCCTGAGCCGGTTCGGTGGAGATCGGCCTGATAAGCGCATCTATGTAGAGATCTTCGATGTTGAAACCTGCACTCTTAAGTCGTCCCACTATTTGTTCAGCGATCGCCAGACGATCACCTGCAGTTTCGGGCATACCTTTGTCATTCATAGTAAGGGCCACGAGTTTCGTATTATATTTTATCGCAAGCGGCAATATATTATTTATCCTCGAATCCTCGGCTGTTATGGAATTAATAAACAGCTTTCCTTTACCCTTATAAACCTTCAAGCCCTTTTCTATCGCGAGATAGTTTGGACTGTCTATGCATAAATTTATATCCGGGATCTCGCTCTGGATAACACTGATAACCCAATCCATATCCTGAAGCTCATCGCCGGATGTGACAGCACAATTAACATCTATATACTCGGCTCCCGCGCCGATCTGCTCCTTAACCTCTTTTAGGATATGCGCGGCATTCCTCTGGCTTATGGCTTCACGGATCTTAAGCCTTGTGGAATTTATCCTCTCACCTATTATAAGCATCTATCCGGAAACCTTTCTCTTCTGATAATTACGCTCTATCGTCTTAACGAGATTGGTAAGTACTTCGTTGACCGGCGTCGGAATATTAAGCGCCTTCGCCTGCCTTACTATCGCGCCGTTAATGAATTCTATCTCCGTCCTATTCTTATTCAATACGTCCTGCAGCATGCTCGATATATTAGCTGAGGTAGCCCTGCAGACAGACTCGACTTTTTGTATCGGATCATCATATGAAAGTTTTATGCGCTTACGTTTAACCACCTTCACAGACTCCTGGACCGCGCTTCTAAGCACATGCCTGCATTCCTCATCCTCTATTATCGCGCCATTACTTAAACCCGTTATAGCCGTGATCGCATTTATACCGGCATTGACTATAAGTTTACTCCATATGACGGAGTCGATATCCCTGGAGACCTTAGTCTCCATGCCCGCCTTTGTTAGAATGGCCGCAACATCGCGTATGGCGCCCAGGACTCTGCCATCGGCCTTCCCTATCACCGTCTCGCCTTTACCCGCATGGCGCACATGTCCAACCCCTAGTAGCGTGGAGCCATGATTAGTAACTCCGGCTATGACCCTGTCAGCTCCAAACTGATCATTAAGTATCTGGACATTCCCCAGGCCATTCTGCAATGTCAGTATGCTGGTCTTATCCGTTACGATATCTTTTATCTCTTTACAGGCATCTTCCGTCGAATAACTTTTTACGCAAATTATCACGAGATCGCATGCGCCGATATCCCTGGCATTTGCCGTGGCATTGATCTTTACATTCAATGTAGCATTCAACCCTTCGACTTTTATACCGTCGCTCGAAATTTTCTTAGCCCTGTCGGAAAATTCGTCCAGAAGCCAGACATCTTCTTTTGCCTTACTCTTCAATAAAGCAGATACGAGGCAGCCTAACGCACCCGGACCTACTACCGCTATCTTCATAGGCACACCTCTTATTGGCTTGTAATATATATAAAACGGACTTCTAGATTCTTCGTTGGGCTAAAGCCATCCTCAGAATGACATGCACTTCTATAGCTAAGCTATTACCTATTTCTTCTTAAGTTTTTTCAGCTCTTCATCTTTTATCGTAAAGGTATGCTCCGGAGCTGGAAATTTACCGCTCTCGACATCCGATATATATTTTTCAATCGCATCTTTCGCCAGGGATGATACGTTAAGATACTGCTTAACAAACTTAGGAACAAACTTATCGAACAAACCGAGCATATCGTAAGTAACGAGCACCTGACCGTCACAGTAAGGCCCCGCGCCGCAGCTTATAGTTGGTATCTTTAATCTTTCCGTTATTATCTTGGCCACCTTATCCGGAACGCATTCGAGCACAATCGCGAAACAACCTGCGCTCTCGAGCCGCAGTGCCTGATCGAGGATCTTTAACGCAGACTCCCGGTCCTTACCCTGGACTTTGTACCCGCCAAGTTTGGATACGGTCTGGGGGGTCAGCCCTAAATGTCCCAATACCGGAATTCCAGCATCTACTATCGCGCGCGTAGCTCCTATCACCTCATCGCCACCCTCGAGCTTCACGGCATCGCATCCTGCCTCTTTCAAAAAACGTCCGGCATTGCGCACAGCTTCTTCTTTAGAAACCTGGTATGACATGAACGGCATATCGCCGATCAGAAAGGACGATCTGGTGCCGCGCCTGACGGCTTTCGAGTGATGTATCATCTCATCCATGGTCACAGGCACCGTAGAATCATATCCGAGCACAACCATCCCGAGTGAATCGCCCACCAAGATCACATCAATCCCGGCATCATCGACTATACGCGCCATCGGATAATCATACGCGGTCAGCATGGTGATCTTCTTACCCTCGCGCTTTTTAGCGCGCAAATCACCGATCATAATCTTCTTTCGCTCCATATATCTCCCTTACCTCTTCCTGTATGCGTCGAGAAACGAATCGCAATAGATGTTTTTGTTCAATATGAGATCCGCCGTAATCATCGCATCCATTAATTCCTGGTCCAGCGGATCGAGGATCGCGGATGTCAGGCCGCAAGCCATCGCCATCGTCAGAAAAGTCCTGTTCAACAAGCCGCGATTGCCTTTTGTGCCCTGAGAAACGTTCGAAAGTCCGATCACGGTATTCGGCGCAGGATTACAAAGCATCCTGAGTTCGCGTATCGTCTCGAGAACCTCTTTCCCCTGAGCCTGAGCCACATTGACCGGCATTGCTATGGGATCGAGATATAGGTCATCCGGACTTATTCCGAATTCCATGGCCTTGGCAATAATCTTTGCGGCAAGTTCCAGCCTATTATCCTTTGAATTAGGAACGCCGGACTTGTCCATAGCGACGCCGATCACCTGAGCATTATATTTCTTAGCGAGCCGAAAGACGACCGACATCTTATCGTCATCGGCGCTGGTCGAATTTATAACGACACGATTGACCGATACCTTCAGGGCTTCCTCTATAACATCGGTCTTCGTCGAATCTATAGATAGCGCAACGGTAACAACCTTCTGGATGCTCTCGACCAGCCATTTCATATCATCCACAGGTTTAGAGGAATATGGCCCTGCGCTTATATCGAGAATATTCGCTCCGGCTCTCACCTGCTCTTCGGCTAAATGCTGAATGACATCTGTCTCTCTGTTAGATATGGCCTTGCTGACATCCTTATACATACCGTTAATAAGTTCGCCTATTATTATCAATTTCAATCCTCCCGGGAATAACTACTTAGTCATGATCCAATCTATATATCTCCTGACAGATCTGGCTGCATCCGGATGACGCATCACTATCAAATCGGCCCCGGCCTGGAGAAGAGATGTCGATGTAACTACTTCCCAATTAATGCCCTGAACACTGCCAAACTCTTTAGCCTCTTTGGTCTTCCATGTTTCTGCGCCGACGAATACTATAAATGGCATCGCCAGCATCTTGTCACCCACAAAAGCCGCAAGGCGGCTTCTCTCCATGATCGAATATACATACTCCATACCATATCCGAGCGACGTCGTGGTCGGATGCATCACTATACGCTTTGCATCGAACCCCATATCGCTTATAAGTATATTTACCTGCTTGGCGATATTGACATCTATCGGGGAGTCCGCTATTATCGAATGCCCGTCGGCAAGGCATGTGGCGGTCAACGTCTTATAATTATTCTGAGATGCGACGCCAAGCAGGCAATTCTCGCCCTTCAGCGCCTGGCTGACCTTAGGCATGATATCGTTATCACGCTCCTCATCTCCCGAACCCAACACTATCAAAGGAACGCCTGTCTTGCTGGCTATAGCCCTTAACACAACGAGAGCTTCATCGATCGGCCTGGAACCGTAATCGGGGTGCATGCTGGCAAGCCTGACGCATAGCGCCCGGGCCCCAAAATCTTCTACGCATGCCTTCGCCCATTTAACGGGATCTTTGACGACATTGCCATATGCATTTATTATATGCTCCGACCAATCCTCCGGCGGACAATCCAATATCTCATATGCCACTACGGGAGGATTCGGCATCTCTCCTTCATCGAACAGAAATGGAAATGTGCTCTGGCCGCCTATCTTAATAGACGGACATAGCGCCCCTTTCCCTATCTCCACCGTATTAATCGGGCCGCTATATTTTTCTTTAATAAGCTCTACGGTCATATCTAATTCCCCATTACTTTCTGAAATATGCCTGCAATTTTGCCATTGATCACATCGTCGTCGAATCCCAATATCGGCTCTCCCGAAATATTTCGCTCCATGAGCGCCTGGCTATACGGCACATCTCCGGAGATCTCCATACCGGAACCATCGATCTCCGCTTTTAATGCCGACAGAGGCCCCAACACTCTATTTATCACTATATAAGCGCCGCCTATCCTTATCTTCAGCCTTTTCGCAAGGCCATATATCTTTTTGGCCGCGCGCACGCCCGTAATAGAGTAATCGCTTACAAGCAGAAGCTTCGTTATATCGCCCTCCGTACGGCGCGATATGTGCTCCATGCCGGCGGCATTATCTATCACGACGAAATCGTAGCTCTTAGTTATCCGCTCTATTATAGCTCTTAATAGGCTATTAACGTAGCAATAGCATCCGGGACCTTCGGGCGCACCCATAACCAGAAGGTCGAAATACTTAGTCTCGGTAATCGACTCCTGAACCTTCATCTCTATAAATCTATCCTTAGTAATACCGGATGGTATTTTATCCATATTCTTCGAAATATCATCACAGATGCCCACTATGGTCTCCGGATCTTTTACTCCCAGCGCCTCGGCAAAACAAGAGTTAGGGTCGGCATCAATCGCAAGTATGGAGCACTTCTTTTGCTTAATAAGCTCGGCGACTATCAAGCCGGCTATCGTAGTCTTACCGGTCCCCCCTTTACCGTTAACGGCTATAACCGTACCGATGGGAACCTCCCGATATCCGTATGCGGAAAAAAGAGCGCGGCCATATATTCATCCATGTATCCCGCTTCCGAACTTAAATCCAGATAAGTAATGTTCCTATATATCTCGTTAGTCACATCCAGCGCATCGCGCGATCTCACCGACATCCTTGCGCCTGCGAGCGATGAATTGCCGATAAATTCGTAAACATTCCGTCCGACATCGGGTAATAAGCCTATAAAAATCGAATTCTCGATATTCAGATAGTTGCCAAACCCGCCGGCAATGTATATCTTCTTAACTTCCGAAATATTCTTTCCCACCTTATTCAATATAGCGATAATGGCGCTATAAATGGCCGCCTTAGATCTTTTGATGTTTTCAATGTCATCATCCTGGATCACAATATCGCGTCCTATTCCGGTCTCGGGCGCAAACGCCACTACAAACTCATAATTATTCTCGCTCTTACGGATCCTTCGCGATCCTGTATCACGATTTATCTTACCGTCTTTACTTATTGCGCCCCTTTTAAGCATCTGACAAAGCAGGTCGATATATCCCGATCCGCAGATACCTTTGGGCGGACTTCCGGCAATGGTCTCAAACCTCACATCCATATTGGGGTCGATCGCGACCTTCTGTATTGCGCCGCTAACAGCCTTCATTCCGCACGATAGCCCGCTGCCCTCAAATGCCGGCCCCGCGCTTGCGGCAGAGCCCATCATCCATTCCCTGTTACCGAGGACAATCTCTCCATTAGTCCCTATATCGATAAGCAGAGTAAGCTCCTCGTTCTCGGCAAGCCCGCAGGCCAATATCCCCGAAACTATATCACCTCCGATATACGTGCTTACACCGGGTATAAAAGTGGCTATGCCCTTAGGGCTTATATTAATTCCAACCTCTCTGGCATTCATGGTCGGGAATGCGCTTAGGGTGGGAACGTACGGCGCTTTACGTATCTCTGCGGGGTCTATCTTAAGGAGCAGGTGCATCATAGTCATGTTGCCCGATGCAACCACAGCATAAACATTGCCCGCATTAATTTTACATAAATTTATCAGGTCCTCAATTATTTCATTAATATTATCGAGTATAGCGCTATTCAGTTTTTCCATGCCTCCGGGCTCATCGGCGAAGACTATCCTGGTAATAACGTCCGCGCCATAGACCGACTGTTTATTAAATGCTATCCTGGTGCCTAATATAGCGCCCGAAACCAGATCTATGAGCTGGCCTACGACCGTTGTGGTTCCTATATCAAACGCAAATGCGAAGCTAATGGCCGTGGTATCGCCGGGTTCGAACGATAGTATCTCCATGGCCCCTTCCTTATACGCAATGACCGCCGTTACTTTAAAATCGCTTTCACGCAGAACCTCGCTTAAGTGTTTTAAGTTAGCGAGCCTCGTAGAAAGACGCAATCCGTTAACCCTGATCTTAAGGGCATCAATAATGCGATCCATATCGCTGGTATTGTCATCGACCGTGGGCTTAGACAGCTCGAGATATATTTTATTTATTATGGGGACGGGCTTAAACAGTCCCTCTCTCTGAAGTATTACTCCTTTAGCAAAGTCCTCCGCCCAATGGCTCATGTGCTCATGCGTCGCTACAGATTCTTTGGGGATTTCCACGACCAGATCGCTTTCGACTATCGTCTGGCACGCCAATACAATACCTTTTTCTCTGCCCGGTATATTAATAAATCGTGATGAGTCCGTCTTAATCTTTCCGCTCGTTATATTGACAAGGCATTTTCCGCACGTGCCCTCACCTCCGCACGATGCGTTCAGAATAATGCCGGCCTTAGTTGCGGCGCTCAGGAGATCCGTTCCATGAGGCACAGCCACAGATTTATCGTGGTCTGTGAACGTTATTTTAAATTCCTGCATCTATTCCTTCCAGTTTCTTAGATAGTTTATTATGCCGGAAGCCTCTCTGGGCCCGACAGATATCTTCCATCCGGAGATCTCCTCCAGCTTACCACTCATAACGGCTACATATCCCGGTATCGTCAACGTGCGATGCGCTACCATATCCTCGATACCGGACTTCTTCAGCACTTCAGTGATCTTCTCGGCCGTAAATTTGTCCGCAGCCCAGGCAGTAAGCACCGACATGCCTTCGGCATCACAGCATATTATGTATGACGGCACTTTGCTCGATTCCACTTCGGAGGCCACCGTAAAGTATGTTATCGAGAAATTCGTAGTAACCAGGACGGGCGAATCTTTGGTGACCTTGCCAATCTTATAAATGTTCGGCTCGACCTGAACCGGTTTCTGGGGATCCTGATAAATATCCTGCCGCGCAACCAGAAGCGGGAAAATAAATTCCTTATCCATATTCTTCATGACCACGATGCCGGCATACTTCATCATATACGATACAGCTTCAGATAATTCCAGCTCCGGATCGGCGTTCTCTGTAAAAGCGATTATCGGATAACCCAGAGGCCTAAAATTCTTTTTAAGCGCAAGACGCCTCATGTAGGTATAATCCTGGATGCGCCCTGATAAGCCGGTTGACTTTAGATTTATCAGAATATCCTCCACTCCGCCGGCCCTGGCTTTAGAAACTGCCTCGGCCGCCTCATCTATGCCAGAGCAGGTAATGGCGAGCGGCAGTTTATTCTCGCGGGCTAAACTTATAAAATTGTCCGGGAAGGTCCTATCTCCGCAGATTATAAGAGGCCTCTTATCTTTGCACATCTTCACAGCTTCCTGCATGGATTCAGCATCACGGCTGTAGAGAGCAATGGCTACTTTGGATGCGGCCTCTACGGCGCTGACAGCCATCATGAATTTATTGCGATAACCCGAGGAATTTTTAACACATATGAGATTGGCGCCTATCGTCTGGCCCACCCGCTCAAATTTCAGATTATTTATCTTCGAGACTGCCGCGCTGATCTCTTCCTCGCTCATGGAATCTTCGATGAGAATTCCTATGGCGGTCGGATTATGGAACTTCTGCTCATGCCGGAACATTACCGTCTCGTTACCTACCTCAAACTTAGCATCGCCTGTGCCTATGGATACCAGCCTGATTGGCGGCTGGGCGGCTGACTCCAGGGCGTCTTTGGCCTGCGCGGTAATGTGCGGACACTTATCGAGCGGGATCTTCTTCTGGGCAAGAGCCATAGCCATAGCAAGGCATGTGGCAAAACCGCAATCTTTGCAATTAGTTTTCGGTAAAAGTTTATATATATCTAATCCTGTCAGTGCCATATTATCTCTATATCTCTCAGATCATTGAGGGCATAGTCAGCGCCGGATGGCCGACTTTAGTCAGATAGTCGACGAGAGCCGCTGTATCCGTAGCCACGGTCTCATCCGCTATCTTATCCAATAGATCCGGCTCTCCAATCTCTTTAGCCCTAATTTTCAGCTTGTCAGCGAGGGATTCCTTCATTTCCTTCGTCATCCACACCACTCGCTTCAATCCGCCCTCAGCGGATATAAACTTTTTACTAACCACATATAGCCTACCGACACCGAGAAACCCGGGCGTCTGTACCCCTCCGCCTACGGTGCTGGCAAGGGTCGTAAACTTCATTCCGGAGGGCGTAGGTCCAGTATACTCACGATTGACTACCATCACGCCATTGGCCTCAGGAACTATCGCCACTACGCACTCGAAGCATCCGCACGATGTCATGGGCGATTCCATTATCGAATATGCGGCCATCTGAGTAGTGCGTTGGTGCGAGCTATCGGTGACAAAATTATTAACACCCTCCCAAATCCCCTTATTCAGGTCTATCTCTTTCCCCTTTTTTATGGGCTGGTTTCCGCCGGTGGGTGTTATCTCATGTGCGGCCTTCGCATCGAGCCATGAGTATGCGCCACACAATCCCAGCCTTTCCGGGCTCACCACGCAGACGTGATCGGGCGCGAAACTCTGGCATAGCGTACAGCTATAGAATGTATCGACCGATTCGTCCGTCATCCCAGCTATTCTATTATCTCTGGCTTCATAAACTCCCTTTACTTCCGGCAATAATCTATCTACGTCAGCCTGGGTTGTGTATATCGTAACCTGGACTTTATCTATAATCGCACCATATTCATCATGTAGTTTTGCGACCAGTATGTCTCCAAGGTGATGCATTTTAAAGCCGGCCTTTCTGGCATCCTTAGATATGCGCACCCAATTCATATCACGCTGGCCCATATGGAATATGCCCATGGCATAATTCAGAAACTTATGTATCTGACGTTCGAGTATCGGCTCAAACTCGGCGCTCATCTTCCTCCCGGCAACCTCTATCAATATGCCAAGCGGATGACTGGAACCCTCCTCCATATGATTTACTTCCGGCCCGACCACGGCGACCTTACGGTCTTCTACCTGGTCCATCTTCTTCATCCTGAGATATTCGAATGCCTTTGAGTCCTTGCCGCCGAACTGCACGAACATATCGGCCTTCCTGACACGTTCGCCCTCGAACGCCGCTGAGAATGGAACGGGCACCGGAACCTGCGCCACCTTAACCTTTATCCCGCGCGCTTCGATAGCCGTAGGTACGATCTTTCCATAATCATTCTGGCTGACTAAACACTCTTCGTGTGCGCATACACCGGACGACTTTATCTCGGGAAGATCCAGATCGGTTATTATAGGCACTCCCGCGGCTAACGCTCCGGCGCCGGCGGCGGCCTTTATCTCGTCCACGCCTCCCAAAAGTAATACAAACGCCGGCACTCTATTTCTCACATAGTCGACGCAGGCGCTGGCATTACCTGCCTTTATACCGCCAAATGTGAGCGCGGCTCTTATAGCGAAGTTCAGAACATAAACGACAGAGGCCGTATCCCTTCCGAACGGCACAACATAGCTTTCGAGACCCGTATGCAGACCCCCTTCTTTCAGCTGATCGATAATACTAACACCGTCGACACTGTCACCGATAAGAGTAAGAATATTCCTCTTCTGGAGATCTCGCACGATATTGACGGCGGTCTTCGCATCCGGCGCTTTCCCTAACACAACGGCTATCCCCGAAATCCTGCCATCTACGAGCTGAATACCGAGCGATCTTAACAGTGTATCCGAGAAGAAACCGGAGCAACCGGCCTGCGGCTGGGTGCCATAAAGATATCCGAGGGCGCATAAAATTTCCGCAGATAGTATGGTAGCTACGCCGCCGCTCAGCGCTTCAGTTAATTTGACATCCCGGCCTAAGGCGTTGGGCAGAAAGGTCTTCGCTTTATCGAGAATCTTTTTAGCATCACTAAGATTTCTGGCCTCGGAGCCAAGTAAAGCATTTGCCAGCGGCAAGTAAAACGCAGTCTCAGGAAACGCTATGGCCTGGGCTTCGCCCTTATCTTTAATAGCTTTAATTAATTCTCCATCGGCAAGATCTACGACCGACCTTGCGCCTTTGACCATCAAACCGGCTACATCCTGAACGGTAATTTTTGACATAAATAATTATTGGCTCCTATATAATTATAATCCGGCGGCATCCAGAACCATCGGCACTTTCCTGTCCCACCCTATTGGCATGATGTGTATGCCTTGGCATAAAGGCCTGAGTTCTTTAATAAGCCGCGTGGAGATACCGATAGAGGAAGCGCTTCTATCCTTAGCGCTTTCCATCTCTTCTATAATATCATCAGGCACATGTACGCCCGATACGTTATCATTCATAAAACGCGCCATGCCTGCGGATTTCAATAAGACTATACCGGCCAATATCGGCACATTCAGGTGCTTTGTCAGGCGCGCAAAATTCTTAAATATATCGACGTCATACACAGCCTGTGTCTGAAAAAATTTCGCTCCGTTTGCAATCTTTTGTTCCATCTTAATTATTTCCGGCTCTATGGGATCCGCTCCGGGATTAACCACGGCTCCGAGACAAAATTCGGGCGTTCCTCTCAGGGGATTACCCTTCATGTCCTTACCTTCCTGCAGACCCATTGCCACTTTAAGCAGTTGGACGCTGTTAAGGTCAAATACGGGCTTCGACTCCGGATGATCGCCGAGAGTCGGGTAATCCCCGGTAAGTATAAGGACGTTTTTTATTCCGAGAATACCTGCCGAGAGCAGATCTGACTGCAGTGCAAGGCGGTTCCTATCACGACAGGTCACCTGAAGTATCGGTTCGATGCCAATGTCCATTAAAAGATGGCTCAGCACCAACGATCCTGCCCTCATTACAGAGCTCTGAAGATCGGTCACATTCACGGCATCCACCCTATCTTTGATCAAAGAGACATCGTCAATAACCATCTTCACATCTATGCCTTTTGGCGGAGCGATCTCGCTGGTTACAATGAATTTACCCGACTTAAGTTTTTCGCAAAATGTCATCTATAGCTTTTCCGCGCGCGCCTGCGCTTTAAACTGCTCGATCGTATTCCTCATCAGCATAATCGTAGTAAGAGGTCCGACGCCACCCGGGACCGGCGTTATGAAAGATGCCTTCGTCTCGGCGCTATCGAATTCGACGTCACCCATTATCTTATCCCCGACCTTATTTATCCCCACATCTATTACTATGGCACCGGGCGATATCCAATCGCCTTTGATTAGCCCGGCTTTTCCTACGGCAACGATCAGAATTTCGGCGCGCTTCACATGGTCAGCCAGATGCCCGAGCTGGCTTGTAGCGATATGGCATATCGTCGTGGTAGCAAAATTATTGACGAGCATGAGCGAGATCGGCTTACCTACGATATCGGAGTGGCCCACGACTACGGCCTCTTTACCGTACAGCTTCACCCCCGTGGATACCAACAGCTCCATAATAGCCATTGATGTGCATGGACCTATCGAATACTTTCCGAGAACTATCTTCCCTATATTCTTCGGATGCATCCCTTCCGCATCCTTTTCGGGCGCTATCAGGCCGGATATCTTAGCGGCGTCGATCTCGCCCGGCACCGGCAGTTGTAATATCATGGCCGTCACCGACCGATCTTCGTTCAGGTCGTTTACAGCCTTCTCCGCCGCGGCCTGCGACGTGCCCTCCGGAAGGCTTCTCAGCTCATACTCTATGCCTAACGATTCTGCGGCCTTCTTTTGATTCCTTATATAGACTTCTGAGGAGGCATTCTCGCCTATCTGAAGCGCTACCAGCCTCGGCGATACGCCACGCTCAGCCTTAAGCTCTATTACCTCCTGTGCCAGAAGGGCCCTGATCTTTTCCGCAATCGGTTTACCTTCCAGTAATTTTGCCATGTAAGGATCCTTTCATCCATAAGCTATGAAATGATTATCTCTTCGCACATCTCCAGTATATCTTCCCTGAGTTTCGGCATCTCTTCTTCCATGGGGGCCAGGACATGATGTATTTTGGCAATGTAGTCCGTATCGCTTATGTTCTTCAGATTGACATAAACATTGAATCTGGCCGCCAGGAACGAGGCGTCGAATAACGTTACGGCTATGGCTGTATCCGTTATCAAATTCTTATTGCCGAATTCGGCCAAATCACGGCATAGCTTAATGCATTTATTCGATATTTTGCAAACCAGAAACGGCGATTCCAGCGCACTCTTATAAAATTCATCCAGCCGGGCGCTGTCATTGTGCGTCTCTTTTAATGCGAGCACTAATTTCTTATAAGCATCTATATCGGCATCTATAAGAGCCCTGAGCTCTGAATCGAACTTCTGCGCTTCCAGCAGGATGCCGGCGACATTGCATTCCACATCTTTATATTCCGGCTTACCGATAGTAAAATTTGCAACCATGGACAAAAGAGACGTCCCGATCGAAGCCGTGAGAGCGGCCGCGCTTCCGCCGCCCGGCGTCGGCTTCTTAGAGGCAAGGTCATCCAAATATTCACTAAGCGGCCTATCTATGTACATATCGGATCCTCCCTTTCGCATCAATATCTATATTCTCTCCGCAGGGATGCGCCGGTAAGCTGGGCATGGTAAGCATCTTCCCGCATAACGCATAGAGAAATCCGGCTCCGATAGAGGGTTTGACGTCCCTGACGGGCAACACGAAATTTCTTGGCGCGCCCTTCAACTTTGGATCGTGTGACAACGATAGATGCGTCTTCGCCATACATACAGGGATCTTATTGAATCCGAACTTCTCATAAAGCGCGATACTCTCTAATGCGGCCGGTTCAAAATGAACACTCTTTGCGCCGTAAACCTTCTTGGCTATCGTCTCGATCTTCTCTTTTATGGAAATGTCCAGCGGATATAAATATCTAAATTTACTATTTCCACGGCATGCTTCGACGACTGCCCCTGCCAGGGCCGTAGCGCCCCGCGAGCCATACCTGTAGCAGTCATTGACAACGCAGTTAAAAGCGCCCGCAGCCAGCGCCTTCTTTCTGAGGGCATTGATCTCCCTGTCGGTATCGGTCTTAAAGCGATTAATAGCTACTATGCACGGCACACCATAAAGCCTGGAGTTCTCTATCTGTTTTTCTAAGTTTGTGCATCCGGCCTCGAGGGCCTCTACATTCTCTTTGGTAATGCATTTTTCCAGGGGATTACCGACTACCATTTTATAAATTCCGGAATGTATCTTCAGCGCTCTGACGGAACAAACCAGAACCACGGCATCGGGCTTAAGGCCGCTCGTCCTGCACTTTATATTGGCAAACTTTTCGAGTCCGCAGTCTGCGCCAAAGCCCGCCTCAGTGACTACGTAATCGGCCAGATTCAGCGCCATCACATCGGCGATTATAGAGCTATTGCCATGCGTTATATTTGCAAACGGCCCCGTATGAATAAAACATGGCGTGTTTTCAATGGTCTGGACGAGGCTCGGTTTTATCGCCTCTCTCAATAACAGCGCCATCGAGCCGGCCACTTTTAAGTCTTCAGCGGTCACAGGCTTCTTATTTTTAGTCAGCCCTATCACGATTTTGGATAATCTCTCGCGCATATCTTTTATCGAATCCGTAAGCGCAAGGATAGCCATTATTTCGCTTGCCGCAGTTATATCAAAACCCGTGTCGCGCTCGACGCCGTCCTGTTCGTCTCCTCCAAGGCCTATCCTCACATTTCGAAGCGCGCGATCGTTTGTATCCACAACCCTTCTCCAATAAATCCTGTCTTTATCTATATTGAGAGGATTGCCTCTGAAGAGATGATTATCGATAAATGCCGCGCAAAGGTTGTGCGCCTGGCCCACAGCATGAATATCGCCGGTGAGATGCATATTTATATCGTCCATCGGCAAAACCTGAGAATAACCGCCGCCCACACCGCCGCCCTTAATCCCAAAAAATGGGCCAAGCGATGGTTGCCTCAGGCAGGCTACAGCTTTTTCACCGATACGGTTTAAGGCCATTGAAAGGCCTATGGTCGTTACGGTCTTACCCTCGCCTAAATGCGTAGGCGTTATACCGGTCACGACCACGTATTTGCCCTTAGTTTTTCTGCGCTTTTTCAATAAATCTAATGATATCTTGGCCTTAAGATCCCCGTATAGTTCGAGGCAACCCTTTGGTATGCCGAGAGATGCGGCAATATGCGTAATCGGCTTCAGTTTTGCTTTTTGGGCGATCTCGATATCTGTCATATTTAGCCTTAGGTTATAATAATATATTAGTTCATTATGGACGGGTTTATTCTAATATAAAGGCCTGGTGGGGTCAATACAATTTGCTTCTAATTTGCTTCCGAATAACTTACTTTATGAGTGATTTGACCGGGCCAAATGTCTTACGATGGATCGGCGATACGCCATTATCTGCCAACGCTTTTTTATGCGCCTTTGTGGGGTAGCCTTTATGCCGCGCAAATCCGTACTGGGGGAATGTTTTATCGTACTCTTTCATGATGCGGTCCCGCGTCACCTTTGCCACGATCGATGCCGCCGCTATGGACATGCTCAATGAATCACCTCTGATAATGCATTTTACGGGACATTTAGCGGGAAGATTAACTCTGCCATCGACGATTATAAAATCCGGAGGCGTAGATAGTTTCGATAGCGCCTCTTCCATGGCTCTTATCGTGGCTTTATAAATATTGATCTCATCGATCACCTTCTCGTCCGCCATGCCTATGCCAACTATGGCCTTACTGAAGATCTCATCGTAAGCCCGCTCCCTCATTTTAGGGGTAAGCTTCTTAGAGTCATCTATCCGCGCTTTAAATGAGAAATCCTTCAGAATAACGGCACCGGCAACGACAGGGCCGGCCAAGGGACCCCGGCCGGCCTCGTCTACGCCTGCTATTAACTTATATCCCTGACTACTTAGCCTCTTCTCGTGGCTTAGCAGCTGTCTGGTCTTGCGAATGGCCATGCGACACCTTCTCTTCGACCTTGGACTCTTTTCCGACTTTACGCTTTAAGTAGTAAAGCTTTGCCCTGTTAACATCGCCCTTCTTTACAACCTTTATCTTATCAATAGATGGCGAGTGAAGAGGAAAGACCATCTCGACACCCTCACCATACGATACCTTACGCATCGTAATGGTTTCGGTAAGGCCTGACCCGGCGCGCGCTATGATAACGCCTTCGAAGGTCTGGATGCGCGACTTCCCTTCTTCGACTATCTTCAGCTGTACGTCGAGCGTATCGCCGATATCGAACTCAGATATGTCTTTCTTCAGGAATTTTGACTCTACAAATTTAATCATATCTTCCATGTTACTATCCTTTCTTTTTGTTTTGTCATCCTGAACCCGCCGGAGCTTTAGTAGCGGGTGAAGGATCTGGACGCGTAGATTCTTCGTCGGGCTAAAGCCCTCCTCAGAATGACACACGCAATTCTATGACCAAACTATCACTTCTTCCTTAACAGATCAGGTCTTCTCTGTCTAGTTCTCTTCACTGCCTCTTTCGCACGCCAATCATCTATCTTCTTATGGTCACCGGACAATAGAATGTCCGGAACCTTCATGCCCTTAAATTCTGCCGGACGAGTATATTGCGGATACTCTAAAAAATCGTTCTCAAATGACTCCGATGCGGTCGAATCGCCGGAGCCCAGCACGCCCGGTATCAATCTCGTAACCGAATCTATAAGCACCATCGCGGGTAACTCACCGCATGTCAATATATAGTCGCCTACCGAGATCTCCTCATCGACCAGAGATCTTACCCTTTCGTCGACGCCTTCATAATGGCCGCATATAAGAATGAGCTCTTTTTCTTTAGCAAATCTTTTTACTGTCTTCTGATCGAGCTTTATACCCTGAGGCGTAAGCAGTATAACTTTTGCGCCGCTTCCTTCAGAGGACTTAATATCCTTAAGCGCTAAATATACCGGCTCTACCTTCATCACCATTCCGGGCCCGCCGCCGAACGGTTTATCGTCAGCGCTGTGATGATTGTCGAAGGTCCAATCTCTTAAGTCATGTATTTTAACCTTTAGAAAGCCCTTAGCCTGGGCCCTCTTAAGGATCGACTCACCAAGGACGCTGTCGAACATATTGGGAAAAAGAGTCAGGATGTCTATATACATACATTGCACTAGTTCATATAACTATAAACTATGAACTGACCTTCACTCCCTGCTTCTTTAATAGAGTCCTTACCGCGGGAGACGGCTTAGCGCCTACGCTTATCCAATACTCAGCTCTGGCCTTATTAACCTTCACTGTTGCGGGATCGGTCTTAGGATCGTAGAAGCCCAATATATCTATTGGCCTCGAGTCCCTTGCCCTGCGTTTATCCATCACCACTATCTTATGTACGGGCTTCTTTAGAGCCCCTGCCCTCTTTAATCTGATTACTGCCGACATTTATTCCTCCTATTTCTCTTTTTCTCTCCAGACATTAGCACCCAGCTTCACAAGCTTCTCTTCCAATCTTTCATAACCTCTATCGAGATGATAGATTCTATGCACATCGGTCCTGCCTTCGGCGACCAGCCCTGCCAATACCAGCGCGGCTGATGCCCTTAAATCCGACGCCATAACGGGCGCGCCGCTAAGGCTCTTAACTCCCTTAATAACGGCAGTCGCGCCTTCTAATATAATATCCGCGCCCATACGATTCAGCTCGCTTATATGTATAAAACGCTCCGGATATATCTTCTCAGTTATGACACTTATTCCGTCGGTAACTGTCATAAGGCTCATCATCTGCGCCTGGATATCGGTCGGAAAACCGGGATATGTGAGCGTCGTTATATCGGCCGGCTTTAATTTCTTTACGTGTTTAACTCTAAGTCCTGACGGAACTTTTTTTACACTCACGCCGGATTCCTCCAGCTTATCCACTAAAGCTATCAGATGTTCGAGCTTAGCATTCTTAACAATGACATCCCCTTTAGTTATCGCGGCGGCCAACATATAAGTGCCGGCCTCGATACGATCGGGTATAACGGCATGCTCTGCGCCATGCAGTTTCTTAACGCCCTCGATTACTATCCTGTGCGTCGAATGCCCTTTTATCTTAGCACCCATCTTTATAAGAAAATGCGCCAGGTCCACAACCTCAGGCTCACATGCGGCATTCTCGATAACAGTGACACCTTTTGTCAGGGTCGCAGCCATCATGATATTTCCGGTGGCAAGGACGCTCGAACCGAAATGCCCACCCAAGTATATGTGGCTGCCGCGCATCTTACGTCCATCCGCTATCAGATAGCCCTTCTCGACCTTAATATTCACTCCCAGGGCTCTCAAACCCTTCAGATGAATATCTATCGGCCTGGGGCCTATAACGCATCCGCCCGGAAAAGATACCTCGGCCCTCTTCTGTTTTCCTAAGAGCGGGCCGAGCACGCAAATGGATGCGCGCATCGTGCTTACCAATTCGTAAGGGGCAATGAATTTCTTATATCCGGCGGCCTCTATGGTCGCCACATCGCTTTCCTGCTTCGCCTTAACATCAAGGTTCTTAAGTATCTTCAGCATCGTCGAAATATCGCGAAGTGTCGAAACATTCCTTATTACACATTTATCGTCGGTGAGCAGAGTAGCCGCAAGTATCGGCAGACATGCGTTCTTAGAGCCGCTTATCTCCACGGTTCCGGATAGACGTTTTGAACCCTCTATAACTAATTTATCCATTCGATTATTATTACCCTATCGATACCGTTAAAATCTTTCTTTATGCAATTTACTTTAAAATATCCACTCTCATCTACTATAGCGCTTACTGCGCATCGCTGGCCGAAGCCTATCTCAAGTAACGCATATCCGCCGCGCTTTAAATTGTCCGGCAGTTTCGAGATTATGCGCCTGTAATAATCGAGTCCGTCCTCGCCACCATCCAGCGCTATCCTGGGTTCCCTAAGAACTTCTTCCTGTAATGTCGGGAATTCATATTTTGCAATATAAGGCGGGTTCGAGACAACTATATCAAATTTATCATCGATACCATCGAACAGATCTCTATTTATGAATTCTATATGGTTATACAAACCATTCCTGATAGCGTTTCGCCTGGCAACCTCTATGGCATCCGGCGAAATGTCGGAAGCGATTATTCTACAATTAGTTGGGCCTTTTGTCAACCTTTCGGCCAAAGCTATTGCGACACAGCCGGATCCGGTGCATAAATCCAATATTTTAATCTCGCCAACTTTTAATGAGCATAAACCGGTAAGCTGAACAGCCGCTTCGACCAAAACCTCGGTCTCAGGCCTGGGAATAAGGACGCGTTCATCGACATTAATGTTAATCCCGCAAAATTCCACGCTCCCTATAACATATTGTATCGGTGTATATGGCGCTATCGTCCTCATGCTCACGTCGCGGCCTTCAATCTTAGTTTCTTATCTTCGGCCTTTAATGCGGCCACAAGCTCATCCAGATTACCCTCCATAACACCTTCCAGATTATGCGTAGTAAATCCTATCCTATGGTCCGTAATGCGCCTGTCCGGAAAGTTGTAAGTCCTTATCTTCTCCGAGCGATCTCCACTGCCTACCTGGGCTCGTCTGGATTGCGTTATCTTATCGGACTGCTCCTTCTGCCTTGCATCAAATAGCCTTGCGCGCAGGACCTTAAGAGCCTTAGACTTATTCTTAAGCTGTGATCGCTCGTCCTGACAGGTGACGACGAGTCCGGAAGGCAGATGCGTAAGCCTTACAGCTGAGTCCGTCCTATTAACACCCTGGCCGCCCGCACCGCCTGATCTAAATACATCGATCTTCAGATCCTCGGGCCTTATCTCTATATCGACGTCCTCGGCTTCCGGTAATACCGCCACCGTCGCCGCAGACGTATGTATCCTGCCGCTCGCCTCAGTCTCCGGGACTCTCTGAACTCTGTGCGTGCCGGATTCAAATTTCATCATACCATAAACTCCGGAGCCGGATACTGAACATATGACTTCCTTATAGCCGCCCTTCTCGCTAAGGCTCGAATCTATCAGCTCCACCCTCCAGCCATTCTTGGCCGCGTATCTCGAATACATGCGCAGGAGATCGGCTGCAAATAGACTGGCTTCCACTCCACCGGTTCCCGCCCTTATCTCGAGAATGATTCCTCTTTGAGCGCCCGAATCTTTCTCCAATATCATGTCTTCGATCCTGGATGCGGACGCTTTTAATGCCTCGGTGAGCCTATGCCTCTCCTCTTCGGCTAAAACAAGAAACTCCTTATCATGAGTCTTATCGCTAAGCACCTTCTCCATATCTTTCAGGTCGACGGCCATCTTTTGATGCTCTTCGTAAGCCTTTATTATCGGCGTAAGGGAAGCGAACTCCTTAGCATAAGATTGATATTCTAAGCCGTTTCCCACTACTTTCGGATCGGCCAATAGCTGATTCAGCTGGTCATACCTTTTCTTACGTTCCTGGACTATCTTATCGATCATATTTCCTTATTCGGCTTTAACTTCGCCTTTAGCTTCCTCTTTCGATGCTACAGCAGTCTTCGCCTTCGATTTAACGTTGCCGGCATATCGCTTAGAGAACTTCTCGATGCGGCCTGCAGAGTCTATCAGCTTCTGCGTCCCGGTAAAGAACGGGTGGCACTTCGAACAAATATCGACCTGTATGCTCGGCTTTGTAGAGCGGGTCTTAACTACCTCACCGCAAGCGCAGTGTATAGTAGCCTCTTCATATTTCGGGTGTATCTTCTCTTTCATGACATTCTCCTTTTTGTTGTTTTCTTTGGACTATTATATTAATTACTGGTTCATCGACATTAAGAATTCGGCGTTCGTCTTTGTCTTGGAGAGCTTCTCGATGAGTAACTGCATGGCCTCATCGGTATTTAACTCGTTGAGCGCTTTCCTCATGAGCCATATACGCTTCAGCTCATCGGGATGGACGAGTAGTTCTTCTTTTCTGGTATTGGAACGCTTTATATCGATAGCCGGATATATCCTCTTCTGAAAAAGGTTTCTATCCATCTGCAATTCCATATTACCGGTGCCCTTAAACTCTTCGAATATAACTTCATCCATCCTCGAACCCGTGTCGACGAGCGCGGTGGCAATTATTGTTAAGCTTCCGCCCTCTTCTATATTACGCGCAGCCCCGAAGAACCTCTTAGGCTTTTGGAGCGCATTGGAGTCAACTCCGCCGGAGAGTATCTTACCGGAATGCGGCACGACCGAGTTATAGGCGCGCGCAAGGCGTGTGATCGAGTCCAAAAGTATGACAACATCTTTCTTAGATTCGACCAGCCTCTTAGCTTTCTCGAGTACTATCTCTGCTACCTGTATATGGCGCTCTGAGGGCTCGTCGAATGTCGAACTAATAACCTCGCCTTTAACCGAGCGCTGCATATCCGTGACTTCCTCCGGACGTTCATCGATTAATAGCACTATCAACACGACTTCGGGATAATTCGTAGTTATGGCATTCGCGAATTTCTGCAGAAGCACCGTCTTACCACTATACGGAGGCGCGACTATAAGCCCCCTCTGCCCTTTACCGACCGGAGCCAATAGATCCATTATCCTCGTAGATATCTCTTTCGGATTATTCTCCAGCATAAAACGCTGGTTCGGATAAAGCGGTGTCAGGTTATCGAAGAGCGTCTTATCCTTAGTCTCTTCCGGATTACCTAAGTTCACAGCCTCTACCTTAAGTAGTGCAAAGTACCTCTCGCCCTCTTTCGGCTGTCTGATCTGGCCGCTCACTGTATCACCGGTGCGTAAATTAAATCGTCGTATCTGCGAAGGAGATACATATATGTCATCCGGTCCGGGGAGATAATTATAGTCCGGACTCCTCATGAAGCCAAAACCGTCCGGAAGTATCTCCAGAACACCTTCTCCAAAAATCAATCCTTCCTTCTCGGTCTTAGCCTGGAGTATTTTAAATATAAGGTCCTGCTTCTTTAATCCGCTCATACCATTGACGTTCATATCCTTAGCAAGCTTTGTCAGCTCTACTATGCTAAGGGCCTTTAATTCAGCTATCTCCATACGACCTCCTCCCAAACCCTTCTTGCCTGCAGTCTCGTACGACTTCTCGTTAGATCGTTCTGAACTACGAAGTCCGCCATTTTCAGCTTTCTCTTCATTGACATCTGACTCCTTATCCTCTTTAACACTTCTTGCCTGGTTACTCGGAACTTTTTTATGCATCTTTCTATCTGCCTTTTTTTAGAACAACTGACCACTACCACTTTATCGACTATATTTAAAAGACGCGCCTCTATTAAGAGCGGGGCGTCGATGACTACGACGGCATCTTTACCGGCCGTCCTTATCCTTGATTTTATCACCCGAATTACCTCGGGGTGCACGATATTATTTAATTTTGCGATCCTCGCCTTATTGCCGAAGACGCAAGACGCAAGCCTTCTCCTATTTATCTCTTTACCATCTACGGAAATGCTACAACCGAATTCCGATACTATTTTTCTGTACGCGGGAGTGCCCTTTTTAATCACATCATGGGCTATCGCATCGGCATCTATCACCTTCGCGCCAAACGATTTTAATATCGCTGCCACGAAACTCTTTCCGGTACCAAAAGACCCTGTTACTCCTATGACAATCATGCCTATCTCCGCAACCTTAATTCTTAATTTTATTATAAAGCTCTATGTATTTCCAGGCAGAGACTTTCCATGAGAAATCGAGTCCCATCACCCTCTTCACTAGCTCTCTCCACGCGCCCCTATTCTGATGCACGGAAAACGCCCTTTTTATAGCTGTCAAAAACGCCTCCGGCCTATATTCCTCGAAGGTGAATCCCGTGCCTTCCTTAGTCCTAAAATCATACTCGGATATGGTATCCTTCAGCCCCCCTGTCCGACGCGCGACAGGGATGGTACCGTATTTGAAGCCGATCATCTGACTGAGTCCGCAAGGTTCATATCTGGAAGGTATTAAAAATACGTCTGAAGCCGCGTAAATCTTTTCGGCGAGAATAGCATCATATTTCAGATTTATCGACGTATTCTTTTGATGTGCCTTCGCCATCTTTTCCAACAGCACATGGTATTTATGGTCGCCTGTCCCAAGCAGGACAAATTGCACCTTCATGCTCAGTATGTCATTGATTATCTTTGCCAGAAGATCCATGCCTTTCTGGTCCGCAAGCCGTGATATTACTCCTAACATCGGAATATCAAAATCGACTTTAAGCCCTAATTCCTTCTGCAGGGATTCCTTATTAATATATTTATTGTCGGGGTTCTCTATGGAATATTTCTTCGCGATCACAGAGTCGGTAGCCGGATTCCAGACACCGTAATCGATGCCGTTCAATATACCATAGAGGGCATCTTTCTTAGCTTGTAACACCCCCTCCAGTCCGCAGCCATACTCCTTAGTCAATATCTCCTTAGCATAAGTCGGGCTTACCGTGCTCACAGCATCCGCATATATTATTCCGGCCTTCATTAGATTTACCTGGCCATAAAATTCGAAGTAGTGTATATGGAACAGAGCCCAGTCCAGCCCTGTCTTAGGAAAATCCTCTTTTGAGAACAATCCCTGGTATGCGATATTATGTATAGTGAATAATGTTTTGGTCCTGGCAAAGAATGGATCATATTTATAGATCGTATTAAGATATACGGGGATCAGCGCCGTATGCCAATCATTGCAATGAATGATGTCCGGCCTGAAATTCTCTTTTATGCATCTCTCAAGAACCTGTCTTGAAAAGAATGCGAATCGGGTGAGGTTATCGGCATAATCACCGAACTTATCGCCGTAATACTCTTTTCTGTTAAAGTAATCGTCATTCTCGACCAGATATACGGTAACACCTTCGGAAACTTTATTATCCTGCACGGCCTCATGACGTGATGACTTCTTTATGACCGTCCTATCGCCGGGGACTTTAACAGATCGGTACTTCGGCATTATAACGCGGACGTCCACGTCCATCTCGCTAAGCTCGAGCGGAAGGCTCCCCGCTACATCGGCGAGTCCACCGGTCTTAGCGAACGGCACGACCTCACTCGCTACGAATAATACCTTAATTTTTTCCACTTAATCCGTCTCCTCATCGAATATAAATATGCATTAAGCCTTGTATTTTTCCTGCTCGAGCCAATTCTCGCCGACCTCGATATGCGCCTCTACCGGAACCTTAAGCTTTATGACATTCTCCATACCGTCCTTCACTATATGATAAGTTTCTTTCAGATCTTTCTCGGGCACATCGAAGACCAGTTCGTCGTGGACCTGCAGGGTCATCTTTGTCCCGAGACCTTTCTTTGCAAGCCTTTCATATATATCTATCATGGCCACTTTGATCACATCGGCCGCCGAGCCCTGTATGGGCATATTAATAGCGGTCCTTTCCGCAAACTGCCTGATCCTCATATCGGCGCTATTTATCTCGGGGATGTAGCGCCTACGGCCAAGCATGGTCGTAACGTAGCCCTTCTCCCTGGCCTCCGTGATGAGTCCGTCCATGTACTCCTTAACCGCCGGATATCTCTGAAAATACGCGTCGATGAAATCTTTCGCCTTTGCCACATCAATGCTCAGGCTTTGCGATAACCCGTACGGGCTCATGCCGTAGATAATCCCAAAGTTTACCGTCTTTGCCATGCCGCGCATCTCGGTGGTAACATCCTTCTCATCCACATTAAAGACCAATGCCGCCGTAAACGAATGTATGTCGAGCCCCTCCTTAAACGCTTTGGTAAGGTGCTTATCGCCGGACATGTGCGCCAGCACCCTAAGCTCAATCTGCGAATAGTCGGCCGAAAGAAGCACCCTGTCCTTAGCTGAGGGTATAAAGGCTTTACGTATTTTGCGCCCCTCCTCGGTCTTAATCGGGATATTCTGCAGGTTCGGTTCGCTCGATGATAACCTACCTGTGGCGGTAACCGTTTGATTGAACGAGGTATGTATCCTTCCTGTCTTCGGATTCGCGATGAGCGGAAGCGAATCTACATATGTCGATTTTAATTTTGAAAGCTCCCTGTACTCCAGAATGGTATGCGGTAATTTATGCGATGCGGCCAGCTTAGTCAAAACCTCTTCATCCGTAGATATGCCGGTCTTAGTCCTTCTTACCACCGGGAGCTTCAGCTTTTCAAAAAGGATGGTCGATAACTGCTTAGGCGAATTGATATTGAATTCTTCGCCTGCTATCTCATATATTTTCTTAGTTAATTTCTCGAGCTTCTTCTCCATCTCCACCGAAAGCCCGGCAAGATAGTCCTTATCAATAGATACTCCGGTAATCTCCATCCCCGCGAGCACTTCCACTAAAGGCATTTCCACTTTATAGAATAATTCGTCCATGGACTTCGCGGCGATCTCTTTTTCCAGTATCTTCTTAAGCCTGAGGGTGACATCGCTATCTTCACAGCAATAGGCGCAGACCTTATCGACATCGACCTGGTCCATGGTTATCGCCTTCTTGCCCTTACCTATCAGCTCTTCGATAGGCGTGGTCATCTTATGGCTAAGATATTCGATCGATATCTCTTCGAGATTATGGTTCATCTTAGATGGATTCAGGACGTAAGACGCGACCATAGTGTCAAAGAACTTACCGGCGAGGTTAATACCGTAATTAGCGAGCACTATATATTCATATTTAATATTCTGGCCGATCTTTTCAATGGACGCATCTTCGAATATGGGTTTCAGTTTACCGAGAACAAAATCGCAGTCAAAATATTTATTGACCGGCACATAATATGAGCGCCCCACAATCCATGAGAACGAGACGCCGACGAGCTTAGCGAGCATAGGATCCTCTGAAGTCGTTTCAAAATCGAATGCAAATTCGCTCAGCCCTTTAAGCTCAGCCACAAGCTTCTCAAATTTATCCCGGTCGTCGATCATCTCATATGTCGAATCCAGGGACTCCTTAGGCGTGAATTCCTTTATGAAGGCCTTAAATTCCAGTTCCTTAAACATCTCCAGGAGTTGAGCGTGGTCGGGCGGTTTTAATTCAAGTTCCTTAAAATCGACATCGATGGGCACCTTAGTATCGACGATGGCAAGCTCCTTACTTAATATCGCCATCTTCTCATTCTCCACCAGCGCCTTCTTTCTCGCCTGGCTCTTCACCTTATCTATATTCTTCAGCAGATTTTCCAGGCTTCCAAATTCGCTTATAAGCTCTATGGCGGTCTTCTCGCCTATGCCATGCACGCCGGGTATATTATCCGAAGCGTCGCCCATTAAGGCCATTATATCTACCATCTTATCCGGATCTACGCCAAAGGCTTCTTTAACCTTATGCGCATCGTATATCAGCCCATCCTTATTCGTGTTATAGACCTTAATATGATTATTTACCAGCTGTAGAGCATCTTTATCGCCTGTGGCTATAAAAGTCTCCACATCTTCCTTCTCCGCTTTTTTAGCTATGGTCGCGAGGACATCGTCAGCCTCATATCCTTCCATTTGATATATAGGTATATTGTAGGCTGAAACCAATCTCTTAATGTAAGGCATCTGGGACACCAGCTCATCAGGCATAGGCTTACGGTGGATCTTATATTCCTCGAACTTCTTATGCCTGAATGTCGGGGCCTTCATATCGAAGGCTACCGCCAGCATATCGGGCGAATTATCCTTAATGATCTTGTTCAACATCGTCATGAAGCCATATATGGCGTTCGTAGGCTGGCCCTTCGAATTGGACAGCGTCCTTATGGCATAGAATGCCCTGTAGCAGAAGGAGTTGCCATCGATCAGAAATAGTCTTTTTTTGGACATTACACGATATGCCTTATGAGGTGTAGATACAGAGGAGGTCTTTGGACATTTATCAGAAATTCAACTATTTAGGGATTTGTTCTTTCGGAAAACAATACAATAGAGGACATCAGAATCATTTAACCTATTATTATTATACGCATAAACACGATTTTGTCAACAAAAATTATGAGAAACGCACTTATATGACTAAGATATTCATCTTCTTCTTAAATAGGCGGGTCTCGTTCTCTTGCCCCCTAACAAGCCTATTTATGTTATCTCTATGCTTATAAATTGAGATACTACAGATCACAACACTTGAGAGAATTATATATAGAGGGTACTTTAGTATGCAGGCTATGGCGGGAAAAAGCAGAAGCGCCATAATAGATGCAAGTGATACGAAATTCGTGATATAAAGTACCAGGAGCCATACTATGGCGGATGGTATCAGGGCAAATGGTGTGAGAACTATAGCGACTCCGATAGTAGTGGCGACACCTTTACCACCCTTGAACTTCAGAAATACCGACCAGATATGGCCGCATACTACGGCCAGAGCCAGTATGCCGCGATATGCATCGTATTGAAGATCTATATTGAATTTGTAAAAATAATTTGCGACTATAGTTACCGCCGCAACACCTTTTAGAATGTCCACGATTAAGGTCACTAGCGCCGGAAGTTTACCAACGCTCCTTAAGACATTCGTCGCTCCGGCATTCTTAGAGCCAACCTGCCTAATATCAATACCTTTAAATATTCTGGCCAATACATAACTGGTTGGAAATGATCCCATTATATATGCAAGCACAACTGATAACGCAAGCGCTAATACAGGATTCATTCCCTACCCCGCTTTCTTCGCAACGCTACTATCGCTTAATAATTTACTACCCTTCATAACATAGTCCAGCCCCGATATCATCGTAAGAAGGATTGCCAAGTTCCACACGATATTTGAATAGTTGAACTTAACAAGAATGCAGACGATGACTATCATCTGAAAGAACGTGGTAATTTTCCCTACGATGCTCGGGGATATCTTAAGGTCGCTCTTCACTACGTAAACCACTATCGATCCGACCACGATTATAACATCCCGGGAGATAACGATTATTGGTACATACGGCGGCAGCCTGAGATGCTGCGGTATACTGGGCGCCACAGAGAGGCATATATATGCGCTCGTCAGAAGAAGCTTATCTGCGATGGGATCCAGTATAGTTCCGAGCTGAGTTTTTTGTTTTAACGCGCGAGCGATAAATCCATCGAGCCCATCGGAGATAATGGCGACGATGAAGAATATAAGCGCTATGTCGAGTCTCGAATAGGCCACCGCGGTTATGAAGAATGGAATAAGAATTATACGCGTTATCGATATTTTATTGGCCAGCGTAACTTTGCCCATATGACTCCTACTTTATCAGCTTCATCCTATTTAAGGGCCAGTAAATAAGCATCGCCTTACCCACCAGATTTTTTCTAGGTACAAATCCCCAGTACCGCGAATCCCTGGAGTTGGAGCTATTGTCTCCGAGAACAAAGTATGAGTTCGCGGGCACCACGATAATTTTACCTTCCTGTCCATAGTCGCCCGCATTATAATAATAGACCGACTTACAGCCAGGCTCTTCCAGCGCCATACCGTTAACCAATATTCTGCCGTCTTTTACCTCAACCTTCTCGCCGCCGAAGGCTATGAGGCGTTTCACGAAATCCTTCCTAGGGTCTTCGGGAGATACGAAAACTATAATGTCCCCGCGCCTTGGTTCTTTTATGTCCAGTATCGGCAGTTTCCAATTAACGAACGGAACTCTCGCGCTATACAGAAATTTATTTACAAATATCCTGTCACCGATCTTAAATGTCGGTATCATCGATCCGGAGGGTATCTTAAATGCCTGTACGATAAACGTCTGGATCACTATAGCTATTGCAAACGCTATTACTATAGACTCTACCCATTCCCTCACTTGTGATTTCACCTTTTCTTTATTCATAACCCCTCTTGTCATTGCGCTTTAAGCGCTGCAAAAAATGCTTCCTGCGGAATATCCACCTTTCCAAACTGCTTCATCTTCTTCTTTCCCGCTTTTTGTTTCTCCCAAAGCTTTCTCTTCCTGGTTATGTCGCCGCCGTAACATTTGGCAGTGACGTTCTTACCCACAGCCTTTATAGTTTCGCGGGCGATGACCTGCCCCCCTATAGCGGCCTGCAGTATTATTTGAAACAGATGACGCGGTATGGTCTCTTTCAATTTTTCGATAACAACTTTGCCTTTCGAATATGCCTTGTCCTTAAATACTATCGATGAGAACGCATCATATACTTCGCCGTTTATCAATATATCAAGTTTTACTATACTCGTGGGCCTGTAGTCAAGGAACTCGTAATCGAGCGAACCGTAGCCCTTAGTCGCAGACTTTATTCTATCGTAAAAATCTACTATAACTTCGGACAGCGGAATATCATATATAATTCTGGCGCGTTTGTCATCGAGATACTCCGTGGAGACGTACGACCCTCTGCGCGACTCGGAGAGTTCAAGAATGGTTCCTATGGATTCCTTGGGCAGTATTATGTACGCCCTTACATAAGGCTCTTCGGTCTCTTCGACCTCGCCCGCATTCGGCAATTTTACGGGATTGTCGACCTCCTCTATCTCGCCGTCTTTCCTCAGAATTCTATATACAACGCTCGGAGTCGTAATAACCAGGTTTAGATCATATTCCCTCTCTAACCTCTGCTCGATTATCTCCATATGTAGTAACCCGAGAAAGCCGCATCTGAAGCCCATGCCGAGCGAGGCCGACTTCTCCAGTTCAAACACAAAGGCTGCATCCGAAAGCCTGAGCTTCTCTATCGCTTCCTTTAGCAGATGAAAGTCGGCGCTGGACGCCGGATATATACCGCTAAATACCATCGGATGGACTTTCTTATATCCCGGTAAAGGCGCCGCCGCGGGATTCTCCGCATCGGTTAAAGTGTCCCCGACAAAGACTTCCCTGGCATCACGTATGTTGCAAGTTATATATCCAACCTCACCGCATGATAGTTTATCGACGGTTGACTGCCGTGGGTTAAAGATGCCGACCTCCTGCACTTCATAGACTTTATTATTCGACATCATCATGACCTTCATACCTTTACATATGACGCCGTTCATTAGCCGTATAAGCACCACGACGCCTTTATACGCGTCGAACCTGGAATCAAATACAAGCCCCTGCAGAGGGTTTGTCACCTCACCGCTGGGTGAGGGTATCTTACTTACGACGGACTCCAGAATATCCTCTGTCCCCGTCCCGAGCTTAGCGCTCGCAAGCACTATATCCGCCTTATCGAGTCCGAGTATATCGGATATCTGATGTTTTACATTTTCGGTCTCGGCGCTGGGAAGATCGATCTTATTTATTACCGGAATTATTACGAGGTTATGCTCCATCGCAAGATAGAGATTAGCTACAGTCTGGGCCTCGACTCCCTGAGAGGCATCTACCACGAGTAGCGCGCCTTCGCAGGCGCCAACCGATTTAGACACCTCATACGTAAAATCGACGTGGCCGGGCGTGTCGATAAGATTCAGCTCGTAGATAAGGCCGTCTTTCGCCTTGTAGTTTATTCTAACGGCGCTGGCCTTAATCGTGATTCCACGCTCTTTCTCGAGATCCATATCATCGAGAATCTGATCATGAAATTCTCTCTCGCTTATCGCGCCCGTGAATTGCAGGATACGATCGGCCAGAGTTGACTTTCCGTGATCTATGTGGGCAATGATTGAAAAATTACGTATCAGTGATTTATCCATTAAACACTATCCGATAATTTCCTTCCAAATTCGAGTATCCCCAACGCCTTCTTCTCGTCGGGAGCTTCCGCATATACTCTGAGAATGGGTTCGGTGCCCGAAAGCCTGAGCATCATCCATGACCTGTCATCACATATGAATTTAAAACCATCTGTGGTCTTTACATCTACCACCGGATGACCGAGAATTACCTTCGGAGGATTATTACTTAAGCTGGCCATAAGTTTAGCCTTCTTTTCATCGGGATACTTAAGATCCAGCCTCTTATATTCGTAAGTGCCATATTCCTTATCTATCGATTTCAATATATCCATAATTTTCTTCTTTTTCATCGCCATCATCTCGAGTATGAGAAGCCCGGAAAGAATGCCGTCTCTTTCAGGTATCGAATCCTTGAACGCCACACCTCCCGTCTCCTCACCGCCTATTAATATATCATCCTTAAGCATCAGCTCGCAGATATATTTGAATCCAACGGGAGTCTCATACATCTTAAGACCATGTTTTTTACAAATCTTCTCTATGAGGAACGTTCCGCATATCGTCTGTATAACACCTCCGCGCATCTTTTTATCTTCTAACAGGTGTAATAACAATACAGACATAACCTTATGTCCAGTCAATAGCTTGCCGTTCGGAAGCGCAACGCCCAACCTGTCCGCATCCCCGTCCGTGGCAAGGCCAATATCGTATTTGCCCTTCTTCGTCTTCTCAGCGAGCTCCTTCAGGTTCGGCAATATCGGTTCCGGATTGATTCCGCCGAAGCTTGGATTCTTTTCGTTATGTATAGTGTCGATTTTGCAATTGCCCCCTTTGAGCAGCATAGAGATGTAGTCATTGCCGGTACCATACATAGAATCTACGAGGACCTTCAACTTACTCTTTTTTAATAGCTTTATGTCTGCGTAGCTCTTAATGAACGCAAGGTGAGCCGAGATCAGATCGTCTATAACCACCAGGCCTTCGGCTTTTAGCTCATCGAGTGATTTAATCTTGATTTCACTCTTACCCAAATACGACTCAAACTTCTTCGTTATCTCAGGTCCGGCCGATCCACCATAGTAAGCCTTATACTTTATGCCATTATATCTGGCAGGATTGTGGCTGGCGGTGATCATTATACCACCAACATACCCTCTGTCTTTGATCGCAAAACTGACGGACGGTGTAGGGACTGCCCTATCAGACAAAACGGCCTTTATGCCGTTGGCACCGAAGACGCAAGCCATAAGCTCGGCATATTTATCGGATAAGAATCTGGTGTCATAACCTATTACTACCTTCCGCTCTTTAACCTTTAGCCCCTTACAGTCATTATGTATAAAATCGGCTACCGACTGTGCCACTTTCTTCACATTATCAAAAGTAAATTCGTCGCTTATTACAGCTCTCCAACCGTCCGTTCCGAATTTTATACCACCCATTTATACTCCTCCCCTTATTTTTTTGATCGCGCCCGCATAGTCTTTTGATCCGAAGACTGCGGATCCGGCCACCAGCACATTGGCACCCGCTTTTATAGCCTTAGCCGCGGTTAACTCATTGATACCACCGTCGACCTGGATATCCTTCTTAAATATCCTGCGCACCTCCTCGACTTTAGACAGGCAATCCGGCATGAAGCCCTGCCCTGCAAATCCCGGTTCGACCGTCATCACAAGCACCATATCGACCATCGGCAATATCTCCTCTATCGCGGCGACACCGGTATTGGGCCTTATGGAAACGCCTACCTTATTCTTAAAATATCTAATCAGCTTTATGATCTCTAAGGGGTCTTTTTCGGCCTCTATGTGAAATGTGATTATATCGCTTCCGGCATTGGCAAAACTCTCTATATAATCCTGCGGATTATTGATCATAAGATGGACGTCAAAAGGCAGTTTCGTGACAGGTCTGGCTGACTTTACCACTATCGGCCCCATCGTTATATTGGGCACAAAGGCGCCATCCATAACGTCGATATGCACCCAATCTGCGCCTGCTTTATCTATCGCCCTTATCTCCTCTCCGAGCCTTGAGAAGTCGGCTGAGAGTATGCTCGGCGCTATTAAAATATTCTGCATAAGATTACCCCATTTTGAGTGACTAACTTAAATGTGCAACAGCTCAGCTCCAGAAGAAACTTGACTATAGCCTGTCATCCTGAGCGAAGCCCGATAGGGCGAAGCGAAGGATCTCTCTTTTAGATTCTTCGTCGGGCTAAAGCCCTCCTCAGAATGACGCATGCACTTATATGACTGAACTATAGCCTTAAATGTGCAACGCTTCCTTAATCAATTTCTCATCCAGCTTTGGGCCAATTACGGCAAGGCTCATACTATTATCTTTGAATACGTTATTGGCTACCCTCATGATGTCTTCGACGGTAACGGCCTCTACCTTTTCCAATATCGGTTTGGATGTCAAATCCTTTTCGCCCGAAACAACCTTTTCACCAAGCCATAACATATGGCTCATGGTGTCCTCGAGAGCAAATAACAGCTGGCCTTTATAGTACTCTTTGGCCCTTCTAAGCTCTCCCTCCGATATAGGTTCCTTCGAGAATCGCGCAAGTTCTTTAAGTATAACTTCGAGAGACTTTATCAGTTTCTTATCATCCACCCCGGCGCTGATAACCAACGCCCCGCAATCCTCATACCTTCTCACACTGGATGATATCTCGTAACATAATGCCATCTCGTCCCTGACGATGTGAAATAGCCTGGATGACATATTTGCGCCCAGGACTATATTCATAACACTCATCACGTGCTTATCGGGATGAAACCGATCCACGGCATGAAATCCTATGGCCAGATGCGTCTGTTCAGTCTTCTTTGCATATAGATTAACTCTCGGAGCATCCTGAGAAATATTTGCTTTAGAGAATTTGGAGATCTGGCCCGCCTTTGCGTCGGATAGATATTTCTTTGCCAGGGATGTAAGTGCATCCTCATCTATATTGCCTGAGCCCACCACAAAAATATTCTTAGGATTATAGAACATGTTCTTATAATTTACTATATCATTTTTAGCCACGGACTTCACAGTCTCTTCCGTGCCGGCAAGCGGCATACCGAGCGGTTGATTTGGCCACATCTCCTCTGCCAGGATCTCATGCACGTAATGAGCCGGTATATCCCTATACATCTTTATCTCTTCTACTATGACTTCTTTCTCTTTTAAGATCTCTGATTCTTCAAGCCTCGGATTCTGCACCATATCACTGAGTATATCCAGTCCTAATGACACGTCTTTACCTAATACCTTTACCAGATAGCAAGTATGTTCTTCCGAAGTAAAACCATTAAAGCTTCCGCCTCTGCCTTCTATCTCCTGTTTTATCGTCATCGTGTCACGCTCAGTAGTACCCTTAAATAAAAGATGCTCCAGTATGTGACTTATACCGCTGTTTTTTGGATCCTCATACCTACCGCCGACGCGCACCCATACCCCTATCGCGACCGACTCCATACCGGCCATAGGATGAGTCATTATCCTCAGTCCATTATCTAACGTCTTCAATCTGTGCATTACACCTGTCCTCTCTTTCGCGAATCGAGATAGCTCTGCAAAATCAGTCCGGATGCGACCTTATCGGCAAGCTTTCTTCTCTTAAAGCCATTCATGCCGGCTTCCATCATCGCACGCTCTGCCTGAACCGTTGTGAGCCGCTCATCCTGCATCTTAACGGGGACACTTATTGCCTTAGATAAAACGTCGATGAACTCCAGCACCTCTTTAGTCTTCTGGCTGTGCGTCCCATTCATGCTTATGGGAAGGCCGACAACAACCTCGATAACATTATTTTCTTTGATTATCCCGGCTATCCTGTCCAGGTCCGCCTTAATATCTTTTCTGTAAATCGTGTCCGTGCCCTGGGCGGTAATGTATAGCTCATCGCTCAGCGATACGCCTATCCTTTTCGTTCCATAATCAAGACCCATTATCTTCACAAAATTATCCTCATATTATCTTTATGATCTTTCCGGACTTTTTAACAAAACGTCTCGACTCTATTTTCAACACCTTTTCCAATGTATCAAAACTCCCCACATCATTCCATTCGTATCTGCCTTTCACGCAATAGATATTACCGGCCTTCTCCATTATAGCGTAATCTATCGATATCTCCGGCATGTCATCATAAGCTCTGTATGGATCCCGACACTGAATCATGTGGAATATTTTAGGCGCATATTTCCTGAGAGATGCGCTAAGCGCACCAAGACGAAATATAAATATTCCGGCATTCCATAAATATTTACCGCTGGCAATATACCGCTCGGCAGTATCGATATCGGGCTTCTCGGTAAAACACTCTACCTTAGCAATCGTACTCGATTTCGATACCTTTATATATCCGTATTCCGTAGACGGCCGTTTAGGATCGATACCTACGGTAATAATCGCATCGGCATGTCTCTTTGCAAAATTTATGCCTAAAATTAGCGCTTCCCGTTCCTTGCCCCTGTCCGGAATATAGTGGTCCGCCGGCATAACCAGCATAACGGCATCCCTGTCCATGCTCATAATATATCGCGCCGCAAGCGCTATAGCGGGAGCCGTATTACGCGATACGGGTTCAAGCAAAATATTATTCCATGAATCCTTAGGCAGATCCCTTTTCACAAGGGTATGATGCTTTTTATTAGCCACGATCACGATGTGATCAGATTCAACCAACTTCAATAAACGATCGATCGTATTCCTAAACATCGTCTCTCTGTCATTCGTTACAGATAAGAACGCCTTAGGCCGCAGATTTGTAGATAACGGACGAAGCCTCTTTCCCTTCCCACCAACCAGAACAACCGCATAAACATCTTTATAACGTTTAGACGCCATGAATTGCATTCGCAAGGCTTTTAGCGAGTTTTGGAACCTTTACCATCGCACCTTTATCTTCTCCGATCAGCTTAACGATAGCGCTTCCCACTATTACGCCATCGGCCACCCTCGCGATACGCGAGGCCTGCTCCGAATTTGAAACACCGAACCCGACTGCGACCGGTTTATCCGTGGCAGACTTAACGGCCCTTATCTTAGAGATCACATCTACCGGCAGTTCGCTCCTGGTGCCCGTAACTCCTGTCAAAGATACGTAATATATAAACCCTCTTGAATCCTCTACAATATGCCGGATCCTTTTAACTGTAGATGTGGGAGAGGCGAGAAATATAGTGGCTACTCCACTGAGCCTGGCGCATTTTATTAAATCCGACGCCTCCTCAAATGGCAGGTCAGGCACTATCACCCCGTCCACGCCACACTTACGACAGCTAATAATGAACTTATCCAGTCCATACCGCAGTATAGGATTATAATATGTCATGAAGACTATGGGCATATCGGTGGAAGCTCGTAGTTCGATAACCATATCAAATATCTTCTTAAGCTTAACACCGCCTCTAAGAGCCCTGTGCGATGCCGCCTGAATAATGGGCCCATCCGCAATCGGATCGGAAAACGGTATACCCAGCTCCAATATATCTACTCCGGACTTTTCAAGCTCTAAGGCTATTCTTTTGGTAGAAGTAAGATTAGGATCACCTGCTGTAATATAGGCAATAAATGCCTTACGCTTCTTGGCTCTCAATTCTATAAATTTCTTGTCGATCCTATTCATACTATTAATACCTCCGGAACAATATTATTAATTAACGAACTTCTGCCTTCGCCTCTTTAAGAATCAGCGGATAGTTCAATATAAGCACATCGTCCAGCATGATCTCCACCCAATACTTACCCGACGCTATAAATACGAGATTATTTATCCTGGATATAAGCGTATGATGAGCATCTATATCCTGCAAATCGAAGGGTTGCTCATTGGTTTGGAATACTACAGACTTATCCTTTGAATTAATAATCTTTATCTTTTGCAAAAAACTACCCTGCCCCTTACACCATCTGTTTACGACGAACAGCGCCGGATGCGTAGCCGGAAATACCCTCGCGGTAATGGCTTCGAATAAACCTATAAGCATGAACTTACCATTATCTTCCCGCCGAACGTCATCGCATAAAACTGAAAACTGCAGATTAGGTCTTATATTCACCTGATACCTTCTTTCTACTATAAAACGCCTCGCACAATATCGATGTCCTTATCACCTCTCCCGGAAAGGCATACCACTACTATCTTATTCCTCGGCAATCTTTTGGCAAGATCAGCGGCATAATAGATAGCGTGGGATGATTCGAGAGCCGGTATAATCCCTTCCGTAACAGATAATAATTTGAATCCTTCGAGAGCTTCCTTATCTTTAACGGCAACGTAATTTACGCGGCCTGAATTTTTTAGATACGCATGCTCAGGGCCGACCCCGGGATAGTCGAGTCCGGCGGAGATCGAATGAGCAATCTCTATCTGTCCGTCATCATC
Organism: Candidatus Omnitrophota bacterium; assembly: GCA_903843285.1. Taxonomy (GTDB): domain Bacteria; phylum Omnitrophota; class Gorgyraeia; order 2-01-FULL-45-10; family 2-01-FULL-45-10; genus CAIMPC01. The sequence goes on from CAIMPC010000062.1 coordinate 53,898, forward strand.
CTGTAATATATAACTCTTTGAGCCATGCAAAACACCTACAGAGCCTTTACATAAAGTGGCGGCATGATGAGTTGTATTTATACCGAGTCCTGCGGCTTCAACTCCGATTAAACTGACTTTATCTTTCAAGAAGGAATGAAATATACCCATGGCATTACTTCCACCGCCCACACAAGCAACTATATAGTCCGGGAGTCGTCCAATATTTCGCTTGCACTGAATCCGGGCTTCTTTGCCTATGACGGATTGAAAATCACGGACGATCATCGGATATGGATGAGGACCCGCGACAGATCCTATAACATAGTATGTGTTACCTACATTGGCCACCCAATCTCTCATAGCCTCATTCATCGCATCCTTCAACGTCTTAGATCCGCTGTGGACGGGAGTTACCTTAGCACCCAGGATCTTCATCTTAAAGACATTTATCGCCTGGCGCTTAATATCCTCATCTCCCATGAATATTTCGCAATCCAAGCCAAATAGAGCCGCCACAGTAGCGGTAGCGACACCATGCTGACCGGCACCCGTCTCAGCTATAATCCTCTTCTTTCCCATCCTTATGGCAAGCAGGGCCTGGCCGATAGTATTATTTATCTTATGGGCACCCGTATGAAGCAGATCCTCCCTCTTCAGATATATCTTTGCGCCACCCATCTTCGAGGTTAGGTTCTCGGCAAGATATAACCCTGTGGGGCGTCCGGCATACTCCCTCAAATAGTGCTCGAGATCCTTCCTAAAAGATGCGCTCTCGTGCGCCTGCCTATACGAACTCTCAAGCTCATATATGGCGGACATCAAAGTCTCGGGCACAAATCTACCGCCGAACCTGCCGAAATATCCTTTTTTATCGGGTAACATCAATTAGCCCTTTCTCGCTTCTTCCACGAAACTCTTTAATAATTGCATACATTTCTTACCCGGATACTCTTCGACTCCGGTCGACACATCCACTCCGTAAGGCACCACTTCGGATATAGCGCGTCCAATGTTAGAGGGGTTAAGGCCTCCGGACAGTATAACCGGCTTTAGAAACTCATAATCCTTAAGCATCTTCCAATCAAACGTCTCACCCGTCCCACCGAAATATCCGTGTTTATGCGTATCTACCAGGAAATAATCGACGTCGTACAAATTAATCGGCTCGATATCTTTTTTATTCAATATCCTAAACGCCTTTATAACTTTATAGTCTGCCTTAAATGCTCTGCAATATTTCGGCGTTTCATCCCCGTGAAACTGCAGTGAATCGAGCCCTACATCCTCCGCTATGGCGCGAACTGTGTCAATGTCTTCATCAACGAACACGCCGACTTTTGCAATGGTATCGGGCAGTTCATTTATAATCTCTCTTGCGGTATTGCGATCAACGCGTCTCTTAGATTTCTCATAAAAGACTAAACCTATCATGTCCACGCCGAGGTTCGCAGCGAAAACAGCATCTATTTTATTGGTAATGCCGCAAATTTTTATAAGGGTCATTAATATCTCATTATCTCGCGCATCTTAGCGGCAATGTCTGATGCCTCCATGAAGGCCTCGCCGATAAGTACAGCGTTGATCCCCAGCGACTTCAGAAACATAACGTCCTCGTAACTCTTTATGCCGCTCTCTGAAACCTTTATCTTATGCGCAGGAATAAGCCTCATGAGCTTCTGGGTCATCGCAAGGTCAACCTTAAACGTATGGAGATCTCTGTTATTTATACCTATAATATCTCCGCCGGAGGCTATGGCCTTATCCATATCCTCTTCATTATGAACTTCGAGAAGAACGTCGAGGCCGAGCGAAGTTGCCAGCTGGTAGAATCCGGTCATCTCGCTTTCAGAGAGAAGATCCGCAATTAAAAGTATCGCATCGGCGCCGAAGGCTACGGATTCGTATATCTGATACTCATCGATTATAAAGTCTTTACGTAATATGGGTAGAGAGACGCTCTGCCTAACCACCTTTATATGTTCTAATTTGCCTTCAAAGAATCGCTCATCTGTAAGGACAGATATCGCGGAGGCGCCGTTGGCCTGATATGTCATCGCGATCTTAGACGGATTAAAATCACCTCTTATTATACCTTTCGACGGAGAGGCCTTCTTTATCTCTGCGATCAGGTTTATATGATGAGGCCTCGATATATTCTTCTTGAATGAGCTATTAACCGAGATGTAGCGCAGTTCTCTAATGAGCTCCTCTTTTGTCTTAAGGCGTTTAGCCTCATCGATTACCCTTCTCTTTTCCTCAATAATCCGCGATATCATCATCTGTTTGTGATTTCTATGAGTTTCATCAATTTATCGAGCGCCTGTCCGGAGTCTATCGAACGAGCGGCCATCTTTATCCCCGACTTCAAGTCTTTAGCTTTAGATCCGGCGACCAAAGATGCCGAGGCGTTCAATAGTACAATATCTCGCCTCGGTGATTTTTCACCCTTCAAGATCTCGAGTGTTATCTCTGCATTGACCTTAGGATCTCCGCCTTCTATTTCGCAGAGGCTCGCTCTATGCAATCCGAACTTTTCCGGAGTAATGATATAATTTTTGATCTTTCCATTTTTCAATTCTGAAACCCTGGTCTTACCGGTGATCGTTATCTCATCGCATATATCGGTGCCGAATACTACAAATGCCCTCTTAGTGCCCAGGTTATTAAGAACCCTGGCAATCTTTTCCGTGAGAGAGGCATCATATACACCCACAACCTGGGCGGTGGCATTTGCCGGATTGGAAAGCGGGCCCAACAGATTAAATATCGTTCTTATCCCTATCTCTTTTCTCGATGATGAAGCATGCTTCATGGCGCTGTGAAATATCGGAGCATATAAGAAACCTATGCCTACCTCTAATAGGCATCTCTGCATCAGTTCGGGACTTACATCTATCTTCACGCCGAGAGCCTCCAGGACATCAGCGCTTCCACACTCGCTCGATGCGGCGCGATTACCGTGCTTCGCCACCTTCAGTCCACAACCTGCAGTCACAAACGCAACCGTGGTCGAGACATTGAATGTATTGGCGCCTCCGCCTCCCGTTCCGCAGGTATCTATAACGTCACGGCGCCTGCTTAGGCGGTCCCCGGCAATATCTCCTCGTGCACCTTCGGCCGAGATATGTAAAGACTTCTCTCGCATCACCCTGGCGGCGGCAGTTATCTCTTCGACCGTCTCACCCTTCATACGTAAAGCCGTCACAAACGCGCCTATCTGGGCCGGAGTCGCTATACCGGTCATTATCTCGTTAAAGGTATCCCGCATTTCATCGACAGTCAGATCTATACGACTGACGACTTTCTCTATGGCCTGTTTTATCATTTTGACCTCACATCCAGAAAATTCTTCAATAACTTCTTACCCTCAAGCGTCAGTATCGATTCCGGATGAAACTGGACACCGTATATCGGATAGGTCCTGTGCTTAAGACCCATTATCTCTTTCGTCTTTGTCTGGGCCGTAATCTCTAAGGATCTCGGAAACGTTTTTCTATCCACAATGAGCGAATGGTACCTGGTGGCCTCAAATGGGTTCGGAATATTATTAAATATACCTTTGCCATCATGATAGATCATAGATACCTTGCCGTGCATCAGAGATTTCGCGTTTATTATACGTCCTCCGAAGACTTCGCCTATGGCTTGGTGCCCGAGACAGACGCCCAGTATGGGCGTCTTTTGGCCGAATACTCTTATAACCTCTTCCGAGATACCGGCATCCTTCGGTTTACCCGGCCCGGGAGATATAATTATCTTCGCGGGCTTCAGTTTTTTTATCTGATTAATATTAACCTTGTCGTTCCTGTATACTTCGAGTCGAGCGCCAAGCTCACCGAGGTATTGGACCAGGTTATACGTAAAAGAATCATAATTGTCGATAACCAATATCATCTCTACAGCCCCCGCTCTGCAATCTCAATAGCTTTTACCAATGCCTTTGCCTTGTTCAACGTCTCCTGATATTCCTTTGCAGGCTTAGAGTCAGATACGATTCCAGCGCCCGCCTGAATATATGCGGTATTATTTTTAATAAGGATGGTCCTGATCGTTATACAGCAGTCGAGATTTCCCGAAAAACTAAAGTAACCGACGCTCCCGGCGTAGGTACTGCGTCTGAGGTTTTCAAGTTCATCAATGATCTCCATCGCCCTGACCTTAGGAGCTCCGGTAACTGTTCCGGCAGGAAAGGTGGCTTTTATCACATCAAATGCATCATATCCCTTTTTCAATCTACCCGAAACATCCGTTACTATATGCATAACGTGCGAATATTTTTCCACTGTCATCATATCCGATATTTTAATGCTCTTAAAATCGCATACCCGTCCGATATCGTTTCGTCCAAGATCGACCAGCATTATATGCTCCGCTCTCTCTTTGGGATCGGCCAGCAGGCTTCTAATTAATTTGATATCCTCTTCCTCTGATGATCCCCTGGGCCGGGTTCCCGCTATAGGTCTAACCTCTACATTACCATCCTCACATCTCACCATTATCTCGGGTGAGGATCCCACCAGGGAAAAGTCCTTAAACTTCAGATAGTACATATATGGCGAAGGATTGATAGAGCGAAGGGCCCTGTATATCTCGAACGGTTTGCTCTTCACGGGCGTCTCAAGCCTCTGAGATAATACAACCTGTATTATATCGCCGGCTTTAATATATTTCTTCGCCCTATTTACAACGTCTTTAAATTCCGCTTTTGTGAAATTGGACTTCAGGCGAATTGCCTTCTTACTATTATTCACGTGACCGGACTTGGCCGAACTGCCACATGCGGTGAGACTACCCACTATCGCATCTATCTTGCGTAAGGCTTCCTCGTAAGACTTCGCGGCCGAACCTTTAATGTGAGCGTTAGAAACAACCTTTATCTTATGGTCGACGTGATCAAATATCAATATCGTATCCGTAAGCATGAATACCGAATCAGGCACTTTGAGCGTATCACTATTTTTATCCGGGATCTCTTCCATGAAGCGGACCATATCGTAACCGAGATACCCCACAAATCCGCCGGTAAACCTCGGAAGGCCTTTTATCTTTACAGCCGTGTATTGAGCCAATAATTTTTTAAGCTCTCCCAGGGGATCGTTCGATTCATAAACCTTCTTCTTATTCCCCTCTGTGATCTCTACGCTATTACCCTTACTGGAAAATACTATTGACGGTTTACTTCCGAGAAATGAATACCTTGCCAGCCTCTCACCGCCCTCGACCGATTCGAGCAAAAAAGAAAACTCTTCAGACGCGATCTTAGAGTAGGCGGATAGCGGCGTTTCAAAATCGGCAAGTATCTCCTTATAGACAGGGATGAGATTGCCGGATTTGGATAACTTTATAAATTCTTTTTTACCGGGATAATACACTCTATTTATGGAACTCCTATAATCTTTTATCGGCGACATCTGCCGAAACTTCCGAATACAGTCACCCGCAATCTAAGTCGTGGGCCTCTGCGAAGGTGTATAAACCTCCCTTGGATCAAATACCCTTTTTCCGAGTATCTCAATATCCCCGTCTTTATTAATACGGCGAAAATAACATGTGAAATAACCTTCGTGACAACCGGCTATCTTCTGGTCGACCTTAATAAGGATGGAGTTGCCTTCACAATCTATACATATGCTCTTAACCGCCTGAACACAGCCGCTCGTTTGGCCCTTCTTCATAAGCATATTCTTCGATCGTCTGAAGACATAAACATATCCCTCGGTGATCGTCTTCTCGAGCGCATCATTATTCAGGTAGCACAACGTCAGCACCTCTTTGCTCTTTTCGTCCTGGATTATAGCCGGAATCAATCCTTTATTATTAAACTTAAGATATGCAACGATCTTCATATTCTCACCGAGACTCCCTTTTTATTTAGATATCTCTTCGCAGCGCCCACACTGTATGTTCTGAAATGAAATATCGATGCGGCCAATACCGCGTCCGCCTTGCCCTCGGTCAGCGCATCGTAGAGATGCTCCAGGTTTCCGGCCCCGCCCGATGCTATTACCGGAAGACATACTGTCTCACTGATTTTTCTGGTCAAGGCCGTATCATAACCTTCTTTAGTGCCATCGTAGTCCATGCTGGTCAGCAGTATCTCTCCGGCGCCCAGATCTTCCATCTTCTTTGCCCATTTTACGGCATCTATTCCTGTCGGTGTCCTGCCGCCGTTTATGAATACCTCCCAGACTTCTTTGGCCCTTGTCTTAACTTTGCATTTCGCATCTATCGCCACAACGATACATTGGCTTCCGAACCTCGAGGAGGCCTTCTTTACAAATTGCGGATCTTTAACGGCCGCCGTGTTTATGGAAACTTTATCACACCCGGCTATGAGAAGATTCCGTATATCGTCTATCGTCCGTATGCCGCCGCCTACGGTAAAAGGCAGAAATATAGTATCGGCAACCTTCCTTACAAGCTCCAGAGTCGTTTTACGCTTCTCATGGCTTGCGGTTATGTCGAGAAATACGAGTTCATCGGCGCCTTCTTTATCATAAAATATGGCGTTCTCCACAGGATCACCGGCATCCTTTAGATTTACAAAATTTACGCCCTTCACCACCCTGCCATCTTTAATATCGAGGCAGGGTATTATCCTTTTTGTGAGCATATCCTTATCGCCTCGGCCAGATCTACCTTACCTTCGTAAAGCGCCTTACCGATTATTATGCCTTTTAGTCCGTCGCTCTCTAGCGACTTTAAATTTATTATATCTTCAATACCGGAAACACCGCCTGCGGCCACCACATCAAGTTTCGTCGAGCGCATCAGATCTCTCAGTAGATCAATATTAGGTCCGCCCAGCATGCCGTCCTTCGAAATATCAGTATAATTTATCGTCCTCACACCAGCCTCACCCACCCTCTTTGCTAGCTCTATAGCCGTGATCTCAGTCTTAAAAACCCATCCCTTCGTGCATACCATTCCTTCTTTAGCATCGATACCCACGACGATATTATTTTTGTAGCTCTTAACCACTGAATCTAAAAATTTCTGATCGAGCGCCCTTGTGCCTATCACTACCTTTTCCACTCCGACGCCCAGGACTTTTCTGATCGTCTCCTCGTCTCTTATGCCGCCACCCAGCTCTATCTTTACCTTCACACTCTTGGCGATACTGCCCACTATATCTAAATTACGAGATGACCCCTCGAGGGCACCGTCCAGATCGACTATATGGATCATCTCCGCCCCGAGAGACTCCCATCTCTTTGCCACATCCAAAGGCGAATCCAGATAGGTAGTCTGCCTGGAATATTCTCCCTGGCTTAGCCTTACAACCTTTCCGAGCCTTATATCTATAGCCGGTATCGCTATCATTTTAATTTGCCTTATCCCGCCGAAGACTCTATCAGCATATGCACATTAGCGAAGTCGGATAAAGTTCGACAGGATATTTAAACCGAGATCCTGACTCTTCTCCGGATGAAATTGAAATCCGTAGACGTTATCCTTATGCACTCCCGAAACAAACTTTATACCATAATCTGTCATAGTAAGAGTTACCTTTTTATCCTTTGGCACCACATAATACGAATGAACGAAGTAAACATACGAGCCATCAGAAATGTTTTTTAATATGTTCGGGCCTCCTGCAGATGCACTCGACGCCTTATTAATTACATTCCATCCCATGTGAGGAACTTTAAGCCCGCCCTTGCCAAACTTAAACCTTTTGACATTACCACCCAATACGGATAAACCCTTTACTCCGGGGGCTTCTTCACTGGCATCAAACAGTAACTGCATGCCCAGGCACAGTCCGAGGAATGTCTTGCCCTCGTTTATTGCATCCTTTATCGGCGCCACAAGCCTTAATCGTTTCAGCTCATTCATAGCATCGCCAAACGCGCCAACCCCGGGCAACACAAGCTTATCACATTTAGCGATATCGGAAGGTTTCGAAGTTATCCTTACCCTGCCCCCGACCTTCTTAAGAGCTTTCTCAACGCTCCTTAGATTGCCCATTCCATAATCTATTACGGCTATCATCCGGTAACCTCAGTCTATCGTTCCCTTTGTAGAAGGAACGCCTTTTCTACGGACATCCACCTGAGTAGCTTCATCCAGCGCCATACCCAGGGCTTTAAATATCGCTTCCAGGACGTGATGCGTATCCTCTCCGGAATAGACATCGACATGCATATTGATAGCGGCATTCTTCGCGAAAGTATCCAGAAAATCCTTGCCGTCATCTATAGAATAATTCTCCGATGAAGGTAAGGTGTCACCGTACTTCGGGATCCTCCAGGCAAACGCATATCGACCCCCAACATCCACCATGACCTTCGCCGCAGCCAGATCCATCGGCACTTCTTTCGAACCGTATCTTTTAATACCGCGGCAGTCGCCAAGCGCCTGTTTAAATGCCTTACCCAGGCATATCGCGGCATCTTCATTGGTGTGATGTATGTCGACCTTGAGATCACCCTTCACTTTCAATACGAGATCAAATAGCCCATGAAAGGTAAATAGTGTCAGCATATGGTCGAGAAAACCTATACCGGTATCTATATCTACTTTGCCGCTACCGTCAATATTGAGCTTGCCCGTTATGTCGGTCTCTGTGGTCTTGCGCTTAATTACGTTTAAACGAATCTTCTTTGCCATACATCGCCCTTTCTATTCGAACCTTGCTCTAACAGAAGCAAGATGTTTATTCAGCATCTCTATTCCGGCAACTTTTTCAAGGGGTTCACGAATCTTCTCGAGCGCCTTCTTCGTAAATGAAAGTATGTGCGAGCTCTTATAAAAATCTGAGACCCCCAAGCCTGAAAAAAAACGCGCACTACCGCCCGTAGGCAGGACATGGCTGGGGCCGGCGACGTAATCACCCACTGCCACCGGCGTGTAAGGGCCCAGAAATATTGCACCCGCATGCACTATTTTCTTAGAGATCTTTTTCGGATTATTCGTCAATATTTGCAAATGCTCGGCCGCCAATAAATTCGCAACATTAGCCGCCTCATCCATATTCTTCACTCCGATTATATAACCGTTAATATTCTGATGCTTAAATATCTTTACCAGTCTCTTAGAGTTAGTAACCAATATAGAAATGCCCATGTGATGTTCGGCCTGAGCTTCCAGGTCGGCCATTATGAACTTAACATCCGACATCTGATTAGCAATTATCACGACCTCTGTGGGTCCGGCCAGCATATCAATACCGCAATAACCGAAGACCTGACGCTTCGCCTCTGTGACATAGGCATTTCCCGGACCAACTATCTTATCTACCTTCGGTATGATCTTAGTGCCGAATGCCAGAGCGGCTATAGCCTGCGCGCCGCCGACTTTGTATATGGCGTCAACCTTAAGAAGGTCGGCCACTACCAGGATGTGCGGATCGACAGAACCATGTTTGTTAGGCGGTGTGACCAACACTATCTTTTTTACTCCCGCCATCTTAGCAGGAATCACCGTCATATATACGCTCGATACCAGAGGCACTGTACCGCTCGGCACATACACCCCCACCTTCTCAATCGGCACTATATTCTCTCCTAATAATACACCGTCAGCGTCCTTTATCTTCCATGACTTCTTAAGCTGTTTCTTATAGAACTTATTGATATTCTCCATTACTATCTTCAGCGTAGAGACAAACTCCGGCTCGATATTCTGATATGCGCCCGACATCTCGCATTCGGAAACCTTCAGATTTTTCAAGTTAAGTTTCACACTATCAAACTTCTTTGTGTATTTCAAAACAGCATCATCGCCATTAAGTTTAACATTTTCCACTATTTTGCTTACACTATCCGCCACCCGCCTATTACGCGTAAAACCCCTGTCGCATAGTTTCCGGAACTGCTGACTGCCCACTCTCACAACTTTCATTTAAGCGTCTCCTTAACTGATCCGATGGCCTTATCCAATGCGGCTTTCAGCTTCTCATCCGACCTTCCGCCGCCCTGCGCAAAATTATTCTTGCCGCCGCCCGAACCCTCTATGGCTTTAGAGATATCTTTGGCTATGCTATTCGCGCTTATGCCTCTCTTCACGAGGTCTTCCGTAACCGATGCGACAAACGACACCTTATCTCCAAACTTCGTATGCAGTATGACGATCGATGATGTCGCCTTAGCCCGAATATTATCCGCAAGCAGCCTCAAAGTTTCTATCATTATATCATTTATATTTTCAACTACTATCTTAGAGCTGCCGAAAGTTTCGGCTCGAGATAAAAATAAGCCTACCTTAGATGTCTCTTCTTCCAACCTTTTTTGGGCTATTTTCTTCAACAAATCCTTATCGGCTTCCAGTTTTAGCTTCGCCGCATTGGCTGCATCTCGATCCTTCATCCATTTCAATGCCGCTTCCCCCGTCACCGCCTCTATGCGACGCACACCTGAGGCCGTGGAGCTCTCGCCGGTTATCCTGAATATGCCGATATCCCTTGTATTATCCACATGAATCCCACCGCACAGTTCTTTAGAGATATCGCCTAAAGAGATCACCCTTACAGTTTTGTCGTACTTCTCGCCGAAGAGCGCGGTTGCTCCGGACCCCTTAGCCTCCTCGATATCCATTACATCTTTTTTTACCGGCAAAGAACTCTTTATATTCTCGTTAACCAAATCTTCTACTCTTACGAGCTCCCTGTTTTCCATCTTCTTCATGTGTGTAAAATCAAATCTCAGATGTTCGCCGTCGACCAGAGATCCGGTCTGGCGCACGTGATCGCCCAGGACCTTACGAAGCGCCGAGTGCAATAGATGCGTCGCGGTATGATTCGACATGATCTTACGCCTTAAGGTCTCATCGATTGACGCTCGTGCTCTATCTCCGGTCTTAATAGAGCCTCTTACGATCCTGCCTATATGCACGATCGATTGGCCGATCTTTTTCGCATCCGTCACTTCCATCGCGCCGGATTGAGTATCGATTTTTCCCCGATCGCCGACCTGTCCGCCGGATTCGCCGTAAAACGGCGTCTTATCTAATATGACTTCGCCGTCTCCGAGAACTGCCACTACTTCAGCTTCCGCGACCGACTTTTCGTAGCCGAGAAATTCGGTCTTAAGCCCGAGGGCCTCAACCTTCTTTGCAAACGTCTCGGTAAATATTTCACCTTTTATCTTTGATTTGGAACGGGACAAGTCTCTCTGCTTATCCAAAAGCTTATCGAATATACCCCTGTCTATCTTAAGTCCGCGCTTTTCCGCGATCTCTTCCAGCATCTCATAAGGCATGCCATACGTATCGTAAAAACTAAACGCTTCATGCGCCAGTCGGGACGAATCGTTAGAACCTTTCATACTCTCGAATGCCGCCTCAACCTTAGGCAGTTGGTTCCCGATCACGTATAGAAAAGCCTCTTCCTCTGTCTTCACGATCTGGGCGATGTCATCGCGGCGCGTCTTCAGATCCGGATAAGCGGCATGCATCACATCGGCCACTGTGGAAACCAATTTGTATAGAAACGGTTCCTTAATTCCGATATCCTGGCCGTGGGACATAGAGCGCCTGATTAATTTGCGCACAACGTAGCCGCGTTCCTCATTCGATGGCATAACGCCATCGGCTATACAGAATGTGACAGCGCGGATATGGTCAGCAATGGCTTTAACCTTGCTCCCTGAGACATCCGGCTTATTACCGCTATACGATTGGATCGTTTCCATAAGCGGCTTAAATATATCAATCTCAAAGTTCGTCTTCACGCCTTGCATTATCGATGCTATTCTCTCCAGTCCCATCCCTGTATCAATATTCTTATTTGTAAGATTCTTTAGGCTACCGTCCTCTTGCCTATCAAACTGAGTGAATACCAGGTTCCAGACTTCGATAAATCTACCGCAATCACATGCCGGACCGCAATCAGGCTCACCGCATCCCGTGTCAGCGCCATGATCGTAAAATATCTCTGAACACGTCCCACAAGGACCGTTAGGCCCCTTAGATGGCGCTTCGGACGGCCAAAAATTATCCTTCTCGCCCAGCTTTACGATCCTGGAGGGAGATATCTTTATATCATCCTTCCATACTTTGTAAGCCTCTTCATCGTCTTTGTATACCGAAACCCACAGCCTGTCCTCCGGTATATTCAGTATCTTAGTGAAAAATTCCCAGGCCCATGCTATAGCTTCATTTTTAAAATAATCCCCAAATGAAAAGTTGCCCAACATTTCAAAGAATGTGTGATGAGCACTCGTCTTGCCGACGTTATTCAGATCTCCTGTCCTGAGACACTTCTGCGAAGAGGTGGCGCGTTTATAGGTGATATTACGCCCTAGGAACTTCTCCTTAAATTGATTCATGCCGGCGCCTGTAAATAGCAGCGTCGGATCATCCTTAGGCACGAGAGAATCGCTCGGGACTATTTCATGGGCCTTTGTCTTGAAGAAATCAAGGTATAATCTTCTTATCTCATCCGTTTTCATCTATCAGTACACCTATTACTCTGTTAATAATGTCGTAATCGAACTCGCGCCTGGCGAGGTAGTCATACAGGCGCTTGGATGCTTTTCTTCTGTCGAGCTTAACCAGGCGCTTAAAACGCTCTCTCGTAATATTGAGAGCCACCTCATACTCATCGTAGTTTTTAGCCGCATCTTCGAGCGCCTGATCAATATCTGAATCGTCCACACCTTTAAACTTAAGCTCGCGCCTTAAGGCTGACTTGCCCATAGGATTCACATGCATTCGCGACTCGACCCAAAAACCGGCGAACTTACGATCATCTATCTCGCCAATCTTTTTAAGCGCCACGACAACGGAATCTATAATGGTCTCATCATAACGTTTAAGCTTAAGCCTGCCGCGCAACTCAGCCTCAGACCTCGGCCTTGAGCGCAGTAGGCAATAAGCGTTATTCGTTGCAGCTCGTAGCTTCTTATTCTCTTCCAATGTTATTTAATAGACTTCTCTATTATCTCTTTTTCGATCTTGGCTAAGATCGTCGGATTCGCCCTAAGATAGGTCCTGGCGTTCTCCTTACCCTGGCCGAGCTTCTCCTCGCCGTAAATCAGCCATGTCCCGCTCTTCTTCAGAACACCTGTAGCCTCACCCATATCTAACACACTGCCCGACTTAGAGATCCCCTCGTCGAACATGATGTCGAACTCCGCTTTTCTGAACGGCGGAGCTACTTTATTCTTAGCAATAGATGCCCTGACTCTGTTACCCACAGCCTCTTCGCCTTTTTTAAGTGATGCTATTCTGCGCAGATCTATTCTGACCGATGAATAGAATTTGAGCGCCCTGCCTCCCGGCGTCGTTTCAGGATTTCCGAACATCACGCCTATCTTCTCGCGTATCTGGTTGATAAATATCACGCACGTCTTGGACTTCGAGATAGATCCCGATAACTTCCTAAGAGCATGACTCATCAGACGCGCCTGTAATCCCATGTGCGACTGCCCCATCTCACCATCGATCTCAGCCTTCGGAACGAGTGCCGCTACAGAGTCAATAACTACCACGTCTAATGCATTAGATTTTACCAGTGTCTCCGCTATATCCAACCCCTGTTCTCCGGTATCCGGTTGAGACATAAGCAGGTTGTCGAGATTAACTCCCAACATCTTCGCATAAGAAGGATCGAAGGCGTGCTCGGCGTCAATAAAAGCGGCCGTCCCGCCCATTCGCTGCGCATTAGCTATAATGCTGAGGGTTAGCGTCGTCTTTCCGCTCGATTCGGGGCCAAATATCTCTATAACCCTCCCTCGCGGCACTCCGCCTACGCCGAGCGCTATATCGAGCGTCACCGATCCGGTAGGAATCGACGGCACATCCAACTTAAAGTCCTGGCCGAGCTTCATTATAGAACCCTTGCCGAATTGCTTTTCGATGTGCTCTAATGCCATCTCGAGCGCTTTGGCTTTATTGGCCTGCACACTATCTTTAACCTCTTTAGGCTGCTCGTGAGCGTCCTCTTTTTCCTTCGATTTTGATTTTACCATTTCACTCTCCTTGGATTATTACGCTGGTTACTTCTCGTATCAACATTACATATAGTGGGTTATTATACAGGCATTACCTCCTTTCTGCAAGAAAATCGCACTAAAATAATGGGAATGGGAAGATACATCGTACCCCCTTCCATATGTGTTAATCGTCCTTATTTATTACCCCCTACTATAAAGACGCTAAAAGGGGTGAAATTGTTGCAAAGTATTTTAAAATAGTTTGATTGGGGACAGGTTTAATCTTAAAAAAGGGGACACCGTGAAGGTTGGTTTTGCCAAACGGTACAAGGGCTCAAAGATGGTTGGGGGATATTCTAGTTACTTTACCGTTTTGCCACACAGAAAGAGGACGGCCTGTTTCCTTATGCCGCTCGACCACCTGTCGCACAGCCTTTTTCAGAGCCGCTTCTGCTTTATCTTGTAAGGACATTCTTTTTTCATATTTCCTTTACGCCTTTCTTAATCATCTCAAATAAATCACTATTTATAGCTTCGACATGGCCATTTTTCTTTTTAGCGATCAGAGTAGGCCTTGCTTTAGAATTATCAAATAACATCCATGAATTAACCATCGGCATGTATAGATTGAAGAAATTATAAATACCACGAACAAAACGCCTTCTCACGTCTTCCGATGGAACATTATGCCCGCCTTCGGCCACCCTATTGCCATGTCATAGCTTATACTCTGAACATATGCCCTCTACAAGTAAAATGCCTGCATGGGTTGTTTGATCTGACCCCGGACGTCATTCTGAACGAAGCCCAAAAGGCGGAGTGAGGAATCTAGGAGCGGGATGCACTACTCACTGGGAAAGGTTGGATTTGCCAAACGGTATAAACACTGGGAGCATTCCAATAAATGACTCTGACCCCTTTTTTTGTGACCCCTTTTTTTGCTAGACGAAAACTTTTTCTTCAACTTTTTTAACTCGACTCGCGAGGCCTTTTGTTTCATGGCTAATGTCCATCACAGCGCTTTTTACCGTATCAAGATCCCGCTCGATTCTGTCTAAACGCTGACTATGTCCATCGAGAACGTGTTCAATTCTACCCAAGCGCTGATCATGCCCATCAAGCTTTCTTATTATGATTCCGTGGCCTTCGGCAATGGTCTGAACCTGCTTACTTATACCCTCTAACAATACTCTGGTTTCGCGGTCAGAGTCTGTGGTCTTATTTTTTGGCGCTTTATCATTCTTCATTTACTATTGTCTCCTCGTCGTAAAGTGAATATATCATACCGGGTTATTGAAGTAAACTTATTTTTCACGGGCTCCTGGATGGGGTTGTTTAATCCGACCCCCGGACGTCATTCTGAACGAAGGAGCCGAAGGGCGGAGTGAAGCCTGCCTGCCTACTATCGGAGCACCTGCAGGTAGGCAGGAATCTATGCGTTCAGATCCTTCGGCTCGCCACTTTCAGTGGCGGCCTCAGGATGACATACGCTTCGTCATTCTGAGGAGGGCTTTAGCCCGACGAAGAATCTAAGGCACTTGGATGACGAAGGGGCGCTTCTCTCGTCAGGGACAGGTTTAATCTTAAAAAAAGGGACACGTTGAAGGTTGGATTCTGCAAACGGTACAAGTGCTGGGAGCGTTCCAATAAATGACCCTTTTTTGCTAGACGCTACTAAACGAAAACTTTTTCTTCAACTTTTTTAACACGACTCGCGAGGCCTTTTGTTTCATGGCTAATGTCCATCACAGCGCTTTTTACCGTATCAAGATCCCGCTCGATTCTGTCAAAACGCTGACTATGTCCATTAAGAATCTGACCATGCCCGCTCAAGCTCTGCGTATGCTCATCGAGGATCTGGCCATGTTTATTCAAGCTCTGCGTATGCTCATCGAGGATCTGGCCATGTTTATTCAGAATCTGAGTATGCTCATCGAGGATCTGGCCATGTTTATTCAGGATCTGAGTATGCTCATCGAGAACATTCTCAATCCTATCCAGGCGTTGACTATGCCCATCAAGCTTTCTTATTATGATTCCGTGGCCTTCGGCAACGGTCTGAACATGCTTACTTATACTCTCTAACAATACTCTGGTTTCGCGTTCAGAGTCTGTGGTCTTATTTTTTGGCGCTTTATCATTCTTCATTTACTATTGTCTCCTCGTCGTAAAGTGAATATATCATACCGGGTTATTGAAGTAAACTTATTTTTCGCAGGCGCCTTTTTTCACGGGCTCCTGAACATTAATCCGAATGAAATCCTATCCTGCGCTTAGGCTGATCAGGGTGCGGAACCATTAGCTGACGAATCGCCTCGAAGATCATGCCGATATCTTCACCATGCTTCTCTATTTTTATTTCAAGCTCGTTCAATTTATTAGATAACTATTTATGGTTTACAATCATTGTTTTTAATCTTACGAAAGCTCGCATTATGGCAATATTTACCTGAATGGCTCGTTCGCTATTAAGCACGCTAGATAGCATAGCTACACCTTGCTCAGTAAATGCATACGGATTAGCACGTCGGGCTCCATCCCAACTTGAAATCGCAATTTGCGATTTCAAGATTGCATGCTCTGCATCACTTAGCTGAAACATAAAATCATTCGGAAATCGCCTTATATTGCGCTTAACCTGCTCATTTAACCGCATCACAGGAACCCCGTAAAGCCGCGCCAGATCCATAGAGAGCATAACCTTGTGCCCTCTAATTAAATAGATCTTCCTTTCAATAATCTCTTCGGGTATTAAATTACTCATAATGCGTCTCCCTCTCTGTTTATATATACGTGCGTTGTCCCCACTATAAAGACGCGAAAAGGGGTGAAATTGTTGCAAAGTATTTTAAAATAGTTTGATTTGGGACAGGTTTAATCTTAAAAAAGGGGACACGTTGAAGGTTGGATTCGGCAAACGGTACAAGAGTGGGTTAGGCGCTGCGGGAGGCTTTGTCCATTGCGCTGAGCATCTTACTGATGGCTTCGGCGACGTCTCTGAATATCTTAAAGAATCCGAAGTAGCCGGATAGCTTCTTTATGCTATTATCATTTTCCTTATAGCCTATCGCGACGAACGCGCCCTTCATAATTATCGAGGCAAGCAGGTTAGTCAGGTTAATCTTTTCGACTGCGACTACTGTATCGGCATTCATGCCTTTTCTATTGATAAGGGCATATGCCAGGGTGCCTTCACGGCCCTTCTCACGCGTATTCACAGCGTCCGCGCCTATCATATTTATCTCATTGCCGGTATCGGTGTCTTCTAATAGGATGGCGATATTGCCAACCTTTACATTATTGGCTTCCATGGCAGACCGTATGGCATCCGATGGATTAACGCCCTCACCTACCAACACGACAGAGACTCCCGGCACATTCTTCTCGAGCGCGCTTTGCTGTTGGGCATCTCTGGCTATGAGAACCATCCTGGCTACATTATTATTCTTCTCGGCATAGCCTAATGCTTCCCGGAATTCTCCACGAAGCTGGCCCTTATCCTTATCGAACACACTATTGCCATCGAACGCCAATATTACAGTATCGCGGACTATGCTCGCCCTGTGTAATTTGCCAAGGGCTTCGAAGAGGCCCTCTAAACTGCCCGACTTATCCCTTAACACACCCTCTATCATGGCGTAAGCGCCGGTCACATTAACATCCTCTTTTGAATATACGCCATTGGCATATGTAAACGTATGCTGTTCCATCAGCTCACCGCTCTTAACAAACGCCGCGAGCGGCACAGCCGGCATCTTAAGGACCTTAAAACTGCCATCCGGCAATATGACCATCGATCCGGCATCGCCCAGTTTGGCGAAGTTTGCCCTGTCCGCGTCGAATTCCGCATCATTAGCAGGCATAACGGGATGGGAGTGGATCAACCAGCGCGTATTCGCATTAAACAGGACGGTAGACTTATAGTCATAGGAAGCGGCTGTAGCGTCAAAGACGATGGCGGCATTCCTGAAGGCATATGCGACCTTACCATCAGATCCGACAGAGAACGCGACCTCGTATAAGCCCTTGCCTATCGCCGTAGTCATATTGTTCCTTATCGTTTCATCGGGGAAGTCTGCGACATGGCTATCTATATACTCTTTAACCTTATCGCCCACTTTATCGCCTTTTTTGAGCGCTATATCGAAGCTTCTGCCGCCGATCTCTATCGTGTATGTCATATCCTCAGCGGCGATACCGTTACTTGCCAAACCCTGCATCCTGGTAATCTCGATGGCCGATTCTCTCGACACCGTATCGACACCACCAACCTTAGTGGCATTTGTAAGGCGTTCGGCTTTGGTCTGAGTCTTTTCGATAATCTTAGTTACGGTTTCGGGAGTTGCAGGCTCGCCGAGCAGGCTGGACTGAGCCATCATAATGCCGGGTCCGAGCGGCCCAACTCCGATCAATCCGTTTCTGAGCGCATCGATATTTTCCGGATGCGCTAATCTCTCGCTAATTGGCCCAAAGCTCGGAGCAAATTTGGCTGTGAATTCCGCGCGCTTCTCATCATTAAATTTACTCAAGGCGAGGCCAAGCGGGTTCTCGCCTGATTTATAACCGAAGAATTCCCTCTGGGTTATCTTATAAAGGTTGTCATGCGTATTAGTAGGTGTCACGGATTCCAATACTTCGTGGAGTATGTATTCCTGGATAAGCTTATTTCCATAAGGGGTGGGGGCGACCATCTTCGAGAGATATTCGATCACGTCCGCGGCGAGGGCTATTCCACCTCTCTTACCGAATCCTAAGAGATGCCCTGTGATCGGCTCGACTCTCGCAGTGAAGTATGAGATCATCGCGGCTCTTGTCTCGGGATTATTAAGCTTGCTCAACATAGCCAGTGCGTCAGGATAAGAATCTGAGCTTATACCAGCCGGAGGACCTCTATTCATAGCCGTATCAAATAATTGCCTTATAGCCTGAGTCACCGCATCCTCGACAACTTTATCTACACCTTCCAATTTCTGCACCAATCCGGAGGCGAATACCGCCTCGATAGACTCAGCGGCGTCTACCCTATCCTTCAGCCAGCCTTTAGCTATCTCTCCACCTCCGCCGGGTGATACGATAGGAGGAGCCTGCTTCTCAATCGCACTCACCCCCCAATCTACAGTAATTTCTCCTATATTATTCCCAGAACCAGGCAGAGCCCTCTGCCCCCCACCAATGGTTTGAAATAATTGGTCTTCGCCTTGCTGGAAAAACGCCCATGTAGTCTGATGTCCTACTTTAGATACCGTAACATTTACGTCGTTGGGCAAATAACTATAACCTGCTACATTTCCGTATTCGTCAATGGTTACCTTATTGCCACCACTTCCCGTTAATATCAGCGAGTTTGTTGCCCGATCGAATGATGTATTGTATAGCGTGACACCTATAGTTATCGTTTGCATAGAGATGGTAGCCAGTTGTACTTCCGGAGCCCCTGCCTTAGGTATAGGGGTTGCTTCCGTGGGAACAGTTGAAGATTGGGTAGTAGCAACTGTTTCTTGCGGGATATTTTCTACAGATGTTTCACTTATTCTCTCTTTCGCGGCTATAGTTTGTGATGTCGGTTTTGTAACAACTGGCTCTTTCTGACCAACTTCAGGCGCCAATAACATCGGCTTCAGGGTATTTACTATACTGTCTATACTATCTGCAGTACAAGCCGCCCGATACAAAGTTGCCATATTTAAATTTGATAACAATGAGGGTTGCAGTTTCTCAACTATCTCTGCCATGCGGTTGCCAACATTTTCTGCTTTAGCTATCTCATCCTTATCCTCGCCCGCCATCATTCTGGCGAGATTAGCATATACGGCTTGGCGCACCTCATCTTTGAGAGTAGCCTCAACTGCGTTAACTTTATCTTCAATGGACGATGCCCTGGGCAGTGTTACCATACCCTCCTCGCCCTCCACAGGTGTAAGAGTGCTTCTAAGTATCATATTCACCTGCAGATTGAGCTTGGCAATATTGGTATCCTTAAAGTTCGTGGGAATAAGAGCGTTTCTTACATCCTGTAAGGTAGCATCAGGAATAGAATTCATCACGCCCATAATGCTATTAGCAACTTCGGTAGGAGTTACTTCTGCCGCCTTCGGATTAGCGTTTCTCGCAAGTTCGGTTAGGTGGCGCGCATCCGGCCTAGCCCGCTCAGTCAGAATATCTATCACTGTAGTCCCGTAAGTATTGGCGGCTTTCTCGATATCGGTCATAGTCACATCATCTTTGTAGTAGCTATCACCATCTATAGTTTCAGTCATTACCTTATCTAAGGCAAACCGAGTTCCTAATGCCTTGGCGGCTAGTGCAGGTATTGCGTTCTGGGATGCCGCATTTATAAGCTGTCCTATGGTGACGTCCTGCTGGACAGCTGGCCTTGCCGCTTGGTATGCCGCGATGGCCCTATCTGTAATCTTCCTTTTTTCCTGCTTTTCACCCAGCAATTTATTGAGAACGAGCTTGAGAATGGCTTGTTTTTTCTTATCATCAGCAATCTCTGTCGGAAAGACTTCGCTTACTTTAATCGACCCCAGGTCCGTGCCATTTTTAATCTCTATATTTATCTTTGCCATAGCCGCATCTATGCTGAGCTCGGCTGGGGCAATAGCAGTTGCCTTTTTATACAAATCTTCTGCCTCTTTTTTAGTCATTCGGGAAGATATCGCGCCAGTTAATATGCTAAATCCGGTTCCGATCAAACCTGGCAGAAGAATATTAACCGCGCCCAGGACAAGAACGCCAGTCCAGCTTTGCGCCATAACACCAGCCCAGCCCGCCGGTAGCCATGAACCGCTTAAAATGCCGGCTATGTTAAATCCAGCAATAATTGGGCTCGAAACAGCACCAATAGCACGTCCTGTTACAAAGCCTTCCTTATCTTTACCCTTACCTGTCATACTCTTCATGACAGGACTTATAAATGACATCGCCGTGAACATAAACACTGACACTATCTTCCCAAATCCTATAGCAACTCCCACCGTGAATAGCGGGGCCGCCATTACCGCGATCCCCGTAATCGCGATCGGCGCCAACACCTTAAATCCCAGTCCGGTCGCGACCCAATCTCTAGAGATATAATCCTTAGCGTTCGCAATAAGATAACTTAACAATGACGGACTCTTATCCTTAAGGACACTTCCCACATCAGAGCTAATTAATCCGGCCCCGGCCAATGCACTCGCGGGTTTTCCAGTCAGCCTGACCAGATTCAACCCAGCATCGACCTTCTGCATAAACCTATATATGGCAGAGCCCTTCGCTATCTTATCGCTTAGACTGTCCGCAAGTCGGGTCGGCATCTCGCTCTTAATACCTGTGGCGACTATGGTACCCAGTGTCTCGGATGGGGTTTCGCTACTGGCGATGTCAATGACCTGTTGGACGGTTATATGGCTTACCCTGCCGGCACCTATCACTGTGGCCGCGGCATTTATGACTGTAAATGCTGCGGCGACTTTTTCAGGCGAGACATCTACTCGGGTGATAATACTCAGTGCGGCGGCCGGACTTATTTTCAGAGCCGTAGCTAATCTTCCGGCCTTTTGGACAATACCGCTATCATAGCTCTTCTGGGCGCTATTCAACACTGCCTCAGATATCTTCAATGCCGCAAAGTTATAAAGCTTAGATAGAATGCTTCCAAAGATCTGGGAATTGGCAAATGCCTTACTCCTTGCCTCTCTGGATTCAAATTTCTTATTAAGTGCTTCTACCTGCGTTAATATACTAGCAAGCACTGATGGGAAGGTCGCATCTCCCTTATGGCTTCTTATATACATAGCAAACGGAGCAGGCGAATTCTTGGTGAACATAGTGATAGCGTCTTCGGTTGATGGCATTGAAACACTATTAAACTCATTTTGTTTCGTTAAATCTTCTAAGCTCGCATACATATTGACGATAGCATTTGCGGCTCCCAAATCCACGCTCGGGTTCATAGCCATGAGCAGAGTGGTGACCATGCTGAGATTGTCTTGATATTTCATGTACAATTCTGTGAGAGATGGCAAACTGCCACTATTGGACATGCCTCGCACCATCAGCGTTATCGCATTAACACGCATATTCACTATCTTCTTATCATCGACTGATAGCCGTGAATCATGCAAACTTGATTGCAACATGTCGACCACATTATTAGCCCAACCAATGGAGGCAAGGACAATACCCGATGAGCTTAGCGTCCTATCATACGCCTGAACAGCACCATCTACAGAGTCCCTGCTGATCTCGCTTCCCTGAGCCATATCATTTATGCTTGCTTCCGCATTTGTAACTTTCTGAATATGCTCTGCATCCTTCCCATGCATTGCAGCTATCGGAACGATATTGTCAGAATATTTTGCGGCTATATCTACTATCTGCTGTAGATTAGTAGCTTTGTCTAAGGATGTGAGATTCTCACCGGATGTCCTTCTTGCGGCAATGTCTTTATACTCTAACACTGACAGATCTTTTAGTAATGCATTCTTGCAGGACATCTTTCCATCGAAAGTCGCTAAAGACCGCTTCAGCGTCTCGACCGTAATATCCAAGCCATTTCTAAGCTGTTCATCACCACTATACCCCTGTTCACCTTCATTAATCTGCTGATAACTACTTTCGCTACGCACCTCTCTCTGTTTCGCAAAATAATGCTCCATAAACTTCAACTGAGTTTCCGTACTACTCTCTTTTCCTATCCTACTTATTACCATGTCGCGCAATGCCTGCGATGCTGTCTGCACATACACCTGCCCCTCGGCGCGTGCATCCATATACCTCTGCACCAATTCAAGCTGAGCTTTGTCGAGCTCCTCATCCGTAAATTTGTTTTCTCCCAAGCTCTTTAGCGACCTGCTCACCGCGTTCTCTGGCTTTAATGAATTCCCTTTCAAAAGACTGATTATCTCTTTTGCCTGAGTGCGCACCCAGCCTTGGTCAGCAACAACTATAAATTCTCCATATTGGCCTCCTCTGCTCGGCCGCCCCTTACCCTGAAGTATAAGGCTCTCTCCTAATTTACCACCTGTTATAAGGACCAGGTTCGTACTCCAATCTACGCCAACTAGCGATATCCTGTTAGTAATGGATATCTGTCCTTTAAATCCGCCTTTAGCCAGGAATTCGACGCCGCCTTGGCCAACTTCAGCTACTCTAATATTTATATTTTGCTCAATAAGTGCGATATTCAAAGCTTCTGCGACATCCCTGCCCATATCATGGGCTATAGTAATTCTAACATCTCCCCTGAGATCACCGTTATCATCCAGGTTTTGCCTGATCTTATCGACAGCCTGCTTCACTATCGCCGGGATTTCAGCCTCACCGAGTCCACTGAGAACAACCTTCATTTCAACTCCGCCCCTAATGCCGAGCCTTTCCAAACCGAAACCCCACAGATTCAGTATCGCTTCTCCAGGAGGAGTGCCGCTAACCGCAAGAACTTTCGAATATCCGCACAATATGGTAAACAGTGACTGCGCTGAGGCTGTGATAGATTGCGCTGCCGCATTACGCAAACTTACGCTATCAAGCCCCATACCACCGCGTAACCCGGCACCCATTATATAGTAGACATCCTGGAATTGACGGCTATACTCAGTCGCTCCCGTAGCTTCGCTAATTGGCTTCACGAGCTCCTTAGCTACATCCACTTCAACCCCACCTGCCTGATGAGCTTTCATGCCAGAAAGAATGGACTCGGCTATGCTTATGTCTATATTTGTCTCTCTTAGCTGAGCTTTTGCAGCCTCCGTAAATCCGACATGCGTCTGGTTAGGATCATCCCAACGTACGGTTATCGCAGGGTCGGATAGTTTGGTTATATTAAGATCATACACGCCCGACTCGCTCCTCGTAAGCAGATTCATATCCACTAGCTTATTTATATTATCCTTAAATGACTTCTCAAATCCTGCCATTGTCGCGTCATCTTTCATAGCTTGTCCAGAAATGATCAAATCCATAACATTCTTCATATAGAGATGCGCCTCATCTATAAGTAGATGCGTGCTCTCCATACGTTCGGTCAGAGCCTTGTTTATAACATCACGCCCCTCTGCGCCTTTAACTAAAGCCTGCTGCCTAAGGAATAATGCTTTATCGGTGAATATCAGAACTGGCGTTTCTTTTAAAACCTTTGCAAGTTCCGCAGGACTTATTTCACCACGATTGTACTGCTCAGAAACACGGTCCAGATTCACGATAGATGGCTTACTGCCTTCAGCGGTCAGGGATCCCCTACCTCCTTTATTCCCATCTAAGCCCATCTCAAGAGCATCCTTATTTGTAAAGCTATCGTTCACGATCTGTTTAAAGAACTGTTCGACTAAAAGATCGTTTGGAAGGAATATGTCGACACGCTCACCCATCGAATGCATCAGTTTCGCGATGACAATATTGCTCAATGTCTTTCCAGCAGCGGTAGGATTTTCGCCAAATACCTTTCCTGGGTTTTCTCCGTTATCATAAACCCTGTCAAGGAAGAGCTTAACCGTATCAAGCTGTCCAGCTCTGAGTTCTATACTATTACCGGTAACTGTTGACCTCATATCGCTCAAAGCTTTTACTATATCAGAAATATTTTTACCTAACGTTATCCCATCTTTGGATAATTGACTCACGGTCCTATCGCTTACACCTAATATAGCGGCTACTTTGTTAGTATCGTCCTTGGCGCCTATCAGATCAGCGCTTATCTTTGAAGCCATCTGTCTGGACACGACATCCATTAACATCGCTCTCTTATCCAATCCTACGCTTACACCCAATCCCTGCGCTTTTGAAACAATGCTATTGACTGCATCAGTGGCAAGACCTCTTTCGCCGGTTATATATCTTCCATTTAAGCCAACACTAAGGGAATTGGCTACTTCTCTCTTGACCAGTTCGCTACCCTTATATCTATCTTTATAGATGTCCTTCATTGCTTCATTGGCAAAATGCTCGGCTACATGCTGTGACAACCCCTTTGTCTTCGTCAGCTCCTGCGCCGCAGCACTCATTTTATCGAGTTTAATTCTGTCTGCCACATCTAATGCTGTCTTTAATGCCGTGTCATCCAGCAATAGCTCTATCTTGATTTTTCCGCTATCAGTCAATATATTTCTAGCTATACCCTTTAAGAGATCGGGTGCGGCATCTTCGATAAGCCCAGGAGTGCTGCCCCTAGTCAGACCCACTGCCTGCCACACAGGAGGCTTCTCAGCGGTCCCGACATTTCTGGCTATGTGCACTCCATCAAACAATATGTCAGCCTTCTCTCCGTCCCTAACGGCTATCTTACCTGGACCCATATCAACAATTAAGTTCTCGCCACCAATACTAAGCGAGACCTCTCCTGCATCAAAGGTCGCAAAAGCACCATCTTTCAATGCTAATTTCAATTGTTCGCTGTTAGTAGCTTTGCCACTTAGGAGTTCGACACCTGTCGGAGAATCGGGGCGTATATCCAAAGAGTTAAATCGCACACTTCCTTCACTTGCATTTAGTTGCACAATGTTTCCGTTAAGCCTCACAAATGCTCCCAGAGGATCATTCAGCGTACCTTCCGCTGTTAGCGCTTCCCGGCCTCCGATCTTGGAAACATTCGCCGTGGTTACATCTATGTTGCTTGAGACCCCCCATTCTTTTAGTAATTCAGCTCTGGCTTCGCTCTGAGTGAAGCGCTTATACTGTACCGGCACGTTGTCATATCCAGAACTGAATAGCATACCGCCTGATGTCTGGGCATCCGAAGGCGTGTTTAATATACTGTTCTGCTTTTCCACGTCAAGGGTGTTTCTTAATCCTACGCCATGGCCATAGGGGGTCGGCACAAAGAATAGCGCCGCAAATGCAATATTACTTGCCCAAGCCTGGGCGCTTTCATCGCTTGCACCGCAGAGCTTAAAGAACCCGTAGGATGCTTTTTCTGTAGCAAATAGAGAAGTAGCAATGAACGCTGCCCCGTCAACACTCGCGGGCAATCCAGCGAAAAATCTAACCAGGACAGATTTAGACTGCTCGGTAATGGCAGGCGATAGATTTTCCGCTATTATTTTTTTAGCCACAATCTGGAAGACTTCTTTATTTGCAGCCGAAAATATCTGGGATGATTTTATTAAATTGCTCAGTGAATGCTTTGTGGAGAA
Source organism: Candidatus Omnitrophota bacterium (assembly GCA_903843285.1). Classification (GTDB taxonomy): domain Bacteria; phylum Omnitrophota; class Gorgyraeia; order 2-01-FULL-45-10; family 2-01-FULL-45-10; genus CAIMPC01. The sequence goes on from CAIMPC010000062.1 coordinate 79,870, forward strand.
AGCTTCCAGGAATGCGGTAACCTTGCTACCCTCGCCAAAAATATTACCCCAGAACTTCGTATTTACCTGCCCAACTCCGAGGGCCGGTATTAGCCATATAGCCATCTTTGCAAATTCGAACGGGGAGGCTAAGGCTATCTGACCAAGTTGACGCAAAGTATCGCCCTCCTTCTTGCCCTTCCATGATAAAGTCCATCTTCCAGTAGTCAGGCTCTCCCATCCACTCGCAAGCACAACATCCAATACAGTAAAGATCGGCGACACCATAGCGAACTGTGCAACCGCACTAAAGCTGATTATTTGTGATGTCGCTTTTGAAATACCTATAATCTTCGACACACTATTTTGCAGGAATCCAGTTAGTAGCGACAATACTTCCGACAACCCCTTAGAAGGCGTTACTTTCAGGAATGTTTCCGTTATATATGTGGATTTATTTAACATGCCCCCCAAGAATCTAAGACCAATACCTATTCCCAAACCTAGTGCCGCACCCCTAGCAAATGAAGCTAATATATCTCCTGAAGACAGCATCTTTCCTGTAGTTATGTATGTAATGGCAATATCACTTACTGCATATGTCGTTCCCGAAACAAGCATTTCCTTCGCTATCGTAATGGCCCGGCCAGAAAGAGCGGCCTGTCCGGCAGCAATAAAAGCGCGCACACTCGTAGTAGCTACAGGTACGGCGACTGATGCGCCTTCAGCTGTAACCACTGCGGCAGTAGAGGCGGCTCCCACTGAAAATAGTGAAGATATGTAAGATGCTGACAGTTCAAGCAGGAAGGCTATACCTATGGCTTGGAAGCCCACCCTAAACATTTCGGTGAATGAGAATGATTCCTGCTGATGATTATATATCGCTAATCCCTGTTTAGCAGCATCAAATACCATTGACCCGGCTCCCACAGCTAAAGAGAAATTAGACGTCGCAATAGCGGCGGCTGCAAATCCGGTTGCTGTAGTTTCAGACGCAATAGTGGTTGTGCCTACAGCGGCAGCAGTTGCGGCGACACCCGCACCTCTCACGATGCCCACGGTAAAGGCTGAACAAATTATACCTCCGACTCGAGCTACAATCTGGATTGTCTTAACAGCGATCACAACCACAGAAACCGCAGTAATAATACCACCGACTACGATTTGTTTCGTAGAAGCCCTGTCTATCGGACCACCCACCAAGAAACTAATGACTCTATTACCAAAATCTTGTCGGAAATTAAACTCCATACCGGCTTCGCTTCGCTCAACTCCTTTAATTGCGTTATCAGCTTTCTCACGCAAACCCTTATCGACTAACATATTGGAGGCCAGAGTTTTGATATCAGGCATCTCTCCGCTTATTCCGAGTTGGCCAGTAGTGATAAGGCCTTGACTAGCCAGGCCGCTAACAGCTATAGCTGTCTGAACAACACCGGCCTGGTACATCTTAAAATCAGCTAAGGCAAAATTCCCATCATTTATCGCAGTCATGAACCCTGTAACATATCCTTTAAGCTCCGGATTTAATGAGCTGATTCCATCTGCCAATCTCATTTCAGGCGTTACCTTATCAGCTCCGAGAATCTGACCCAACATCTTCTGTTCATAATCATGTGCAAGATCGCTCGAGCTCCTTAAGGCTGCGCCATCATTCTTAAACTTTATAAACTCTATAGAATGCTTTTCTACCTGCGACTCTACTGCTCCCAGAGATACCATCATCCCCTTGATCTGTCCGCCTACGCCACTGTCTTTACCTATTTCATCTAAAAACTGCCCTATCTTATAGAAACGGCTCGGTGTCCTCGGATCATTTTCTATCTCTCTGAACTTTTCCTGTTGCTCAGGGGATAAATGGCTTACGATATCTTTAATAGTTGCCATTGCTTTGGCATCTTTTTCATTGCCAAGCCCAAATAACGAATACCATGCAGAGCTCAATGTCAAAATCTTCTCAAGTCCAACTGTTCTGATGTCGGTATAGGTCTTTGATTCGCCGGCTTCAAATCTCGCCTTAGCGCTTCCTATCATCACATCATTTATAGCGCCTTTGGCAATAAACGTTTGACCTAAAGTAGTAACTGCTTCGCCATTACGTATTTCTATGGCACCATTTGAGAGTCTAAGGATACCTCCTATTTGCTCGATATCTATTACCTTCTTAAATTGAGGATCTCTTGCCTCGCCCGCCTGTCCAGTTTTATCTATAGACTCTTTCATGTTACCGACAATATCTAAAGTTGCCGCACTAGATAATTTTAACAATCCTCTTTCTATGAATATTCCCCCTTCGGCTGTAAGCTTCACCGATGCACCGGCACGTAACGTATATGTACCGGTTTTTTCATTTTCAATCACCACAGCTACAAAATTCTTTAATGTCTCAAGGCCATTGGCGGTTAGTTTGAACTCCAGAGATCCGCCGCTACGAGAAACATCAAAACTCAGATTTCGATCATTTACTATTGATGGGATCGATCTTCGATCGCCTGATATTGTAAGCTTCACAAATAACTGGACATCGGACCCGCATGCTTCAAATTTGTTATCTCCAATTATTGCTACAGCCGGATTATCTGACAGTTTTACACCATCGATATTTGACTTATCGGCAATAATAGCGCCATCAGCCCCATACTCAATGTGGATCCTGGTCTGACTATTTTGAGTTACCTCAGTCGAATTGGATATGACTTTGCCTTGGCTATCCATCTGAGTTATCCTCAATATAGAAGCGCTATTGTCCAGGGACCGCTTACTCATGAATGCTCGTCCATCAAATACGCCTTCTTTCGTAAAAAACGAAAAAACAAGATCTGCTGTGCCAGCAAGTGCAGCTCCCAGGTTGGTCATAAATGTTTTTCTATTGACGTCATCAAATAGGTCGAGGCCTGTGGCTTTTTCACGGCAGATGCTGATCTGCCTATCTGCGGCCTCGGCATCTATATGCTCACTGTCCTGGGTTACGCTGACACCTGCATAGCTACCATCCTTACCGGCTACTCTGGCCTGCC
>CAIMPC010000063.1 GCA_903843285.1 Candidatus Omnitrophota bacterium
ATAACCGGGTATCTTCTATTCTTAAGATTATATTACAAGGGGAAACTATCGTCAGGATTTTAGATGCCCATGCGCCATGATACGCTTACGAGGGAACCACTGTGATTACTTTTGGTACCGTTGTCATGATCGCCAACACTTTGTGAGGTTTATTCCAAATCCCGGATCCCAGGAGCCACCTCCTGTGGTCGCTCCCATTAAATCTGTTCCTAGTTTGTCCGGGTCGGCTTTTTGATACTTACCCGTAGGCATCTTTAATTGAAATAACGCTGTTACGTGAGGCCACCAATTTTTCTCTTCTATGGCACAGCCGCGCAAGAAAAGATAACTATCGCCGAATCCGGTAGAAGCCGCTCTTTTGCCGTCTTGCTTAACCACATTTTGCTGGTAAACCGTTTGAGCATCGATCTCAAATCTATCAGTTAATCCATATTGAACAAATAACTGCTCCTGAAACTGATTTTTCCAATCACCATTGGGCAATGACTCATAATGACCATCCCGGTTAAATGATCCTCGTGTGGCGTTATAGAAGAAGAATGGCTGGATTACAACTTTGACTTTCCCGCAAAGAGGTGCTGTCCAAGCAGTAACAGGCCCGACAGATGGAGGGTTCCATTCTTCTTCGGCTGCCCAACCATTATTATAAAGGCAAGCAACGCCTGTCATTAATAATACCGTTACTTTCAAAACATGCCGTATCACTTCAGTCTCCTTTCGTGCTATCTATTTTATAATCGTGCTACTATTGAGCAAAAAAATAATACTGTTATTTAATGCCTTTGCCTGTGCTTGACATATTCATAGCCCCATGCTTAACGCCTTTTACAGACTTTAGAGTATCAGCAAGATTGACAACATCCTTTACGGCGCCTCTCGCTATTATTATTTCCAGACAATTGTCATGATCCTGATGTATATGCTGCGAGGAAATAATTGTGCCTTGAAAGTCATGCTGAATATTGGTGAGCGTGTTAATTAACTCTCTCTTGCGATGATCGTATACGAGAGTAATTGCTCCGACTACTTCCCCTTTACCCTGCCATTCTTCTTTCACCAATTCCTGGCGTATAAGGTCACGGAAGGCCTCAGACCTATTAGAGTAGTTCTTTTTCTTAATAAGAACATCAAACTCATCTAATAATTTCTTTTCGAGCGAGACTCCAAATCTGAATAAGTTTGCCATATATTATAGTGCTATGTTTTTAAGAATTGTAGCACAATGGCGATCTTTGTCAATAAAAAACACTGCACAAAACGCCCCTATACTAAAAACATCCGCGATTTGATAGGTTGATAGGCATTTTGGCTTGAAAATCGGCCATTAGGGGCTCACTGGCGCGTAATTAAGGGCATTACGCGCAGCGGATCAAACATGCTAAAGTAGCAGAAAGCTGTCGAATTCCTCGTCGAGGAATCACAAAACGACGTAGGGCACCTTTAAAGGTGCCCTACATTTGATCTTATCTACCTATCTGATTCTTGGTAAAAAAAGTGGTGAGCCGCGCAGGACTCGAACCTGCCACAACCACATTAAAAGTGTGGTGCTCTACCTGATGAGCTAGCGGCCCTATTTCGCAATCTATGAACAGACCGCACGGCGCTTCATAGGGGCAAGCCCTACCAAGCATCGTGCGTTTATTACTATCCCTGAATATCTTTCTCTTTTGATGCCAGTACGGTATCGATCTCTTTAATAAATTTATCGGTAAGTTTCTGGATATCTTCGGTGGCCTTAAATTCCTCGTCCTCCGTGATAGTCTTATCCTTCTTCAGCTTCTTCGTTGCTTCTATAGCTGTATGCCTGCTCGTCCTTATGGAAATATGGCCGCCTTCGGCTATCTTCTTCAACACTTTATCAAGCTCGGAGCGCCTCTCCTGCGTTAATGGTGGCACCGTAAGCCTTATAACCTTTCCGTCATTAGCAGGCGGTATCCCGAGATCCGACTTCATGATGGACTTCTCTATATCTGCGAGCGCATTTTTATCCCATGGCTGGATCATTACAGTGCGCGCATCGGGAGTTGTGATAGCGGCGAGCTGTTTCAGGGGCATGATCGTGCCATAGCAATCCACTTTCACGTTGTCGACCAGCGCAGCTGACGCCCTGCCGGTCCTTACCGTGGAGAAATCTCTCTGAGTGGCCTCAACGGTCTTCTTCATCTTCGACTCTGTGTCATGCATCACTTCTTTTACTGTCATAGTCTCACCTCATCCTTTTACTATAGTGCCTATCTTCTCGCCCAGAATAACTCTCTTAATATTTCCCTCTTTGAACATGTTCAACACGATTATCGGAAGCTTATTATCCATGCAAAGGCTTATAGCCGTAGCATCCATGACCTTAAGCCCCTTCTTAAGTACGTCTATATAACGCAGGCTATCATACTTCCTGGCGCGTTTATTCTTAGCCGGATCGGACGAGTATACGCCGTCAACCTTAGTAGCTTTTAATATGACTTCAGCGCCTATTTCAATCGCGCGAAGCGCGGCCGTAGTGTCTGTGGTGAAGTAAGGGTTGCCTGTGCCGCCTACAAATATTACAACACGCCCCTTCTCCATATGCCTTATGGCGCGACGCCTTATAAATGGTTCTGCCATCTGCTGCATCTGTATCGCAGTCTGAACGCGGGTGAATACACCGTTCTTCTCGAGCGCATCCTGAAGGGCAAGCCCATTAATAACGGTGGCGAGCATACCCATGTAGTCGGCGCTGACCCTGTCGACCCCTTTAGTAGAAACTACCGCGCCCCGGAATATATTACCGCCGCCTATAACTATCGCTACATCCACACCCAGCGCGCGAACTTCCTTTATCTGCTTAGCTATGGCATTGGCCACATCGAAATCAACGCCATATCCCATACGGCCCTGCAAAGCCTCACCGCTAAGTTTTATAACGACTCTTTTAAATATGGGTTTTTTCATCTTATGCTTTGTTTAAACGTAACTGCGGTTTATCGACAGGCGTATAGCATCCTGCAAACTATCAACCACCAATTATTAATTATGAACTAAGCTCTTCTCCGACCTGGTACCTGACAAAACGGCGCACTATTATATTTTCGCCTATCTTGGCGATCATACCCGTAAGCATGTCTTTGACCTTAACTCCGGAGTCTTTAATAAAGGGCTGTTCCAAAAGGCACGCATCCTCGAAAAACTTGGCAAGCTTTCCCTCTATTATCTTCTCTAAGGCCCCGGCCGGTTTTCCCTGAAGCTGAGCTTTAATGATCTCGGTCTCTTTCTTTACCGCACTCTCCGGCACATCTTCCTTCTTAACATATATAGGGTTGAATGCGGCTACCTGCATTGCAAGGTCTTTCACGAACTGCTTGAAGTCGTCGTTCCTCGCCACAAAATCGGACTCGCAGTTGACCTCGACCAATACGCCGATCTTGCCGCCCATATGTATGTAGCTCTCGATCTTGCCCTCTTTAGCGGATCTTCCCACCTTCTTAGAGGCAAGCGCCACCCCCTGTTTTCTTAATACCTCAACCGCCTTATCTACATCGCCGCCGACCTCATTAAGGGCCTTCTGGCATGCCACGATACCGGCGTTCGTCTTTTCCCTTAGCTTCTTAATAGCATCTGTCATATATATTCTCTCTTCCTGAAATTTATATTTTGGAAAATTCTTCTTATTTTACTTTTTTCTTCTTCTTTATAGGGATGTTCTTTGGAAGCTCCTCGTCCTCTTTAAGCTTTATATCCCCTTCCACTATCTCTTCAACCTTCTCATCGACGACCTTAATCGCTTCCGTGTCGTTCTCTTCCTCAGCCGCCGCTTCGGCATCCTCAACAGCTTTCCTGACACCCGCCTTAAACGCCTCTTTACCGGCAAGCACGGCGTCAGCCATGATACCGGTAACTAATTTAATCGATCGGATGGCATCATCATTCCCCGGGACCACATGCGCGATCTTATCCGGATCTGAATTAGTATCTACGAGCGCGACTATGGGAATCTTTAATGTGACTGCTTCTTTTACCGCTATATCTTCCTTCTTGGCATCTACTAAAAAGATCGCCTTAGGTAGTTTATCCATATTTCTGATGCCTGCGAGGTTCTTATTGAGCTTCACCAGTTCTTTATTAAGCGCCGATACCTCTTTCTTTGAAAGCTTGGCCATCGTGCCGTCCTCTTTCATCCTCTCGATATCGACGAGCCTCTTTATGCTCTTCTTTATCGTCTGGAAGTTTGTCAGCATGCCGCCAAGCCATCTATTATGCACATAGAACATGCCGCACCTGGAAGCCTCTTCCTTTATAATGTCCTGGGCTTGCTTCTTGGTGCCAACAAATAGTATATAGCCGCCGTTTGCGGCAACGCCCTTCAAAAATTCACAAGCCTTCAATATCGAGGCCTGCGTCTTTTCGAGGTCTATTATGTAGATACCGTTTTTGGAGCCGAAGATATACTTCTTCATCTTCGGATTCCATCTCTTAGTTTCATGTCCGAAATGCACGCCTGCTTCTAATAAGTTCTTCATCAATGTAGATTCAACCATATAAGTCTTTGTTAACCCTCCCTTTTCTATTTTTACAGTAATTACCCTAACTTTAAGGTTAGAGTATTATAGAGGTTCATCCTCTATTTTTCAAGAATTTATTTAAATTAAGTTATCCTTAAACTGCATCTCGTAAAGCCTCTTATATAAGCCGCTTTTTTCGATCAATACGTCATGAGAGCCCTTTTCGACGATCCGGCCCCCGTCCATAACATATATAACCGTTGCGTGCTTTATAGTGCTAAGCCTATGCGCCACAACAAATACCGTTCTCCCTGCCATCATCCTGTCAATAGCCTCCTGAACCAGCATCTCAGATTCGGTATCCAGCTGTGAAGTCGCTTCGTCCAGTATCAATATAGGAGGGTCTTTGAATACGGCCCTGGCTATAGCCAGCCTCTGCTTTTCACCGCCTGATAGCCTGAATCCCCTTTCACCTACTATCGTGTCGTATCCCTGTGGCATTTTCATAATAAAATTGTGGGCGTTGGCTATCTTAGCGGCCTTGATAACGTCTTCCATATTAATACTGCCTGATCCATAAGATATATTGGCAGAAACGGTATCATTAAATAATATTGTCTCCTGCGTCACAATGCCTATCTGCTGCATGAGCGATTTTATTTTGCAATCACGCACATCTGTGCCGTCTATCAATATAGACCCGCCTGTAACATCATAAAAACGGGGTAATAAATTTAATATCGTCGTCTTGCCGACACCGCTTGGGCCCACAAAGGCCGCGACGCTTCCTACCGGAACATCAAAGCTTACGCCTTTCAGAACATTCTTATCTTCGTATTTGAAGTATACGTCCTTAAATTCTACGCCTTTACTAATCTTTGGCAGTTCTACGGCGCCGGGCTTGTCGGAGACTGAGGGTTTCGTATCCAAAACCTCAAATATCCTGTCCGCGGCCGCCATCGCCTGCTGATTTATACTGTAAACGTTCGTAAGGCGCTTTATAGGCCTCATCAAGGAAAGCATCGCCGCCAGAAATGTCACAAAAGCGCCGGCAGAGAGCGCGCCGGAGACTATCTTATTACCCGCCAGCCACATTATTACAGCTATACAAAATATTCCCGCAAACTCGGTTATAGGACTGACGACTGTCATCCTCTTAACGGACTTCATGGCAAGCTTATAGAAGTTCTGGTTTTGATTCTCGAACTTCTTCGCCTCATAATCCTCCATCGAGAAGGCCTTAACCACCCTGACGCCTGAAATAGTTTCATGCAGAGTGGTGGTGATATCGGCTATCCTCTCCTGGGACTGCCTGGAGATGGATTTTAAGCGCTTTCCGATCTTCACGACGGGGTAGATTACAAGGAGAAATAGCAATAAACTTATGCCTATCAGCGACCATGGGATCGCAAAATAGAATTTTATGACCAGGAGCATGACCGTGTAGATGATAAGCTGAATGGGCTGATAAAATAGATCCGTTAGTCCCGTAGAAATCGAGTCCCGGATGACAGCCGAGTCATTGGTTATACGCGACATCAGCTTACCCGTGGCGTTTTTGGAATAAAAATCCATCGAGAGCGTCAGCATCTTTTTATATATTATGTTCTTAACGTCCCTTATTACCCGCTGGGAGACATCGTTCATTAGATACGATTGACAGAAGTCGAAGAAACTCTTAAGGAGCCACAGAATAACTACTACTACTGTCATACTGCTTAGCAATTGTGCAGGCGACATAGAGTTGGCTTTATCTATAATAAACTGTAAAAACCCGGGCACAGGAATGCTCCCCGGGATGGTTATCTTTTTACCCGATATGACGTTGTCCACGAGCGGAATTATCATACCTATAGATACGCCGCTTAATGCGGACGTAGCCACCATGCAGACCCCTGCCGATACTAGCACCCATATGTGCGGGAGCACAAATTTTATTAACCTTCGATAATTTCCGATTTTATGGCTCATTTTTGGTGTATGTTATCACGTCGAGGGCTTATTGTCGAGGGAAATCGCTTGATACATGTTAATACGCATGCTATAATCCCGTTCTATGGTCTTCTTCGCTACTGAAGTTAGACCTGAAAGGCGTGCTATAATGGAAAAGATACGTGTCGGTGTCGTTGGGGTCGGGCATCTGGGCTCCATACATACTAAAATGTACTCCAGGTTAAATAATGTAAAGTTGGTGGGCGTCTGTGACTGCAACCTTGAACGCTCCCTGGAGATCGGAAAGCGCTTTAAGGTCGCCAGCTACTCGGATTATGAAGAATTATTCGATAAGATCGATGCCGCCAGCATAGTCGTACCTACAAGCCTGCACTACAATGTCGCAAAGGACTTTCTCCGGCACGGTATACACGTTTTAATAGAAAAGCCTATAACTAAGACGCTTACAGAGGCCGATGAACTTATAGAGATAGCGGAAAAAAATAAACTGATCCTGCAGGTCGGACATATCGAACGTTTCAACTCAGCGGTGCTTGCGCTCGAACCCTATATTAATCGGCCTAAATTCATCGAGTGCCAGAGGCTCGGCCCTTTTCACTCCAGGGTCCAGGATGTGGGCGTAGTCTTAGATCTTATGATCCACGATATCGATATTGTGCTGGGCCTTATACAGCAAGACGTAGTCAATATCGAAGCCGTTGGGCTTTCCACAATATCTAATTACGAAGATGTGGCGAACGTCCGCCTTACATTTAAGGATGGAACCATAGCCGACATCACCGCAAGCCGGGTCACAAAAGATGTCGTCAGAAAGATGCGTATATTTCAGGAAGAGTCCTACCTCTCGCTTGACTACGTCACGCAGAGCGCAATGCTCTTCGAAAAGACGGGTGATAAGATTATTCAGAATAAGATACCGGTCCGTAAGAAGAATCCTCTTAAGAAGGAGCTTAAATCCTTCATAGACCGGGTCCAGACCGGAAAGCGCCCGATAGTTTCCGGCATTGAAGGTAGACGAGCCCTTGCTGTCGCTCTCGAGATAATAAAAAAGATCTCCCCTGCTAAACACCAGTAGCGCAAAATTAATTCATGAGCAAATAAAACTTTTATGTCGAAAAAAATACTCATAATCTCAGGCGAACCCTCCGGAGACCTCCACGCCTCCAATCTTGTGCGCAACCTTAAGTCTCTCGATCCCACACTGCAATTTTACGGAGTCGGAGGAGAGCTTTCGAAGGCCGCAGGCGTAGAGATCATATTCGACATAACGAAACTCGCGCTTATAGGCCTGGTTGAGGTCCTAAAAAATATTTTTGTCGTAAAGGATGCTCGCGATGCCATAATCTCGCGAATAGGCCGGGAGCGGCCGGATATGGCGATTCTCGTCGACTACCCCGGATTTAATCTAAGAATGGCGCAAAGCCTATCCGGGAAGGGTATCCCGGTAATCTACTATATAAGCCCACAGGTCTGGGCTTGGGGCCGGGATAGGGTCAAGATAATTAAGAAGTGCGTAAAGAAGATGGTGGTCTTCTTTAGGTTCGAGAAAGAATTTTATAAGGCCTTCGGGATAGACGCTGAATTCGTGGGGCATCCTCTCGTGGACGTGGTAAAGGTCACCTCGTCTAAAGAAGAGACATTTAAAAAATATTCACTTTCAAAGGATAAGAAGACGATTGCCATATTGCCCGGGTCGAGGGAATCTGAGATAATCACTCTTCTGCCGGAAATAGCTAAGGCGTCCGCTATCGTAAGCGAGAAGATCGGGGGCGTACAATTTATTATATCGAAGCGTCCTGATCGCCCGATATCGATGTACGATGCGGGGCTTAAAGGCGCTTCTTTCGATTACAAACTTATTGAGGGAGATACCCATAACATAGTAGCCGCCTCGGATTTCGCTGTAGTCGCCTCAGGGACGGCCACTCTCGAGACCGGAATGCTCGGAACGCCTCTCATAGTAGTATATAAGACGGCGTTTCTGACCAGTGTAATCTACCATATGGTTAAGGATATACATTTTTTAGGACTGGTAAATGTGGTGGCCGGAAAAGAGGTGGCTCCGGAATTATTGCAGTACGAGATGACGGCGAAGAACATATCCGATAAGATCATCGAAGCGCTATCAGATCCCTCAAAGCTCGCCCACACACGCAAAGAGCTCGCCGGCATACTCCCATCTCTGGGCCCCGGCGGAGCCAGCATGCGCGCCGCCCAGGCAATTCTGCCATTACTTAAATCATAGCCTTGCACCAGGTGCATTTTCCAGAGCAGACAATTTAATCCACTCGCAGTAAATTGTACCCGGTACAAAATCGCTTACTAAATCGTAATCTTCCCGATCACTTCGCGCGTCGCATCCAATACATATTCCAGCTCGCGCTTTTTAATTGAGAGCGGTGGAAATAGGTATATGATGTCACCGAGCGGCCGCAATATTATTGACTTTTTCAAGCCCGCCTTATATATCTCCAGGCCAAGTCTGAGTTTAGGATCAAATCTCTCCTTAGTCTTCTTATTCTTTACGAGCTCTATAGCGCATATCATGCCTATGTGGCGCACATCGCCTACTATCGGCAACTGTCGAATGCCCTCCAGATAAGTGCAAAGCATTGGTATAAGGCCCTTCACATGGCCGAGCGTATCCTCTTCCCGAAATACCTCAAGGCTTGCCAGCGCGGCAGCGCACGAAATGGGATTAGCTGTGAATGTATGTCCATGATAGAAGGTCCTGGCCTTATCGTAGTCAGCGTAGAACGCGTCATATATTTTATCGGTAGTTAATGTCACTCCGAGCGGCAGATAGCCTGAAGTTATCCCTTTAGAAAGACACATAAAGTCAGGGGCGATATTTACATGATCACATGCGAACATCTTCCCCGTCCTGCCAAAGCCCGTAGCGACCTCATCGATTATAAGGTGGACGTTATATTTTTTTGCAAGCATAGCGATTTTGGACAGGTACTCCTTGGGATAAATTATCATCCCTCCGGCGGCCATAACTAAAGGCTCTGCTATAATAGCCGAGATTTGCGATGAATTTTTCTTCAATATAACTTCGAGCGCTTTTACGCATTCAAAGGCGCATAGATCTTTACTCTTGCCCATCGGACAGCGGTAACAATATGGCGCGGGGGCTTTGAATGATTTGAATAGCAGGCTGTCGAATATGCTATTGAACATACCCACGCCGCTCACCGACATTGCGCCTATAGTATCTCCGTGATAACCACGGTCCAGCGATACAAATCTCTTTTTGTGTTTCTTGCCGATATTATTCCAATATTGGAACGATAATTTTAGCGCAGTCTCTACCGCCGTTGAGCCGTTATCTGAGAAGAAGACCTTCTTTAATCCACGCGGCGAAATTTTTACCAGGCGTTCCGCCAGAAGTATCGCTTTTTCATGAGTAAAACCGGCAAATAGGACATGCTCTAATTTATCGAGCTGTCCCTTTATGGCATTCTTTATCCGTGGATGATTGTGGCCGTGGACATTGCACCACCAGCTGGAGATAGTATCATAGTAGAAATTTCCCTTATCATCGTAAAGCTTAATGCCTTTCGCCTTCTCGATTAAGATGGGAGGCATCTTCCGACAATCCTTCATCTGGGTGTAAGGATGCCAGATATTCTTAAGGTCTCTTCTTATCCAGTCGGTCATCTTTTCTTCCCAAGCCTTTTATATAGTAACAACCCAGTGCTATAAGGGTTTCGACGAGGCTTGTCATTGCGAGGCGCGCCGGAGTTTTAGTGGCGGGCGAAGCAATCCCCTTGCCTGGAGGCTTCACACTCCAAAAGCAAGATTGCTTCGTCGCCCGACGTTAAAACAATAGCTTCTCGCAACGACGAGTCTGTTATAGAGCTGAACTGTTACTTTATATTAGCCCTTACAAATTAATGGGTCCTGTCTTCGGTCGCCTTCTCTACATTTCTGCCTATCGAGCGAAATTGTTGATACAAAATTTCCTTATTTCGCGACGACGAAATAGTCCCCAGCATAGCCATACCAGCTATGCTCCCAACTATCCTTGGGTTGTCTTTAAGAATCATTTCGTCCTGCTCACTGCAATTATTATTAAAGATAACGCCGGCTATTTTCATGCCTCGCGCCTTAAGGGCTTCTATACTTAATAACGTGCTGTTAATTGCCCCCAGCCTATTGCCGGCTACGAGCAGTACGGGCAGGCGCATTCGTCTCACCACGTCTATGATGAGCTTTCCGCCTCCAATAGGAACCAATAGCCCTCCACTTCCTTCGATAATTATGAAGTCGAAGTCTTTCGACAGTGTGGTCAAAGATTTCTTTATCTTCGCTTCGCTTATACGTCTTTTCTCGAGCCGCGCAGCCAAGTGTGGAGATGAAGCATGCTTAAATTCATATGGCATCATCAATGGCAAATATTTAGAGTAATCGGCCCTATCTCTTCCCATAAAATTAAGATGGGTATCGATATCGTTTTTCATTTCCACGGAGCCGGTCTGTATCCACTTCTGAGTCACGACCCGATAGCCTTTCTCAAGCAGATACCGCCCCAAAAGTCCGGTTATCACCGTCTTACCTACGCCTGTACCTGTGCCCGCTACAAATACAGCTTTCACCCTCGGGCTCCGCAGTAGAATATCTGGTAGGTTGCCCTGATGCTGTCATATTTTGTTAAATAGGCCTCTTCTATCTTACCGAATAGGCCGCGCTTACCCGCTGCCAAATTTTCCACTCCTTCTCCCCTTGTGCCGGTATACTTTATATTATCCAGAAGCTGTTTCAGCGAGCCATACTCTTCGGTAATGAATCTCTCTTCGGTAAAAAATTCCCGAAAACAACTCTTCATGATCTTCGATAAATTTTCTTCGCCCAAAAAGTTCTCTGCACTTATAGATGCGCTGCCGCCAAGCACTTCTTTCAGTGACTGACCAAGCTCACAAAACGTTAAAGGTCCGAAGACGGAAAATACCATACTGCCACCCGATGTCAGGGCCTGCCTATATTTCCGGACGGATGCCTCCAGGTCACTCAGCCATTGAAATGTCGCGTTGGATGTAATGAGATCGAACCCGTCCGAGAAGCTTATTTTTTCCGCGTCGGCCACGATAAATTCGATCCCGTTATTTCCGCATTTACTCCGGGCGGCATCCACCATGTCATGTGATATATCGAGCGCTGTTATGTTAGCGCCCTTATACTTTTTGCGAAGAAGGAGAGTGTAATTGCCGGTGCCGCAGCCGATATCCAGAATTTGGCTATATTCTTTCCCGCCCAGCTTATCTATAAGCTCCCTTGCCGCCAAGGATTGAACATGCGCATATTTATCATATAGGTGTGAATGCCTCGAAAAGTTCCTCGTGATCACAGATAATGTCATACGAGCACCTCTTTAAAGGCGGGCGAAAGGAACGGCATGTGGCCGGCGTCATCGATCGTAATAAGTTCGGCCTCCGGGATTTGACTCACCAGCTCTTTGACTTCCCCAATCGGCGCGATTAAATCTTTCGCACCGTGGATAAACTTAACCTTTAAGCCATTCAATGGCCGTGGCTCTATACTGTGTTCCGATAGATAATCCAACCCCTCGATAAGCCGCTCCAAATCCATGCACTCAAGGTAAATCTTCATAAGATCCTCTTTAAAAAGGCTGAAAGATTCCTTATCTTCCTCGGAAAAACAGTTACCATAAAATTTACGGAGAAACCCGCGTCTATTCTTCTCCAGAAGCAATTTTATATTATCGTTATTTGTTTTTGAGTAACTCCGTCTTGCGCTGACGAGAAATCCATCATCTATCAGACCCCGATGTTTTGATAGAAACTCCCAGATTATGAAGGCGCCCATAGACCAGCCAAGCGCCGATACCTTCTTCAGGCCATTATCATTTAAAACATCGGGAAGATCATCCGCCAGTTTGAAAGAAGAAAAATCGACAGGAAGGAGATAGTTGTATCCTATGTTTAGCCTATCGAATATTCTGTAATCACAAGCCCATCCGGACACCAAAAGCATTGTCTTTCGAAAACCTCTGTCCACAAACCTAAATTTTGACATGGGCAATATCTTTCAGCAGTGCACAGAGGATCTCTTCGGTATGATAAGAAGTTATTGAGAATCTAAGGCGCGCCTCTTTCTGCGGAACCGTAGGCGGCCGTATCGGCAATACCCAATAGCCTTTCTCCTGAACGGCTTTTGCAAATCTCATAGCCCTATCATTCTCTCCTGCTATAACAGGCACTATCTGAGACGATCCCCTAACCTCAAAACCCATCGCTACTAATCTATCGCGGAAAAATTTGGCCTTACTAATCAGCGATCTCCTTCTATGCGGCTCCTCCTTAACGACCTCCAGGCTCGCTAAATTTCCCGCGATTACCGCCGGCGGCAAGCTCGTCGAATATATGAAGCTTCTGCACGTATTAATCAGGTAGTCGATCACATCTTTAGATGAGGCTAAATACGCGCCAAAACTACCGAGGGCTTTACTGAAAGTTCCCATTATCAGATCCACTCTGTCGGACAACCCTTCCTCCTCTACGACACCGGCCCCATTAATCCCAAATATTCCCGTGGCATGCGCCTCGTCCACCATTATCCGGCAATCATATTTCTCTTTTAACTCGACAAGCCTCTCTATGGGCGCCCTGTCCCCGTCCATACTGAATATTGTCTCTGTTATTATAAGCGCTCTCTTAAATCTATTTCGATGGCGCTTAAGAAGCGTCTCGAGACTGTCGGGGTCATTATGAAGAAATCGAAATACTTTAGCGGCGCTTAGAAACATACCGTCTATTATGCTTGCATGATTGAGCTTGTCGGAGAATATCGCATCACCTTCACCGTATAGAGCGCTCAGTATCCCTATATTTGCCTGATATCCGGAATTGAATACGAGCGCCGCCTCCTTATTCTTAAATCGGGCCACCTCTTCTTCGAGGCGGTGGTGAATATCAAAGCTGCCGCTTAAAAGGCGGGATGCCGAGGAGCCTATGCCGAACTCATCTATTGCAGCCTTAGCGGCATTTATTAATTTGGGATGTCCGGAGAGTCCGAGATAGTCGTTCGATGAAAAATCTATATACTCACTGCCGCCCATGGTAATCTTGCCGTTTCCCCTGGAAGTTATGGGCCTAAGGCCCCTGAGAAGTCCTTCCGCGGATCTCTTATCCAGAAAGGCTCTTATTTCATCCACGCTCTTTTTATCTCCTCGACAAAGATCCGGTCATCCTCCGGGGGTCTGCCCGCTGTGGTCAGGTATCCGCCGATGAGCATGCCATTGGCGCCCGCCATAAAGGCCATGGCCTGGAAATCCTTCAATATTGTTTCTCTGCCGGCGGCGACCTTCACCACCTTATCCTTCATAATTATCCTGAATAATGCTATCGTTCTTATGACATCTGATGAAGAGATCGCCTTCATACCCTGAAGAGCCGTACCTTTTACAGGTACGAGCACATTAATAGGCACAGAGTCCACATCCAACTCTTTCAGGGTTAGGGCCATGTCGATCCTGTCGTCCCACGTCTCTCCTATACCTATTATTCCTCCGCTACAGACCTGGAGCCCTGCGTTCTTTGCAGCTTTTATCGTATTTACCCTGTCCCGGAAAGAATGTGTCGTGACTATCTTCTTAAAATGATTTGTGGAGGTCTCGATATTATGATGATATCTGGATAACCCGGAGCGCTTTAATAATGTGAGGTCCTGCTCATCGAGCTCTCCTAAAGAAGCACACACGTAGATGCCAATATCATCTTTAATCTTCTGTACGGCTTCCGCTATCGTCCTAAGGTCTTCTCTGGTAAGGGCGTTGCCGCTCGTCACGATCCCGAATTTGCACGCACCCATTGCCTTAGCGCTCCTGGCTGCATCAACCATCTCGCGTTTACTCTTAAGCGGATATATGGACACCCCTGTATCGTGGCATGAAGCTTGAGCGCAGAACTTGCAATCTTCTCGGCATAGGCCGGATTTCGCATTCATTATGTTACACAGATCGAACGTATCGCCCATCGATTCTCTTCTTACGCGATCGGCTTTAGAAATAAGCTCTGTTAGCGGTAATTCCAATAACGCTTTAGCGCTGAGTCTATCCATCATCTCCTCCGGTAATTTATGATTTTACATAATATACCGTATGACTGTGATGGCGTCAACCTGTAAAATATTATTGGTTTACAATGGAGATCAAATCGCTTCCCGATAGGACGATTTGAGAAGTTTGCTGATTACGCCCGGTGACCCCGCGCCGATCTTCTTTCTATCGACCCTGGTAACCGGCAAGACCTCGGCAAGCGTATTGGTAAGAAATATTTCGTCTGCTTTAATAAGCTCTTTATACGTTAGGCGCTTCTCTGCCACCTTAAAACCCAGTTTCCTTCCATTCTTTATAATAATTGCGCGCGTGATTCCGGGAAGCGCGCCGGATACTATTGATGGCGTTATTAAAGATTTTCCTATGACTATGAATATATTGCTTGTAGGCGATTCCGCAACATACCCTTTTGTATTGAGTATTATAGCCTCATCGGCGCCGGAGTCTTTAGCTTCAAATCGTGCCATGATGTAGTTTAAAAAATTCAGGCTCTTTGCGCCCGAAAGTGGTGAAAGATCGTTCTGCCTAATTTTTACGGTATGGCAGCTAATACCCTTATCGGCCATCCACCGGGGATAGCCTTCGAATTTTTTCGCTATTATAACCATGTTGGGTTTCAGCACGTCCTTATGCTCAATTCCAAATCTGCCCTCCCCCCTTGTTATAGTAAGCCGAATATAGGCGTCCTTAAGCGCATTGACGGCTATGAGCTTATATATCTCCTTCTTTAAATATTTGAGCGAATATGGCATCTTGATTGCGATCGTCTTCGCAGAATGCTCCAGACGGCGTAAGTGGTCGTCGATCTTAAATACGGTGCCGTTATAACAGCGCATGGTCTCAAAGAGACCGTCACCATACATGAATCCTCTGTCAAATACAGAAACAGTTGCCCGGTTTATATCTACCAGCTTGCCATTAATCCAGACTTTTTTCATTTATCTCCCCCGTGAAAAATGGGACAGCCCCTATTTTCCATCTATACGCTGATATTGAGCGCTTGCATTAGCCCGGCCGCCTTATGCAGAGTCTCCTCATATTCTTTCTCAGGATCCGAATCGGCCACTATACCGCCCCCCACCTGAAAATACGCCACTTTATTCTTAATAATAAATGTCCTGATAGCTATCGATGTATCCATATTTCCATCGAAGCCTATATATCCGATCGCGCCCGTATAAACAGACCTCTTCATCTTCTCGAGCTCATCTATTATCTCCATAGAGCGTATCTTAGGAGCCCCCGTTATTGACCCGCCCGGAAATGTCGCAAGCAGGCAATCTATCGGATCGACCATTTTTCTAAGTCTGCCGGCTACTGTAGATACGAGATGGAAAACATTAGAGTATTTTTCTGTGATAACGGACTCTGTAGGATATATGGAACCATATTCGCATATCCTTCCCAGGTCATTACGTTCCAGATCCACTATCATTATGTGTTCGGCCATGTCCTTATCGCTCTTTTCGAGCTCGAGCTTAAGCGCTCTATCATGCGCCGAGTCCTTCCCTCTGGGCCTGGTTCCCTTCACAGGACGCGTCTCGATACGATCTCCCCTCTTCAGTAAAAATCTTTCGGGCGACGAGCTAAGTATCGCCGTATCGCCAAAATTCAGATACGAGGCAAATGGCGCAGGGCTGCAGCTCCTCAGCCTGAGATACAGATCGAATGGATCGGCGCAAAATTTCGTCTGGAATCTCTGTGAAATGTTGACCTGGTATATATCGCCGCTTTTAATATATTCCTTCGCCTTTTTAACTACCGAAGCATAAGAGCGTTTTGAAAAGTTTGATTTTAAGCATCCTGAAGACTGACGCAAAATATTAGGCCCGTCATTCTGAAGCCCTGGAAGGGCTGAAGAATCTGTGTTCTTTATCCCCCTCCTGCCCACCTGCAAGAGTTTCGACGGTAGACAGGCAAGTTTCTCTTCGGGATAACGCGTCTCGAGAAACGCCTTCAGGTTCACCTCGGAATGACGCACGCATTTATCTTTCAAATTAATACTCGAGATATAATAGCGCCGCTTGAGATTATCATAAATTATCGCCGAATCGTAAAATCCCAGCACACAATCCCAGGTATTGAGGTCATCTTTAGAATTATCCGGCAGGTCTTCGATGAAGTCCTTCATGTCGTAGGCGAAATATCCGACGGCCCCGCAGGTGAACGGGACCTGTCCCGGTCCCCCGGTAATCTCGTACTTCTTAAGTAGGTTTTTTATTACGGGAAATGGATTTCCCTTCAGGCTCCGGGCTCTGCCATCACGGTATTTCAATTCTATCGACTCACCTTTTGACCTGAATACGAGGAATGGGTCACATCCGATGATCGAAAATCGGCCAAGCTTTTTGGCGTCACAGGCGCTATCCAGAAAAAAACTATACGGGCGGGACTTAATCGATCTGAATACGTCGACCGGATCCAGCCGGCAATCGATCGATTCTGTGACAGCTTTTAGTCCACTGCGCGGCATATCAGATAAGCGCTTCAGAGACGACATCTGTCAGTATTTCAAGGCCCCTCAGGACCGCTTCGCTTAATGGCGCGCCTAAAGACGTATCTTTAGGCTGAACGGAGATCACAAATATATTCATATCTTCCTTGCCCATCTTAAGCAGATCTATAAATAGTTTCGGAGACGGGCTATGCGTGGAAAAGCTGACATTCGCAATGTCATCAACGCCGATTATTTTGGCCTGACCGGGATTCAGGCCCACATTCGCCGCATCAACTAGGATCAGCGTATCACAACCGCTCTTCAACATCGGAAATATATAATTTTCCGGAGCTGTGCCGCAGTCGAATAGCGGAATGTTTACTTTGCGGGCGCGCAATAGCTCAATGAATTTGGGGCCCAGGCCATCGTCGCCGCGCATTATATTACCTATACCGGCTACCGCAGCCTTGCCGATGATCCTGTTCTCGAGGGAGGTTTTAAGCCCGGAGATTTGAACGTCAAAATCGCTCAATTGTAGTTTTTCTTCTGCATTTTGAGCAGAGTATCTTTATCCTGTCCGATCGCAAAATAGAGTCTTTTGCCGTCTGTAGAACATCGTCGGCGAATCCCATCGATTTAAGGGATGAGGCAAATAGTGTAGGGTTAGAAAATGCCAAGGATCCCAACTTCCTGGATATCCAGGCCAGGTGAGCCTTTGCGGTAATCACATCTCCGCATATCTCGCATAACGCAAGCTCTTTCTCGTCCGTAGATGAGATCATTGACTCGCGGTCGAATCCGGCAAGGTCAAACTCGGTGGTATGTCTGATGCCGGGCGGACTATCTTCTCTGGTAGTGCAAAGTGCGCTGCACTGGCCGCAGTAATGACACTCGTCCAGATGCAGTATCATCTTCCTGGTCGAGCTATCTTTATTAACCACATCGCGGAACTCTATAGCCCTGGCAGGGCATACCATTGCACAGGCAGTACATGCTATACACCCTTCGTTGGAATACTCCGGTTTTCCGCGGAACCTCTTGGCGGGATGGTGGTTTTTACGCGGAAAGTCCGATGTATACGGACCTTTTATGAGCGCCGTCAGCGCTTCCTTCAGTTCTCTCAGTTTAGGATATTTCATTTAGAGATTGCCTCAAAAAAGTTTTACTATCCCCGATGCATGCCTGGCCAGATTGCCTGTAAAATCCAGCATATCGAAGTACATGTTTGCCGCTATGGGCGTGCATACGCCATTCACAAGTCGTCCGGTATGCTCTTCCCTGTAACGCTGGACGAGGGACCTTACGCGCAATCCGTTATCGATTATTCGCGCCTTGAGTTCCTCGCTCTTTCCTTTTAAGAATAGGCGCATCATATCCACCGATTTCGCCATAATCCCGTACGTCTCATTAAACTGCACCACGCCCATATCGCTGAATAGAAGATGCTCCGCATTCTTAATCTCTATCCTCTCGACCAGATTGGCGGCTTCATCGCCCATCCTCTCCAGAGTCTCTATAACCTGCTCCCATATAATAAGATCCCTCTTTTCCTGCGCCGTCTTGGCGGTCTTTGCTATGTCAAAGACCTTCTGAGTAAGCGTCCGCTCCATATCATTAAGCTGCCTCTCGAGGGCCATCGCTCCGGCCAGGTATTCGGCCTTATGCTCCATAAATCCTTTTTCGACAAGCTCAAGCATCTCATACGTTCTATCGGCCATTACGATGGCCTCCTCCCTCACAGCGTCTATGCTCATAGAGCCGTAGTCCTTTCTATTATTTCACTTTATTTTATCCATATCTTCGCTATAATCGTCGACTACCGTTCCCGCCCATGGTTTTACACCTGAGCGATAAGCGGCCCTGGCAAGCGCATGAGCCGAGACCGGAGCGGTAAGAACTATGAATATCAGGCAGAGCAGCGCCTTAATACTGGTCGCGCCAAACCCCTTATAGCATACCAATCCTAATATGATACCGCATGTGCCCAGCGTTATACACTTGGCCGATGCCTGGAGACGCGTGTAGACGTCCGGAAACCGTATAAGCCCGAGGCATCCGAAAAAGTCGAACGCAAGCCCTATAACTATCAGTACGGAACCTATAGCTTCATTCATCGAAATCTTTTCCTTCCAAATATTTAGAGAGCGCCATTATGCCTATGAAACTCTGCAGGGCCCAGGCTATTCCTATATCTATATACCAATCTCTTCCGGTCGGGATGCTCAATATGGCGCAAAATCCGACTATAAGTATGCCGAGCATATCTATTGCCACTATCCGGTCGGGCGCGGTCGGTCCGCGCATGATCCTAAATAGGCACATGAACGCCGAAAGTATCAGCCATAGAAATGCCCTACCCAAAAATTCCGACTGCCACCTGATTATAGAGCTAATCGGGCAGAAGAGTATAATAATCGCGATGGCGACTATTGTGATCAGTCCTGCTATATAACGGGTCTTCTTCATAATGTTATTCGAATATCCTGCTTAGAATATGCTCAAATTTATCCACGACGGCAAGCTTCCTATCATCATCTTTGATGTATAATTTATGGACATATAAAACTCCATTGACCTTGTCTATGTCTATAGTCGTCATGCCGGGTGTCAACGTAATGGAGCTTGCCAGAAATGTAAGACCTATATCCGATTTTAAACTAACCCTGATCCTTATAGTGCCCGGCCTTATAAGAAGATCCGGATGTATAACCCTATAGGCAACGTCTATGTTCGCCTTAAGGCATTCCCATAAAAAGACGAAAACGTAGCACACAAACCACATCGCACGCCCTAAATACCCCAAAAGACTTATGTTCTTTCGTCCGGACAGATCTTTCGGGCCCATTACACCTGTAGTCATAAACATGACAAACAGCGCTACCAATATTCCGGAAATGACATCTTTTATCTCTATCGGCCATGACAACAGTATCCATACGGAAAACCATATCATGAACATCATAGTATTAAATATCATCTGATAGCTCCGAATACTATATTCGCGTAGGACGTCCCGTTCATAAGCACGGCTACAGCGCCGTCTATGAATATCTTCCTTATACCCGGCATGAGTATAAACGGTGCGATAACCACAACGACCGCAAGAGATACCATGGCTGTATTAATCGCGATACATGCTTTTTTCATTACGATGGAAGCATCTGTTCCGACATCGAAAAGGACGCATGTCATCGGTTTAAAATAGTAAGCCAGGGTCATAACCCCTACCAACGCGGCGATCAATGCAAGTATGGGATGCCCGGACTGCACGCATGCAAAAATTATTATAAGCTTCGCCCAAAATCCACCCATCGGCGGAACACCGCATATCGACAGCGCGCTGAATAAAGCGGGATATCCCGTAGCCGGTGCCCTCCGGATAACTCCGGATATTTTATCTATCTGTCTGGTGCCCATGAGACGTTCTATGGATCCCGACGTCAAAAATAGGAGCGACTTACTGATGCTATGGTTAAATATATGGACGAGCGCCCCTAAAAAAGCCAGCGGGGTGGCCACGCCAAGCGCCAGAACCACATATCCGATCTGACTGACTGTAGAATATGCAAAGAGTCTCTTTATGTCCGTTTGTCCGAAAGCCAATACCGCCCCTATTATCATCGATAACACTCCCAGAGCGATCAGTATCTGGCAAATCTGGACACTTGCGCCGAAGATGCTAAAAAATATTCTGGCTATTGCATATATACCGAGGGCCTTTATCAATACTCCGGAAAGCATGGCCGAGACTGGCGCAGGCGCAGATGAATGCGCATAGGCAAGCCATGCATGGAATGGCGCAAGCGCCGCTTTAAGGCCAAACCCCATCAGAAATAGGACGCTGACCAACTGCAATACCCTGGTCGCTCCCGAGGCGGCTATCGCGCGCGCGATGCCGGCCATATTGAGCGTCGATGTATGTGCATAGAGAAATGCTATGCCTAAAAGTATGAAGCACGAAGCTACTGAGCCCATAATCGCATATTTGAATGACGCTTCGAGCTCGTCCGCCTCGGTACCGAACGCCACGAGAAAATAAGCGGATATCGCCGCTATCTCCATAAAAACGTATAGATTAAAAATATCGGAGGCGACGAGCACTCCGTTTATGCCCGCAAGCATTAAAAAGAATAACGCGTAGAACTTCCATTTATCCGTATACTTCTTCATATAGCCCGAGGAGTAAATCGCGACAAATAACGCCACTAAATTTACCGTGACGAGCATAAATACCGATAATCCATCTACGACGAGCGCAAGGCCCTCCGGAGGTAAAAAACCTGTTGTCCTATACAGCAAAAGATGGTTAGGGGCGGCATTCACTGACATAAGCGTGAATAGAGCTATTATGAAGAGCGATAGCGTAGTAAAAATTGCAAATAAATCCTGGAGGCGCTCATCAGCTTTAGCTATAAGCACTGTTACGAACGCATTCCCCAGCGGCAATATCAGGAAAAAGGGTATCATCATTATTCTTTAAGCCTATTTATTTTTGTAATATCGAACGTGCCGTATCTTTCATATATCCTTATTGCCAACGCCACCAACATAAGCATTACGGCCAGGCCTATTACTATGGCGGTAAGCGCAACCGCCTGCGGCAATGGATCTACGATATTTGTAATTGCTTGGTCGCGCGCAAGTATTGGCGAACGTCCCTGGGCGCGGTAGCCTATCAGAATAAAGAACAGATTTACGGCATATTCCATTATGCCTATACCTATAATTATCTTTATGATATTCCTCTTTCTGACCGCGCAAAATAGCCCGATCGAGAATAGCACCAGACATAAAAAGTATGTGATCATAATCTAAACCTCTATTCGGAGCGTTTATCCGATTTTGGCACCAGTACGAGCGCAATAAATATTACAAAAAGCCCCACGCTCACTATGATCATCTCCGAGAGCGGCAGGATAAATTCGTTTCCGAAAATAGCCTTCGGATAGCCTTTAAAAATACCATACAGAAAGAGAATGGCCGCAGTGGCCATAAATAGGCGAAGAGTGCGGGCGCTTAGTAATTTTAAGGAGGCTTCCTTGCCGAATGCCAGCATTACATGGACGAGCGCCAGAGCCACTATAACGCCGCCGGCAAATCCGCCGCCCGGAGCATCATGACCGTTAAACGTTATGTAGATGCCATAGAGAAGAATAAATCCGAGCGTGAGCTTTGTCACCGTCTTAACTATAAACGTCATACCCTTCTCGCTCTGGTGGTTCATTATTCAGCGCCATCCCTTCGCCATGCCCTGCGCGCGATAGCAAGCACTCCTATTACGACAGCGAATAACACCGAGGCCTCCCCGAGCGTATCGACAGCGCGATACCTGAGCATTATAGATTCCACTATATTGAGGTTCGCCGCCTTACCCTGGACGTGGCTCAGATATTCCTGCGACGTCTTGATGGCCGGATTCCCAAATGTGTGTATGTTAGCAAATGACAGATATGCAAATACTAAAAATAAGATCAGGAATATAATCGTAGATATAGTATTGAAGGCCCACCTACCGGAAGTGCTGAACGGCAGGTCCTTCCTTATAGTAGCGCGTATAAGTATGATAAGGCTCAGTATCTCCACGACGAGCTGCATTATAGCCAGATCCGGCGCCTTCATTACAAGAAACGCCATCGACAGCCCTATGCCCACAGCGCCTATCCCGATGACGCTCGACAGCAGATCTTTTACCTGAACGGCTATTAATGCCGCAGCGATCATGAATACTAATAAAATATTTATCTCTATCATCTATCCATCACCTTAATGATAAGAACAGTAACATAGCTATCATCCCGAGAAAACACCATACCAGATACGTCGGTAGCACTCCGTTATGCAGACGCTTAAGCGGCCGGGCTAAGACCTTAATGGCCCGTGCCGAGAGATAGTAAATATCCAGCCATCCCGACTGAGCCTGCTTACATATTCTGTTTATAGGTTTAATATCGGTGATCGTATCGTAAAACTCCATGCCGGAGACGCGAGGTAAACTCTCCGGGTCCGCACCTCCTACAAAATTATCCACAACGCGAAAACTGCCGGGTCTAAACAGCCAGTACATAAGAGCCCCTATAGCTATACCTACCAGTATAAGCAGTGCCGCAAGCGTTGAGCCCCATGTCCCTATATAAGTTAAGCTATTACCTATTGAAGGTAGTATCAATATCGGGATCGGGATCTTAAAAGCGAAGACGCCGAATATGACGCAGATCGCGGCCAGGATCAGCATGGGCATATACATAAGAGGGCCCACCTCTTTCACTTCGCTCATGCCCTCCGAACGCCGGCCTAAAAAAACTGCGTGTAATAGTTTCATAAAGCACGCTATGGTTAGCGCGCCGCCGAACATTGCGGCCGAAAGCCATATGACCCATAATTTACCACCCTGATCTGCCGATTCTATAATGCCCTGATATATCATCCACTTTGATACGAAGCCATTAAATGGCGGAATACCGCAGATGGAGAGCGATGCTATAAGACAAGCCGCAAATGTGATCGGCATGGCCCCGGCAAGCCCGCCCAGCCTATCGAGGTCCGAGGTTCCGGCCTTCTTCTCCACCGCCGTACTGGTCAAAAATAAGCATGCTTTATAGATGACGTGATTCAACATATGAAATAGCCCGCCTGCGATACCTATGACTGTCCCGCTGGCTATTCCTATTATCATATAACCGACCTGCGATATAGATGTGTAAGCGAGCAGTTTCTTATAGTTGCGCTGGGCCAGGGCCAAGACTACAGCGAATATTATAGTGGCCGCTCCTGCGATAAGCAGGATAGTATTCGATATCTTCGTCATTTTAAATAGATCTAAAGAGACGCGCGCAAGCAGATAAATTCCCAGCAGTTTGTCCAGTGAAGTCGGCAGATAAGCGAGGAAGGAGCCCGATGTCGTCTCGGCTACATCGGGAAACCATGAGTGAAAAGGCATAGCCCCTGCTTTAGCGAAACTTGCCGAGGCGATCGAAAAATACGCCACATATGTCATGATACCGGCAATAGGAATTTGAATCTTATCCATAGATAGAGTGCCTGTAATAGCCGATACCAGCGCTATGCCGAACAACATTAAGACATCGGTACCGCCTATTATTATAAGAGCTTTACTGCTGGCTTTCGCCGAACATACCGTTTGGTCCAGATTAATAAACAGATATAGCATCAACGCCAGAAAACCCCAGAAGATGAGCATAATGATAAGATTATTCGCAAATAGCGCCCCGAGTGAAGCGCCCAACGTAATTAGCATATATCCGAAATATCTTCCAAATGCCTTATCCGTGGAACCGAAAGAAAATATCGTTATCAGAAATGTAAATAAGGTCATCGCCATACCTATAAAAGAGGAAAGATTATCGGCGCGAAAAATAATCTGATCCATATACTTCCAGACCAAAGGTTTTTCGATAAAAATGAATATGCCGCCGGCTAAGCATGCGGCTGATATGATGCCGGCAATAGATTTGGTGATGCCTTTTAACCTATCCGGCAATGGAAGGCATATTATACCGGATACGATCGGCCCGATGATCAGAAGTAATATTGGATTTGAAATCATCTGTTCCCTACTTTACACCCATCTTCTCTCTTATCCTGCGCGTCTTCTCCTGCGAAAGCCTGATAAGATCCTCTGCCTTAAATAGTTCCTTATCGTTGGTATCCACCACTATCGCCCTCTCGGTACAGCAATAGCAAGGATCTATTGCGGCCATTATTATGGTCGCATCGGACACGGTTTCGCCCACAACGGTCTCTCTGAATGTCGGAAAGTTCATGTAGGTCGGGGCGCGTATCTTATGGCGGACCGGTGAATTTGAGCCATCGCATTTTACATAATGGAAACATTCGCCCCGCGGCGCCTCTATCACTCCTATGCCCTCACCCGGAGGTATATCCTTAGGCTTCGCATCTATAGGCCCCTCCGCCATCTGGTCCAGGCACTGTCTGACGATACTTGCGGATTCAAACATCTCAAGCACCCTCACCACGGTCTTGGCGAAGACATCGCCTTCTTTCTGCGTAATTACATTCCACTTAACCTTCCTGTAGACACCATATGGATGATCGCGCCTTGCGTCTATATCTACTCCTGAGGCCCTTGCCACCGGTCCAAGCGCCGAATATTCTATAGCGGCCTCTTTAGTCAATATTCCTACGCCTTTCAGGCGCGCATGCAGTACTGGATCGTCGAGAATAGCGCCTTTAAGCATATCGAGTTGCTTTAAAAACTCGTCCAACCTGCTTAAGATGTAGGCGACGTGCTCTTTTTCTATATCGCGCCTGACTCCGCCTACTTTATGCATAGCATAGTTCTGACGATTACCTGTGATGGTCTCCATTATGTCGCAAATCGGCTCTCTGTACTTCCATCCCCACATGAAAACGGTATTGTAGCCAATGAAGTGGCCTGCCAGTCCGAGCCATAACATATGCGAATGTATCCTCTCGAGCTCCTGCGTAATGGTCCTTATATACAGCGCCCTCTCGGGAACCTCAATACCGCATATATCCTCTATCGCCTCGACGCATGCTATAGGGTGGCTCGAAGAACATATCCCGCATATCCTCTCCACGATAAAAAGCGACTGGTCAAAGCTCTTAGACTCGGATATTTTTTCGATTCCCCTATGGTTATAGCCAATCCTGACATCGACATCCACGACCTTCTCTCCCTCTACTATCAGCTTCCAAAACTCAGGCTCCTCCTGCAGAGGGTGATATGGCCCTATAGGTATAATTGATTTCTTATCGCTCATTCTTTCCTCGAATCTCTCTTAGGCACAATGAAACTTTTTCTCATGGGATAGACATCCTGAGGCCAGTCATCCGGCAGGAGGAGCCGTCTCATATCTTGATTGCCTTCAAAGTTCACTCCAAAGAGCTCGTGTATCTCCCTCTCTATCCACCATGCCGCCTTCATGACATGAGTAACGGTATCTATAGACGGGTTATCTTTATCGTTCAGCATCGTCCTCACCGATACTATTAATCCGGACGGATCGTATGCGAAATGATACAGTATCTCTATCTTATCGAAGTCATCTACGGCGCTCGCTATATTAAACCTGAGGCCCAAGTCTTTAAACATATATCTGACGACCTCCACTATATCTCTGGGATAGATCTCCACATATGCTCTCCTGGACGATTTCTTCTCAACCTTAAGAACCTTATCACCGAATCGGTCATTGATCTTTTTTAATACTTCATCCATCATCATGATCTGATATCCTTCCCGGCCCTTACTTTACCGACCAGTTTTACCAGGGCCGCAATAGTGGCCTCGGGCTTAGGCGGGCATCCCGGTATATATGCATCCACCGGTATTATCTCGTCCAGCGGGGCAAGCGTATTATAACTGTCTTTAAATAACCCGCGCGAGCATCCACATGCCCCATACACCACGACAAAACCCGGTTTCGGCATAGTCTCGTACAGTTTCTTTATTATCGGCACCGCCAACCTGTTGCAGGATCCGGTGCATAGCATAATATCCGCATGTTTAATGCTTCCCACCAACACCAGGCCGAAACGCTCCAGATCGAAGCGCGGGGTAAGGGCATCGAGTATTTCTATATCGCAGTTGTTACAGCTACCGCTCGATACGTGAAATATGTTTATCGATCTTGTCAGTACGAATTCTCTTAATCCCATTCTATCTTCCCAAGTATGCTAAGGCTAATGACAATAACGCCAAGACTGTCACAACTCCCCAGAAGAACTTCATCGCCTGGTCGATACGTACGCGCGGATTTGTATTTTTTACCACTATCATTAATATCAGGATCAATAGGTACTCTATCATGGCCTTTACGAGGCCATCAAGGCTTAATTTAATTCCTCCGAAGTACAGGGTTATTAAAAAGACGGGTATTACGAATAAGAGCACGGCCCTGGCCAATTTAAATATCGCAAGCGCCTTCCCTGAATATTCAATATACGCCCCCGCCATTATCTCAGTCTCAGCCTCCGGCATATCGAACGGCACAAAGCCAAGCTTCGCCTGAATACATATCAACATAACGAAGAAAGATATGCCTCCCGATGGGTTCATGAATATATCGCCATGTGATCTTTGGTACATTATGATATCGCCCAACCTTATCGCGCACCCACACTTCATTATCACAACTATAAGCGCAAGTATGAACGGCAGTTCGTATGACAGCATGAGCTTCATCTCTCTCGAAGAGCCAAGCGATGCCAGAGAGTTTGCGGATGCAAAGCCCCCGAGTATCAGAGCGACCGCCGGGATCAGCAGAAGATAGACGACCACGATAACATCGCCGATGAAACCGGTGCGCGGAGAACCATTAATAAGAAAGAGTATCGTAGACACAAGGGTTGCGCTCGTAAGAGCTAATACCGGCATCCCCAGGAACATGGCCCCGGAGACACCGCTGGGTATGAGCGTCTCTTTGTATAAGGCCAGTTTGATCAGGTCTAAAAAGTTCTGATACCATGGCGGCCCGACTCTCCATTGAAGCCTGGCCGTGACCTTCCTGTCGATCCATCCGACTAAAAGCCCCATCGATCCGGAGAATAAAAGCCCCGGAAATATTAGGAATGCAAATATGTATAATAGCGCCGTCATGTTATGCTTACTTTCTATCTATCTCTTTTTTGGAAGCTCCAATATCCTGTCCCATTTGTATTTGGTCTTTATTAGAAGATACTCCGATGCCCTAAATATACCCTCGTCTTTATTTTCATCGAATTCCCCAAATTTTATGCCCCCATGACTGCAGAACCCTAAACATACAGGGGTCTCTTCCCCCTTAATTCTTCCCAGACAATAGTCGCAGCATGCCGTCACAAGCGGTATCGTTTCAGGATATATCACGCCGAACGGGCACGCCCTCGAACATGATTTGCAGGAGGTACAGCGCATCGTGTATCGCTTTAGCGCATTATTCTCTTTAATGAGCTCCAGGGCCTCCCATGGGCATGAGGCGACACATGGCGCGTCATCGCACCTTCGGCACACTACGGCGAAATGCGCAAATTCGCGCAGACTGGTTATGCCGTTGTTGTTCGGATGTTGTATATAACTGCAT
This sequence comes from Candidatus Omnitrophota bacterium, assembly GCA_903843285.1. GTDB lineage: Bacteria > Omnitrophota > Gorgyraeia > 2-01-FULL-45-10 > 2-01-FULL-45-10 > CAIMPC01. The sequence continues at coordinate 28,009 of CAIMPC010000063.1, forward strand.
AACATCCCGCACTCTTCGCAGGCCGAACAGACATCGAGGTCTATAAGTAATCTTTTCATGTCATCAGTCCCAAATATTGGGCAAATCTTTTATCTTATCGTAAGGGAATACCGGGCCATCTTTACAGGCATAATAGGGCCCTATCCTGCAATGACCGCATTTACCGATCCCGCACGACATATTCTTCTCCATCGAGAGATATATCTGATCTTCTTTAAAACCCAGGTCCATAAGTTTAAATGTTGCAAACTTCATCATAATAGGAGGCCCGCACACTATCGAGACAGCATTATTTACGTCGAGTCCTTCCGTCTTCAATATCGTGGTGACCAGCCCTACGTGTCCGCTCCATGAAGCATCTCCCACGTCGCACGATACTAAAACATCTACATGATCGGCCCGGTCCTTCCAGGTACCTATCTCATCCTTATAGACTATATCGCCGCTAGAGCGCGCGCCATATCTAAGTATTATCTTCTTATAATCGTTCACTTCGTTAAAGAGCGCGTATAGCAATGCCCTGAGAGGGGCAAGTCCGACGCCTCCGCCGACTATAAAAACTTCTTTGCCTTTAAATAGATCGAGCGGATATTTTGTTCCATACGGTCCGCGCAGACCCACGGTATCTCCCGGCTTCAGCTGGTGAATGAGCTTAGTAACGCGTCCTGCGCTCATTATGGTGAAATCGAGCGTACCTTTATGGTCATGGTTAGACGAAGGAGTGAACGGCGCTTCACCCACGCCCGGCAGGGTCACATCCATGAACTGACCGGCCCTGAAAGAGATATCCTCGCTGGGTTTCAGCGTAAATGTCTTTATGTTGGAGGTCTCTTCGGCTACCTTCAGGACTTCCGCGTTAATAAAAGCATATGGATTTTTTTTACAATTAATCATGCGGTGGCTTATTCCATCTTTCCAGTACCAGGCCCTTCAATACTTCCCTTATGTCTATATCTCCGGGGCATGCTTCAATGCACCTACCACAGCCGGTGCAGGCGAAATAGTTGAGCACCGCGGGAAAGAATTCAAACTTCTTATCGAACCTGTTGCGAAGCCGCTCATAAAGATGTTTTCGAGGGTTGTGGTTTCCGGCGACCCTGGCGAAAGTGTTATATAAGCAGGCGTCCCATGCCCTGAAGCGTTTTACCCCGGAGGCATCTTTCTCATCGAACAATAAGAAACAGTGGCATGTGGGACAAGCCAGGTTGCACGCCCCGCACTCCACGCAGGTCGACGCCATAGCAGTCCAGAATTCGGTCCGGTCGTAATTCTTTTTAACCATGCCCTTAATCTTGGTAGTATTCGGAGTCTCTCTTTTACTGATAAAACCTTCTATCTGTTTCGTAACCCTATCGCGAAGCGACTGCCTCACATCGATCGAATGGATCGGCACAAGCTTAAAGAATGTTCTGAAGTCATCCACTATCTTTTGCCCTTTTGGGCTTCCCACCTCGACCAAGAAATAATTATCTACCGATGCTATAGATAAATCGAAAAACTTTCTGGGATACGGAGCACCTTCCATCGCCATACAGAAACAAGTCTCCTTGGCATAAGTGCAATCTGCGGCAATTATCGTCGTATTCTTTCTGCTCTGGACATAAAAAGGATCCTCGACATCGCCATCCTGAAATACAAAGTCCTGCAGGACAAGGCTCGATAGATCGCAGCCTTTTACTCCGGCCACAATGAGCGGACGCCTGTCTGTCGGATCGGTTCCGATCATCCTCTCTCTAACCGGGCTTATGAACGATTTAAACGGTTGGCTCTGTCTGATACCACCCAGTTCTATGCTATCTTCTTTGGCAGAGTTAAAATCATCGAAAAATAATTTATCACCATTCAAATAAGGCACAACCACTCTACTGCTTATAGCGAGTCTGCCGAATAAGTCGAATAAGTCTTTCTTTGATATGATATAAGTATTATTTTGCATATGTAAGTTATATGGTGGAGGCTACATTTTAACTCTCGGATGGGACTTCAGTCAACTAACAAATCCTGGGAAGCTGATCGCCTGAAAGCATACCCAGTATCCGCTTGCCGCCAGAAACGGTTTCCAGAATAACTCTTCCGGGGTTATCCTCAGTTACTCTACCGATAGTTCTACTGCCGCGGCCAACCTTTTCGGAACGCATCGCTTTCAAAATGTCCTTCTCAGCCCCTTTCGCGGCTATTATAATAACCCTGCCCTCGCAGGCGAGATACAACGGATCGAGGCCGAGAAGCTCACAGGCCTGCCTCACGCCCTCTCGCGCAGGCACTACCGCCTCATCCACTACGATACCGAATTTTGCCGGCGAGGCTATCTCATTAAGTGTTGTCGCAACGCCGCCTCTGGTGGGGTCGCGCATAAAACGGACCTCTTTCGAGGAGCGCAGCACCTTGCGAATCATTCCGTAGAGAGGCGCGGAATCGCTCTTCACTAAAGTATCGAATGCTATTCCCTCCCGCTTCGAAATAACACTGATCGCATGGTCACCTATAGGTCCGCTGACGATCACGCAATCACCCGCCATTAAATTATTTACCGAGAGATCATCATAATAGACCTCTCCTATCCCGCTTGTGTTAATAAATATCTTGTCACATGCCCCCCGCTCGACAACTTTGGTATCGCCTGTGACTATTTGAACCTCTGCTGTGGAGGCGGCCCTCGCCATCGAATCTACTATCCGATCCAGCACGCTTCTATCCAGGCCTTCCTCTATGACTGCGCCGACGGATATGTAAAGAGGCCTGGCGCCGCATACAGACAGATCGTTAACTGTCCCATAAAGTGCAAGGCTTCCGATGTCACCACCGGGAAAAAATATAGGCTTCACCACATATGAGTCCGTGGTAAACGCTATCTTTTTATCTCCGATCTTTATGATTGCGGAATCCTTCTTTTGATTCAATATGGGATTTGAAAATCGTTTTAGAAATACGGAATCGATCAGCTTATGCATCTGGCTTCCGCCGCTTCCGTCCGCCATGGTTATATTAGTCATTTTAAATATTTCCGTATTTGTAATAAGCCGCACACGTTCCTTCGCCCGAGACCATGCACGAACCGACCGGACGCTCCGGGGTGCACCTATTGCCGAATAATTTGCACTCGTCGGGTCTTTTCATGCCCCTAAGAACCATTCCGCAAATGCACGCTTTATTCTCTAGGGCAGGGGCCAATTTAACTTTAAATCTCAATGCGGCGTCGAAGTCCGAAAATTCTCTTCTTATCCTCAGTCCGCTTCGGGCTATTCTTCCGATACCTCTCCATTCGGCAGGACTTTCTTCAAAAACCCTATTCACGATCTTTCGCGCCAGCGGGTTCCCTTTTGAATCGATAACTCTTCTATACTGCACTTCTACCCTGGGCGAAGATTGCCTCAATAGCATGAGTATCGACTGCAATATATCGATAGGTTCAAACCCGGCCACAACAGCTCCGATTCCATACTTTTTGGAAATAAATCCGTACGGCTTCGTGCCTATTATTGCGCTTACATGCCCCGGCAGAAGAAACCCATCGATAAGATTATCGCCGGATGAGGCTATAGATTCAAGCGCCGCAGGCATTGTCTTATGCGCAGATAAAACGGAGTAGTTGGCTATACCCTCTCTCTTTGCTTCGAGTATCGATGCCGCCACGGTGGGGACTGTCGTCTCAAAACCGACCCCGAGAAAAACCACCTGCTTATCCGGGTTTCTTCCGGCAATATCTATGGCATCGTCCGTCGAGTAAACTATCTTTATTTCTCTGCCGCTGGCCCTCTCTTTTTCAAGGCTCGAGCGCGATCCGGGCACACGCATCATATCCCCAAATGTCGCAATAATAACGTTGGGCAGTTTCGCTATCGCGATGGCGCGATCCAGATAACCATTCGGAGTAACGCACACAGGGCATCCCGGACCGGAGAGCAATTTTATATTTGCGGGCAATAGACTGCGCAAACCGAACTTAAAGATCGCCATCGTATGCGTCCCGCACACTTCCATGTACCTGTATTCAAAACGCTCATCCACTGACCTACGTATCTGTTCGGCCAGCTTTTTGGTAAGGGTGAGGCTTCTGAATTCGTCTATGTATTTCATTTCTTTTCTAAGGTCATAGGATTGAACCTATTCTTTGCAAATATATACCAGGCCGCGCATGATACAAATCCTTTCGAAGAGTCTACCCACTCATAACCGCCCGTCTTGTTAACGGTGTAAGGTAACGCCCTGGTTCTCCTGGAGGATATATTCCTATCGAACAATAATTTATCCATCTGATTTGCATAAAAGTATCCGCGCCCGGAATCACCATAAGCCATATATGCGCACGCCATGTGACCGTTACCGTCCACCCAGATATTATTTACCTCTATATCCGGGCCATGAAAAAAACCCACAACCTTTTCATCCAGAATATCCAATGTCTTTCTGTACCTTAAGTCATACTCCGGTATATTAAGTAGATCTTTATATTCTTCACCCATCGCCAGCACTCGCCATGAATAGTTATCTAATGCCAGGGCCGGGCCCTTAACATTCGCATCTATCCACCCCTTAATCTTCGCGGCATATTCGTCTTCTTTGCATAGCCTCATCGCCGCATAGCAGTCAATATTAGCCTCCGGATGCCCATAGCCTTCGTGAAGCTTCTCATCGTTGTTACGCCAGCCATGCTGTATGTAGCCGCCGGGCTTATCGTCTTTATAATAGAAGGTTAAAAGATCTCTTATAAGCTTTATTATCGTGTCATACCTGTCGGACTTATACTCTTTCTGGTAGTATTTATAGGCTATTAAAAGCCAGGCCATGTCTCCTATCCATCTGTCTGTACCCGCCGGAGCGTGATAAGCCTTTACCGGACCGGTATCATTCAATAACACCGATTGATAGAAACCGCGCGGCGAGCCTTTATAAAAGAAGTTCTGCAATGTCGGATCGTCATTGTTTACCCGTGTGGCATTCGCATAAAAATCCAATATTCGCTCTGCCCTTTCTCGCTCGCCTTTCAGAATGAATGCTATCGCTACGATACTGTTATTAAACGTCTGGGCAATATTATCTTCCATTGAGGATACGAGGGCCTTATCGCCTGATGATGTATCCTGCATGGCTTTCAGATATTCCAGCACCAGCGGGTCTTCCGCTATAAGCTCGGCGTCGCGCCTGGGCCTGAAACCATTACCCGGCAATTCCCTGTCCGGGTCCAGGACCGCTCCGCCCATACCGAAGCTCGCCTCGTCACCCGGTGTGCCGGGGCCGATCTCATCTATCATTACACTACCGCTTCCTCTGCCTGATATCGCAATCTCAAAGGTCACTATCTGATCTAATTTATCATCGCCGCCCCACCAATGGTCCGCATTATAAGAATATATGACGACTTTGGTCCATTCAGTGTACCTTTTAAGAGGAACCTTCTTTCCGAAGATAGAGCCGTCGACGTCTATGAACTTCATTTCTATATCGCCGGCCCCGCCTGCTTTTATATAAAATTCTATCGGATCATTCTCGGTTATCCTGCCGGCCACAACTTTGGCGAGCGAAACCCATCCGGAATTTTCCTTAAGCATGTAATTTATCTCTAATGCCTGCGCCTGCCTGCCATCAAACGGTTTCACCGTAACCCAGCAACCATCGGCGGCATTGGTCGACCACTGGGACACATCGTTCCACAGCTCGGCAGATTCGCCGGCTATTGAAACGAACGACAAAATGGCCGTCAGACAGAAGATCGTTATTATGCCTATTGATATTTTCACGCGCATCCTATCTATATATCCTTCGCCAGTTCGATGGTTTTTTTTGCTTCATCGGGTTTAATCTTAGCTATCGCGAAACCGGCATGCAAAAGAATATAGTCTCCCAATTTTACATTTTTAAGCAGCGTAAAATTCACTTTACGCTTAAGGCCCATCGACTCCACCACACCATTATTCCCGTCGATCTCAATAACCTTCATAGGTATAGCTAAGCACATATTTTCCTCGCCTCGGCGATAGCGACCTGCCCTATCGGTATCCCGTAATCGTTTGTATTGACCGCGGATTGCGTATAAGCATCAAACCCATTCTTATTTAATAACGATAGCGCCTTCTTCTTAAGGTACATATTTTGGAAGACGCCGCCGCTTAATGCAACCTTATCTATATGAACTTTTTTGCGTAGGCGTATTGCAACATCGGTAATCACCCCGGCCATGGTATTATGAAACTTTGCCGATATAATATTACTACGCAGCCCTTTATCCATATCCGAAAGGATCCCCTTGATCGTCATAGACATATCGATTAAATACATCTCGTCCTCATACATGATATCAAATTTATAACATCCATTGCACAATTCATCAGCTATCTTCTCAAGCTCTATCGGAAGCTCTGCTTCATAAGCCGCAAAGGCCTTAGCTAATACGATACTGGCTACGGCATCAAATAACCTGCCTGCGCTGGAGGTGAGCGGTGAGTTCATCCTCTCGTCGATCATCTTCCTTAATAACTTAAATCGTTTAACGCTAATCGTCTTCATGCAATATAGATCTGAATATGCTAGTTTTACGCCAAATGCCTTATAGAGATAGCTTACAGCCATCCGCCAGGGTTCGATCACTGCCGCATCACCCCCCGGCATGGGCACATAGCTAAAATGGGCAACTCTGGAGAAACTCTGTGCCCGGCCGATAAAAAACTCGCCGCCCCATATACAGCCATCAGGCCCATATCCTGTGCCATCAAATGCTATACCTACCACTTCGGTCTTAATGCAATGTTCCGTGATCGCGCTGGCGATGTGTGCCTCATGGTGTTGCACATCGCAAATTTTTGCCCCCAACTCGGATGCATGATCTCGGGCGAAACTACTGGAAAAATATGCCGGGTGAAGATCGCACACTACGATGGATGGTTTTATATTGAGCTTACTCTCGTGCGATTTTATAGCCGCCTCATATGCATTAAGATTATCAGGGTCATATAGTTCACCGAAACCATCGACCAGATATGCCCTGTCTGCCTTGGCGAGTGCGAATGCGCCCTTCATATCCGCCCCGCACGCCAGTATCGGAACCTTAACCTTAAACGGAAGTTCTACAATCTTCATTTCGCTCCGAGATTGTTCACTATATTATACCGCGCGGGGTTTGTAACCTGGCATATCTAACCCAGGTTAGATATATAGACAGGCATCCGCCTGCTTGTGGAGCTAAAAACCTACACCACCACTATTGATATACCCTTTTGGTCGGCGAAGGATACAATCGTATCCCTGTCTATAAGGAGAGTCTTCTCTGCTTCTAAAGCGAGCGCTGTTCCCCCTGCTCTTGCTAAGGCCTCTACCGTATCGAGACCCACCAAAGGGATATCGAACCTCATATCCTGGTTGGGCCTAGCCATCTTGACAAGGACAAATCCTTTCTTCGACAGGTTACCCGCCCTGGCGATGGCTTCATCCGTCCCCTCGACCGCCTCGAGAGCAATTACGGTCTTGTTTTTAACAATAACGGTCTGGCCTATATCGAACCTGGCCAACTCTCTGGCAACAGTCTTAGCATAATCGATATCTTCCGACTCTTCTTTGTCCGGCTCCCTCTTCGTGATAATGCCTTTGGCGGGCATCAATTCCTTCAAATACGGGGTCGGATCGATGATCTCTATCCCGAACTTCGCCAGAAATTCCGACACCTTATTAAGCATCGAGTAATCTTTATTGTCCCCGAGCTTGGTCAGCAGGGATTTTGTCTTCTCATCGAATTTCCCGTCATCCTTAAAGAAAAGGTCTTTCTTTATTTTACCCAGAAGAACCACCTTATTTATTCTATTAGAAAGAACTGCAAATATCATCTTCTGTAAGGCTCCGAATTCGAACCAGATGAATTTATCAACATGATTTTCTAAATCGGTTGCGGTCATTCCATTAATGCCTATACCAACCACTTTATCACCAAGTCGTCTTGCGTTGTCCGCGAATATTATCGGGAGCCTTCCGGCGCCCGCCACCAAACCTATATTAGCCATATATTCCTATTTTGCAGCATCTGGGGTAACAAACGCAAACATCATCTCCGCCTCAGCCACAAGCTCACCGTCGACCGTGGCAATAGCGGCGCACCGCATGATACCCATCTTGGTCTTAATTATATCTACTTCCATTCTTATCGTATCTCCGGGCACAACCGGCTTGCGAAATTTCGCTTTACTGATAGATAGGAAATAGGCAAGTTTTCCGATATTCTCTTTAATATTGAGGGCTCCTACGCCCCCGGTCTGCGCCATTGCCTCCACTATCAGAACGCCGGGCATTATAGGCTGTCCCGGAAAATGTCCCTGGAAAAACAGCTCATTCATAGTAACATTCTTAATACCCACAACTCTCTTATCGGAGACCTCTAAAATTCTGTCCACCAGCAGAAAAGGATATCTATGGGGAAGTATCTTCTGTATCATATTAATATCTAATACCTTACCAGTTATTTCTTGAGCCTCATTTCCCATGATAGTCTCCTTTTTGTCCTCCGGCAATGCTCAGGATTAAAAGCCCTGAGCCGGTCGGAGGGCTTTTTGAGCCTTTAATCTGTTCACCAGTTCCATATTTAGTTTATGCCCGCTCTTAATGGCGACCACATGCCCTTTTATAAATTCACCTGCCAGATACAGGTCGCCGATAAGATCAAGCACCTTATGCCTCACAGGTTCATCCGAAAACCTGAGCGTATTATTGATCGGGCCTTTCGGGCCCATCACCAAAGTATTTTCATAATTTGCGCCCTTACCCAAACCCATCTTTAATAGCTCCATGGCCTCGCGTTCAGAGCAAAAGGTTCTAGCGGGAGCTATCTCTCGTTCAAAAATATCTTCATCTACGATAGCGCTGAAAAACTGAGTGCCTATTCCCGGGTATGCCAAAGTGTAAGAGACTTTAAAATTGTCATCGGGAAATACGGCCAGCATTGCTTCCCCCGCTTTACACCAGACCGGATTATTAATCTCACGGATCTTCCTGGGTGAATCCTGTTCAACTATTCCGGAACACTTAATCGCATCCAGAAATTCCTTCGCGCTACCATCGGATCCGGGCAACTCAATATTATCAATCTCTATGGTGACATTATCTATCCCGGCTCCGGATAACGCTGCCAATAGATGCTCTGTCGTCTGGATCTGCAAAGGTCCAAAACCCAGAGTAGTCCTCCGTTCTGCCCGCTCGGACTCCGAGAGCCGATCCATCGATTGTAAATTCAGCGCAGGCTTTCCGGGCAAATCTACCCTGATAAAATTTACCCCGCTATCCGCAGGAGAACTCTTAATCGTAAGCTTTACCCTATTTCCTGTTTGGATACCTATGCCGTCAATGGTAATGATATTTTTTATTGTTCTCTGCTTTACCATCCTTAAAAGCTCCATCCTGCTTAAATATTTGTACACTGCCGGCTAATAGCAAAGCCTGCTTTTTAACGAGCAGGCTTTGCTATTTATACCTGATATCAACTACTTATTGAGTCTGGACAAGACCTCGTTAGTCAGGTCGTACTCTGTGCCGCCATAGAGAAGCATACGAGAATTCATTATGAAGTCGTAGCCATTTGACTTAGAATAGTCTGCCACAACTTTCTCTATATCCTTCAATATTAGGGCGAGCATATCGTTCCGCTCTTTCACAAGCTCATCCCTGGTCTTCTTATCAAAATCTTGCAGTATCTTTATCTTATTGTCTATAACCACCTGCTTCTCTGCTTTTGCCTTCTCCGACAACAGGGCCTGCTCGTCTTTAAGTTTCCTTAGCTCCTCGATCATATTTGCGCGTTCGGTCTCTTTGGCCTTTCCCTTGGACTCTAAATTCTTTTCGGAATCCTTGGTCTTCTTGTATTCGTCAAACACCTTCGCCAAATCCACATAACCTATCTTATACTCCTTTGCGGACGCTTGCGCGATACCGGAAAACATTCCGCAAACAAATATGACGGCCACTACTAATACTGCAAACTTCTTCATCTTGCTCCTCCTTTTAATTAAACCCTTCGACTTTAATCAGGGTTAATACCGAGCCTTGTCGAAGTATTAAAAACCCCTGCTCATGCTAAAATAAAACTGTCCTTCTTTTTTATCATCATAATTCGCTACTATAGGAATGCCATAGTCCAGCTTAACCGGCCCGATTGGCGTCTTGACCCTTAATCCGATTCCGGCGCCGGATTTATAGCCCCCGCCCCATAGAAAATCGTTGGCTTTAGCCCATACATTACCCATATCGCAGAAGACCGCACCTTTTACTATCTTCTCATATACGGGGAATGTCACTTCCGCGTTGAATATTGCAATAGCATCCCCACCTATAGGCTGATCTGATCCTGGATCTCTCGGCCCTACCACCCTCTCCTTATAGCCGCGTATCGTATTGGCTCCACCGGCAAAGAATCTCTCATATATTGGCACATCGACCGTGCCGCTATATGCGCCGGCGGCACCGCCGCGAGCCTTGAGCTCTAATACAACCATCTCAAAGAACGAGCAGTAATAAGCCATCGTTCCGGTGCCTTTTATAAAATCCTTATCTCCGAAGAATATGCCGCCCGCATCCTCTATAGAGCCATTTACAATGAAGCCTTTGGTAGGCACATAGACGTTATCGCGCGTATCATACGTGACATCTAGGGTAAGACTGGATACGACGTTAGATCCAACCTCTTCGCTAAGAGCCTGTGAAGCGCCATCTGCCAGATTAGATATCTTAATATCCTCTAATCTGTATGTTAACAGCCCTTTTATGTCATCAGTGAATTCTTTTCCGAGCCTCAGGTCGCCTCCCAATCTTGTCTCATCATACGCCCATCCTATATCGTTCTGTCTTGCATGAGCCGCCCTATAGGCATCGAACCCAAACGAATACGGAGTACCAAATATCCATGGGTCAGTCCAGCTTATATTATAATCACTGCGAACCATGCCAAGCTCTGCCTTTATGCTAAGGTTCTGTCCACCACCAATGAATGTTGGGAAGTTCATTATATCGAAGTTTCTCTGTGTGATCTCAACGAATCCAACCAGCTGATCGACCGAGCTATAACCGCCGCCGAACGAGAACTCACCCGTCTTTGTCTCTTTTACATTTACTACGAGATTCTGTACATCCGGATTATCCGTAGGCTCTGTGTCGAAAGAAACGTTTTCGAAGTATCCGAGGTTATAGAGGCGCTCCTTGGATCGCTTAATTCTATCTCCGCTAAACCTCTCGCCCGGATAGACCCTAAGCTCTCTTCTTATTACCAGCTCCCTGGTCTTCATATTTCCGCGTATATCAACCTTACCGACAAATACTGGCTCCTTGCCATCCATATTATAGATAACGTCGATTGTTCCGGCAGCTTGATTCAGGCTTCTATCCACGTCGACTATAGCGTTCATATAGCCTCTATTATAATAGAGCTGCTTAATTTCGGAAGCATCTTGCCTGATAGCTCTATTGGAGAACGGCTTGCCGGTCTTCATCGTGATCTTTGAACGTATGTCTTTCTCCGGAAGAACCAGATTACCTTTAAGCAATATTTCTCCAACCTTGTACAACATATTCTCTTTTATATTTATAACTACCTTCAGCGTCTGGCCATCCGTGCTATATTGCAGGTCTGGAACAACCTCGGCATCCAGGTAGCCTATGTCATCATATAAGGACTTGATTCTCTCCACATCCTCCTGAAGAACATCATCTTTATATACGCCGGGATTAAAAAGCCAGGCCGGTTTGGTCGACAGAACCTTCTTTATATCATTCGTCTTTATGGCCTTATTCCCGCTTATGTTTATCGCCGAAACCTTAACTTTAGTCTTCTCATCGACCAATACGGTTACGCGGGCCTTACCAGTCTCTTTGTCGATATTTATCTCATACTTCACTTCTGTGAAAGGATACCCCTTCTTCGAATAAAAATCCTTTATCTCTGCGACATCCTGAGCGAGTAAAGCCAGATTTAACATCTCATTAGGCTTGGTCTTCATCATAGATTTCAATTTAGACGCATTAAATGCGGAATTACCCTTGAAATCTATATCCTCGACCACGGACTTTTCTTCTACCAGGAATACAACGGCAACGCCGCCGACTTCGTCTCTGACATCCACTGATACATCCGTAAAATAGTCGGTGGCATAGAGACGCTTTAGATCCTCATTAACTATCTCCTGGTTAAACGGATCCCCGGCTTTAGTCTTAACCTTGGCCAGAATACTCTCACTGCTTATGGCCTTGTTCTTTTCTATCTTCACGGCCGTTATAATCTTTGCTTCCGAGATTTGAGCGTTGATAGGACACGATGAACCAGAAAATAATATTCCTATCACGATCAGGCCAAGTGCCAGCAGCCTATTTAATTTCATACTCTCTCCATTTCTACTTCGGCAAATTCTTCACCCCTGGATGTCAAATTCTCAAATCTCATATATTCACCGAGGAAAGCAAGGCTGAAAGACCCTGTAGGACCATTTCTCTGTTTGGCGATGATAATCTCTGCAAGCCCTCTGTTCTCTTCGGTTGGATTATAATAATATTCCCTCAATAATAGAATTACAAGATCCGCGTCCTGCTCAATAGCTCCGGATTCTCTAAGATCCGAGAGTTGGGGCCTATGGTCCTGGCGCTGTTCGACAGCGCGCGACAACTGACTTATTGCTATGAGTGGGGTATTCAACTCTCTAGCCAAAGCCTTTAATGACCTGGATATCTCGGATATCTCCTGCTGTCTGGAATCTGCTCTGGCATGGCTCTGCATCAGCTGTAAATAGTCAAGCACTATGAGCTTTATATCAAATTGCGCCTTGAGACGTCTTGCCTTGGCACGTAACTCCAATACCGATATGCCGGGCGTATCATCTATGTATATGGGCGCCTCCGACAGCTTCCCGGCCGCACTGACAAGTTTAGGCCAATCAGCCTGCGAAAGAAAACCGGTCCTCACTTTGTGGGCGTCGACCCTGGCATGCGAACATAGCATTCTTTGCACGAGCTGCTCCTTCGACATTTCAAGACTGAAGAACGCGACCGGCACTCTATCCACAACGGCGGCATGCTCGGCTATGCATGTGGCAAGCGCACTCTTACCCATGGATGGACGCGCCGCTACTACTATAAGGTCGGATGCCTGAAATCCCGCCGTTTTTATATCGAGCTCTCTAAAACCGGTGGATATCCCCGTTACGTTTTCCTTGCGCTGATACAAATTGTCAATGGTCTCTATAGAGTTTTTTATTATATCGCGAATAGGAATGAATTTCCTGTCAACTTTACTGGACGATACTTCGAATATCATTTGCTCGGCCTTATCTACCAGGCTGTCAACGTCTTTGGAAGTATCGTAGCATTCGGTAACTATATGTGTAGCGGTGTTGATAAGCTTACGCAGGACCATCTTCTCTTTTATGATCTTAGCGTAATGTATGAAATTTGCTGAGGTAGGAACGCTCGAGGCAAGATTTGAAACGTAATCAGGTCCGCCCGCGTCCTCCAGAGAATTTGTTTTCTTCAGTTCCTCTATTACGGTTACAAGGTCGACCCCTCTATTCTCATCGAAGAGTTTTACAACGGCGGAATATATTCTACGGTTTGCATCCTTATAGAAGCAACTCTCGCTCAGCATTTCTATGGCGAGCGGGATCACTTCCTTATCAAGGAGCATAGCACCCAACACCGCCATCTCAGCATCTATATTCTGAGGCGGGATCTTTTCGATCATCTCTTGATTACGCATCTTACCCTATTTCTTTACTATCCAAACCCTTAGCGTTGCTTTTACCATAGGATGAACCTTAACGGCAACCTGATAGACACCCAGCTTCTTTATCTGCTCTTCTATGATTATATTCTTCTTGTCTATATCTATGCCTTCGTCCTTAAGTCTCTCTGAAATTAACTCATTGGTGACGGAGCCGAATAGCTTATCCTCTTCGCCTGCCTCTGCGGATACAGTGAGGGATAAATTGGCGAGTCTATTGGCAATAGCTCTAGCCGCCTCAACTTTACGTTCATCTTCCGCCGCTGACTTCTTCTTTTGGGCATCCAAAAGTTTCATATTACCCTGGGTAGCGAGTCTGGCCTTATTGTTAGGGAGCAGGAAATTTCTACCATACCCATCTTTCACCGTAACGACGTCTCCGACATGACCCAATTTATCAACATCTTTAGTAAGGATTATTTTCATAGGGCTACTCCGCGACAAATGGCAATAAAGCCAATTCGCGCGCTTTCTTAATCGCTTTAGATAACTGCCTCTGGTGCCTGGCACAGCTACCCGATATCCTGGATGGCACTATCTTGCCTTTCTCCGTCAGGAATCTCTGGAACTTTTGATAATCCAAATAATCTATATTTTCCACTTTGTCGCCGCAGAACCTGCATGGCCTCTTTTTATAGACTTTCTTTTTAAGACCATCTTTCTTAAGAGGTTTCTTTCTTTCCGGCTTATTGAAAGGTTTAAACATTCATATCTCCTATGTTATCAGTAGTTAAAACGGCGCATCTTCATCTGCCTGGCTGGCCGGACGCTGAATGCTTTCCACTGGAGGCACAGCTATGTCCTCGTTAAGATCTATAGTGCCCACCTCTTCGGCTCCGGAATGTCCCGGCTTACCCGAAGCCACTGCGCCTTGTTTCGCGCCTGCCCTCAGAAACTGTATATTATCAGCTATCACTTCGACCGTATTACGCTTTTGGCCATCCTGGGTCTGCCAATCTCTTGACTGAAGACGCCCTTCCACGAATGCCGGGCTGCCTTTAGAAAGATATTCCCCGCAAAGCTCGGCCCTCTTGCCCCATACCACTATGCGAATGAACGAGGCCTGTTCCTTCTTCTCGCCCGTCTGGGTCGTATAATAGCGATTTACACCTAAAGTAAACGTCGCCACAGCTGAACCGCTCGGAATATATCGCAGCTCGGGGTCTCTGGTAAGATTCCCTATTAACATTACCTTGTTAAGGTTTGCCATTTATCCTCCTTCGCTCGCAATCTGCCTCTCAAAATAATTCACATCTTTCTATGATGAGGCTTCGGAGAAATCTATCTCCTAGTGACCATCAATCTCGTTATATCGGCATTCAGTTTGCACGCAGCTTTCATCTTAGCTATAGCATCGGACGGTGCCTCAAAATCCAGCTTGTAATAATAGGCTTCCTTAAATTTATTAACAGGGTAAGCCAGAAGTCTCTTTCCCCACGGATCTTCCTTCTTCACGGTTCCGCCGTTCTTGCCCACGAGATCACCGAGCGCCTTATATACACCTTTCAGGTCCTCTTCCTTTATGTCCGGCCTTATTATAAATATCCCTTCATACTTATTCATTGACTTGTTTCTCCTTACGATTCTTGAGTAATTTTCAACTAGACTACCATAACAATTATCAACTATCAACTATAAACTATACGCTAAGAAGTCCCCGCTTTCTGCTTATTATACTTATTCATAGCCATGTTCATGCCATCGGTAATCATGGCCACTACCGCTTCCTCGGATAATGCTATAACATGGGAAACATTGCGCAAAAGCCTTCTCTTAAAAGGACTAAGCACATAACCCGTTATATCACCCTTATGGACTTCGGTGGCAATCCCGACTTTAAGGCGGGCAAAATCGTCTCTCTTAAGGATGTGCTCTATAGACTGGAGGCCCTTATGGCCGCCGGGTGAGCCTTGCTTCTTAAGTTTGATCTTACCAAGCTCGAGATTTACATCATCACATACGACTAAGAGATCCTCGACCTCGCATGAATGGGTACTAATCAATTCACCTACAGCATGCCCCGAAAGGTTCATGAAAGTCTGGGGAAGGATAAGCGTAACCTCCTCGCCCCCGATTTTACCATGGCCTGTCAAAGAGAAGTGGCGCCTATCCTTTATCTTTATTTTGTAGTCTTTGGCTAATTTCTCGACTATGGCTAAGCCTATGTTATGCTTAGTTCCCTTATG
The DNA here is from genome assembly GCA_903843285.1 of Candidatus Omnitrophota bacterium. Taxonomy (GTDB): domain Bacteria; phylum Omnitrophota; class Gorgyraeia; order 2-01-FULL-45-10; family 2-01-FULL-45-10; genus CAIMPC01. The sequence goes on from CAIMPC010000063.1 coordinate 43,927, forward strand.
TTCAGCCCCTGGATTGCCAAGGCCGATTATAAATTTCATACTACTCTTTCTTAGCCTCTTTTGCAGGCTCTTTAGAAGCTTCCGATGGAGTAGCGGCTCCGGCACCAGACTCTTCATCTTCCTTCTTCTTCCTAATCAGCTCGGGCTCCGCAGCACCTTCAAGGGCTACCTCTTCCTTCGGGACTTCTACCTTAGGCGCCTTAACTATCATTACTATAAGCTCCGGATCACCCAAAAGCTTAACACCTTCCGGCGCAGCGATATCCTTTACGTGCAGTGCCTCTCCAAGCTTTAGATTCGACACATCTACGACGATCTTCTCGGGTATATCCGTGGGCAAACACTCGACCTGAATTTCCCACATGATATGTTCCAGGATTCCGTTGTCAACCTTAACGCCGACAGGTTCGCCTTTGGAAGATATAGGCACGCTTACCTTAAGTGTATCTGTAAGCGATATTTCATTGAAATCGACATGCAGAATACCATCCCTTATCGGCTCTCTCTGTATCTCTTTGATAAGGACCGTCTTATCCTTAATAGCCTTATCTCCGTCCGATATTTTGAGCGTTATAAGAACGTTCTCGCCCGCCTTCGTATGCAAAGCATCAGCAAGTCCGCCAATGGGAACCTGTATATTCATAGCGCCTTCGCCGCCTTTATAGACATTTGCCGGAACTATCCCTTTTGCCCTCAGATCCTTAGCTACCGTCTTACCTGTTCCGGTACGGACGACGGCTTTCAATATTACTTTTTCCATATCACTTCCACTCTCCTTGTCTAATCGAACAACACACTGATGGATTTTTCATTATGGATCCTCATTATGGCCTCCCCGAGTAGAGGCGCAACCGAGAGGACCTTTATCCGCGGAATCATCTTATCCTTCGGAATCGGTATCGTATCTGTTACCACGAGTTCTTTTATCTCGGAATCTTTTAATCTTTCAAGCGCAGGTCCGCATAACACAGGGTGCGTGATACTAGCGTATACCTCAAGCGCTCCGGCTTTCTTAAGAGCAGCCACCGCCTCGACCAGACTACCGGCTGTGGCAACCATATCGTCGATAATGACGACGTTCTTACCTTCAACATCGCCCATTATGTGCATCGCCTCTGCCTGTTTATCATTGATGCGTCTTTTGTCAACTATAGCGAGATCGCACTTCATCTTCTTGGCATACGCGCGGGCAGTCTTTATGCCGCCGACATCGGGAGATACTATCACCATATTCTTGTCGAGCTCGAGCTCTTTTATATAATCGGCGAATATCGTGAACGCATAAAGATGGTCGAGCGGTATATCAAAAAAGCCCTGTATCTGTCCTGCGTGTAAGTCTATCGTAAGCACCCTATCCGCACCGGCTACCGTCAAAACATTGGCAACGAGCTTTGCAGTTATAGGAACTCTGGGTTGATCTTTTCTATCCTGGCGCGCATAACCGAAATATGGCAGAACCGCCGTGATTCTTTGAGCGGAAGCCCTCTTCAGCGCATCGATCATTATCAACAGCTCCATCAGATTATCGTTCGAGGGACACGATGTAGACTGTATCACAAATACATCATGGCCCCTGACATTCTCATTTATCTTGGCACGGATCTCTCCGTCGGAAAATTTATCGACTGATGCATCCGCAAGCTCAACTTTCAAGTATTTACATATCTTTAACGCAAGCTCTTTATTGGCATTACCGCTGAATATCAATAAGCCGTTCTTCATTTTACGCTCCTTCTCTCTTTCCCCACCCTCTTCTCTAAGATCCTCGCCGGCACACCTACAACTGTCTTCCCGTCCGGAACGTCATGCCCCTTAAGTATTACACAACCGGCGCCCACAGTAGAATTTTTTCCAACTACAAGCGGAGCTATCAAAACTGATCCGACACCGATAAAAGCATTGTCCCCTATTAAAGTCTTGTTTTTATTCTTACCGTCGTAATTTGCCGTTATTGTTCCGGCACCGATATTTACACGCTTGCCGAGAGTGGCGTCCCCAAGATAAGTGTGATGTTTTACTCTGCAACCGTCGCCTATATCCGTTCTGACGAGCTCCACAAAATTACCTATTATAACGCCGGCTCCCACCCTGACGGTGGATGTCAACCTGGCGAATGGTCCGATATGGCAGTCGCGCCCTATCTTTACGTCCGGCCCGATAAATGTATTCGGATGAATTATCGTATCCTGACCAATCACTGCATCCGGATAGATGGTCGTTGTTGCCAGATCCTCTATGGTCACGCCGCTCAACATCACCTCTTCCAATATTCTATTCTTCAAAACCGCCGTAGCCTCTGCCAGATCCTTACGGGAGTTTATGCCTATCATCTCATTAACATCCTCGACCTCTATCGAGCCGATCGCTTTACCCGCTTTAGATAATATTTCAACCGTATCCGTAAGGAAAAATTCCTTCTTCTGGCTATCCGGCAGGACCTGGCTGAGCGATGCGAACAGATCTTTAGCGCTGAAACAGTAAGTCCCGACGTTTACTTCGTCTATAACCTCTTCGTAAAGCTTTGCATGAATATCTTCAACTATCTTGACGATGTTGCCCGATGAGCTTCTGACTATCCTCCCATATCCTGCCGGATTTTTAAGCTTAGCCGTAGTCAGCGTAAGGCTCGCACCTGACTTCTCATGCTTGAGGATAAGCTCTTCTATGGTCTTACTGTTAACCAGAGGAGTATCGCCGCAGATTATGATCACAGCTCCGTCAAATCCGGACAGTAGCTTCTTAGCCGTAGAAACCGCATCTCCGGAGCCAAGCAGTTTCTTCTGAATAACAATCTTTGTGCCTACCACCTTGCGGAGATCTTCGCTGCCATACCCGGCGACAGTTATGATATCGGTAACACCGGCGGACTTAAGCGAGTCGAGCACGTAAGATATTATCGGCTTGCCGAATATATTATGCAATACTTTCGGGGTATCCGACTTCATCCTCGTCCCGCGCCCTGCGGCAAGAACTATGGCTTTTATATCTTTCAATGCCTACTCCACTGTTATTGATAAGCGAGTCCTGCCGCGCATAGCGCTTTTCCTCGCTAATCGCTCGGCGCTTACGAGCTTCGAATCCCTGACTCCGCCGCCTGAGATAACTGGCTGCCCAGCTAGGATTCGGCTACTTCTGTTCGCGGAGCTCACCTGCGTAGCCAGCTCGTTCGCTGCCGCGCATAGCGCTTTTCCTCGCTAATCGCTCGGCGCTTACGAGCTTCGAATCCCTGACTCCGCCGCCTGAGATAACTGGCTGCCCAGCTAGGATTCGAACCTAGACAATCAGATCCAAAATCTGATGTGCTACCATTACACCACCGGGCAATTTAGTTCTTAGTTCCTAGTTGATATTTCTTAGTGTACGGTAATTACATGCACCGACTAAAGTTCGATATCCTCGTCGTCCATCATCACATGAGGCTTTGGAGCCTGGGTGCGCAACGGTACATGAGGTGCCGGCTGATGCGAGAGAGCGGGAGAAGGAGACTTCTTCTCTTTATCGTATGCCTCGAGCACCTTCTTCTGTATATAATCTCTGCACTCCGCAGTTATCGGGTGCGCTATATCCTTATGTTCGGACTCCCTGACTGAGCCATCAGCACCCGATGCCGGCGCCTTATGTTCGCTCGGAGGCAGAGAAGATCCGCAATTATTGCAATATTTGCTCCTTGCCGCATTTCTGAAATTGCACTTCGGACACGGATCTTTCACTTTTCTCGAAGGCATAGCGACAAATAGTCCCTTTGTGCCCTCTATGACTTTTACGTTTCTCACGACAAACATGTTGTCGAGCGTAATCGTCGCATAAGCCTTCAGCTTCTTGTCCTGCCCCTCTTTCATAAAAATCTTTACTTCCGTGATATCCATTGCATGCTCCTCAAATTTGAGAAATACTTTTACCTCTAAATCACGCTTTAGTTTCAACCAAAAACACCTGCCAACTGGCTCTGACCCGCTCCGGCACGCTGGCGAATAGCCTTTTCTTGGCCTCCATCGCCTCCCTTCTATTTCTGCACAGACAAAATACGCTTGGTCCGCTGCCTGAAACCATAGCTCCACCATCCGGTGACGAGCCCAAACATCTTATTATCTTTCCAATAACCGGTCTTTTTGCTACTACGACAGACTCCAGGTCATTATGAGACAAATTTTTGATCTTATCCCAATTCTTAGAGAGTGGTATCTTATCATCGCCCCGAATCTTTGTCAAGCTCTTCAAATCTTTCATATTTGACCGGGAATTGGTCAATTTTGAGGTATCCAGAACCCGATAAACATCCTTTGTAGCTACTTTAAAACCAGGATATACAAGGAGATGGTGCGCTCTTCCGCTAATATTGAGCTTTTTCAGCCTATCGCCTATGCCTCTTCCTATAGCAAATGGCGTATCATAAACAAAGAATGGCACATCCGCGCCCAATTTCGCCCCCAGGCGCATAAGTCTATCCTTAGACGCGTTAAGATTGAACAGCTTATTAATGCCTACCAATACCGCCGCCGCATCGGAACTGCCTCCGCCCAATCCCGCCGCAATGGGTATACGCTTTTTAATATGAATTTTAACGCCTTCATCTATCTTATAGGCGTTTAGAATAAGATCGGCCGCTTTATAAGCTATATTATCCTCAGGCCTTGACGTAACATCTTTATCGCAAGAAACGACTATGCCTTTTGGAATCCTGGATATCTTTATTCGATCAGAAAGGGATATGCGCTCGAAAATGGTAAAGATATTATGGTAAGAATCTTTGCGTTTATTGAGGATCCTTAAGACCAGGTTAACCTTAGCCGGCGCTGTCAGTTCAATAGTTGTCATATCGCCCGAAAATTTTACCTTACATAAGATGGCGGGCACTTGGTGGCCCACCTGAAGCGACTGTCGGAAGGTGGCCACCAAGCAGCCGCCTGGCCGCTGGGGCCGAAAAATCTATTTGCCCTTCATCGCAATGGCTTCTTTCGCCGCGATCATTATATTCTTCGGAGTGAGTCCGAAATACTCGAAAAGTTTATCGGGATCTCCTGATACACCGAATCTGTCCTGTATGCCAACCATCTTTATGGGCACCGGCCGTACCTGCGCAACTACCTCGGCAACAGCCGAACCCATCCCCCCGAGCACCGTATGTTCCTCCACAGTAACTATCGCGCCTGTCTCGTACGCGGCGCTTATGATTGCATCCCTGTCTATCGGCTTCGGCGTATGAAGATTAATGAGTCTCGCGCTGATGCCTTCTTTCCCTAACTCATCACATGCCAGCATCGCCTCGTAAACCATCTGGCCACAGGCTATGATAGTCACGTCCTTGCCCGCTCTCAGAATATTTGCTTTACCAATCTTAAAAGTATCCTCTTCGCGTGTAATCACCGGAATGGAAGCCCTGCCGAACCTCAGATATACCGGCCCTCGTACATTCGCGGCCTCTACGGTAGCCCTCTGTGCTTCCAACGCGTCGCAAGGTACCACAACTGTCATATTAGGCAATATTCTCATCAGCGCAATCTCCTCGAGCGCCTGGTGCGTGGCACCGTCGGGCCCTACGGATATCCCGGCGTGTGTTCCCACTATCTTTACATTCAGCTTCATGTAAGCTATGGAAATTCTTATCTGGTCCCAGGCCCTGCCGGATGCAAATACACCGAAAGTGCAGGCGAAAGGAATTTTTCCGGTAAGCGCAAGGCCGGCGGCGGTACACAGCATATCCTGTTCGGCCACTCCCATACCAAAGAAACGCTCGGGATAGTCTTTCTGAAACCACGCGGCCCTGGTCGACTCGGTAAGATCCGCCGAGAGCACAACGACGTCTTTATTCTCTTTGCCCAATTTCAAAAGCCCTCGTCCAAACCCATCCCTGGTTGGAGCCATCTTCATCTTTTGGTCAGTCATTTTTAATTAACTATCTCCTCGAATTTAATTTTATTCATTCTGAGTTTTTCCAGGTCATCTTTGGATACCTTGGCGCTGTTTCCATTTGCCTGGTTAACGACCTCTACATAATCGAAAGCTTTAAAGCTATACCCATGCACTACATCAGACGCAACTTTCAAAACCTCTTTAATGAGAGCGTCGTAAGGTCGCGAGGAATTGGACTCGTCGTATGATCGTCTATCCGCCAAAACCTCTATCTTAAAATATTGGCCGAGCGATCCGGAATAGTAAATGCCCTTAACCGACTTTAATAAGAATGCCTCCGTCAGGGTTTTATCTTCTCTTAGCTCCATCTTTATGCGTCCGGCGATCTGTTCCGCCAGAAATTCCGGAAGAGTTATATCTTTTATATAAAATCTTCCGCTCCAGTATCCAATGTCACCCAGACCCGTCGGCTCGGACCGAAAGAAGTCGTTCATTACCTGGTCCTGCCACTTCGGATCGAGATTCATCTTCTGGAATATCTCTGTTATCGAGCGCTCCTTTTGAGACTGAGGATTAAGCCTCATATCCACTATCATCCTCTTGCCGAATTCCCCTCTCGATATATCGCCAAGGAATACCCTCTTCACATCATCGACATATTTAATAATGATAACCTGGATCTCCGGGATCCTAACGTCGTGTGCTATTATGCAATAAAAATCATAATCAGCGTCGGTAGATAAAACCACGCGCGTAACACTCATTATAACGTCGTTCAATTTTTCTGTGGCAGAAAGAGTGAGCGCAAATGTAAAATCCATCAGGTTTTCGAGGGGTATATATATCGCCGCCGTCTTGCCCGCAGTCCTGACTTTTACATCAACCTTATACTCATTCTTACAGAGCCTTATTATAGACTCTTTCAGCTTCTCTTTCGGGTAGGTAGGAGAGCATCCTGCCGATGACATGGCAAGGCCTGCTATCATGAACCACAGAGCGACAGTTCTGAGCCTCATGATCCTTTCGACATGCCGAATTTGCCATACTCTTTAAAGATCGCGTCTATCTCATCGTAGTCGAGCTCCTCTTTCTCCAGAAGCTCCCTTGCAAACCTATCGAGAATCTCGCGCTCTTTGGTGAGTAGCTCCTCAACCTCTTTCAGGCACTGCTGAATGATCTTACTCGTCTCCTCATTCAATTCTTCTTTAACCTTCTCAGAGATTTGCCCCTCAGGGATTACGGAATAATCTCCAAGGAAACTCTTATCCGCCATACCGTAGCGCCATACCATATTGTGAGCTATGGACATGGCCTGTTTGAAGTCCATCGCCACGCCGCTCGAGGTTGTGTCAAACTTAATCTTCTCAGAGACGTACCCTGCCAGGTCCGCTTTAATATCGGCCAGCAGCCTATTCTTATCATGCGTGAATACCTCTTCCCTCGGCTGATGGTGTACCACTCCCAGGGTTCCCCTTCTCGGTATTATGGATGCCTTAAATACATCATCCGTCGGATGAAGTATGTAGAGCACTACGAGATGCCCGGCTTCGTGATAAGCGGTCTTCTCGCGTTCGCGCGGAGTAACATTAAGTTTATGCTTCAAACCCAGATCAACCCTTTCCATCGCTTCCGATATATCGTCGAGCGTTATGATATCTCGCTTCTCGCGAGTGGCGATGAGCGCGGCTTCTCTAATGATATTCTCAATATCTGCGGGTGATTTATATACGGCCTTTCTCGCCAAGCGCGCCACATCTATCTTTGGATCGTGCTCTATCTTCCCCAGGTAGTATTCAAAAAGTTTTTCCCTGTCATCCAGTGATGGAAGATCTATATACAGCTTCCTATCGAATCGGCCGGGGCGTAAAAGCGCTTTATCGAGATTATCCTCCGGCGAGTTCGTCGCTCCGATCACTATAATATTCTGCTCCGACTTCAACTCTCCAGATTTATCTTCCCTCTCCTGCAACCCATCCATCTCAGCCAGTAACTGGTTCTGGGTAGAGTTTGTCTCTTCGGTGCCTCCGAATGCAGAGAATACCCTCTTCCTGGCAATAGCATCCAACTCGTCTATAAATATAATGCATCCGCCATTGCCGTAAGCAAGCTGGCGGGCTTTTTTAAACAGTTCCCTGACCCTGGATGCGCCAACTCCCACGAAGACCTCGACGAACTCGCTTCCGGACATCGCCAGGAACGGCAGGCCTGTCTCGGTCGCAACAGCCTTTGCCAAATATGTCTTACCGCATCCCGGGGGCCCTAACATAAGGATTCCGCGTAATATCTTTCCGCCGATCTTCTTCACGCGGGTCCTGTCCTTAATCAGTTCTACTACCTCTCTGGCCTCCGCTTTAACGTTCTCCATTCCTATCACGTCGGACCATTTAACATTGACCTCTTCACCTTTAATGCTGGACTTCTTGCCGCTCTTCGAGAATCCCCTACCCAGAACGGTCGAATAAAAATAGACAAATATGGCCGCATTAACTCCGACCAATAGTATCTGCATCGGCAGCTGCGCCAGCGTAAGCTTCATATAAAATGATTCGAGCGACATCATCCCCCAGATGGCTAATCTTACAAGCGCATATACGACTAAGATTATCGCGTAATTTGTCCAATTAAACTTAAAGTACATCCTGAACTTGCGCGAGAAGATAAGTCCAAGCCCCAGAACTGTTATCATCGCCAGATACAATACGAGCTCTATAATTAAAAACATGTTCATAGCTTACCTCCAGAGTGATGTCGGCCTACTTTATAGTATTTAATGCCTCGTCCAATTCCCTGATAGCTTCCTCGTACTCTTCTTTCTTCGGTGAAACGCCATGCCACTCAGCCTTGTTCTCTATAAAAGATACTCCTTTTCCCTTCACGGTGTGGGCTATTATCATGGTGGGTTTACCTTTAACCTTCTCCGCCTGATCAAAAGCATCTATAAGGCCTGCTATATCGTGGCCATTGACCTCGATGGCATTCCACCCAAACTCCTGCCACTTATGTTTATGAATTCCGGGATCCTTCACCTCACAGCAAAAGCCATCTATTTGAAGTTTATTACAGTCTATTATCCCGCAAACGGTATCGAGCTTGTAATGAGCGGCCGTCATAGCTGCCTCCCATACCTGACCCTCATTAGTCTCTCCGTCTCCCATCAGGCAATACACCCTGGATACGATCTTATCCATGCGAAGACCAAGCGCAATCCCGTTAGCTATGGACAGTCCCTGCCCCAGGGAACCACTGGATATCTCGACACCAGCCAGGCCTATCTGCGGGTGCCCCTGTAATTGGCTGCCCAGTTTCCGTAGGGTCCATAAAAGATCTTTAGAAAAATATCCTTTGTGAGCCAACACCGCATAGAGCGCAGGACACCCGTGCCCTTTTGAAAGGAGAAACCTGTCTCGCTCATTCCATAATGGATTTGACGGATCGTTCTTAAGTTTATGATAATACAGCGCCACCAGTATATCGACCGAGGAGAGGCTCCCTCCCGTATGGCCGGATCCGGCAATCATAAGCATCTTCAACACATCTTTTCTTATCTCTATCGCCTTCTTATCGAGCTCCAATATATTCAGCCGTTCCATTTTTCTATATCATCTCTCTTTTAGTTTTTGCCGAACTTTATCCTGCTTAGGATCAAACTCTAACGACTTATTCCATTCTTCTACTGCCTTATCGTGAAGGCCTTTCTTATAATAAATATCTCCCATATGGTCCCTGACCGTAGGATCGTCCGGATAATTCTTCAATGCCTTCAGGATCTGCACAGACGCCTCTTCGGTCATTCCCTTCTTAAATAGCGCCCACCCCAGCGAATCCATAAATGCCCCATTATCCGGATCCAGTTCCACGGCTTTCTTCGTCAAATCTACGGCCTCATCCAACCTGACACCGTCTTCGGCGAACATGTAACCCAGATAATTATATGCGTCGGCAAATTTCGGGTCAATCCTTATCGCATCCCTAAAATATTTTTCCGACTGCACTTTTTCTTTCATCTCTCCGTAAAGCACGCCAAGGTAAAAATATGTCCTTGCATAATTAGGGTCTATCTCGAGAGCCTTCTTAAAATTGGTTACCGCCTTTTCTATATCTTTATTCATTTCGTACATGACTCCGAGTCCAATGTACGCTTCGAGATATTCAGGACTTAACTGCGTCGCTCGGTTTAATGCCTCTATACCTTTATCTATCTTCCCAAGCCGCGTATATATAATGCCGAGATTAAAGTATAGCAGGTCGGATTCCGGATTTTTTTCTATCAGCTTCTCATAAATTACAGCCGCCTCCGACATCTTCTCCTGGACCACATATATATCTGCCAAAGAACTGAGCGCCCATATAGAATCGGGGTCTAGATGAATGGCTTCCTGATACTCTTTTCGAGCATCCTCAAATTTGTTTTGTGAGGTATAGATAAGCGCCGCTACGAACATCGGTTTAGGATCCGAAGGATCGAGCCTCTTGGCAGTGGCCACTTCACCTAATGCCCTCTCCGGTTTCTTCAGCAAAAGATAATCCAATGCAAGTCGTGTGTGAATATAGCTGACATTGGGCTCTAATATGCAGGAAGCCTCGAACTCCTTAACAGCCTGTGAGGCCTTAAGGTCATTATCGTAAATAACGCCCATCGCGTAATGGGACAGCGAAACCGCGAGATCCGTCGAATGGTGCTCACCTAAAACCCTTGAGCCCTGAGAGAAAGAACGATATCTGGAATATGCATCTACCGCTGCGTCCGAGCTTGTAACCATACATACCAGGACGGCGAATACCATAACCGGATAATTTAAAACTTTTCCAAAAGACAATATTTATGCTTTCATTCGGTAATTGGGTCCACCCGATTATTATATCAGGTGGACCCCATATTACCTTTATTTCTTTTTATGGCGATCTCTTCTCATTCTCTTTTTTCTCTTATGCTTCGCCATTTTCGCTCTTTTGCGTTTTTTACCGCATGGCATTAGCGATCACCTCCTAACGGTGGATTTAGTAAATCACCTTATTGAGCGGGTATTCTATAATGCCTTCAGCGCCGGCTCTCTTCAGGCTCGGTATTAAATGCTTAACCACTTTTTCGTCAATGATAGTTTCTACATCGACCCAGTTTGGATCGGTGAGATTCGATATCGTAGGCTTCTTCAGTGCGGGAAGAAGCTTGAGAACATCTTTAAGATCCTTTTTTGCAACGTTCATCTTAAGCCCCACTTTTTCTTCGGCAAGTATGGCGCCTTTCAGAAGCAGCGCAAGGTTCTCGATCTTATTTCTCTTCCATGGGTTGGCCCAGCTCTTACGATTAGCTATGAGCTGAGTGGTGGACTCACAGACAGTAAAGACTTCCCTGAGTTTATTAGCCCTAAGAGACGACCCTGTTTCGGTGACTTCCACTATGGCATCGACCCCGACTATCGCCTTTACTTCAGTAGCTCCCCAGCTGAACTCCACACGCGCCTTCACTTTATGTTTCTTAAGATACCTCTTCGTCACATTCACAAGCTCGGTAGCTATGGACTTTCCGTTCAAATCCTTAACGCTTTTTATCTTCGAGGCCTCGGTAACAGCCAGCACCCACCTGACGGGACGCATCGATTGCTTCGCATATATAAGCTCTGCGACTCTGACAACGTCCGAGTTATTTTCGAGGATCCAGTCATTGCCCGTGATGCCAACATCAAGTATCCCGTCCTCTACATACCTGGCCATCTCCTGCGCCCTAAAGAGCACGCACTCTATCTCATTATCATCTATCGATGGAAAATACGACCTATCGTTAATATTCACATAAAAACCCGCTTTGCGGAACATCTTCACCGTAGATTCCTGAAGGCTTCCTTTAGGCAGGCCCAGCTTAATCTTATTCTTGATTTGATCCATATAATAGCCCTTTAGTCTCTTTCTTTTATACCACCCAACAAGTGATGCTTAATTCTACATAATATGGATATGAAAGTCAAGGTTGCCCCAGTCTCTTTTTATTCTTGAAGAAAACCTGTAAATAAAATATAATCATTCACTGTGTAAAAATTAAGCGTCACTTTTATCAAGGAGACACAAATGTTAAAGATATTAAGGCATAAAAACGTATCCAGGGTAGTGCTGTGGGGAATACTATTACTTATCCTTCCCGCATTTATTTTATGGGGTACAGGCGCTGGTGGAAAATCTAAGCAGAGTGGTCCGGCATTCGTCGGCCTGATTGATAATAAGAAGATCTCTTTTAGCGACTTTGCGGAAAGCCTTACTGCTATCAGGTGCCAGATAATATTGAACTACTTTAATCAACCAAGGGTCTTGAATACACTGCTCGGCTCGAAGGCTTTTCTCGGAAAGCTTGCATGGGACAGGCTTTTAATGGCCGAGAAGGCTCACAAAGCAAATATTAAGGTCTCAAATAAAGAGATTGTCGCTTTTATAAAGAGCCATCCGATATTCTCAAGAAATGGGTCTTTCGATGACAGGTTATACTCTTACATACTTAGGAATAGCCTGGGACTTGAACTAAGGGCTTTCGAGGAGATCGTCAGGAGCAATCTCGAGATCCAGGGGTTTAATAATAAGATGACGCAGGATATTAAGGCATCCGACAAAGAGATCCTCGAGGCCTACGGCAGGGACAATAATAAGTTTAAGATATCTTATTTGGCTTTCCCTGCCAGCAAATACGTCGATAGGGCCAAGATAGATGACGGCCAGGTACGCGATTACTTCGAAGAGCATAAGAACGAATTCACCTCTTCTGTTAAAACAGATGGAAAAGATAAGACCGGAGCTGAAACCGCTCCGACATTTGACGACATGAAGGATAAGATAAAATCATTTTTAGCGGAGGCCCAGGTCAAATATATCGCAATAAAATACGCTAACGATCAATATGGAAAACTGAGAGAGCTTATGGCAAAAGATGGTTTAAGTTTTGCTAAGGCTGCGGCAAGGCTCGGCCTGAAGCCCGAAGAATCGGCGTTCCTCTCGAGAAACGAATATATTGAAGGCCTCGGAGAGGCCGATAAGGTGGTGGATGAGGGTTCTAAATTAAAGCCGGGCGAGGTCTCTAAAGTGATTGAGACCGGAAATGGCGCCGTAATATTCATCGTATCGGATACACAGAAGTTCGATAAAGAGAAGTTCAATAAAGAGATAGACGACTATTCTAAGAAAGTGCTGGAAATGAAAAAATCTTATTATCTTGAAAATTGGCTGAAAGGCCTCGAGCGCGCCAATACGATCAATATCGATTTTAAGGATTACGAGAAGTACTACCGTTAGACATTGCCCAAATATACGTACTTAAGGCTATTCAGGGCTACACGACGCACGCGCTCTAATGTTTCCATCGGTGTGGGCGGTAGATTCATCTTATAGCAGGGAAAATATCTGGATATGTGAAGTGGCGTAGCGGCCCCCACATTATTCTTTATCCACTCGACCTCCTTCATCATCTCCTCTTCTGAATCATTAAGGCCCGGGACGATTAATGTGGTGAGCTCGACATGGCAGCTGCGGCTTGAGCGCTTAATGACCTCGAGGACCTTATTCAATCTCCCGCCGCATATCTTCATATAGAACTCATCACTAAATGCCTTAAGATCTATATTCATCGCCCCTATGTATGGGAGGATATCCTCGAGCGGCTTAATATTGACATAGCCATTTGTGACCAATACATTTTCAAGGCCGCTCTTTTTAGCAAGCTTCGCTGTATCGAATACAAATTCATGCCATATGAAAGGCTCATTATAGGTGTAGGCGATACCGAATGAGCCGCATTCCTTTGCGCTGGCGATCATCTCTTCTGATGTCACATCTCTGGTGGGCGCATTAAGGTTCTGGGCGATGGACCAATTCTGACAGAAATCGCAATGGAAATTACAGCCTTTAGTGCCTATTGAATATATATGTTCCCCGGGATGGTAATGATAAAGCGGTTTCTTCTCTACCGGATCAAGTGCTGCGGATGTTATTTTTCCGTATATCTCAGAATACAGGATGCCGCTTTTATTTAAACGCGCACGGCAAGCGCCCCTGGCGCCGTCGCTTATAACGCACTCGGTAGGACAAAGACGACAGTGGACCTTACTACCTTCGAGCTTCTCGTAATACCTGGCCTCTATCAAGAAAGCTTCCTCCTATTTGAGGAACTTCTTAAGCTCCTTCATGAACTGACCGACGTCCCTGAACTGTCTGTATACGGATGCAAATCTTACATATGCTATCTCGTCTAACTCATGCAATTTATGCATTACGAGCTCCCCGATCTCCCGCGAGGCTACCTCGCGGTCGTGTTTGCGCTCTATATACTTCTCGATATCGTCGACGAGTTTCTCGATACGCTTCATGCTCACCGGACGTTTCTCACACGCGACGAGAATGCCTTTTACAAGCTTCTCGCGCTCGAAGCCCTCGCGCCTGCCATCTTTTTTTATTACCCTTAGCGGCACACGCTCCACATACTCGTATGTAGTGAAACGTTTTTTGCATTTCAGGCATTCACGCCTGCGCCGCACGTTCGAACCGTTTTTAGATGAGCGGGATTCGATAACACCATCGCTTCTATTGCCGCAATATGGGCATCTCATAGTCTATTTATTTCTTCGCCATTCTTACTTTTATCTTCGCCTCACGCAGGAGATCCTTCGACATCTTGTCGGGGTAATCCCCCTGAATAACAATCTCTTTAATGCCCGCGTTAATGATCATCTTTGCGCATATGACACACGGCTGGGTGGTAGAATAAAGACTGGCGTCCTTTACGCTGGTTCCGTGAAGCGCAGCCTGTAGAAATGCATTCTGTTCGGCGTGAAGCCCCCGACATAGCTCGTGGCGCTCCCCCGATGGCACGCTCATCTTCTCACGTATACATCCGACCTCACTACAGTGGCGAATCTTTGAAGGCACGCCATTATAACCCGTGGCGAGTATCCTCTTATCTCTAACGAGCACAGCGCCCACGCGCCTCCTTAAACACGTGCTTCTCCGGGAGACGAGGCAGGCGATCTCGAGAAAATACTCATCCCATGTCGGCCTCTTAGTAAGCGGCTTTGAGTCGTCGATGATCTTCTTCATTATTTCTCCAGATTCTTAACAAGATTCTTATATAATGGGAATTTCTTAACAAGCGCTCTTACATCTTTAAGGACATCTACAATGACTTTCTCGTCGTTGGGGCCGGATAACACTTTATCTATAAGACCGGCTATTATCATCATCTCCGCGCCCTTCATGCCCCGCGTGGTTATGGCAGGCGTGCCTATACGCACTCCGCTGGCGACAAACGGTGACCGGGAATCATAGGGTATGAGATTTTTATTAACGGTTATATTGGCCTTGTCGAGCACCGATGCGGCATCTTTACCGGTGATATTTTTACTCGTAAGGTCGACCAGAAATAGATGCGTATCTGTTCCGCCGGCTACGATCCTGTAGCCCGAACTGGCCATCTCCGTCGATAGCACCTTCGAATTTTCAAGTATCTGTTTCTGATAAATCTTAAATTCCGGGTCTAACGCCTCTTTGAAACATATGGCCTTACCGGCTATCACGTGCATAAGCGGCCCACCCTGTATTCCGGGAAATACCTCCGAGTCGATCTTCTTCGCAAACTCTTTTCTGCACATTATCATACCGCCGCGGGGACCGCGCAGGGTCTTGTGCGTGGTAGTGGTGACGAACTCGGCATAATTAATGGGGTTTTGGTGTAATCCCGCAGCCACGAGCCCCGCTATATGTGCTATGTCGACAAATAGAAACGCGCCTACCGAATCGGCTATCTGGCGGAAGGTCTTAAAATCGAGCGTCCTGGGATACGCTGAGGCTCCGGCAAGTATCATCTTAGGCTTATGCTTTTTGGCAAGCGCGGCGACTTCATCATAGTCGATCATCTCGGTCTTACGGTTAACGCCGTATGGAACAATATTATAAAACTTTCCGGAAAAGTTGTGGGGATGACCGTGCGACAGATGTCCGCCGCATGCCAGGTCCATTGATAAAACCGTATCACCCGGTTTCAACATCGCGAAATATATGGCCATGTTGGCCTGGGTTCCGGAATGTGGCTGTACATTGACATGCTCAGCGCCGAATATTTTTTTAGCACGCTCTATGGCGAGCTCTTCCACTACATCCACATTATGACAGCCATTGTACCACCTGGCGTGCGGGTATCCCTCCGCATACTTATTAGTGAGAACGGACCCTTGAGCCGCAAGAACCGCTTCGCTGACAAAGTTCTCGCTCGCTATAAGCTCCAGGTTTTCATTCTCGCGCCTGGTCTCATTCAGAATAGCTTCATATATCTCGGGATCCTTCTTCTTTAAACCGTCCATTTTAATGCCCCTTTATTTTTGTTTCTATATCTTTTATCTGGTTAACACGCCTGATATGGCGCTCCTCAGTATGTTTCGCATTAAGCCATGCCTTCAATATATCTTTCGCTTTATATATATCCATGTAGTTCGCCGCAAGCACCAACACATTCACATCGTTATGTTCTTTGGCCGATTTTGCCATCTCGATATCGTAACATGCGCCCGCGCGCACCCCGTGAACCTTATTCGCCATCACGACCATGCCTATCCCGGTCTTACATATAAGAATCCCGCAATCGCACCTATTTTCGCTCACCGCCTTGGCCACCTCAAAACCTATAAGAGGATAATCGCATGACGCCTTCGATTTAGTGCCGAGATCGAGAATGCCGTGGCCTTCTTCGTTAATAAATTTTGTCAGGCCTTCTTTTAATTCATATCCGCCGTGGTCGCTTCCTATTGCAATCTTCACTTAATATGCCTTTCGATTTAAATTTGATGACATTCTATAGGTCTGCAATAAATCTATCTATCTCTGCCTTTATCTCATCCCGGACCAGCCTGTACTCCTCCACAGGCATCCCCATCGGATCCCGCACGCTAAAGCCCTTCGGATTAAATGCCGATGAGGACTTATACTCCTTCAGTAAAAATGTCTTACTCTTTGCTTCCGGAACAAGCTTGAATATCTCATCCTTATGCATCGACTCCATCGTTAATACGAGATTCGCCTTCCTGATCATATCGGGTGTAATATTCTTAGTCCTGAAATCCGCTACATCGATCCCTGCTTCTTTCATAACCTTTATCGTATTATCCGAAGGCTGAAGGCCGTTCAACGCCCTCACGCCCGCCGAACGGACATTAATGTCATCTTTGCCGAGTTCATATAGCCTTTCCCGCGCAATGGCCTCGGCCATCACTGACCGGCATGAGTTGCCTGTGCATACAAAAAGCAGAGATTTTATCATTTGGAATTAATCACCTTTAATAATGTTTTTTCGCTTACCGCGCCCACCCTGAGCACTATCGGAACTTTCCCCGTGAGATCTAAAACGGTCGATTCTATTCCGACTTTAGTTCGTCCTGCATCCAAAACCAGATCAATCTTGCCATCCAGATCTTTCAATACATCTGCCGCTTGCGTAGGCGGTTTTTTGCCGCTGATATTAGCGCTCGGCGCTATGACCGGCACGCCGGAGGCCGCTATAAGTTTTAGCGCGACCGCATTTGCCGGCATCCTGAATCCTATCTTACTACCTGCCTTCGATGTCAATATTATTGTCAACGGTCCGGGCCAGAACTTTTTGATGATCCGGTTTGTCGGTCCATTCACACGGCAACCCAGCTTCTTTACCTGTTTCAGATCAGCTACGTGGACCGTAAAATGCTTGTCAAGAGGACGGTTCTTAACCCTGTTAAGCCTTTCGACTGCCCCTTTGTCCAGTAAATTGGCCGCCAGGCCATACACGGTCTCCGTCGGAAAAGCCACTATTCCGCCGTTTCTGATAATTGCGGCGGCATAAGCTATAACTTCCTTGTCAGGCCTATCCGGGTCGATCCTTATTTTCAACGTGCTGGTCTTTTGCATTAAATCTTTAGGGCCGAATTCTTCTTTCGCACACCTTCGGCCAACGAACTCTTAAGCGCATCCAGAGCCCTCTCAAGGCGTTTATCGCCTAAGCTCAATATCTGCATCGCCAATATCGCGGCATTGTGAGCTCCGATCTTACCGATAGTAACAGTAGCTACGGGTATGCCTGATGGCATCTGAACTATTGAGAATAGCGAGTCGATACCCTTTAATTCTTTCGTCTCCATAGGGACGCCTATGACCGGTAAAGTCGTGAGACTCGCCACGACACCCGCCAGGTGTGCTGCGCCGCCGGCGCCGGCGACTATGACTTTAAACCCGTTTTTACGAGCGCTTTTTGCAAATTTCGATGTATCCTCAGGCGAGCGGTGCGCAGATAATATCTTAACGGTATATGCGATATTGTTATCATCAAATACTTTTACAGCCGGGCTCATCGAGGCAAGGTCTGAATCGCTTCCCATTATTATGGCTACTACGGGTCTTGTTTTCATAGTATTCTCCTTACGCTAAAATGCATTTATCTTTTGATTGCCCTGTATGCAATATCGGTGCGATAATGCATACGATCAAAATGTATTGCCCTCACCGCTTCGTAACAACGATCTATCGCCAACTTAAAATCGGCGCCAAGGGCAGTTATATTTAGGACACGCCCACCATTGGAAAGAAACAGATTATGCCTGTCTGTAGCTCGCCTGCCTAATTTCGTCCCTGCGTGAAAAATAATAACATCGTCCATCTTAGAAGCCTCGTTCAGACCTCTTATCTCCATGCCCTTATGAAAATTATTGGGATATCCACCTGAAGCCGCCACCACAGATACGCAAGGCCTGGCGTCCCATTCCACGTCATAGTTTTTCAAATTGCCATCTACGGCACGTTCCATTATATCGACCAGATCCGATTTGAGCCTGGGCATTATCGCCTGAGTCTCGGGATCACCGAAGCGGACATTGAATTCAAGCACATAAGGTCCTTTGTCGGTGATCATTATGCCGGCGTATAGCGCACCCTTATAAGGTGTACCTTCGACAGCGAGAGCTCTTATCACAGGATAAATGGACGTATCGAGTATTTTTTTTAGCAAATCTTCTGTCACTACGGGAGCCGGAGAATACGCGCCCATTCCTCCCGTGTTCGGACCTTTATCTCCATCGAATATTCTCTTATGGTCCTGGCTTGACTCCAACGTGACTATATTATTTCCATCCGATATAACGATAACGGATACTTCTTCTCCGATCAAACAATCCTCTATTATCACCTTATCGCCGGATGAGCCAAATGCTCTGTCGACCATTATCTTCTGAAGCGCCGCCTTAGCATCGCTCATAGACTTACAGACCACAACCCCTTTACCCGAGGCCAGACCATCGGCTTTTATTACGATGGGCGACTTCTTCCCTTCGAGATATTTTAACGCATCCTCGTATCCGGTAAATACTTTAAAGTCGGCGGTGGGAACTCCGAGTTTCTTCATGAGCTCCTTGGAAAATACTTTGCTTCCTTCCAGCTGAGCGAGGGCTTTCGTAGGACCGAATATTTTAAGGCCTGCTTTCTGAAAGGCATCAACTATGCCGCAGGTGAGCGGCAGCTCGGGACCTACTATCGTCAGGCCCACTTTATTAGCCTTCGCGAAATTCAATAACCCGTCAATATCATCAACTTTAATATTTACGATCTCGGCGATATCGGACATCCCGTCATTGCCGGGGGCAACATACAGTTTTCCACACTTCGAGCTCTGGGCTATCTTCCACGCCAGGGCATGCTCCCTGCCACCGGCTCCTACTAAAAGGATATTCACCTACGTCATGCCCCCAACAATAAAAATCATATCATCTCCACGCATCCGTTACCCTTAAGAACCCTTCCTATCACATGAGACTTTAGTCCGGTAGCACTCAGTGTCGACTGTGCCTTATCTACGGAATTACGGCCTACAACGACTACCATGCCAATGCCCATGTTTAGCGCCCTGTACATCTCCCTGTCTTCTATATTGCCCTTCTTCTTAATAAACTCGAATATCCACGGCGGGCTCCAGGAATCTTTCGATATTTCAATAGCCATCCCTTTCGGAATTATCCTCGGTATCTTATCGTAGAATGCACCCCCGGTAATATTAGCTATACCTTTTATCTTCACCTTTTTAGTCAAATTTAGGACATGCTTTGCGTAAAGGCGCGTGGGCTTCAATAATTCCTTGGAATACAATTTGAGTTCTCTTGCGCTCAACGCTTTACGGACGAGTGAATAACCGTTCGAATGTAAACCGCTCGATTCGAGCCCCAGGACGACATCGCCTGCAATGGTTCCCGCGCCATCTATCACATTCTTCTTATCCACAATACCTACGCCGAAACCGGCCAGATCATATTCACCTTCGCCATACATTCCGGGCATCTCCGCGGTCTCACCGCCTACGAGCGCATATCCGGCCTCTTTACACGCGACAGATATGCCTTTCACCACATCTCTCAACACGCTCGATCGGATCTTCCCGGTCGCTATATAATCTAGAAAGAATAACCCCTCGGCACCCGAGCAGAGTATGTCGTTCACGCTCATTGCGACCAGATCTATACCCACGGTATCGTGTTTATCGGCAAGAAACGCTATCTTAAGTTTAGTTCCAACGCCATCGGTCGAAGAGACCAGAAGAGGATCCTTAAACCGTCTGAATCCGGGCCTGAATAGCGCGCCAAAACTCCCAACGTCGCTGATGACACCCTTAATCTTCGTCGAAGCCGCGAAACGCTTATAGTCAGTGACGAGCTTATTCGCCTTGTCTATATCTACACCTGATGATTTATATGTAATTTTTTCCACAATCCTATGCTCCTCATAGACCTAATCTGCCATTTCTAACCAGGTTAGATATCCATTATCCGGCGAAGGACTTCCTGGTACGCCTCTTCTACATTGCCCATATCCCGCCTGAAACGATCCTTATCGAGCTTCTCCTTCGTCGTCTTGTCCCAGAGCCTGCATGTGTCGGGAGAGATCTCGTCGGCCAGTATGATCTGGCCCTTAAATCGGCCGAACTCGAGCTTAAAGTCGACGAGTATAATGCCCTTAGAATCGAAGAACTTCTTCAGCTCTTCATTAACCTTAAGTGAATATTTATCGATCGTCTCAAGCTCTTTATCCGTGGCTATACCAAGCGCCTTTACGTGATACTCGTTAATAAGCGGGTCGTGGAGCTTGTCTTCTTTATAATGGTACTCCAGAACCGGCTCCTTTAAGACAATCCCTTCTTCCAGTCCGAGAAGTTTCGCCATTCCCCCGGCGACTATGTTCCTCACAGTCATCTCGATCGGCACTATCTCGACTTTTTTTACCAGCATGTCTCGATCGTTAAGCCTTTTAACAAAGTGCGTCGGTACGCCTTTTTTTGCGAGTAGCTCAAATATCTTCTCGGAGAGCTTATTATTTATTATGCCTTTATTCAGGACGGTACCACGCTTCGTGGCATCGAATGCCGTGGCGTCGTCTTTAAATTCCTGTATAACGAGGTCCGGATTATCGGTAGAAAATAATTTCTTGGCCTTGCCTTCATATATCTGTTTAATCTTTTCCATCACTCCCCCGTATCTCTATCTGCTTTTAACGCCCTAAATACCGACCTTCCTGAATATAGCATCCACATTCTTAGTGTGATATTTGAAATCGAATATCTCTTCTATTTCATCTTCCGCTAATAGCGACTGCATGGATTCATCTCTGACGAGCGCATCTTTAAATGTCATATTATCACGTTTTGCCGCAAATGCGATCGCTTGCACTTTATCATATGCCTCGTTGCGAGAAAGGCCTTTGTCGATAAGCGCGAGTAATAGCTTCCCCGAAAACACGATACCGCCCGATCTATTAATGTTCTCCATCATCCGATCTTCGTTCACGACGAGGTGCGCCACTATATCTATGAATTTATTCAGCATATAATCCAGCGCTATCGTCGAATCCGGAAGCACTACCCTCTCAGCCGAGGAATGTGAAATGTCACGTTCATGCCATAGGACCATGTTCTCTAGGCCAACCGTAGAATTTGCGCGCAGAATCCTGGCTAAGCCCGCAATACGCTCGCACATGACAGGATTCTTCTTGTGGGGCATGGCGCTCGAACCCTTCTGGCCCTTAGAGAAAAATTCTTCCACCTCGCCTATCTCGGTGTGCTGTAGATTTCTGAACTCTGTCGCGAACTTCTCGAGCGACGTAGCCGTGATCGCCATCGCAGCTAAAAACTCCGCATGCCGATCGCGCTGAAGTATCTGTGTCGATATGCGTGCGGCCCTCAGACCGAGCTTCTTACAGACGTATGCCTCGACGGACGGCTCGATATTGGCGTATGTCCCGACAGCGCCCGAGATCTTACCGACGCTGACTATCTCACGCGCCTTTTTAAGCCTTTCAAGGTTGCGCCCCATCTCATCGTAGTAAAGCGCCATCTTAAGACCGAATGTCATAGGCTCCGCATGTACTGAGTGTGTGCGCCCTATCATAATCGTCTTCTTATACCTTGTAGCTTTTCCACGCAGAATACGCATCAGCTTCTCAACGTCATCTATTAATATGTCGCACGCCTCCTGCATCTGGGCAGATAGGGCCGTATCCAGCACATCGCTCGAGGTGAGGCCCATGTGTATATATTTGGCATCCTCCCCTACGTATTCGGAGACACACTTAATGAAGGCTATCACGTCATGATTAGTTACAGCCTCAATCTCTTTTATTCTGTCTACATTAAACTTAGCCCTCTTCCGGATCTCGGACAAAGACGCTTTGGGAATACGCCCGAGCTTTGCCAGAGCTTCGCAAGCATGTATCTCAACGTCGAGCATCTTCCGGAATCGGTTCTCCTCGCCCCATATCGCAGTCATTCTGGGTAGTGAATATCTCTGTATCATATACTCCTCTTTTTTATTCGGAACAATATCTTATTATATATGGATGAGGGTGTCAATTAAAGAAAAATGAGATGTTGGGAATGGAGAAGGTTCAAGCCTAACTTGCGGCTATGCGCAAAACAACAAAATATTAAAATGTTTTCGGTCGTGAACAGAAAGTTCGCAGGGGTCGCGTCTTCACACTTCACGCTTCTTAATCAGTTATGTGCAAAATAAATTGACTCTGACCCCTTTTTTACCCAGTTTTTGCTTTCCTGCTTTTCATTAACAGCATGAGGATCGTGGCCAGGCATATGATCAGCAGGGCGGTAAGGACATATATCTCTATTTTTGCCGAGCGCCTTCTTGTTTTCCATACCTGCGCCTTACCCTGAACCTTCTCTGCAGGGACGGGCGTCGTAATTGCTTCCATCCCGGCTTCTTTTAACGGCCGCGCTCGGAACCCTAAAGCTATTGCTTTATTTATGTCTGATAGAGTCTTAACATAATCCTTCTTTGAAAAATATGCTATAGCGCGCGCACTGTAGGCCAATGGAAACTCCGGCCTTATCTCTATGACTTTGTCATAATCACTCAGGGCTTGTTTTATATCATTTTTTTTGAAGTAGGCCAACCCGCGGCCATACAATGCATCCACGGCGTTAGGATTGATCTCCAGAACCTTATTATAATCAGCTATGGCCGCGTCGAATGAACCCATCTTGTAAAAGGCAAGTCCGCGGTTATAGTAGGCGTCTGCGGAACCGGAAGTAAACGCTATTACTTTATCAAAATCAGAAACGGACTCTTTTAGCCTGCCCTGTTTATAGTAGATGAGGGCGCGATCATAGTAGGCGCTGGTGGAAGCGGGAGCCAGCGTTATGACTTTACCGAATTCCGCTATCGCTTTATCGTTATCTCCCTGCTGCCCGTACTCCAAGCCCTTTTTCAGGGAATCTTCCGCGACGCTACCGGAATAAGCGTGGTAGTAAAGAATAAATACCATTATTACGGCCAATGCGCTGATTCGGGCCACTTTATTTTGCCATTTCATTGCGTCCTCTTTTCATTATCCTCACCGCCCAAACAATCCTCCCCTACCATAATTGCACTATTATTTCTATTGTTGCTATGCTCAGAAGCGCCTAATAACCTTTGCGCTGTCCGCCTAAAGAAATTATTGAGAGTAGAAGAGTCGAACCGCATAAATATCCCGATGACGATATCTATGGGAGAAAGAAATATGATGAGAAGATACATCAATAAATGACGACTGCGTCCGATCTTTTTCCAGTATAAGGCTGATAGGCGTGACTTCCCGGCCATTTTATTGTATCTAACCTGAAAATGTTTCGAGAGACGCTTAAAATCCATATCGTGATCGGCCAGCAGAAACCTTTTATCTGAGATCTCGGAAAAGACATTCTTATTATAGATATCGTATTCCGACATGGTGAATTTCGGTGTCACATATTTTTCATATATTCTCGTCCCCAAAAGCGGGACGGTGAGCATCACACTAATCATAGTAGGCCGTATCTCATCCAATAGTTGTTCCGTAAGCATGATATCCTTTTCTCTCTCATGGGGCAGGTTGAGCATTATGTTAGCAAATGTCCTTATGCCGCTTCTCTTACAAAGATCAAATGCCCTTTTAATCTGCTCCACCGTTATCCCTTTCCCGATCCCATCGAGCATCGCCTGAGATCCCGATTCTACGCCAAAGTCGAGCTGCAAAAGGCCTGATTTACGCATCAGCTGTAAGAGAGACTGGTCGTTAACCAGATTAACTCGCGTTTCTGCGCCCCACACCAGATTTAATCCTGTATGTACAAGCTTTTCACAGAATTCGGTCACTCTCTCCCTTGACAATAGAAAGCAATCATCCTGTATGTAAAATCCGTCTATCCCGTGTTCGCGCGCCAGATACTTCAGC
Source organism: Candidatus Omnitrophota bacterium (assembly GCA_903843285.1). Taxonomy (GTDB): domain Bacteria; phylum Omnitrophota; class Gorgyraeia; order 2-01-FULL-45-10; family 2-01-FULL-45-10; genus CAIMPC01. The sequence continues at coordinate 68,509 of CAIMPC010000063.1, forward strand.
TCTTCGATCACCATATTCACATCGCGATACCTGACCCTGGGCACGTTTCCGCTATTCTGCTGCAGGTAATTGGAGGCGCAGAACTCGCAGTTGTATGGACAACCTCTCGAAGTAAATATCTCAACTCCTGAAAGTAAGATATTCCTGATATGGCGCGTTGACGGTTTCGAAAAATAGCGCATGTCGATTTTTTGATAATCCGGCTGGGGGAACGACATGATATCACGCTCTACATTGCAGACACCGATCACCGGGCTCCCGTCTGCGCTCAAATATGCGATATTCTCAATACCTGTAGGCCCATGCCCATCTTTAATTGAATGGGCAAGCTTGGCAAGAGGCGTCTCTCCTTCACCGAGGACAACATAATCAACAGGGCTGCCTTTAAATATAAAATCCTCCGGTTTCAACGTCGCGTGCACACCTCCCACGACGATTAGGACTCCCGTACGCTCCTTGATCTGCCGAGCCATCTCTATCGTCCAATGGTACTCGACTGTATAACAGCTAAGACCCACCAAACACGGCCTGCGCGCGAGAATCTCTTCGATGATCACGCGACAAAAGAAGGCATTTTTCTCGCTACGTCTTATGAACCTATGCGCTAAATACAGAGTGGTATTGCCTAATTCCATTGTGGAATGTATGATCCTGGTCGAAATCCCATTTTCTTCGAGAAACGAGGAGAGGTAAAGCAGTCCGAATGGGGGATACGGAGAATACCGTCGCGCAGGTGGAGATATCAGAATAACATCGCAATACTTTTCCTTCAAATGTGTATGTGCCATCGCTTCCCATCAGCTCATATTAATATTGCGCGTTTTCTATTGGCACCATTCTCAGAAATTATACCTTGCAGTCACGCTTCCATAATGCTCATAATAATCAGCCTTGAGAAGAAAGTCGTAATCCAGATCGAGTGAAATATTGTATTTTGTCTTAAAGCTGACCTTTGTACCTATATCATATCCCGATCGCGCAGCTCTGAAGCCGCTTGTGGG
>CAIMPC010000064.1 GCA_903843285.1 Candidatus Omnitrophota bacterium
AGATTCGTCGTCAGATTTCGCGACATTCCTATTCGTTTAAATTCTAAACGAAATTTGTATTTCACAAGCAGTCTACTAATTGCCCTAACAGTCTAATGAATAACTAACTTTTTCATCTTCACATGATGAGTAACTATATTTACATATTTTATTTATTTTGTCAATAACTATTTTATTTTTATTTTTCATCAACCCATAGTTTAAGAAGATGGCCCCCAAAGTTTTCCCTCGGGGGCCATCTTCTATTACCATACCAAATTCTTCGTCGGGCTAAAGCCCTCCTCAGAATGACATAAAACTAGTACATGCCGCCCATACCGCCCGGAGGCATTCCACCAGGCATTCCTGCCGGAGCCTTCTCCGCTTCCGGTATGTCGGTCACTATTGCTTCGGTCGTGATCATAAGTGACGCGATGGAGGCTGCGTTCTGCAGAGCAGAGCGTGTAACCTTCTTCGGGTCTATAATACCGGCGGCTATCATATCACCGTATACATCCTTATCGGCATCATATCCCTCATTCGTCTTCATTTCTTTAACCTTCTGAACTATAACCGAACCTTCCATGCCGGCATTATTGGCTATGGTACGAATCGGTTCCTCTAACGCTCTCTTTATGATGCTCGCGCCGACCAGTTCGTCGCCCGTGAGTTTCATCTTATCGAGAACATCTATACATCTGAGTAGCGCCACGCCACCGCCCGGTACGATTCCCTCTTCGACTGCGGCCCTGGTCGCATGGAGAGCATCCTCTACTCTGGCTTTTCTCTCCTTCATCTCGGTCTCTGTTGCCGCTCCGACATTGATAACCGCTACACCGCCGGCAAGCTTCGCCAGGCGCTCCTGCAGTTTCTCTTTGTCGTAGTCTGAATCGGTGGACTCGATCTGCTTCTTTATCTGGCTTATTCTGGCCTGAAGATCAGCAGATTTACCTGCGCCCTCGACTATCGTGGTGTTGTCCTTATCTATTCTTACTCTCTTAGCTCTTCCGAGATCTTCGATCTTAACATTCTCGAGCTTTATTCCGAGATCTTCGGTTATAGCCTTGCCGCCGGTGAGAATAGCTATATCTTCGAGCATAGCCTTTCTTCTGTCGCCATAACCCGGCGCCTTAACCGCAGCGCACTGCAGAGTGCCTCGGATCTTATTAACGACGAGCGTCGCCAGCACTTCGCCCTCTGTCTCTTCAGAGATGATCAGTAACGGCTTACCCGCCCTGGCTATCTTCTCAAGAAGCGGAATTATATCTTTCATGCTCGAGATCTTCTTCTCATGAATGAGAATGAATGGATCGTCGAGCGAGACTTCCATCTTCTCGCTATCGGTTACAAAGTACGGAGATAGATATCCCTGGTCAAATTCCATACCTTCTACGAGCTCGAGCTCCGTCTTAGAAGCCTTGCCCTCTTCCACCGTTATGACGCCATCTTTTCCGACCTTGGTCATCGCATCGGCTATCAGATCACCTATCTCGTGATCGTTGTTCGCCGCGATAGAAGCGACTTCACTCACCTGTTTCTTATCTTTCACATTGATCGGCTTGGCCAGCTTACCGAGCTCTTCGACGACTCTCTCGACAGCCTTCTCTATGCCGCGTTTTAAAGCCATCGGGTTTGCGCCAGCGGTTACGTTCTTCATGCCTTCTCTAAATATAGACTCGGCGAGCAGTGTAGCAGTGGTCGTGCCATCACCGGCTATGTCGGAAGTCTTTGATGCGACTTCTTTAACTAACTCAGCGCCCATGTTCTCATACGGATCCTTTAACTCGATCTCTTTAGCTACTGTAACGCCATCCTTAGTTATGGTCGGCGCACCGAACTTCTTATCGATTACTACATTGCGGCCCTTAGGTCCCAGGGTCACCTTAACTGCCCTCGCGAGCTGTTCGACGCCTCTCAGGATAGCCCTGCGCGCCTCCTCGCTGTATAGTAGTTGCTTTGCCATCTTCTGCTACCTCCTGTAAATTTTCTATGCTACTTCACTATCGCTAAAATATCTTCTTCCTTTAATATAAGGTACTCTTTTCCATCGATCTTAATCTCGGTGCCGGAATATTTTCCGAACATTACCTTATCGCCTACCTTTACTTCCGGAGCTACCACCTTACCCTCCGATGTGACCTTGCCTTTTCCTATGGCAATGACCTCTGCCTCCTGCGGTTTCTCCTGAGCCGTGTCAGGAAGCACTATCCCGCCCTTCGTCACCTCTTTGGCTTCGAGGACCTTTACCATTATTCTGTCTGCTAATGGCTGTATCTTCATTTTTACTCCCCCCTTCCGGTTATATTTTTCGGTACTATTTTCTAAACTCTTGTTAGCACTCAACCAAAAAGAGTGCTAACAACGTTATCATTATACTTAACGCGCAAAAGTTGTCAACATTTTTTTATCGTTTGTAGCGGCCCATGAGCGAGCCCTCGGCGAGGATATTGCCTTCCATTAATTTGGGGAGGTCATCTCTGGTAACATCTCCATCGATTACGATACGGGAATCCAGCGCGTAGACTTTAAAGTAGTATCTGTGATTACCGAACGGCGGGCGAGGACCGTCGTAACCGATCTTATTAAAGCTGTTTATTCCCTGCATCGATCCGTCATCCAGTATCCGTCGAGGCGAAATCCCCTCAGGGATACCACCGAGCTTAAATGGGATATTAAATATAATCCAATGAACCCATGTGCCTGTAGTCGCATCCGGATCTTCACAGATAATGGCCATATACTTAGTGCCTATGGGCGGTTTGGACCATCTTATATCCGGTGATATATTCTCGCCGTACCCCGCATATCTCTTAGGTATCATTTCACCTTCTTTGAATGCGTTAGATGTAATCTCGAGCTTTTCTATAACTCTCTCGCGCGCATAAGCGCAATGGCCGCACATAAATAAGAAGATGCCCAATAATATAGTAGAAGCTATTGTACGTTTTATAGAAACCTCCTGTACTAACTCTCTATTTCGATCTGATACAGATCGTCATGCGTTCCTGTAACCCACATACATTTACCATCCCACGCGATACCTGTCGTCTTTGAGACAGGCGGCATAAAGTAGCCCATTATTTCCCATGTATCCGTATTCACTTTGTAAACGCCGTTAGTATACCAGCTGGATAACCATAGATATTTTCCGTCCCATGCAAGCTGATCCGGCTCCTCGATATCCTTTATAAGGATCTTATTGATCACCTTCAGATCCCCATCCATCTCTATGAGATGATACTTTGTTCCCATGCCCCTGGTCCAGGTTATTGCGATCAGGCACTTGCCGTTCCATGTAAGCCCGGCGGGATGCGCGGGTTCAAATGAGCCCTCCATGTCGACGGTTAGCTGTGAACCGTCGAGCTTCACCCTGTAAATCTTCATCGTATTCCACTCTGTCGTGTAAAGACTTCCATCGTCTGACCTGATAAGCGCTTCGACGAAATCCGATACGGGTTTGATATGCGCTGTCACGGCGCCGGTGGCCATGTCCATTATCCACACATCACCCTTCTCGCCATTTGCCATCCATAATGATGATTTACCATCGTAAAATAATCCTTCGTGGTAACCTTTGGGCGCCTTCACCTGCCTTACTACTTTAGAAGGTATTTTGTGATAATCAGCGCCTATCTTTAATTCCTGCGCAGATGCTGTTTTGATCAATAATATTAATGCGATCGATATAGCGGCAAGGCTTTTTATAAGCGCTCGTCGGGGCACCTTAGTGAGTATATAATCACAGAAATAGCAGTGGCTGAGCGTCTTACCGGGGAACCGTACGCCAACGCCTTCGAGGCCCTTACGTATCCTGCTTAAACCCCGGCTAAAGACTGCGCCGACAAACTTATTATTTACAGCATTCTTAATCATATCCTCACCAGAATCTCTCTTTATATTACCTATCGTAAGCTCCTTATTGTCCGTAGCGTAACCACAGCATGGCTTCACGTCACCGCTGGGCATCACAAAGAATACGTTTCCAGGCCCATTACAGTAGTCTTCTTTAAACCAATCCTTATACCCCCAGGGATCTTTAAACTTCTCCGCCTTGCCCACAGGCGCAATATCGATTCTCAATGTTCTGAGAAATATCTCGCGATCGATCTTCCCGATTAAAGCCTTTAGCGCGCCAAGGGATTCTTTCGTCTCTTTATCTTTTGATCCATGAACATAGGCTATCGATACTATGTCAGGCCTTCTCCATATTTTAACGGCAATCTCGATGAACCGCGCCAATTTTTTAATATTCTGATTATGAAATGCGTCAACACTTACGCATATCGATCCGTCATATCCGGAATCATGTAATCGCTTAAGAGCCGACCTTAGCATTCTCTCATCTTTCCACCAGACGGCATTCGTCATTATGCGGTCAAACAATAACCCATGGCTTACCGCCCTGCGAGATAACGCGCATAATAGATCTAAAGCCAAAAAAGGCTCTCCACCCGTAAAGCCAACCCTCTTTATTCCGAGTGACTTACACTCCCCCAGAAACCTTAACGCATGATCTTTTGGAATCTTGCCGAGCCCCCCTGAGGCATCGCAGTGTCTGCAGGAAAGATTGCACTCGGATGTTAAGGAGAATAAGACTTCCTCGGGATGAAACGCTCTTTTCTTCATATTGCCTTTAAGTACTTCTTCCGGACAAATTCCGACCATCTTTTATTAAACTCTTTTTCGGATAATAGATACTCGTCATCCATTGCGTTTATCGCATGACGACCCTTAGCTATCTCATTTAAGACGTTACATAACGCCTTCATGCCCCCAGCTGTCGATCATATACTCGACCGCGGTATAGGCCCTGGCATACGACAAAACTAGTTTCGTAGAACTTGCGTTCGGATCCGCAAATGCCTTACTAAGTGAGTCTATCGAGAGTTCGGTAATTCGATCGCCCTCACCGTCGCTGATATTTATTGCCGCTCCGGGCGATGCCCATTTCATCTCTTCATATACGGCTATACCCTCACTCAACCATACAGGGCAATTATTATTCGTCTTGGCAGATATTACGGCATGCGTATACTCATGGTACAGGTATCTTGCCAACTCTTTTTCATCCGGCACAGTAGCAGGCAGTGGTATACGTATATTTCCATCGTAAAACGCCCTGACGATATCGCGCATCTTAAATATCTCTCTGAAATTCTTCTCTGAATACAAAAATACTACTGCCTTAGTCTTAGGCAGATAAGACAGATCTCGTCCTACGTCGAGATAGGCCTTCTCGAGTATGCTCGAAACCATCTCAGCCTTCACGGGCAAATCCTTTTCGTACTTAAGCTCAAAATAAGGAAGCGACTTAGTATCTTCGCGCCTGGCCAGCGCCTCTTCCTTAATTATCTTTTCGCATTTGGCGATCAGCTCTTTATTTTCAGGATCGAGCTTCACGGCTTTATTTAAATATAGGAGCGCATTAGATAAATCCGTCCTCTTATAGTAGATATCTCCTAATATTTCATATATACGACTGTCTGCATATACGATTATAGCCTGCCTTAGCAGTAATATCGCCTCATCGTCCTTCGATGCCTTATATTCATCCACAGCGTAATTGGATAACGTTATACCCAGATTCTTTTCGCATGTCACGGAGTCACTGGCAATATCTCGAGCCATGCCTATATCCCGTCGGGCACCTACCGGGTTTGCCTTACGCAGTTCCGCAAAAGCCTTCTTAGCATACATGAGTGATAGGTTTTGCCTGGTGTACGCGCTATCGCTAAGCTCATATGCCCTGAAAAGATACCTTATCGCGTCGTCATATTTCTCATCTTCTGCCATGCGCGCGGCATAGGTCGAAAAGGCATAAACTAGATCATCTTTTATGACACCGCTATCAGGACTCGACGCATAGGCCTTCTCGTAATATTTTATCGCTTCCGCATATTTGCCCTTATCGAACAGAGCTTCACCTTTACGGATAAATTCGAATGAGCCCGGGGTCCTTCCGGTAATAAGATTTGGATTAATTATGAAGATTGCGATAATAAGGGCGGAGGATGCGATAATGACTGCGGTGATAATATTTTTATAGTGAGACTTGATATTCATGAGATCATAGATGATGGACTTCGGTTCAGGATGACGAAGTAACCGGCTCGCGAATGTCCTGGGAGGTGCCTACATTCTTTACTTCGAGGCTCGGATCTATCTTCTTAAGAAGGCCCTTTAAGACCTGCCCCGGCCCGATCTCGACGAACGTCTTTATGCCGGATCCCGCGGCTAGCTTAACCGACTCCTCCCAGAGAGTCTTAGAATTAACCTGCGCGATAAGGTTCTCTTTTATAATAGCAGGGTCGGATTGTATCTTTGCATCTACATTACTGATAAATGGTATCTTCGGCGGATCGATCCGGACATTATCGATATATTCCTTTAGTTTATCGCGGGCGGATGTCATTAGCGATGAATGGAACGGGCCGCTGACATCGAGCATCAGGACGCGCTTTGCGCCCTTCTCTTTGGCGAAGCTGGCGAAGAGCTCGATATTATTGGTCTTTCCCGATACGACCACCTGTCCGGGACAATTCAAATTGGCTATCTCGCAACCAAACCCCTTACATAGCTCCTCGACCGCCTTCATATCCATACCTATAACGCACGCCATCTTTCCGGGGTTCTTTCTGGAGGCTTCATCCATGAATTCTCCGCGTTTTCTCACCAGCACTAAAGCGTCGTCGAGCGATATACTGCCGGCGGCGACCAGGGCCGTGTATTCACCCAGCGATAACCCCATGCTGAGTTTCGGAGTATAGTTAGCATAGATCGGCGATGCCTCGAAAACTCTGAGCGCGGCTATGCTTGTGGCGAGTATGGCGCACTGGCTATTCTTAGTTAATGACAATTCCTCCTGAGGGCCTTCGAAGCAGAGCTTCTTCAGATCGAACTTTAATATTGCGGAGGCTTTATCGAACGCTTCTTTTGCCTGCGGAAAATTCTCGTAAAGATCCTTACCCATGCCTATCGCCTGAGCGCCCTGACCCGGAAATATAAATGCCGCTTCTACCATTCGATTACTATCGCTCCCCATGTTAATCCACCGCCGAAAGCATCGAGCAATATCTTATCGCCCCTCTTTATCCTACCCTCTTCCACAGCTTCTACGAGCGCAACAGCGCTGGAGGCTGCCGACATATTTCCATACTTTTCTATGTTAAGATATATCTTGTCCGTAGATAACCCCATGCGCTTTGCCGCAGCATGTAAAATTCTTACGTTTGCCTGATGAGGTATAACGAGATTAATATCCTCGGCCTTAAGTCCTATCGGCTTCGTAGCCTGCAGGGCCGCGTCTGCCATTATCCTTACGGCGTGCTTAAATAATTCCGAACCGTTCATCTTAATGAAGTGGAGTTTATCTTCGATGCTCTTCTTAGTAGCCGGTATTCTGGATCCGCCCGCCGGAAGTTTTATCAGTTCACCCTGCTTGCCATCAGCGCCTAAATATGTAGAAAGTATGCCTCCTCTATCCACCGGCCCCAATACCGCGGCCCCTGCGCCATCTCCAAAAAGCACGCACGTATTACGATCCGTCCAGTCGGTTATCGAAGATAATTTCTCAGAAGCCACCACGAGCGCATGTTTATATACGCCTGAGGCTATAAACTGTTTCGCGATAGCAATTCCATAGATGAATCCGGAACACGCGACGCTGACATCGAAAGCCGGCACTGTCCTGGCGCCCAGTTTCTCCTGGACGAGGCACGCCGTCGCCGGAAAAAACATGTCGGGCGTTATAGTGGCTACTATGATCAAGTCGATATCTTCCGGTTTCAACTTCGCGGCCTCGAGCGCCCTGCGAGCGGCCTCGGTGGCCATATCGCTCGTCGCTTCATTATCGCGAGCTATCCGGCGTTCCTTAATGCCGGTCCTCGACATTATCCACTCGTCGGTAGTATCGACTATCTTTTCCAGATCTTTATTTGTAAGTATCTTTTCCGGCAGGTACTTCCCGAGCCCCAGTATTCCCACCTTAATCGGTTCACACATGCTATTTGGTCTCCAGATCCTCAATAATATGTTTGTTTACATCCTGTTTTTTAAATTCGGCCGCCACACGTATGGCATTCTTAATCGCTTTCGGTGTCGACGAGCCATGACCTATGATACAATTACCATCGATGCCCAGAAGCGGCGCGCCGCCGTACTCTGTATAATCCATCTTCTTCTTGAGCGGCTTAAATGCAGTGCTTATAAGCACTGCGCCTATCATAGCGATTATATTCTTCGCTACTTCCTTCTTAAGCAGTTTAACGAGCGTGTCGATCACGCTCTCCGATACCTTAAGAATAACATTGCCCACAAATCCATCGCAGATGATTATGTCTGTGTTACCTACATATATATCTCGTCCTTCGATATTACCTATGAAGTTCAGTTTCGATTTACTGAGCAGAGTATGAGCCTCCCTGATAAATTCCGTCCCCTTGGACTCTTCTTCACCGACGTTAAGAAGCCCTATCGTAGGATTCGCCTTATTCAATATATAACGGCTATATGCATTTGCCATTACGCCATATTGGAATAGATGAATAGCCTTCGGATCGATATTGGCGCCCACGTCTATCATGACCGATACGCCTCTCATTGTGGGTATGGCAATGGCTATCCCCGGCCTTTCGATTCCGGGTAGCATCCTAAGCGACAGCGTCGCGGCGCAGACGACGGCTCCGGTATTACCGGCGCTGACGAATCCATCCGCTTCCTCGCGCTTCAGAATATCCAGCCCCACTACGATCGAGGACTTGCGCTTACGTCTCACGGAAAGCGCCGCGGGCTCATGCATCTCGATTCTCTCAGGCGCATGAACTACGGATATCTTCCCATGGTAATGGCCGCGCTTATCGAGCTCTTTCTTAATGACAGTTTCGTCGCCTACCAGGATAATTTCATGACCATATTCTTTTACAGCCTGTATGGCCCCTTCGACCTCGACTGACGTCCCCATCTCACTGCCCATAGCGTCAAGAACGATCTTCATCGGTCTTTGCCTCCGATCTTAAAGTGTTTGGCCTATTTCTTCTTCTCTTCTACGGTTTTGATTACCAGGACGGGCTTGCCTTTATAAAATCCGCAGAACGGACAGACCTTATGTGGCATCCTCGGCTTCTTACAGTTTGAACATACCGCCAGGTTAGAGGCGTACATTTTGCTGTTCGCGCTTCTGCGCTTATCACGTCTGGCTTTCGAATGTTTACGTTTAGGTAGTGCCATTTTATTTGCTCCTTTTTATTATGTTGTATGTGTCCCTTGCTATCAGAAGTTCTTCATTCGTCGGGACGATTATAAATTTAACCCTTTTCGAAACCACACCCTTAAGATCCTTCTCGATACGTTTTATTATCCACGGATTATTTTCACCTATGCCTGCGGTCAATATGACAGCGTCCAATCCATTCATCGCCGCCTGATAAGCGCCTATGTACTTCTCGATCCTGTATATGAACATCTCTATCGCCGTCCTGGCGCGACGGCCGGAGTCTCCGCTATCTTTAGCGGCCTTAAGAATGTCGCGCATGTCGTTACTCACGCCCGACAGGCCCAGAAGACCGCTCTCCTTATTGAGAATATCGCTTATACGGTTCGGCGAAAGCTTCTCCCTGTTCATCAGATAGAATACTACAGCCGGATCGAGATCACCCGAACGCGTCCCCATCAGAAGCCCTTCGAGCGGCGTGAATCCCATCGTTGTATCGATGGATATACCGTTCTTAACTGCCGCCATGCTACAGCCGTTTCCGAGATGACACGTAACGAGCTTTAAACTATTCAAAGAGCGTTTCAGCACTTTTGCGGCCTGGGTAGCTACGAAGCGATGGCTCGTGCCATGAAAACCGTATTTTCGAATGCCATATTTCTTATAAAATCTGAAAGGCAGCCCGTACAGAAAGGCCTCTGGCGGCATCGTCTGGTGAAAAGATGTATCGAATACCGCTACCTGCGTTGTACCCTTAAATATCTTAGAGCATGCCTTAATCCCTAACAGTGACGGCGGATTATGTAAAGGGGCAAGCTCGCAATATTTCTCTATAGACTTTATGACACGGGGAGTGATCTTGGTAGACTCTTTAAACTCCTCGCCGCCATGCACAACCCTGTGTCCTATGCCTTCGATAAGACCGGTAGAATTTATGACCCCATTCTCAGGATGCGTGAGCGCATCAGCGATGATATTCATAGCCACATAATGGTCGGGGCATGACACATTCTCATGTAATTTTTTACCGTTACTCTGGTAAGTCAGGTTTGCGCGCGAGCTGCCTATCCTCTCGACAATGCCCCTGGCAACACACGACATCTTCCTGACATCAAAGAGCTGGTACTTTGCCGATGAACTACCGCAGTTGATAACTAATATTAACATTATGCCCTTACTGCCGTCGAGGCGACCGCATCAATAATGTCGTCGACATTACAGCCTCTCGACAGATCACTGCAGGGCTTCGTGAATCCCATCAAAAGCGGCCCGACCGCTCTGGCATTGGCCAACCGCTGTGTAAGTTTGTATGAAATATTTCCTGAGTTCAGATCTGGAAAAATTAGCACGTTGGCCCGGCCCGCCACATCACTGGCCGGACATTTTATCTTCGCGACCTCCGGCACAAGCGCGCTATCCACCTGAAATTCTCCGTCAATGGATAGATTCGGGGCTATCTCCCTGGCTTTAGCCAACGCTTCTTTAACCCTATCTACGAGCTCGCCTTCGGCGCTTCCCTTAGAAGAATAGCTTAAGAATGCCACCCTCGGCGGTTTTCCCGTTAGCTGTTCAAATAATCTCGCGGACAGGACTCCTATACCGGCTAACTGCCTGGCATTGGGCTGAGGATTAACACCGCAATCGGCGAATATGAATACGCCATTTTCCCCGTACGGAGAATTTGGTACTTCCATAAGGAACGATCCGGCAACTACCGCTATCTCCTTGTCTATCTTCAGGCACCTGAGGGCCCCACGAACCGTATCGGCCGTTGTGTGATTAGCGCCCGCTACAAATCCGTCGGCAAGGTCGCGCCTGACGAGCATCGCACCGAATATTATCCAGTCCTCTCTGACAGTCTTAGCGGCCTCTTCCGGAGTCATCCCTTTCGCTTTTCTAAGCTCATAATATTCACTCGCTATGGCATCGATATCTTTATACTTTGCCGGATCTATTATCTCGAGATCCTGCAGATTCTTAGACTTTATCTTCGCCTTCACTTCATCTTTGCCGATCAGTATTATCTTAGCTATTTTATGATCCAGTATGTAGTCCGTCGCCGCTATCGTCCTCGGGTCATCGCTCTCGGGTAGAACTATCTTCTTCCCTTTTTTTACCGCCTTATTTCTAATCTCGTCAATAATACTCACAATCCGCCTCTCATATCTTTAGTTTTAATTTTTTCTTAAGCGCGACCGCGCACGCTTTCGGAATGAAATTCGTCAGATCCGCCCCCAGAGCGCCCGCTTCTTTTATCAGCTTACTCGATACGTATGAATATTCCTCATGAGGCATCATAAATATCGTCTCGATATCACCGGCGAGTTTTCTATTGGTAAGCGCCATCTGAAATTCGTATTCAAAATCGGAGAGCATTCTTAAACCCCTGATCATCACGTTAGAGCCCTGCGCCTTCACATACTTCACGACAAGTCCGTCAAAGTCATCTACTACGACATTGCCGATATCCTTTACGGCATCCTTAATCATGGCGACACGCTCACTGACACTAAAGAGCGCGCCCTTAGGTTTGTCAGGGGCTACCGCGATAATTAACTTATCAAATATCCTGGAGGCTCGTTTTATGAGATCGATGTGGCCGTATGTGATGGGGTCAAACGTTCCCGGGTAGACTGCTATTTTGGTATTTTTCATCTCTTCTTCTGAATATCGTTATTACAGTATCCCCATACCTTCTCTCTTGGTCTAAGCGAATAATATTGAGATCTGCGGGTAAAATGTCCTTCTTAAAATGTTCCACCAGCACCAAACCGACGGGGGTTAATATATCATAAGAATTGACGCTAATCAAGCATTTTTTGGAAAGCTCTTTATAATAAGGCGGATCCATAAAAATAATATCGAACTTCTCACCTCCGGTCTCCAGCTTTGGCAGTACCTTAATAGCATCCGACCTGATAACATTATAGGAGTCGTTGCCAACGCCCAAAGACTTCAGATTGGACACTACCGTCTCCACACATCTGAAGTTATTGTCCACAAAAGTCACGTAGGCGGCGCCTCTCGATATGGCCTCGATGCCGAAGGCCCCGCTCCCTGCAAATAGTTCGAGCACCCGGCATCCGGTTATATCACCCAGGATATTAAAAATAGCTTCCCGCACCTTGTCCTGTGTCGGACGCATCTCCACACCCTTTGGCATTGAAATAATCCGTGATCTATACTGTCCGCCGATTATTCTCATGTTATCCCCAGCATCTCCTCCGTCATTAAGACTGCGCCACAATTGCGAAACACTGTCATTCTGAGCGAAGCGAAGAATCTATGCCTAATAGATTCTTCGGCCCATTCTGGGCCTCAGAATGACGAGGATAATCGTTACGCATGCACCACACCGATCTTATCCTTAAATCTGGCCACAAGCGCCGCCTTAAGTAACCTATGGTGTTCCTCTTTCAATTCCGGATCCCGCCCCACGAGATCAAACGCCTCTCGCCGGGCCCGCTCCATTATTCCAAAATCCTTCAGGATATTTCCGAACCTTATCTCCGGCAGTCCGTGCTGGTGAGTCCCAAAGAATTCTCCGGGCCCGCGTATCTCGAGATCTGCCTCAGCTATCCGGAAGCCGTCGAGAGTCTCCTCGATAGCCTTCAGCCTCTCGGCCGCGTCGTCTGTCGTAGGATTTGCCAGCAGTATGCAATACGACTCATGCTCTCCACGCCCCACCCTGCCGCGCAATTGATGTAGCTGGGACAGCCCGAAGCGATCAGCGTTCTCTATAAGCATAACGGTGGCATTAGGCACGTCTATGCCGACCTCTATGACTACGGTCGAAACGAGAACCTTGATATGGCCCTTCTTAAAATCCTTCATGACCATCTCTTTATCTTTCGGTGCCATCTTGCCATGCAATAATCCGATCCCGTATCCGGAAAAGACTTCATTCTTAAGCTTTTCGAATGTCTCGGTCACATTCTTAACCTTGCTTATGCTAGACATAGCGTCATTCTGAGGCCCAGAATGGGCCGAAGAATCTACGACTCTTAGATCCTTCGGCTTCGCCTCAGGATGACATGATTCGCATTTTGCAACGCTCGCTTCACCTATCTTAGGGCAAATTACGTACGCCTGCCTGCCCTTTTCGAGCTCTTCCCTTATAAATCCGTAGACCTTATCCCTCTTTGCCTCATCCACTAAGTATGTCGCAATCGGCTTTCGTCCTTTCGGCAGTTCTTTTATTACGGATATATCGAGATCTCCATAGACCGTAAGCGCAAGCGTTCTGGGTATGGGTGTCGCGGTCATGGCCAGGATGTGCGGCTTATCTCCTTTATATTTTAATATTGCTCTCTGATCTACACCGAATTTATGCTGTTCATCGACTACGGCAAGACCCAACTTATTAAATTCAACACCTTCCTGTATTATGGCATGAGTTCCGACCACAATATTGACTCTGCCTTCTTTTATGTCCGCGTACAGCCTGCTCTTAGTCTCAGAATTTATTCCACCCACCAGGAGCGCCACACTTACGCCCAAAGGCATCAGCATTTCACTAAGTCCGATGAAATGCTGTCTCGCCAGGACCTCGGTCGGAGCCATTAAACATCCTTGGAAATCATTCTGCACCGTTAGTACCAGCGCATGGGCAGCCACTATCGTCTTACCGCTTCCCACGTCACCCTCCAACAACCTATTCATAGGCCTCTCGGACGACATGTCGCGCTGTATATCCGCAATGGCCTTTCTCTGTCCTTCCGTAAGCTCAAACGCTATCGTCTTCCTGAACTCCAACATCAGCTCACCCTCAGTGCTATGTTTTAACCCTCCGGCATCCCGGCTGGTGGACTTCTTCATGGCAAGGGCTAATTGCAAAATAAAGAATTCCTCGAAGACTATGCGCCTGTATGCCCTCTCGAGATTCTCGAAAGAGACCGGGAAGTGTATATTCCTGAATGCAAACTTAGCATCGACCAGATGCTCACGCGCGATTATATATACGGGCAATCGCTCTTCCATTAACCTGGAACATTGGGACACAACCTGAAATGCGAGACTGCGCAGATATTTCGAAGAGAGCTCGCTCGTCGCAGGATATATCGGTACGATACGTCTCATATGGGGTGACTCTGCCCCATCTTCCTTTAATATCTCATATTCGGGACTTATTATCTGGACCCGATCGAGCCTGTCAACCTTACCATAGAGAACCACCTTAGCGGATTTAATTATGTAGTCCTTAAGATACGGCTGGTTGAACCAAACAGCATGGATGAATCCACTCTTATCCGTCACCATCGCCTGAAACATCAATCGTCCGGACTTCGTGCGGCGCACTGAAGTAGAGATTATTTCGCCCTCTATCGCCTGGGCCTGGCCCATCTTCAGCTCGCGTATCATCACAATCTTAGATCGATCTTCGTATCTTGACGGAAGATAATATATTAAGTCCTCGGCCATCATAATGCCAAGTCGCGCCAGATCATCACTGCGTTTCGGACCGACCCCCTTAAAGTACCTTACGGGAGTGCTTAAACTATTTTTCTCTTGCATCTGCGATACACCTATGTTATCATCACATTTCAAAATGGAGTAACAAAAAAATGTCAAAAATATGTGCAATATGCGGTAAAAAACCTGTTGCCGGCAGAACTATCGTCCGACGCGGTATGTCTAAGAAAAAAGGCGGCGTCGGCTTAAAGATCACCGGTATAACAGCCCGTCGTTTCATGCCTAACCTGAAGAATGTCCGCGCGATAGTTAATGGCACACCCATGAGATTATCCGTATGCGTCAAATGTCTTAAGGCAGGTAAGGTTAAAAAAGCAACCTGATTTTAGCACAAAGATAACTTTATTTCAAAATAAACTAAATGGAAAACTATAAAGGGGTTGTCCCAACGCGTCTTTTACCGTTGACTGGGACTGTCCCCTATTTAGTAATAGTTTTTGTCGATCTTGCGATAGTACATTATTGACAAAAAATAGAGCCATGGTAGAGTCACTTCAAAAGGAGCGGCAAATGAATATAGGTGAACTAATTCGAAAATTACGTAAAGAGAGAAAGCTGACTCTTTTCGAACTATCCAATAAATCGGGCGTAGCTCTGGCCACATTGAGCCGCATGGAGAATGGCAGAATGACCGGCACTCTCAATTCACATATGAATATCTGCCGTGCGCTCGAAGTGGCGCTTCCTGATTTATACAGAGACCTCGTGGCCGCTGACAGAATAGTCGAGGTGCAGTCAGAAAAAGCCAGAGCCGATGTCTCCATCCATGACAATACGGCCACGCTGGAGATGCTCGCCGCAAATTCATTAAGCAAAAAGATGATGCCGATGATGATTAAGATCTCGAAAGGCGGACAAGCTCGTGCGGCAGAGACTAAGATAGGAATTGAGAAGTTTATATACGTTCTAGACGGTAAGGTTGAAGCCTATATAGGCAAGGAAAAATACGATCTCAATAAAGGTGACACGCTATATTTCGAGTCGTCAGTAGCGCATCACTTTAAAAATCCCGGAGAATTGGAAGCGCGATTAATATCGGTAGTCTCTCCCCCTACGCTATAATAAATCTATTTAAATAGATTTATTAAAACTCAAGTGATTAAGACCCATCGTCCATATCATTAAAATGTTTCTGCTTCGCGACTGTACTAATATTTCCTTTTTCGAAGGCCAGGAGAAATGCACCCACTATTACAGGATCGAATTGGGTGCCCGAGCACCGTTTCAGTTCCTCTAAAGCATCCTCAATACTTCTCTCTTTTCTGTATGCTCTATTGGTGGTCATAGCGTCAAAAGCATCTGCTACGCCGATTATGCGAGCAACCAGAGGTATATCATTACCTTTTAGACCATCCGGATATCCCGAACCATCATAGCACTCCTGATGAGCGCGGACCTCCCTGGATACGTCGCGCAATTCTCTGATGGGACTAAGTATAGTGGCTCCTATTATGGAATGCATTTTTATCTCTTCATATTCCTCGGGAGTTAATTTATTATGTTTATTTAGCAGGCGATCCGGAATGCCTATTTTTCCGATGTCGTGCAAAAGAGCCGCTATCTGTAAAGTCTCCCTAAAATTGCTATACTCAGCTATCTCCGGAAGCCCATGAAGCTCTTTAGCTATCGCGAGCGAGTAGCTTGTAACCCTCTCCGTATGGCCATGCGTATAGGCATCTCTTGCATCTATAGCAGCCGCTAATGCTATAGCAGTATGAATAAATATACTATGCTCTTTAAGATACAGATCTTTTATCTCCTCCACCTTCTGGTGTAAATTTTCTATGAGCTGTGCATTAGCTATAGCCATTGCGGCATTGTTTGCCAGGGTCATGAAGAAACCCATCTCCTCGCGTGTAAATGGCTCCCCGCTTATTTTTTCACCGAGAACCAGTATACCAAAAAGTTCTCTCTTAAAATAGCACGGCACACATATGCTTGCCCTCATAAGATCCATCTGCTTTTTTATGAGAAGGATGTTATCGTAAAGCTGAGGCTGTTTTTCCAGTACATCTCTACTCCTGAGAGAAATGATCAGATCCTCGTACCTGAGTATTCCCGTCTCTGATATAAAGTAACTCTGTTTCTGGCTGAATATGCTTATGAGTGGATTGTCTACCGCTAATCTCACGAATCCTATAGGGATTTTTAACCCATCCGACCCCTTAGAATCTATAAGTACATATGATTTCTTATTTTCTTTATACAGGAGAACTGCTGTGTGCGTAACTCTTAACTGTTCGTCAATGGTTTTAACTATCATTTTAATAAGATGTTCGGGTTTCTTAAACCTTATCATCGTGCGGGATGCATTCTCCAGAAATGTCTGATAAGTTGACCTCTGTCCCGTTATGGGTTCGGGCGGCGTCTCCGGACCAACCGATGACTCCTTTCCATTGATCGAGGATGGGGACTGCGCGAGACCATCACCTGCTGTCCCCTTACCCACAAACCACTCCTGCATCTTCGCCCAGCTGGGCGCCTTTTTATCAGCGCTCATATATCTTCTCCCAGGTTTCTTTCGACTGCGTTTTCCAGATAATCTAACATCAGTGGTTTTAATATGTAATCAGCCGCCCCCTGCCTGGATGCCTCGTCCATCTTATTCTGATCTTCCGTCGCCGTTACCATAATCACTTTCTGCTTCTTATTAATCTCCCTCAGATGTTTGAGCGCAGCTAACCCGTCCATACCCTTCATCTTAATATCGAGTAATATTAGCTCGGGACTTTCTTTCCTGGATAACTCTATAGCATCCTCACCGCTCAATGCGATCAGGACTTCATACCCCCTCTCCTGAAAAAAGTTCTTCACAAAATCACAAATATCCGATTCGTCATCCACCACTAAGATCTTATGCATATATTGTTCCTTTGTTATTTTAATTGTCATTAACCGCTTTATTAATAATATCTTCCAGTGCTTTTAACGAAGCTATGGGCTTATCGAAGTATGCATAGGCTCCCAGCTTCAGCAACCTATCTTTAGTTTTTCCACCGTCATCATATGCCGTAATGAATATTAATTTTGGAGAATTTTGCATAGATTTGGTCAGCCTAAGCACTTCATCGCCATCGATGCCGGGCATCTTAAGATCACACAAAACTACGTCGGGATTCTTCTGTTTTATCATCTCGATACCATTCACGCCTCTTACCGATACATTGATATCATAGCCTCGAATGGAAAAATAATTTGATAACATATCTATAAATCCTACTTCGTCATCTATAGCCACTATTTTGGGCTTTATCATAATTAAACCTTTATGCCATTACAATCGAGCACAGGAAGTTCTATCGTGAATGTCGTGCCCTCTCCCACCTTCGTATTCTTCACATATATCCTGCCTCCATTCTTCTCGACCACCTGACGAACTATAAAGAGCCCCAACCCTGTGCCTTTGCCGGGCTCCTTAGTGGTAAAGAATGGATTAAATAATTCTTTTATCTTCTCAGGAGCAATTCCGGAACCGGTATCCTGAATATTTATCATAATCTTCTCGTTAATATTTTTGGCAGAAACAGTAATCCTTCCATTATCACTTATAGACTGAGCCGCATTTCTCATAAGATTAAACAGAACTTCCTGAAATTGTTTTCTATCGACAAATATGCGGGGCAGATTTTTATCGATATCTTTCTCGATCTCTATCTTATCTAGCTTTAACTCATAATTAACCAGCCCGAATACTTCATCGATCTCCTTATTGATATCTACCATCTCCGACTCGCCCTTTGCCGGTTTTGCAAAACTCGATAATTTTTTCGTTATGGCCGTAGCTCTATCGGTCTCCTTTATAACTTTTGTCATGATCAGCTGTGCCATAAGAAGGAGCTCCTCAGAAGTTTTTTTATTATAGAATCCGTCCTTCATGTTCAGCAGAAATGCCTCGCACTGCCCTCGGGCTATACCCAGAGGGTTGCATATTTCATGGTTAATACCTGCTGATAAGGTACCTATAACCGCCATCTTCTCCTTCTGGGCAGCCTCAGCTTGAGTTTTTCCTAACTCTGCGAATAGTTCCGCATTCGACACAGCTATAGCAAGCGTTCCCGCCAACGGCAGTAAAATATCCAGGTCGTTTTGTGTATAATCTTCATCTGATTTCTTTTTCCCCATAGATAAAATACCTATAATCTTCTCATGCAGTATCATGGGTATGACGAGCTCGGAACTCAGTTTATCCATTACAACCTGAATATCTTTGGGGATAAAGATTTTCTTACTGGTAAGATCCGCCTTTAATATGTATCCATGAGTGTGGTCCAGAAAAGCTACT
The DNA here is from genome assembly GCA_903843285.1 of Candidatus Omnitrophota bacterium. Taxonomy (GTDB): domain Bacteria; phylum Omnitrophota; class Gorgyraeia; order 2-01-FULL-45-10; family 2-01-FULL-45-10; genus CAIMPC01. The sequence goes on from CAIMPC010000064.1 coordinate 18,942, forward strand.
ATGCTATCCATCTTAACTAATGAAACTGAGGGATCCGCCATATTCCTGAATGCCCTGACATCGAATTGTTGTTTCTCATTATCGAAGAGCAGTACCGCGCAGGAATTTAATTTAACAAGATCTGTCAACTTGTCCACGGTTAAATTTAATAGATCGTCTATTTTTAAAACCGTAAGCACTTCAGACGTAAATGTTTTTAGTAATCCCATGTAATCATACTTCTTCTGAAAAAGGTACCTGTCGGTGACATTGATGAGAAAGCTCTCAATCTTATGCATGGTGAGAATGATAACTACACCGCTTATGATAAGCCCTATAATCCGACTACCCCATGTGGCACTTCTAAGGATATACTCTTGAATAAGAAGTGTAGGCAATATAAGCATTACAAACACAAAGGCAAGAAGACCTGTAAAGACGAGGGTCTTTTTTATAATTACTTCAATATCCATTAATTGATGCCGGACAATGGCATAACCCATTATGATGGGAAATATCCCCATAAGAAGATTGGTATACACGTATAAATCAGTCCTAAAATAGGAAATTATTATTCCGATCGGCCCGCTCCAGGCAACAATTGTTCCGATAATTAAATATTGAAGCTGCTTACGCCTGATACCATGAGACACCCTATAAGCTCTTGCTAAAATTAAATAGGAATATCCGAGCAATAGGGCATAGGCCAGAACGTAATAAATGATAAAAAGCGGGTTACGATAATTAAACCAGTCTATAAAATAGAACTTCTCGGGTGTAAGCCTTAAATCTCCTATAAAGTATCTTCCCCAGTAGAAATTAATAACAATAAAGATAACTGAAATTGCATACGCAGATATTTGTAACCATTTCTTTCTGATCTCGAGGTAAATACAAATAAATTGAAAAAATAGCGGCGGTACGAGCATTGTTCCGATATGCGCAAATTGCCACCAGTAGAATGCCATTTCCTTGGTTTTAGCTGTGGCAAATCCAAAGCTGCCTATCTGCCAGAAGACTACACCAAAACAAATGTAACCCCATATCCTTATCTCAAACCGTGATTTACCACGGATGAACATAAAAATTCCGAGCGCCGATAAGGTTACGCTGGCTATTAGGCTAGATAGTACATAAAAACCCATTACTGACTCCTGTCATGCAAAATGTGGTGTTCGCACCAACTCTCCATGGCGTCATGAAAGATGGGGACGATCGGAGAAATTCCACACACCATCTTTAATTGCCAATGCTATTGCGCTTAAAATTGCTACTTTTGTGTAAAGCCGATTGGGAATAAGTGACACCTCCATAAGCTCTATAGCTTCCTTTGGTATCGCATTTTCTTCCGTAATTGCATGGACGACGAGAGAAGCGGCTTTATCTAACCTCCCGTATAGCCCAATAGCTGAAAATATCCGCTCTGCATACACATAAGCCGGACCCTCCCCTATTGCCAGGCCGCCACTCCACACAAAACCCGCATCATCGGCAAAGCGCTTATAGATTCGTAAAGACGTATAATTATGAAGGGCTTCGGGATAACCACAAACAGAGACAGCTGCCACTGTCTTTGGGCCATTAACTAAATGAATATTTTCAGCTATCAATTCCATTGCTTTGATTACAGATGACGGAGGGGTATCGAGATAAACAGGGCTTATAAAAATTAGAACATCATTACTACTTACCGACTCAAGCAACTTTTTTTTGAGTTCATCTGATTTGCCAATATGCGCGAGATTAATACTTTCTAATTCGAATGATTTATTACGCATGTGCTTAATAAATCTATTTTCGATAAACGCAGAAGCGCTCTCGGCCTTAGGTTTCGGACTTCCTATCAAAAAAAGGACTTTTTTGTCCATGCTATGCCTTTATGCTTACACCACTGAGAGCTTCTTTGACTTTATCCGTAACTGTCATAAATGTATCGTTCGATAAGACAATACTGCTAATAGCAGATTTACTGTGAAAATTAATAGAATTTCTTTGAACAAGCTCCTTGAAAATATCTTCCATATCTGCATTATGACTCTGAGCTGAGCCAAAGACTAAAAGATGAGGATGTTTTTCGTATCGCATTTTATGATGTACTTCTCCGTTAATTTTTGTAAAATAAGGCAGTAGGAGGGGGGGCATTCTGTCTATGGCTTTTTTAAGCTCTGCAGAATATCCACCGAATGTAATGGCTGTAAGAAAGACCCAATAATCGCTCAGAACCGCACACTTCACAATATCCTGCGCTATGTCATTTATAACACAAATACCCGGTGTCTTTAGCCAGCAGCGGAAGAAACCACAGCACGTCGCTACGTCCAAGTCTCTCAAGGTAAAAACGCTGATGTCATGACCGGCGCGCCCAAAAGAGTCTTCGATAATATTACGGGTAGCGCTCATTGCGACATCGTCTTTGCCGGACCCATCTAAGATCATTGCTTTCATAGACACTTGCCTCGTTTTTACTGCGCTATATTACATTAAGCATTCTTTGCGTAAAGATCGCACCTATCGATTTACATCCTTTTAAATACGCATGCGCCGTTATATCCTGCAAAGCCGCACGCGGATTTAATTGCTATATCAACATCATCAGCACTTACCATGTTCTTTAAAACTTTTATGCCCAGGGAGTTGTCTGAGTGTTCATAATTTAATGTGGGAGGTACAACATTATCATCTAACCCCAGAAGCATAATGGCAGTTTCCAATAGCGCTGCACTGCCCAGCGTGTGGCCTACATAGGGTTTAAAAGCAGTCACGATTGGTCTGTCAGAGTTCTTGCCAAATATACCTGAAAGTGCCATGGCCTCATATCTATCGGTTATGGATGTGCCTACGCCATGAGGTACCACCAGATCTATATCTGACGTGTTCAATCCGGAGGCCTCTATCGCGTTTGTAATAGATTTTTTGTAGTAATCGTTAGAGACGTCGGGATAGGTAACTTTCCAACCCTCCAGGTTAAATGCCCCGCCTAAATATTCAGCATAAATCCTTGCGTTTCGCGCAGTTGCTGCCTCCATATCCTCCAGAACCAATGCCGCGCCGCCATCGCCGATCGTGAACCCGTCTCGATCGGAAGAGAAAGGCTTAATCTTTCCGTCTTTCGCCAACATGTTAATTTCGTTAAACCATATCTGCTTAAAAATGTTTGACTGGTCCACTGCGGCCACTATCATCCGCTCGCACTTTCTGCTCTTAATGGCATCCGATGCGGCCTCAATAGCATAAAGTCCGGATGCACACGCATTATTTAAAAATAGCGAATAACCGTGAATCCCAAAGTACTTGGCGATATGATACAACGGCATAAAAGCCTGAAGCTCATATCCCGTCTTGCGGAACTTCTTATAAAACAGACTAAGGAACTCTTTCTTCGATTTAGGCTTATCCGCGCTATCTGATCCTAAAAAACTCAAGTCATTGATCACCTTCAGATAAAAGTGATCATGGCCTATATTTTCATGGGCCAATATTATTCCGGTCCTATCTGAACTTATACTGCGATTATCTATGCCGCTATCCTCTATGGCCATTTTTATAGTTGCCAGAAAATAATAATTATCTACTATCTCATCTCCGTCCTTCCACTCACGCATCTCGTTCAGCATTTGATTATCAAGCCCATAGCGATCTATATCGAAATCTTTTATCCTATGAACAAAATAATTTCCTACGCTTTCTCCTCCAATTTCATATTCTTCATTAGTAATTCCAGTCCGACATTTTTTAACAGATTCCCACACTTCTTCGGTGCCGCTCCCACCTGCAGTGAGGGGGCCGATTCCCGTTATCACTACACGATTTTTAGTATTCTTGCTGTTCATTCAATATCCTTTTTACAACCTCACCTGCAGAGTGCAATACTTTCTCCACTCCGCTGCCTTGACGCGCCCATGCGCTAGCGAAATGCAAATTTTTAATTTTAAGTGAATTTCCGGGCCGTACCTCAGCAAGGCTCCCTATCGATCTATTGTTTCCATAAATCGCACCCTTATAATTATTAGTATATCGCTCAAAAGTCGTAGGCGTCGAAACTACTTTAGTTTGAATATTATCTTCTATTTCCGGGATAATCTTGCATGCTCTTTTTATTAAAATATCCGCAACCTCATCTTTTTTGCCTCGATACTCTTCGTCAGATTTTATCTTCCAATGGTCATAACCCGATAACATATTGATTGTTATCATCGATTTATTGCCAGATGTGCATGAGTTGTCAATATTTGAATATAAAGTTATGCTAAAGGGTGCCGCTTTAACATCATCGCTAAGGGATGCATTATATTGACTATCCGGATCGTAGTCGGAACTGATCAATATTTCATAATCGTCAGAATATTTATTTCGTAAATCGGTGCTTAATCCTAAAAATATCTCAAAATTTGATATTGACGGCATTATTGATTTGATTTTATTTAATGTTGTCTGCGGAAGATGCTTGGCTCCTATTAAATCGGTAACGGTAGAAAATAAATCCGCACCGGATATGAGCACGCCACACGACACTTTAGCGCTTCCAAATATCACATGTTTACAATAATTATCGTGCACTTCTACTTTATCGACTTTCTGATTAAATACAAAAGTCGCGCCGTTAGCTTCCGCGCGATCATATAGTTCGTTGACTAATCCCAGACCGCCGCGCTTTACGTAATATCCACCGTTACACACATAGTCGTACCATGGATAGAAGAAATCGACCGCACGCAATAAAGAAGGCGGCAGCCCAAAATACGTCCAGGGCTGCACAATAATAGCTTTGAGCTTTTCATCTTTAATATACTGGCCCAGAACCTCACCGCATGTCCTTCTAAAATACGGCATCAATATGGGAGATATAGTTCTAACGCCATCGGAAGCGGTGATTTCCCTGAACATTTTTAAGGTGCTGCTAAATAATTCCTCGATTCCATGTTCAGAGTCAGGGAATAGTCCAATAAGAATACTTTTGTACTTATCCGGATCCGATTGCGGGACCCTGATATCAAAATCCGGAAAAATTCCCCGGTATAAATATTTTGGTTTAATAAATCTGATCTTATCTGTAATTTTGCACTGCTTCAATATCTCGTAGGTATACCTTCCCTCGCTACAGCCGTTTAATAAATGTAACGAGGGCTCGAATGCAAAACCATCAATTGTAAATCCCGCCAGGTATCCGCCCGGCCCGGGTTCTTTTTCAATAACCAAAACCGATCTTCCAGCTTCGGATAAAAGCACTGCCGAGACAAGGCCGCCTATGCCTGAGCCTACTATAACGACATCATACTTATCCTTCACTTATATTATTCTCCATATTTTCCAAATGCCACGCAGGCGTTATTTCCGCCAAATGCAAAAGAATTGTTTAGCGCTATCCCGACATCTTTCTTGCAGGCCTTATTAGGGACACAGTTAATATCGCATTCCGGATCCGGCGTCTCGAGGTTAATCGTAGGAGGCATTATCCCATCCTTAATAGCCAGACAGCAGCTGATCGCCTCTAAGGCGCTGGCCGCACCCATGGTGTGACCCAACATCGATTTAATTGAACTTACTGCAATATGCGAAATTTCGCTCCCAAATACCGCCTTAATGGCAGCAACTTCGGTCTTATCGTTAAGGCCTGTTCCTGTACCATGAGCCGAAATATAATCAACATCCTCTTTATTAATACCACTATTTCGCATCGCCTTTTCCATTGCCTTGGCCATGCCCTTTTCGCTGGGTATGGTCATGTTATAGGCATCACAGCTTAAACCGTAGCCTCGTATCTCAGCGTATATATTTGCGTTTCTCTTCTGGGCATGTTCTATGCTCTCAATCAGAAGCATACCGCCGCCTTCCCCTGCCATCATGCCCTTCCTATTCTTATCGAACGGCTGACATTTATCCGGAGCCATTGCGAAAAGTCGAGTAAACCCTGTAAAGGCTATCTTGGAAAGAGGGTCCGTACCCCCTGCCAACATTACATCCTTAATCCCGCTTCTTATCAGATCGAATGCATAACCTATTGAATAGTTCCCTGCGGCGCAAGCGGTAGGAATAACACAATTATTTCCGGAGAATCCGAAGTAATACCCAACTTTATTAGAGAGATTATTAACCGGATATTTAATAACACTATCCGCATAGACGTCATCTTCACCATGCTGAAGCCAGAACCTGTCGATGATCTCAAGCGACGGGATCTCGCCCATCGTGGTCCCTGCTATAATGCCAATGCCGTGGTCTTTGGCATCTTTAACATTCAGGTCTCCATCTTCTAATGCCAGCCGGACCGCAGCTATCGCTAATTGAGAAGCTCTACCGGTCAGCTTTAAAAATTCTTTGGATATAAAATCTTCCGAATTAAAATTCTTAATTTCACCTGCACGATGTATTGGAAATTTTGATGTATCAAATCTCTCTACTTCGCTTATACCGGGCTTACCCGCAACAAGGTTTCTCCAGAAGTCATCTTTTCCTATTCCGATGGATGACACGACGCCTAACCCTGTGACAACCACTTTTCTACTTGCAAGCAAAAGTCATCTCCCCCTTAGCCACTACATTATCATCTACCAGCGCCTCTGTTTCAAACACACCACCGATGCGCGCCAGCTTAACGGTATTTATCTTTATAAAGAGCTTATCACCGGGAACTACGGTTTTAAAAAAACGAATCTTCATGTTCGTCACATAAAAAAGCGTCGCGGTAAGATCGACTATACTCTTCTTAAGTAGTATACATGCCGCCTGCGCCATGGCCTCAGCTATCAATGCGCCCGGAAATACCGGAGAGGCGGGAAAATGTCCCTTAAAATACTCTTCGTTAATACTGATATTTTTATAAGCCTTAATAAACTCTTTTTCCTTTAGATCCACAACTCTATCGATCATTAGAAACGGAAATCTCTGGGGCACCAAGCTTTCTATCTCGGTAATATTCATCATCGCTAGCTTTTCAGATACTCCTGCGTTAAGAGCATAGCTTCTTTTAAATTGACTAATTTACCTAATTTTTCCTCTGGCACTTGGATCTTATACTTTTTCTCGATCCCAGCCAGGATCTCCAGCGCCATCATGGAATCCATCCCCAGATCCTCGACAAAGTTTGCATCCAACGTTATCTTCTCCGGCTCTATCTCGACGATCTTAGAAATTATCCCTCTCAAATCTTCTTCTAAGGCTTTTGCATCCATTTCAGGCATAAGAACCTCCCATGTTAACAGTCAACAAATCTCCCTATATCGCTAATCCGCCATCTACTTTAATCACTTGCCCTGTAATGTACCCTGCATCATCGCTTGCCAGAAAGGCAACAGTTTTAGCGACCTCTTTCGCATCCCCGAATCTTCCGGACGGTATTAGCTTTTCCAGCTCATCCCTGCGCTTCAGATCTTTCGTCATATCCGTTTCGATATATCCGGGCGCAATGGCGTTCACTCTTATATTGTAAGGGCCCACCTCTTTTGCCAGTGACTTAGTCAGGCCTAATATTCCTGCCTTCGCACTCGAATAATTAACCTGCCGGGCACTGCCCGTTATCCCTGCGACTGATGATATATTCACAATATTACCGCTCTTCTTCTTCATCATCATCACTATGCATGACTTTGCCATATTAAAATATCCGGTAAGATTAGTATCCAGGACTTCCTGCCACTCCGACGGTTCCATCATCATGAGAGCCTTATCCCTCGTTATTCCGGCATTATTCACCAGTATATCGACAGTGCCGAAATTATTTATGGCCTCACCCACAACTCTTTTTGCCTCATTATAATCGCGCACATCTGCTTTAAACGCCCTTGCCTGTCCTACTCCTTCTCCGAACTCTGTTACCAGACCCAGCACTGTCGCGGCAGATTCATCGCTACTCAGATATGTAAATAGCACATTCGCCCCATCTCGGATGAGCTCCAGCACAATCGCTCTTCCGATCCCGCGTGTGCCACCCGTAATTATCGCCACCTTACCCTTAAGATCCATATCTCTCAATTATCATTGTAGAATTTGAGCCTGTCGGACTGAAAGAATTTATCAAAATCTTATCTACCTTCTTATCTCTGGAATGATTTGGCACGTGATCAAGATTGCAGCGGCTATCCGGTTTCTCGTAATTTATGGTCGGCGGCAGGAACCCTTTCTCTATAACACCCAGAGAAGCGGCCAAGCTCATCGCCCCCGATGCCGAGAAAGATTCGCCTATCATTGACTTTATCGAACTGATCGGCACCTTAGCGGCTTCCGAGCCGAGCGCATTCGTGATAGCCGTGACTTCCATGGCATCACAATCCAGCGTTGAATTGGCGCAAGCGCTTACATATCCTATACCGCCACCGGTCTTTGTTTCCTTAATGGAGGCGTTTATTGCTGCCGTAGCACCCTTAGCTCTGGGGCTGTAAAAATTATTACTTTCCGGATCAAATGACGTACCGTATCCGGTAATCTCGGCATATATATGAGCATTTCTATTTTTAGCGTGCCCCAGCTCTTCCAACACCATCATGGCCGCGCCTTCTCCAAGCATGATACCGTTTCTGCGTTTATCAAAGGGGCAATTCACCTCTTCTTTCCCTGTCCTGGAACCTGCGAGATGCCCAATCTTATGAAATCCTTTATACGTCTGTTCGCACAGCTCCTCAACTCCACCCGATAGAACTACATTATAATCATACAGCGTCATCATATTTATGGCATAGTAGATAGCATCCAGGCTTGAGCAAAATCCAGTAGCCATGGTAGAGTTAAAACCCTGAATGTTGAAGCTGATTGAGATATGACTTGCGGGAGAATTAATTACTGTGTTTGGAAATAATGCGGGATTAACGGATCTAGGGCCTTGACGAAGAGATTCTTTATCAAATTCACTTATCGACCAGACCGAGCCCATCGTAGAACCGAGCGATACGCCGAATTCGTCTGTATCCTCTTCCGGGATAGGATGTGCAATATCGGCATCTTCCATGGCAAGCTTGGAAGCGGACAGGATGAGCTTCGTGCTTCTATCTAAATTCCTTAATCCTTTCTCACCTAATATCTTTTCTGGTTGAAAATTGCTTATCTCACCGGCCAATTTACTATTCAAATTACTCGTATCGAATAGCGTAACGGGTCTGACGCCGGAATTACCTTCTTTTAATGCCGCCCAGAAGGCATCTTTACCTATGCCATTCGACGCAAGCACTCCTATACCGGTGACAACAATTCTCTTATCCATAGTATGGGGTCGTATCCTCAATGGCTGTAATATCTAACGCTATAGTCTACTGCCAGTTAAAGTGACTTGACTAGAGTCTGAGAAGTCTCGGCATCTTCCTGTTCAGCGATCCATCTGTCAATGGTTGACTTTTTGAACCGCCAGTTAGCTCCAACCTTAAAGCGTGGAAGCTTTCCTGCTTTCGCATGTTTGTAAATTGTTACAGGTTTCATTCTGAGGTAGGCCGCTAACTCTTGGACGGTGAATACGGTGTCATCTATCATGCAAATGCTACCTTATATTTTTTGCTGTAAGTTCAATGTTTACCACGATGAAACCATCATAAGGATTGGTATGCCTTATACTATTTTGATACCTATGAATACGCATCGGCATAATTTTATATACCGAAGCTGAGAGCTCCCATCATACTAATGAAGTATACCCTATAATCTGTAGTAGTCAAGTGTTAGGAACTGGATTTTGAGAAATATATTATTGTAACTAATTGGCAATGAATATGTTGCAGAATTTAAAATATATTAATTTGCCTGGTATTCCGGGTGACGAGATTCTGACTATACCTTATACTTTGCTAAATGTCCCTCCATATCCTTAATCTGATTCTGGAACTTCTCAATATTTTTATCCAACATCGAAACATCGCTTGGCTTGGAGTCAACCATCTTCTCGAGCTCGCCAAGTTCGGCGATCAGCTTCTCCATGCTGGACTTTTGGCTTGTGAAGGTCGCTTTAAGACTATCGTTCAGCACATTAATCTTATCGGCTATAGTCCTCAGTTCATCACCTTTTCTCAGGACTATTCGCGATGTGAGGTTCCCGGCAGACATATCGCCAAGGAACTTCTCGATCCTGTATATGGGGCCAGCGATCTTATGCGAAAGATATATACCGATTACCGTAACTACGGGGGTGATGAATAATAAACTCATTAACATCCTTATATTCACCGTATTGATGATCGCCATTAAGCGTCCCTGCGGATAGACATTAGCCAGCTTCTCACCCATTAGTATCATGACTGTATAATAGACTATATATGAGCATATGGCGGCCGTGACAAACATTAACAGCAATATAATACCGACGTATCTTAGTTGAAGCCTGGTAGATACTAAATATTTTGTCCTCTTGAACTTTGGTTTACCGGTTTGTATCATATCTCACTCCTCCTCCAGATTGTCGCTTTTCTCCTGATCGTTAATTTAATTGATCCAGATTTAATATTCTTTATAAGCTCTAAGGCCTTCTTAAGCGGCATATATCGCGTAGGTTTGTCGTCGATGGCAATAACGCGATCCCCTTTATAAATACCCGCGGTGAAAGCGGTTCCCGCATCCTTAACACCCGCTATTACCAGGCCGTCGATATCTATAGCAAGTGTTGCGCCGATAAGGTCTTCAGGTCCGGTTATTATCGCATTATTCGGATTCACGTTTACATCAAATACGCGCTCGATCACGCACCTTATCTCTATTGCCGATTTACTGATCAATAGGTTCAACGTCTCTTTAAGTGATAGATATCCGGCAAGCTTACCCCATACGGAGATAAGAGTGTCGTTCTTCCTGATACCTGCTTCAAAAGCCGGCGAGTTCAGCCTCACAGCCTCAACCTTAGGAACGTTCTCTATCAATACGATCTTCATCCCGGTAGTCTTATCCAGAACGTCCATCATGCCGTCAACCTCGCCCGCTTTAGAGCGAAGCGGAGCCTGGGCGCCATAAAGCTCGATATCTTGCTGTCTCATTATATCCGCGGACTTGGCCTCCTCATCTTTTCTGAAGATGCTTCCACGCAGGTAAGCCACGCCCTGTTTGACAGCGGATGAATCGGGAGCCAGCTTAAGCGCCATATTGTAATAGGTCATCGCTCTTGAATAGTCGCGTCTGTCGATAGCCAGTTCGGCAAGCTTAATAAGGTTATCCTCATCGCTGTCGAATGACATCTCGCGCATGTCGGACTTCATGATCGATATTTCACCGTCGACTGTAGAGAATACCACACGATCCTTATAATCTTCTATGACTATACCTTTGATCTCTTTACCTTCATTAGTAATGATTGTATCCGCGAACAGAGGAAGCGTGAAACATATCGAAAATACTCCGAATGCTAAAAACATGGTGATCAGATTAAATCTTTTCATAGGCTATCTCCCTGGCTGATTCGGTAACTTTTATCAATGGCACCTTCTTCGCGCCAGCAACCCTTTTGCAGTCATCATACTCGGGTGACGCCGTCCAGTCCCCATCCGGACGCCTGCACATCTTCACCCCTACCATACCATATTTAGTCCTGGCCTTTATCATCTTTCTTTCGAGCTTAAATCGTCCTACCTCATAAAATCTTATACCGATGGTCGTCGTCTCATTGAATATAACGGATGAAATTTTCTCCAGATCCTTATGCCGACAGATCGCTGTGAGTTTAAAAGCAGGTCTCGTCTTCTTCATCTGGATCGCGGTAGAATATACGTCGAGCGCGCCGTTTGCAAATAATCTGTCGAAGACATGTTCCAGATATTGTGGGTTCATATCATCGATATTGACCTCTGCCATCATGACGCGGTCGCCCTTAAACGAAGGCACACTCTCCCCGATCAATACGCGCAGCATATTTGGTATATCCTCGAGCACTTTTGTGCCGGCGCCGTAGCCTATCTCCGATATCTTCATCGCGGGCATCGCGCCGAAACCTTTAGACAGCGTCTTTAATACCCCTGCGCCGGTAGGTGTGACAAGCTCTGCGTTCACATCCATAATCCTCACAGGTACACCCTTCAGTAATTCGAGCGATGCGGGGGCGGGTATTGGAAGCCTGCCGTGAGCCGTATTAACGAAAGTCCTTCCCATGTTAATATCTGAGGCATATACCGCATCGATCCCCAGCGAGTCCATCGCTATGGCAATACCGACAATATCTACGATAGAATCTATATCACCCAGCTCATGCAGCCATACGGCTTCCTTATCGGCGAATCCGTGTACCCGGGCTTCAGCGCGGCCGATATTGCCAAAGATCTCCTTTGAAACGATCTTTACGCGAGAGCTAAGCGAACTCTTATCTATTAAAGAAATTATTTCATTAAGCTGTCTGTGCCCTTCGTAAGCTTTTGTGGTAATGCAATCGAACTTGGTGCCTATAATCTCTCCGCGCTTAACTCTGCTCTTTTTGAGCTTATATCCTTTTAATTTCAATTTCTTCAGCTCACGCGATAGCACAGATAGTTTCAACCCCGCATCCAAAAACGCAGCTATCGTCATATCCCCGCTAATCCCGCTGAAACAGTCGAAATACGCTATTCGCATAATATCCTAATTATTTATTAACGACGCGAAATATCCGGCGCCGAAACCATTATCAATATTGACCACCGAAATCCCGGGTGAGCAGGAGTTCATCATTGCAAGGAGCGGAGCGATGCCTTCGAAGCTCGCGCCGTAACCGACGCTTGTGGGTACAGCTATCACCGGTTTTGAGACCAGTCCGCTCACAACGCTCGCAAGAGCCCCCTCCATGCCCGCGATCACTATGATAACCTTCGCCTTATCCATGACATGGCGCTTATTTAGCACTCTGTGTATCCCGGCAACCCCGACATCGCATAAGATCTCCGTCCTATTACCCATTAGCTCCAGGGTTATGCGCGCTTCTTCTGCAACGGGCAGATCAGCGGTGCCGGCAGTAATGATCAGGACTACCCCATTTTTAAACACAGGATTTTTTTTTCGATAACTTATAGTGCGGGCGATCTCGGAATACTTGATTCTAGGGAATGTTTTCTTAAGTTTTAGGTATGCGGTTTTCGCAGCCCGAGTAACCAGGAGTATTCCGCCGTGCGCAATAATCTTTTTTGATATTTTGACTATCTGATCATCGGTTTTACCTCTACCGAATACCACTTCAGGAAAACCGCGTCTCAAGGCCCTGTGATTATCGATCTTTGCAAAACCAATATCTTTATAAGGCATATCCCTGAAAGAGTGCAGGGCCTTATCGACGGATATCCGTCCGGCTTTGACACCATTCAATATCTTGGCAATATGTTCAGTCATTCTATTTATAAAATATAAGGAATAGCAGCACGCCTATCGCGATAAACGATAGGATATAAAAATCATAAAAGTATATGAAATCTTTAACCTTCTCCACCGCCGAATACTCGTATTGCCTAACGGCAGGTTCGCGCGCCAATATCTCCGTCTCAAGCTCGGTCAAATGGTGAACAGATTTTCCGTGCTCATCGAGAACGGGTTTGCCGTGATCGGGCACGGTATCTTCGACTTCGTCTATCTCATTTTTTATGGCATCGATCTGCTCTTTTCTGAATCGTAAGAAAGTTCCGCCTATCTTATAAGCCGGTATCTCGCCTATGTCGACCAGGCGTTTCACTTCTTCTTCCGATAGTCTGAGGTAATCCGAGACTTCTTTAATCGATAGTAATTTTTCTGACATTATATCATCCTCTTATTCTATCGCCCATTTTACATTCTTCACGCCCTCGATCATGCCGACATCTGCTATCAGTTTATCGGCATATTTTGGAGACATTAACTTAAGGCCAAGCTTTAGCTTCATGTTCACGCCGTCCTCTGATCGATCTACGTCAAAATCGGTTATCTCGACATGCCACTCCTCCAGTATACCACGTATAGACTTTAATTGGTCAAGGCCTTCTTTGGTCTCAATAATTATCGTTCTATACCAATCTTTTCGTATCATGACATGTTCTAACCTCGAGAATAGCATGAGGACGACCATTGTAATCACGGTAGTCAGGATAGAACCGAAGTAGAATCCCGATCCTACCGCCAGGCCAATGCCGGCCACTACCCATAAACTCGCGGCTGTAGTAAGCCCTCTTATGGATGATTTGAAATGCATTATAGTGCCGGCCCCGAGAAATCCTATGCCTGTGATAACGCCCGCAGCAATCCTGCCCGGGTCAACGAGTACTTTGCCCGCAAAGATGTCGAACATGTGCATCGATGTAAGCATTATCAATGTCGAGCCTATACAAAGCAGTATATGTGTCCTGAATCCTGCGGAACGGCCGTGAAATTCACGCTCAAAACCTATCGCTCCGCTAAGTATAGCGGCCAGTACCAATCTGAAGAATATCGTCCAGTCGCTCATCGAGACAATCCCTTTCGTTTAAATTAAACTTCCAGGTTCGGGGATGCGGTCAGATACAGATCGGATCTGCATCCCCTATTATATAATTCCTCACCGAGAGATCCGACCATCGCGGCATTATCCATGCAATATCTAAACTCGGGGAAATAGGCCTTTACTCCGGAGGCTTCACCGGCTTCCAGTAATTTTCGTCTCAGCATGGAATTCGCCGCCACTCCCCCGCCTACAACCACCTTACTCGCCTTTACTTTACGGCACGCCATTAATGTTTTTTCGACCAGGACATTGAGACTGGCATCCTGGAACGCGTAGCAAACGTCATTGATAAGCCTCGAGTCCGGCTTCTTCACCTTCTGCATATAGTATAGTACGGCCGTCTTAACCCCGCTGAAACTAAAATCGAGCGAATCCTTCCCGAGATAACTCTTAGGAAAAGATATTTTATTTTTTTGAGAAGATTGCGATGCCCTCTTTTCTATTATCGGGCCGCCCGGGTATCCGAGCCCCAGAAGCTTTGATACCTTATCGTATGCCTCGCCTATGGCATCATCCTGGGTCTGCCCCAGAACCTTCTGGTCTCCCACATCCTTACAGTAGAACAGCGCCGTATGCCCTCCGGACACCACGAGACCAACGAACGGAAACGAAACATCTTTTTCGGTAAGAAACGAGCTGTATAGATGCGCAAGTATATGATTCACGCCGATTATCGGCACGCCGAGGGAATAGCTTAGCGACTTTGCGAAAGATATGCCTATAAGCAGCGCGCCCACCAATCCCGGCCCGTTCGTAACCGCCACCAAATCTACGTCCTTCAGACCTTTCCCTGAAAGTTTTACGGCCCTGGAAAAAACTTCAGCTATGTACTCCACATGATAACGCGATGCTATCTCAGGCACGACTCCGCCATATTTTTTATGGAGATGCACGCTCGATGTCACTACATTAGAAAGAACTGTCCTGCCGCTGGTCAACGATACCCCTGTCTCATCACATGAAGTTTCGATGCCAAGCGTAATCATGCCTTCTCCAGATCGGAAAGACTGACGAACTCTATGCCTTCCTGCGCCATCTCAGGCAACAATCTGGACAGAACTGCCGCTGTATTTTTTCGGTCGTGGCATATCGCAATCGCCTTACCGCGCTTAAACGCTAATGCCTTAAGATCGGATAATTGTTTTTCGATGGCAGCGGTATTATTGGAATTATCGAGGAACATATCGCGCTTATAGCACCTGACTCCGAGGGATTTGGCCGCCTCCATGCATACCGACTTATTTGTAGTCATGCTATCGAGAAAATACAGGTTTCTGGACTTCAAATATCTCAATACGGTAGTCATTATTGCCGTATTTGCCGTTGCCTTAGATCCCATATGATTATTCACGCCGTCTACACCCGGCACGCATGCGATCTCTTTAGCGAGGGTAAGCAGTATCTCTCTCTCGCTCATCCCGCTTTTTATTGTATCCGCTTCTTCGACCACATCTGTCCTGTCCGACTCTAAAGGAAGATGGAGGATTGTCTCAAGCCCCCGAGATCTGGCGAGATCCGCTATATCCCGCGAATAACGCTGCTCGGGCAGTATCGATATCGTGATCGGTTGCCTCAGGCTTAGAAATACTTTAATATTATTTTTACTGTATCCAAAATCATCCACCACTATCGCTATCCTCGGCTTATTAAATACCTTCTCGACTGCTTGAGGTGGCATCGCTTTTATTCTATGATTAATCTTGAACGTCAGCACATCAAATCTGCCAAAATTAATTATCACCGTATGGCACTGCGCATCTTTTTCGAACGACTGCTCAACATCGTATATACTCAACTCTGACTTCCTGATAGCAAGCCTAAGGGAGCGGTCAAAGTCCCTCCATATGAAAGATTTAGGCGCATCATATTCTACAAATACGCTGACATATTTCTTGGAGCCAAGTTTATTCTCCTCGACACTTTTCTTTACGAGCTTATCATCCGTAAGGCCATATTTTATAAATACCGGCCCTATCACTTTATGAAGGACGGAGGTTTTATCGATCTTACTATAATTGGCCTGCCAATAGAATATCCCGGCGACCAAAATAACAACAACAAATAGAGTGCTTAAATATTTAAATTTCACCGGGGACAGTTCTTCCCTGTCTTATAAACCTTTATCGCCTTCATCAAATTAATCGCGGCGTCGAGCTGGTTATCTTTTTCGCTCCCACTGCTTTCAATCTTTTCAGATTTTACCTCTGGCTTCTCTTTGGTGATCTTGAGTTCTTTATGCTCCTCCAGGCTTTCAAAGATATCGAGATCGCGATCCCTTTCCTTGCCCGTAGAAGCACTGCTCTCGACCACTACATCCGGCGCTATACCCTCTCCCTTAATAAGCTTGCCGCTCGGCGTAAGATAATATGCCGTAGTAAATCTAAGGGCAGATCCGTCTTTTAACGGTATTACCGTTTGAACCGAAGCCTTGCCAAAAGTTTTAGCGCCTACTATAACCCCCCGCTTATTATCCTTTATGGCGCCGGCAACTATCTCGGATGCGCTGGCAGAACCTTCGTTGACTATGACAGTAAGCGGAAATCCCGTATGCGCAACCTTGCCGCTGGATTTAAACAACATATCCTGTTCTTTCGTTCGGGATTTTATCGAGACTATAACCTTATCCTTAGCTAAAAACCTCTCAGCAACGTCGACGGCGCCATCCAGGAGGCCGCCGGGATTATTTCTCAAATCCAGAATCAGCGACTCCATGCCGCTCGAGACGAGTCTCTTAATCGCCTCATCGAGATCCCTGGTAGTGTTTTCCTGAAACTCGATCAGCTTGATATATCCAATCTTGTCCCCGAGCATCTCCGCCTTCTTAATGCTGTGGACTTTTATAATGTCACGCCTTATCGGAATCTCCAGTATACTCGATGTTCCCTCTCTCCAAACGGTAAGCTTAACAATACTGCCGGGCTTACCCCTCATCTGCTTTATAGCATCGCTTAGAGTGATATTCTTCGTGATCTTGCCATCTATCTTAACTATCTTATCACCGGCCTTTATTCCTGCGGCTTCAGCCGGCGTCCCAACCATCGGCGTTATAATTGTGAGAACACCATCCTTAAGGGATATCTCTACCCCTATTCCGGCAAACTCACCCTTAGTTTCGATCCTGATTTCATTGTACTCATCCGGATCCATGAACTGACTATAGTCATCGAGCGATTCGAGCATGCCTCTGAGCGCGCCGTAAATCAGTTTTTTCGAATCAACCGCATCGACATATTCGCTTCTTATCACGCTTAAGGCATCGGCGAATATCGTCATCTGACTAAAAAGATCGTCGCGCGATTTACTATTACCCGTAGCGGCCTTCTCGAATCCGCGCACAGCAACCGTCGAGGCTAATATAATTATCACCACTATAACCGATAGGCCTGCCCACCTTCTCATCGTTGTCATTCTCCCAGAGCCTTCTTTAATATCTTATTTACCATTTCAGGATTAGCTGTGCCCTTAGTCTCTCTCATGGCCTGCCCCACCAGAAATCCAAGCGCATTCTTCTTACCGCTCTTATAATCATTAACCGACTTCTCATTCTTCGACATAACCAGCTTTATAATCTCCTCGAGTTTTTCAGAATCACTTATCTGAGACAACCCTCTCTTCGCTACAATATCCTCCGGGTCCACTTTGGTTTCGATGGCCTCGGTTAAAATATCCTTAGCCATCTTACCGCTAAGGGCGCCCGCATCTATCATTTTTAAAAGAGATGCCAGGCCATTTGCGGACAACCCCAGCTCCGAAGCCATTATGCCGTGGGTATTTAAATATGCCAGTATGTCGCCCGTGACCCAGTTGGCAATCGTCTTCTTATTTTCATAAACTTGAGCGCAGGCCTCAAAGTAATCGGCGAGGTCCATCCGGCCGGCGAGCACATTAGAATCGTACTCGGACAGCCCAAGCTCTTTCATATATCTATTTACCTTCGCTTCCGGAAGCTCGGGCAGTGTATTTCTTATGCTATCGATAATCGATGGATCCACTACGAACGGGACCAGATCGGGTTCCGGGAAATATCTATAGTCGGTCGCTTCCTCTTTTCTCCTCATGGAGATCGTCACCTGTTTGTCGGCATCCCACAGCCTCGTCTCCTGAACTATCTTCTCATTGTCCTTTACGGCGGAGAGCTGACGTTTGACTTCATATTCGAGCCCTTGTCTTACTCCTTTAAATGTATTCATATTCTTTAATTCCACCTTAGTGCCCAGCTTCTTTTCACCGATCGGCCTGATCGATATGTTGGCATCGCATCTAAGCGATCCCTTCTCCATATCGCAGTCTGAAACCTTCAAATACTCGAGAATGGTCTTCAGTTTAGTCAGATAATCGTACGCCTCCTGCGGTGAATTCATATCAGGCTCTGTCACTATCTCTAATAGCGGCATACCGGTTCTGTTAAGATCTACCAGGGTATAATCTTCGCCTTCGGGATGGATTAATTTTCCCGCATCCTCCTCTAAATGGACACGTGTAATACGGATACGCTTACGACCCGAAGAAGATTCGTCCGGTATATCCACAAATCCGTCAAACGATAGCGGCATATCGTATTGCGAAATCTGAAAATTCTTCGGAAGGTCCGGGTAGTAATAATTCTTTCTATCGAATTTTATAATTTTCTGGATCTGGCAATGTAACGCGAGCGCGACCTTAATCGCATAGAGAAACGCCTGTTCATTTAATACCGGGAGACTGCCGGGCAGACCCAGGCACACAGGGCACGTCTGACTGTTCGGCTTCTGTCCGAATTTCGTGGGGCAGGCACAGAATGCCTTAGTATTTGTAGAAAGCTGCAGATGCACCTCCAGGCCGATTACCGTCTCGTAGTTCATATCGTCGGCCTTCTTTTATGAAAATCCGTGCTCTGCTCAAACGCATATGATGCGCGGAATATCGTCTCTTCGCCGAATGGCCTTGCCATTATCTGCATGCCTATAGGGAGTCCACCCGATGAGAATCCGCATGGTATCGATATGCCCGGCAATCCCGCGAGATTCGCGGGTATCGTGAATATGTCCGAAAGATACATAGCGAGAGGGTCGTTCGTCTTCTCGCCTATTTTAAATGCCGGCGTAGGAGTGGTCGGAGTGACTATGCAATCGCACAACGCAAACGCTCTTTCGAAATCTTCTTTTATCTTCGTTCGGACTTTGAGCGCTTTCAGATAGTATGCGTCATAATATCCGGCCGATAGGCAATACGTGCCCAGGAGTATCCTGCGTTTCGCTTCGTCGCCGAAGCCTTTCGAGCGCGTCCGGACATACATATCGATCATATCCTTGGCATCCGTATCCCTGTAGCCGTAATGCGCGCCATCGAATCGTGCAAGGTTGGAGCTGGCCTCAGCGGAGCCAATTATGTAATATGTGCTGACGGCGTATTCTGTATGAGGTAAACTTATGTCGACGACGATAGCGCCGAGGCCCCTCAGGGTCTCGATCGATTTCTTTACAGCTGTCTCGACCTCAGGATCTATTCCCTTCACGAAATATTCTTTCGGCACACCTAAGCGAAGGCCCTTAATATCCTTTGTAAGCGATTTGCAATAGTCGGGCACCGGGATATCCACAGAAGTAGAGTCCAGGACATCGTGCCCGGCTATTACGCCAAGCAGGAGAGCGGCGTCCTCGACGTCCTTCGTTATCGGTCCTATCTGATCGAGGCTGGAAGCAAACGCGATTAATCCGTATCTCGAAACTCTGCCATAGGTCGGCTTCAGCCCCACCACTCCGCATAATGCAGCCGGTTGCCGTATCGACCCGCCTGTATCCGAGCCGAGAGCCATTATCGTCTGGCTCGCGGCGACCGCAGCGGCAGATCCTCCGGATGAGCCTCCGGGGATCCTGTCGAGGTCCCACGGGTTTCTGGTCGGGCCATAGCAGGACGTCTCGCATGAAGACCCGAACGCGAACTCATCCATATTGGCCTTACCAATCAATACTGCGCCCGAATCCTTCAGCCTTTTTATAACCGTAGCATCATATGGCGGACTGAAGGCTTCTAGAATTTTCGATGAGCATGTAGTCGCCTCGTCCTTCACGCAGATATTGTCTTTAATGAGCACGGGAATACCGGATAATTTTCCCCCGCGCTTGACTTGGGTCGCTTTTTTGTTAACGTAGGCGAATGCCTTAACCTTAGAATCGATGGCCTCGATTCGCTTCTGAACAGCGTCAAGAACCGCCGACGGCTCGACCCCGCTATCGATCGCGATCTTGATTTCATGAGCTGTCAGTAGATGCAAATCGTCCATTACTTTTTCTCGATAACCTGCGGAACTTTGAAGAAGTCGCCCTCTTTTGAAGGCGCATTCTGCAATGCTTCAGCGGTCGTTAGTGAGGGTTTAGGTACATCCTTGCGGTATACATTCTTCAGAGTCGATAAGGGATGGCTTGTGGGAGCGACGTCCTTAGTATCTATTTCATTTAATTTTGATATATAAGTCAATATAGAGCCCATCTGAGAACAATAGCCGTCCAGCTCGCTATCGGCCAAAGAGAGCCTGGATAACAGCGCTACCCGCCTTACAGTATCTCTGTCAATATTCATCGTAAGCCCTTATTTCATTATAAATTACCACACGTCGGCCAGTTTGTCAAACCTACAAGATTTGTAGTCTGTGTCAAGGACTTGGTGGGGCTTTTTCTCAATATGAATAATCGTAGTGGATCAGTGAGAGCTGCCCCCAACGTGTCTATTACGGCCTATGAGGCCGGTGTTATTATCAATTAAATCTGTATTTTTACGCATAAAG
>CAIMPC010000065.1 GCA_903843285.1 Candidatus Omnitrophota bacterium
AGCTCGGAGGGGTCTATGCCTGCCAGGAACGGCTTTTCACCATCCTTGGCATTTCTAAGAGCTGAGAAGCTCTCTGAGTTTATCGTCCGACTCGAGGCCATGACCACTACATTGCGCATGTTCGTATGCGTCTTATCTGCCACATCGATAATGGCAGCGGATAGATCATTGCCGCTTCCGCGTACTATCTCTACATTATCTAATCCCATAGATCTTAGCGTATCACCTATGGAGTCAATCTCTTTCATTAGCGCGCTAATTGCGCTTCTCTGGAGGCTACCCTTTACGTTCATTCCCGGTATCCAGTCCGTCTCGAGGCCTATTATTAGCTTCTGGTCCTCTCTTTGGGCTTTTCGGGCGAGTACGATGAGCGTCCCGATAGCGCCGTCGGCTTCAAACTGGTCGATATGCTTATATAAGTAATCTACGGTTGCGGCTATATGCTGTGGAACGTTCTCACGACCCAACCTATCAACAACTTCCATAGCAGAATTAACATTCCGTATTATCTCGGCTGCGGACGTCTTGGTATCGATATGGGCGATGGCAGCTCCGGATTTCAAACCTGTCTTCGCGGCCGCAAAATTCATAAGCGTATTTCCTGCCACTATAAATTTCGTCCTCTCATCAGTCGTCGATGATTTTACTGCACCGGAAATAGGTGGCGCATCATTCGATGAATGCGCATGATCGCGCTTTGAACGACTGCGTCTTTGCGTCTGGGCCAGCTTCGTCTCTATATCCGTTTCTATCGGTAGCTTCGCCGTCCCGTCCCATTCGAACGTCGATACTGGATAATAATTATCTAGATCGTCAAGATAACATAGCTCCATTTGAGGAGATGAAAATTCGCACTCCGGCAGATCGCGCTTGCTTGCAATAAATCTATTTAAGTCATCCACATGCCTCATAAATGCGTCGAATGAGGCCTCGCTATCATATATGGAATTAACTATATACCCCAAAGTCACATGCGCCTTAAAAGTAACCGTATTCGTAATCCCGGTCTCATCCTTAATAGCATCCTGAACCCTAGTAACGATAGCCAGATCTTCCGCGGTCTTTGGCTCCATACCGAGGAGTATCGCAGAGGGCTCACAGGGAGGCCTGGATATGAGGATCTTGGACGGTCTGAAGACCGGCGCTCTCTCTGCGGTAAATCTCTTCAGCGCATTATATGTTTTCATGGTTATCACTTCGTATGTTGCCTGTTCACGCGCAGATTCCTCAGTTCCAAATTGCCCGGCCGATAAAAGAGCCTTGGTCTTTTCATCGATCTCGCCTCTTGTGACACTATTAAATTGATTCTTGTACTTAACACCCCAATCGATCATACAGGCCAGATCATAGAGCGTAATATGCTCTGAACCGAGGGCGATAGTGGCAACCAGCGGCTCCTCACCCTTCTTGTTCCAGCTATGTATCATATCGATAGCTTTTCTGGATAAACCGTATTCATTGTTTTCAGTCCTGTATATCAAAGTCACACCTTCGAGATATACAGGCCTGCCTGTTGCGCTGTATAGCTGTCTAGCCCTGGCCAGGCCGATATCAGCCATCCTCCAGTCACCTTCGCTTCGCGGATATCGGGTCTTCTCAAATGACCTTGTATCTTCATCTTCCCTGTACTTTTCCATAATGGACCTTTTCAGCCTTGTTTTTTCATATTGGGATAATTCCATACTCATCAATTTTTTGGAAAGCTCGCGGGAATCTTTCGATAGATCCAGGATCTTTTTATCTATCCCGATAAATCCGGGGAGTACGCGTAGGCTTGCGTTGCTTTCCAATAGGGACGGAAAATTTAGCTTCAGCAATTCTTCCCTAAGCTTATCCGGTGTCATATATTCCGCGGATGCCGGTAGCTCGATAATCGATGTATCAGGGATTTCAAGCTCGGGAAACACTTTTTTAACCTTCCTCTTATATCTATCGGATACGGCACCGGCGACGGTCTCGGGAGAATCCAATCCTTCCATATTTTTAAACGGAGCGAAACATTCTTCTCTAGGCATCAGCACGTTAATCGATTTTTTCGACTGCGCCACTACATCAAACATGAAGCTTTCATATTTGTCTATAAAGCTTTGCTGGGTCCTGCCATCTTTATATACGTCTGATTTTTTCTTACGGACAATATGATATGGGGGCTGGTCAACTCTCTCAATGAGGCTACGCGCAAGAATAAATATGCCACATGCACCACTGTCAAAGCCTTCTTTGTATTTAAGAGTCTCGCTTCCGGGTTGATTATATTCGACATAAAATCTTTTATCGCCTAAAATACTCACTACAGGCATGCCCAGATTTTCATTTCGATCCCTTTTAGGCACGGAAACAGTGGTAAATTCCGAATTTTCTTCAAGGTGAGCCCCTAAAACTTGTCTATGTATAACCGGCATAGCGTTGTCAACCTGGCAATATATAAATGTTTCTACGCCTCTTCTCTTAGCCTCATCTAATGCGCTTATATTTCCCCCATCGGTTCGCGCATTCCGATCCATCATAGCTTTGTATATAGCGCCGTGACCACTTGGGGTCAATAATATTGTACTAGGATCTTTCATGGTGAGCTCTTGGGTGCCCGACAAACGGGCTGGCACGCTTTCGGCCTTTACAAAAATAATGTTATTTCTATTCAAACCAAAATAGTCACTGTCATTAAAGTAATTGCGCGTGGCTTCATCAGTGATATCTGATGTCATTATGACCCAAGGGATAGGCTTACCATAGTGATCGGCTGCGGCCCGTATTTCTTCGGCTCGTGCCTGAAATAATGTTTTATCTGAAATAGGCATGATCGGATGCAAGCCTTTGGGGTACGGCACGCCTGCTCTCGATGACATTCCGCCGGCTACTGTAATAACTCCTATGCGGCCTGCCTCCAACTCCTTATCAGCCAGCGCTTCGTCCACTGCATTAACATCCACAGCTTTCTGCGGCAGAATTAAGCCCGGGTCTATTCTCTCCGTAGTTATTACATTTAACCGGGTATGGGCAGCCGCAATAGTTTTAATCTGCCTTACATGTCCGCTCAATCTTTCCCCCAGAACTTCTTCGATGCGGTCTGTAGACTCACCGGCGGCCCTATAAAACGCGATAAAAAAAGCCATCACGTCCACTACATGCGGGACCTTTCCTTTAATTCCGTATTGATCTTTTATCTCTTTTATTACGGCGGCCTTATTATTAACGGCGGCCTTCGCCAGGTCCCTCATTCCCGCATCGTCCGGTAGAACATCTTTTCCATTCGCGGATAATTTGTGTTTACCATCCCTAACGTCTTTCGCAATAGAAGCACCCTTAAACGCTTCCACAAGCGGCCAATAGCTCAACTCCGCTCCCCTGGCGGCGTACTCTACAGCTGTTCGCATATCGGACAATACATCTTTTTTTGTGGTCGTCGGATAAAATAATATGAGATTTATTAATGGCACTATTCCGCTATCCAGGGTCAGGTCAAGTCCGGATAAGTTTTTAGCGCATGTAACTCCTTTATTCATTTCCTTCAAAACTTGGTCAGAGAAACTTTCAATACCATAGTTCAGCTGAACAAAACCGGCTTCTTTCATCTTTTCGAGCAATTTTGCATCTACCTTATCTATCCTCCCCAACGCAATGAATCGAAACCTGTTACTTACGAACTCTTCTTTGATCAAAGCACATAATTTCCGCACACGATCCTGATTTATCATAAAATCATCGTCATTAAAGAAAATATTCCTGACGTCAGGATGATATTTATCAATATTTTTTAAAATGTTTATTATCTCCTGAGGCGCCAAAGAGAGAACCGGCTGCTTTTCACCGTCGATCGAGTCTTTAAGGAAATGCGTAGAAGAACAAAATGTGCATCCCATCGGGCAATGGCTACTTGTTATTAATCTGACGGTCCTTATGGCGTTTAGATCTATGGACTGTTCACCTTCTGCGGATCCGTAAGTGTACATTCCCTCCATAAAACGCCAATAATCTTCATACGGAACGATTGTGCTATCAAAATATAGGGAGATGACCCGATAGTCATTCTTAGATACGGGGGACTGAGGAGGCGTGGAAACGATTGCACCGGTTTGAGGTTTTACAATAGTGCCTTTAATCTTCAAGGCCTCTCCATTCCCAAGGAACTTCTTTTTATCTGTTTGCATGTATGTAATTAGCGTATCCAGTAGAGAAATTTCGCCAAATCCTTTATATATGATACTGAAAGGCGAACCGGGAGCTACGAGTTTTTCTGTATTGTAGAAAGCTCCCTCGCCTCCGGCAATTATAATAGAACCTCCTGAAATTTTATCTACTTCTTTTGCAAGCTCCATATCATTTTCTAACGTAGGCTCATATATGCTAAATCCTATGAAATCATATTCTCCCTGCATTTCTTTTTTTTGCTTCACAAATTCAAGAAGTCTTTCACTCCCATGATACTTGCCGCCTATTAAATTGGGGTCGAATATATCCACTTTAATACCAAATAATCTTAAATAATTCGCCAACCTGTAAATTCCAAGCGGAGGGGCAAGAAATGACCCCGCCTTCAATTCTTTATTTTCAAATGGTGCAACCAGTAATATAGTGGGGCTATTTGACATGTGCTCCAGGCCGGATACATTTGGCAATGAATACCCCGGCTCCGTCGCATTCGATCTATCTAATACATCTAACAGTATTATATTAGCAACTCTTGCGAAACTTCTTCTGTCTGAATCGGAAAGCTTGCGCATATCTTCTTTGCGTTCATCGGACAGATATTTCGATTTTTCTGCCAAGGACGCGTTACCCATTAACGATCTTATATATTCGTACCGATCTGTTGCGCTTACCCCCGCACCAAAAAATCCTTCCCTATTGATCTTCTCATCTAATCTCGTAAACGCCGAATGATTTTCCATTGCATCCGGCAATGAATAATCGCCTTCAAAAGGCAATTGGGGCTCCGATACGCCCGCCATTGTATTGAAGCCATTGATCCTTAGAGATTCTACTCCGACCTTAAAAGGCATATAACCTTTTAATATACCGCTACCGCTTATTGTCTCCCTTGCCTTGTCTTCGGTGAGCTCTGACAGTCCGTGCGATTCCAGAAATGACTTCAGTGATTCGGCTCCTTTCGGCGAAACCGCGATCAGGTTTGCGCCAGGCCCACCGGCGCCGAGAGGCATTATCGCTATTCCTTTTTCTCTTGCTGCCATCACCAATTCACTGATCGGCCCTAATTCATAAAGGCTTACAGATCGAAGGGAATCGCCGTATTCTTCGTACATCTTTTTGATAAATGCGTAGTCCTTATTATCGCTATATGTACCGAATACCTTTTCAGTATATTTTTTCGCATACTCAGGTACGTCTTTCTTGCCGTGAGCATCTAACATTAGAGCCATCCAGCGCTTACATAAAAGATTTCTTATGTCGACGTACCGATCGATTGTTTTCACTACGGTCTCATAATCTTTGGTTTGTAATGCACGAACATATTGGTTAGCTAAAGTCATCATTTCCCGAAACAATGGCGCGCTGACCTTGTCTCCGTCCTTTAAGAGATCTGTCCACATATTGTTAATTAACGATGCCGTCCTGTATACAACGGCTCCCCCATCTTTATATTCTTTCCCCGCCTGGACAAGCATCATATGATTTTCGATCGACCGGAAACCGTCGCTCGGCAGAAGGGGTTCTGATAAAGCCGAATAAGGATTGACTAGATTTCCATCATGATCTTTTACGCCCGAAAGCCATATATGTTTATAGGCGCCCCCCAGCATGCAGCAGAGATGCCCCTGGCCGCCGGTTAGACCCCCAAATTCATCATTTTCCAGTTTAACTGCCAGGCTAAATATATCGGCCATGGACAGGTCTGCGCCGCTTAACATGCTCGCCGCGGCAATTAAAGAGACGTTTAAAACATTGGACGATTCCATCCCTCCCGCCAATGCCATGGAAGGTATTTTTTCACAGACGATCCTGATCCCTCTTAGGCCAAAGACTTTTCCAAAAATAAATGCAGCGGCATCCTTTTGGCCGTTTTGAATGCTCCACGTATTATTGACTACTACCTTATACGGATGGTCCCCGGATATACCATGATCGAGCGCAATATATTCGATCGCGTTCTCGTCATTGGCTAATTCAAATCTTATCGTTGCATCAAATATACTGGCTATCGTAGGAGTCAAAGGCAGTTCGGCTAAATCTTTTATTCCATTTTTAGTAAGGCCCATCTGGAAGGCAGGGGCATCCAGCGTGGATCCGGGGCCATCTAATCCCCTTAAATGTCCAGTAACGGATAAAGCTACCCCTTCACCTTTGGCTTTCTTCAATAGCTCTATCACAGTCCGCGCATCCCGTTTGGTCTTAATCATTGACATGTCTAACGGACTTCCCTGTATAAAATTGTATTTCGGCCGGAAATGGTATCCGCGCGAGTTCTCACTCGAGTATATTTTAGGTAGATCTTTCTCATCTGCAGGGACAATCTTTATGACATAGTCATCCGATAATCCTATCGGATCCCCATTCATGGTTTCCGCCGCTTCAGAGTTCTTATCGGCGATTTTCGCGATGGATCGAACACCGTCCCTGACGCAGGGTATTATCACCACGCCATTCTCAAGCCGAACATGCGATAGGTCAATTCCAGCAATACCCCCATTAAGTTCCATACTCATCACGTATTCTAAATATTTCAAAGGAAGCCCAGGTCTTCCGGTTGAATCGCCTAAAAGATACCTGCCTATGTTAAGCAGTGAATAGGCGAAAGTCGCTTCGCTATCTATAATTCGCGATTGAAGAGCCGAAGGGACCGCTAAGTTACGATATTGCGAAGAATACTGATAGGGATAAGCAGAAGATAGATCAAATAGAATAAATGCCACCACTAGAAATACGGAAACTATTTTTTGGTGTGCCGATTTTCTTAATCTGGACATTTTGGAGCTCCTTTATTAATAGTTTCGAAAATACTTATATAAATCTGCTGAGGTAATAGTAACTACGCAGCCTCCGCAAAGCTACGCGCGGCTTGATGGAGGAGGTCGATCCTCTCGCGATTCACTATGCCGCAGACTTTGCCGATGGCGTCAATAATTTTCTTCACTACTCCCGTTATATCGAAGGTGGTGACGCCTTGCAACTCCACATCCGGATCTCCGGTTACCTTAAAATAATAGTATCTTGCGGTGTGCGCTGTTGCCATTACGTCGACTATTGTGCCCGCATATATTATTCGTTCATTCTCGGGGTTACCTCGATTCAGATCGGACACCATACCCCTCTGCCTATCATTTGTAGCTATTACCGCAACCCTCATACCGGATTTCGCGAGTTTCGGCAGTAGCACACCTAGTCCGTTATCAAATGTGACCCTCTCCGAAAAGATGAATGTCGACTTGTCCTCCTCGAGGACATTACCATCGTGTAAGAGGGCCGATAACTCGTTGAGGAATTCGGAAGCTTTTAAATTATTTTCGCGCCACTCCTGCGGCAGCATTTCCAGAATCGCCTCTACGCCAGCAAATACCACTGGAGGATCGGCTAATGGCTCCGTACTGTTTTCCGATTGTTGCACGCTCTTTAAAATCCGGGCCACAACTTTCGGGTGTCCGGCGATTATTTCCAGGACACAACTATCTCTTAATGTTTCCGGCCTGAAAGGTAATATGTTTTCACCTTTATTGTTAACAGCCACCCCTCCTGACTTTTCGACAAAATATGCTCCCGCCGAGACATCCCATATTGGACGTCTTGCATCGACATAAGCTATTGGATTATCTTTTCTTCCCATGGCAACAAGCGACAATGCCATGCCTGATGATTTACCGATACGATCGAATTGAAACTCTGTCGCATTAAATAGTCCCGGAACATTTCTATGGACTACCACTGTTCGATCTTTAAAGTTATTTTCTTCCTGATCATAGCTTAGCTTTTGCCTATCAAAGGCAACTCCTTCCCTAATTCCAGAAACAAAAGTCCCATCCTCCAGCTCCGAGGCCTCAAAAAATACTCCCTTACTGTTATTCATTTCATACTCCGGCCCTATAAAGAACGCTGCAATCACATCTCCATGATACATCAGCGAAAGTAAGCTTCCAAAATAAGTGCTTTCAGGATTTATGAACTGACGAGTGCCATCAATTGGGTCGATAACTATCTCGAACGGTGAACCTCCATTTTTCGTATTAATGGCTTCGATTTTTTCCCCAAGTGCCCCCTCCGTTTCCTCCGCCATAACCCGAAAAGGAAAGCCTAATTTACTTTCCAGCTGATCCAGTATATATGTTTGCACCTCAAAGTCGGCTTCCGTAACAACGGCCTGGTCAATAGATTCCTGATCTGGTTTATAGCTAACCCCAATGCTGGTTTTGTTACGCCATTTGCTAACAAGCGCACCCGCATTTAACATAATGTCTTTCATCACTGGCACCGCAACGGTAAGTATTTTTATTGCGTCGGCGGGTATTTTCTGGCGTTGTCTGGCATGCAATGTTAATGCAGTGGTATTTTTTTCAGATAGTTTTTTTGCTAAGACCTCTTTTGCTGTTCTTAATTCTTTTTCGGATTCGAGCACATGTGGAGGGATCTCAACCGGTATCATAAAACCCAGTGCAGGGTATTCGCGGAGGCATTTAAGCTCTTGAAGCATATCGCCTATCTGCTTTTCGAGCTCATCTTCGGTCATTTTAGAAATATCTCGCACGTGAGGTGCATAATTGGCAACTTTATCTACCCCCATCGAGAGTAAGGTTTGTCCCTTGGCAGAATCGGGATATTGTTTTATTAAGCTCAGGCCTGCTCGTAACTGTGCCTCCGGCAGTTGTAAGACGAGGATCCTCTTCGGTTTGAGCCCATGATCTGATAATAATTTTCGCGTGTACTCGATGTTCTGGCCGGTATTTGTTGATTTAACTTCCATCATATCATTTTTATCATCCCATACCCTCAAACCTTCCAAGGCCTGCCTAAAGCGTTCTGCTTCCGGCATACGCCTACCTGTCTCATCAAAAAACATTCCGGCATCAGCTTGTTGAATTCCCCCATATTTGCCGCTGGTCACTACTTTCATGTCCGGATTACCTTCACGCAAACGTTTTACTACCTCCGCACCCTTTTCCGGCACCTGCAAATCGCCTGAGCCGAAAACCATCACTACATCATACGGCCCGGAGCTTACCAGCTCATCCAGATTATCTATTGGTTTCCACTTTTGCGATTGGACATCGTATACAGCTCGTGATGCTAAAAAGTCCATTACTATTTGACCGTTTTTGACAACATCCGCCCAGTTAGTATCGGTCGAATCTCTCGTTTCACGATGCGCAGCATCGGATAACTGCGCACTCATCATGTTTCGTAATTTGTCGAACGTTTCGCGACTTCCTACCGCAGGGGCCAACGCACTTGAGTCGGTGCAGATCAGTGCATTTACTAAAAAAGCTCCTATAAGCATTGAAGCCAAAGAGCGCATTAGCGCCCTCTTCCTGATCCCGGATTTATTTGTATAATTTATTTTATTTTTCATTTGGTATTCTAGCATTGTTACGCTGCGGCCAGCGCAGTCGCTTCGGCCCTGTACTTTTCTTCAAGGATACCCGTATCCTTCGGCTCCGGTGTTGGCAGGAATATAATTATTCTCTTATCCTTATCATAAGACTGGATCATGGATAGCTGTGGCAGATCTTTGCCGATGGCCAGTTCCAATGTTACCAGAAGCATCGTCATGATCTTAATGTCCAACTGTTCGTGATTATCATCCATTTGCTCTTTGTTCTCTTGATAGTAGCGTGTAATGTCTGAGAAATCCACACCGGCAAGAAACGCTCTCTTATTTTCAGGCGTACTTCTAAATGAATTAAAGGCTGTTAAATCTATAGTTTGTCTGGATGCAAAGACGACCACGTTCGATAAATTAGTCTCTACTCCAGTGGATTCACGCAAGCCACCGATCTTCGCTTTTATCGATTGAGCTAAAAGATCGCCACTTGCGCATACTATTTCTAAATTATTCAACCCAAGACGCCTCAACTCTCCGCCCATCCCTCTAATCTGCTGCAAAAGAAGTTGTAATGCGGCATACTCTGGATCAGGCACGTGCTCATTAATTCCTGGCAAATTACCTGTCTCGAGGCCTATTATTAACTTCTGTCCATCTCGCTGAGCTTTACGAGCAAGAACTATAAGCGCGCCGACTAATCCATCCGATCTGAACCGATCAATAGACTTCCCCAATGAAGATGCTTTTGTTTTGAATTGCCGCGGTAGCCCATTTCCACCCGGGCCTTCGATTATTTCTACAGCCTTATCGGCTCTTCGAGCGATCTCGGTTGTTGAAATATTTTTATCCATAGGCACTATACCGGATACAGATCCGGTCCCCGGCTTGATTTCGATCGCATCGATCAGCTCATTCGCAGATTCAATAAACTTCGTTCTTTCATTATTTACAAAATATTTTGACGGTGCATCCTCCCCTTTAGATTCCGCTTCGGAGGACATAAATCTATCTGCGAACTTTTCTATTACCTCTGCCGAACTGAAATCTACGGCAAATTTCTTAAATTCCTCTATGTCGGTCTGAATATATCGTGCCATTTCGGGATGCTCAAATATGTTAACTTTCCTATCCGGATAATGTCTTAAAAACCTTGAATAAAGTTCTTCGAAGAACCTCATACGCAAAATTTCTATTATTCCATAAATCTCCTGCCTATTCAGCTTCTGAGAAGCATTCTTCTGGTAAGCCTCGATCACCGTCGCTAATTTCTCATGGTAATTAGGCATGCCCGCATAATACTTATTAATTATTAAATCAAAAAATATCATATTAATAAACTCCACTATCCTGTAGTCTTGCTGTGTAAATCCAAAATCAAAAAGCGAGACTATGTCGCCGTTGCCATCAAATCTGACATTGCCACAATTAATATCATTATGGATCGGTGAAACTACACATTTGTCTCTAAGGTTTCCCGTATATCGCTTCGTAAACATTCTTGCCTGATCCTCAAAAAAGCCATAGCTGTCAATAAACAACTTCTCTTCCTTTGTCATATCCTCGAACTTCTTGGGTAACAATTTTTCATAATAATCTTTAAGTTTTGGCCATATCTCGTAAAATATCTGTTCTCTTGACTTATACTGCCCTTCGCCTTCCGGAACAAACCCGTTCAATGCGTTATTTACCCGAGCCGCCAGAGCGACTAATGATTCAAGCTCCCTTGGTTCGGCATCCTTATACTGAACCGCAATTCCGCGTTCTATATATTCTTCCAAAATATAAAATACGCTGTTATGCTCTACTACGTATCGGCCTTCCACCCCCGAGCTAGCCCACAGCTTTTCAAATACTTTTGGCACTGGTATCCCTGATTGGTATAGCTTTTCCATTACAGAAATACTAAAGATATGCCGTTTTAACGATTTATGTTGATCCAACCTTCTAAGCACTGCGCTTGCTTCCTTCTCGCCTTCTCTATACTCAACAAGGATTGGCTTGAACTGGCTTGCCTCACCTCCATCGAGCTCTCGCACGGAATCAATATTTTTGATGCCATAATAACGTTCCAGTATATATCGACTCTCATCATTAATAGTGGCGGTTACGCCATTATTAAAATGGTAAACTTCAACCTTATTCTTATTTGCAGATCTTGAAAATATCTGCCCGGTATCAAATACAATACTCAACTCACCTGCTGTGAATTGACCTGCCTCCTCCAATCTAGGCGCGCTTATCGCATTACGTAGACGCGAGACTTCTTCAGACTGCAGAGGCTTTATCACATACCCCAATGTTATGTGTATCATGTTCTTCGGATGTATTACAAAATTTTCACCTATCTCATCTCTTATCTTCTGTATTTCATTGGTATCGTTGCAACATTCTGCAATTATAGCGCCATCGTCGTTAAGCCTGATCTCTTTTATTCCAATCTTAAACGGCTCTGTTCTCTCCGATAATGATTTAACAAGTGCTGAAAGCTTAGTCCTTTGCACATCGCTTAAAGGCGGATCACTGGTATGCGATATCGTTTCTACGCTAATATGTAAGGTTTCCGGCGTGATAAAATATATTTCCCCGTTCGGCAATATCTTCTTAAGGTTATCCTGCATAGACTCCAATGCATATATGGTATCTTTGGGCAAAGGCGCACCAATAATAACAGCTGTCGCATTGCCTGTATTGGTAATATCATACTTTGTTATTCTTGGTTTTTGTATTCCACCAGGCCTTCCTGCCTTAGCCCGTACTTTACTGGCCTCATGTTCAGAACTTTGTGCTACTGAAATCTCAGGTCGTCCGCCTTTCGACCATGAATCCAGTAAATATATAAGAATGCCCGACCAGAGAACCATCATATTAGCAGATATAAGGACGATATGCTCCGGCCAAAATGTCCACCCAGCATATAAGCCGCCACCCCAATAGATCGTGTTATAAATGTAAATACGGGCAAATTGCTTCAGAGTCTCTCTTAATCTTATCTTTCCGGCATCTCTTTCAATAAAATATTTTTGGATGATAAAATTCATCGGCAGGGCCACTATAATAGTATAAAGAGTTAGGTCTATTACAACCTTCAGCAGATTGCTACCAACGTACGTAGACAATATGCTAAACCACAGTCCATAAGTTATTGGCCCAATATACACTAACCCCACGATCGTCCATCGACAAATCTTTACAATATCGATAGGTTCACCTCGCACCGACTGATTAATATAAGCGCCCACACCGCGAGCTACGCCACCAACCATGCTCTTCAACACAAGAGCCATAATAAACGAGCTAGATATCGCTGAAATATACATTTCGCCGAATACGAAGGAGGCTGTTATCGTTACTACGGGGATCATAGACAACGAGGCTATACGATAGTTAACGCCGCATATTGGCCTGATGATATAAGCAAGTTTTCCCAGGATAGATCCGATTTTAACTTTAATATAGTTAAGTATTTCCCAAACAAGAAATCCTGTCTCCCCCATCATAAATTGCACTTGAGTTGTATTTTTCTCATACTTGCTTTTCTCGGCCGGACCCTCAACCATTTCTATAGCTCTCTTCGTCCTGCGTGCAATCTCAGCCGTCGACATCGACTCATCGTATTGTCCGATAATATCCTCCACGGCTTTTAAATTATGAAATGCTACTGCCCAGGAAATCTGCTATAGTGTCATAAAATAGAGGAGGAAGTTTACTTGAAGTCCTTTCTTGGATAAGGTAGTAGTAGTGTTGTGGAGAGTGTGGGCAACCCAAAGGGTTGTCCAAGCGATGTGGGTAACCTGAAGGGTTA
>CAIMPC010000066.1 GCA_903843285.1 Candidatus Omnitrophota bacterium
AAAAGAAACGTTTGACCTTGGAACGCAGGAAGAAGTATAATTTGGAAGGTAGAAACATTAACCAAAACAATGACCCATACCAGTATCAAGTCGCAAAGCTAAATAACGCCGAAGTGTCCCAAAAGGTCTGAAGATATACAGTTTCAATTAGTTATGGGGTGATACTTTTTTGGCCGCCCCAAGGTTTTTACATTGAAATAAATTGGACCAACTCGATTTTGAGCTCAAAATCGCTGGCTTAACTTGCCCAAGCATTTGACCACCTTTTCGACATTCATTCAAATAAATCGTAGACGCTTTGCCATTTTCGGTAATAATAAATAATTTGGCTGGCAACAACTGGCCAAGTCGAACCGCATGCAAATAATGATAGTTCTCTTCCAGCTTTTGCTCAACATCGTTTATGAGACTAGAGATCGTTTGCTCAGTAAGCTTTTCACATTCCTTCAATTCGAGAAACAAACAATAAAAAAAAGCTCCCGCAGCATTTTTTTCTGGAGCTAATAATAAGAAAGCTGGTGTAACGCCATACTTATTTAGAACCTCGTGCAATACTAATGACACATGAAATTCATTTAGCTTCTCGCCCACTAAATCAGATACCTTTGACTCCTTGCTAATAAATTGAATTATGGGGCACTGTTTTTCAAAGCCCATAACCTGAATAATGTCTTGCAACTGGTACCGATACAATCCACCACTTGTCGTGATAATTACTGAATATTTATTTCCCTCTATCAACTCATGAGCAAGCTTAATTATTTTTTTATCGTTCACATTATCCGAATCGTTTATTTCAATAAATTCAAAAAAATGCGATTTAATACTCAAGACCCCACCCTGCTTGCTAGCCAAAGGGAAGGATATCATCCCCTCCGTAGCGATTAACCCTTTTGGCTGTATTTTCACATGAGGAAACAATATCTTGAGATCATCGATGCATATCTTTGCATGCCCATCCGCCCAGCAACTAATTAGATTTAATTTTGGCCAAACAATTTGCAAGAAATTGCTCTTCCCCCAAGCATTCTCAATACTTCGAGCTCTTTTTTTATTTGGATACATTTTTTTACTGAGCTGATTTTTTAAATCTATTTTAATTGAGCTGGGTGGGTTCAATGTGCCATCTTTGATATCCTGAAGCAATTGTGGCATCCAATCAGAGATTGATTGCAGTAACAAAACAAGAAACGTAGGATTCCAAATGGAAACAAACGATAGGTTTTCGTCTCTTAGAAGAAAAAGTAACGTTACATACCGAAACGCGTCCACGTCTTCGATTTTAGAAACAATTGGAGGTACGGCAAGAATCTTAGCAATGATTTTTTGCTCTAGATTGCCAAAATAGCTGGCATCGTCTCCAAAGCCAATAGGTATCTTTGAGCCAGGAAATTCTTTAGAAGAGCTTGGCGAAATGGCCCAATACGAACTACCAAAAAGCATGTCTTTATTTGACCGATATAAGTCAAACAGCCATGGCAGCAGGCCCTGCTTAAATTCTTCGCGCAAACTTTCTGTATAAGGAATAAATTTTGAATTGGCGGTAGACCCGCTGGACGGCTCCAGGTTTAACACCGGTCCAGCGGTGAGAACATTTTTCTTCCCGCTAGCAATGGAACTAATCGCATCAACATAATCTTCATACATTGAAAGGCTTACTTGCAGACGAAACCCATCAACACTTTTTATGGCATTGTAATTATGCTGTTTGCCAAATGATGTTGATGCATTGCTATTAATGATGCGAAAAAGAACATCTCGCTGTGTTTTTTCAACATTCGCAATAGCTCTTTGAAATGATAGGAAAT
Source organism: Candidatus Omnitrophota bacterium (assembly GCA_903843285.1). GTDB lineage: Bacteria > Omnitrophota > Gorgyraeia > 2-01-FULL-45-10 > 2-01-FULL-45-10 > CAIMPC01. The sequence goes on from CAIMPC010000066.1 coordinate 1,809, forward strand.
GCGGCCAGCTTAATATCGCCAATGACATATTAGCGATAAACAGCTTAATGCCCTTAGATGACAACTGCATGTCTTAAGTGCCTAAACATCAAGCGCATTTCTCACAGGTTACTTTTTTCGCCATAACAAAAATAGCGATCCAATAAAGCACGCATGTGCAAAAATCTAAAATTATTTTGTACGAATCACCAGAAATGTACTCGCCAGAACCTGAGCTAATAAATAGCGCTCTTTGAATTATGCGAATTAATAATAGAAATAATACCGCGTAGATCATCTTTATGTATTTAATTGGATCTGTCGCGGCAACAGCTAAAAATAATCCAAAAGCAAGCATGTACGCGGCTAAGGGATTTAGAAGCCAAGCAATCTGAGGAGTAATGGTAATATTAAAACCATAAAATTGGTTAGCCATAATAGGCACATAAGTCTTATTGAACATAGCAACTAATGGGAATGGGATGTGATACACAGCCCCCAACCAAAGAAGAACCTTTAACGCAGCTATTTTCTTTTGTTTCGCTTCCACAATAACCTCCTTTGTTGTTATAACACGTTCGCGCGTAACACGCTCATTCCAAATGTATTCATAATTTGCCGCAATAAAAACCACTGTGCGCGATAATACCAACTAAGATGCTGGTCGTATATAGCAAAGAATTCCGTAATAGATTCACCTCCCCTCGTGCGCTTAAATTCACCGGCACCAGCGCTTCCATTAAGTACTAAATTTTGTTCCTTGGCCTCTTGCCGAAGCTTCGACATAAGCATTCGATAAAGGCCGTCTTTCTGCGATAGTGTCGTATCATACCCTATAAATGGCGCTGTAAGAGTCGCTCGATTAACGTAATATCCAATAAACCCATCGATACGATCTTTTTTGATCATTACTTTAATACGCAAAAATCCATCAGGCTTGGCACAAAGTGTTCTAATAAATGCTTCTGTATACTGTGGATTATTCCAGGAATGCTTCTCTAGATACAAATACCGGTAAAGGTCCAAGACCCTTAAAACATTATCTTGTTTGCTAATGTCAAGATCCACCCATTCGTATCCCGCCTGCGATGCCAGCGCGTCGTCTTTTCTCAAAGCATGACGTGCTTTTATCGAAAACGTCTGGGACTTTCTATAATCCCAAATATATATTTGCCTTGATGCAATGAAGGAAAACTTACTTCTCTTTAAAGCCAGCATAATATCTTCATCGATATATTTCGTCAAAGAGCGAACAATTATTGCACGGTCAGGATAATGACTTCTTAAGAAGTTAACGATTGACGCCACGTCTTCTGCTGAAATTTCATCGTGTAAGTTAGTTGTCACAAGCCAGTTATCTATCTGAACATTACGCGATAAAATACCTTTCCAAAAATAAGTGCCGCTTATGGAAGAAAAACTCTGAGCGGCTCTCCTAATAAACTGGTTAGCGAATTTTCTAGCCTCGTCACATGCGGCTACAACGTAATGGCCGTAAAGCGACCCCACATGTGACTGAAGGCCTCCTGCCTCAACAACAACGGGAAATACTTTATGTCCAACGATCATAACCTTAACCTGCGACTCAACGTTTTTTATAAACTGCCCCACACCCTCTTTTATTACCGGCGCCATGATCCGCTTAACCCGATTAGCCTGCGCAGTATCCGGCCACACTAATTCGTGAATATTATTGCTATCAAATAACCCAACCCTATCGGCTATCATCCATGCCGCCTTCTTGATAAAGCCAGCAGTCCATCGATTGCTTACGATGAAGAAGCGATAATTCATGAAGCTTAAACCAAAGGCTGGATAGATCTTCTTCTAGAAGCGATCCAACCGTTTCCCGACAAAAATCACATGGACGCAAATTACCCCCGGGCGAAATGTTAAACATCGTCTGCCCGCCAGAACATCCGCTGTTATTAATCGAACGCAAATTCCCATACCACCAAACGCCGGGAACCGAAGCATCTATCCACCATTTTTGGATCAGCGCGCGCAATTCCGCTTCATAGACCTTATTGCTCTTTTTCAAATCCGTACGATCTTTTAATCGTCCCGAGGGAAGAGCATCATAAATCGTAATTTCATTAATCTTCTCGCGAGCTGCAAACCGTAATACATTTTCCAAATCTCCGCTCTGCAACCTATCGATAGACGCAAAAGTTGACACCCCTACCAAAAACCCCATCTTTTTAGCCGCTCTTAATCCAGAGACTGCCGTGCGCCATAAACCTGGGATCCTGCGTTGTTCATCATGCCGCGCCTCTTCAGCAAAATCAATACTAACAGCGATCCTTTTTAGGCCGGCTTTTTTTAGCTCAGGAAGCCATTTTTCTAATTGCGAACCATTTGTGTAGAGAAGTGCTATTGATCGTTGCGGATCGACTGCGGAAATAATTTCGCAGATATCTTTTCGCAAAAGCGGCTCTCCTCCTGAAAAGATAAAAGTAAAAACACCAAGCTCTATAGAATCCGCTATCGCTTTCTTCCATTGCTCAGTTGTCATTTCGTTCTCGCTCAATCCATAGGCCGTGCAGTGCGCGCAGTCTGCATCACAATTACATGTTAGCGACAATGTTGCTACACATGGGTATCGAATACCGAAACGATTAGAATTATATAGGCGAGCAGCCGCTTTAATAAACACAGGACTAGACTCACCTGGGATCATTAGACTACGAACTGGATATCGGCCATCCCAGCCAATGATCTTGTTATGTCCGAGATGCAACCTTATAGCTTCTTGCTTAAATGTATTCAAAGACGGCAGAGCAGAAAGAAGGCTAAAAAAATTATAACGTACTTTTTGAAGCATCCGGCTACCCTTTCTTACTTCTTTTCGAAAAGCGAGCTCGCTGTTTCAGGATAATAGTACTCACAAGGAGATATGGGTCCTTTTTCCGTTATATGAGAATTAGCACATCGCGCGAGCCTCTGCTCATCCTGATAGTCTATTCCTAAAAAACTATCCACCGCGATCGGCACCATACCACTACTTCCCAAACCGGTAAGAGCTCCAAAAAAATATACTAACAACTTCGGAATTTGCGATAATTTAGATTCTCGAATAGCATAATATAACGGAACTATATTCATCGTAAAAAAATTTGGATTCATGGCATTATTATCTAATCGCTTATAAAATCCATCCACATTCATAATTGTATCAATCGGATAATTTCTTCTCTTATTCACAAGTAAATAAATTATCGCTGAGCAATCGGGGTGCGCTTCCATTCCCCAAGGGCGAAAGGATGGTATAGGCCAAAAACAATCTAACGACCCTACTCCTCCCAATGCTTTTGAGCTCATCAATTTTTTAATTACGGATTCACGATCAACGACCGTATCTACTGATAGCTCGTATCTACCCCTTGGAGAAGCCACATTAAAAACGACAAAACTCAATGCCGGAGCTAATTTTAGGCAATATTCTAAAATACTATCGATATCGCATATGTTAAGGCTCGTTATGGTATTAATTATTCCAAGCCTTAAGCCAGAAGACGCTATACGCTTTGCAGCCACCTTCTTCTCTTCTATAAATACGTTTCCCCGCATTTTGCTATGTGTATCTTTGTTGAAAGTGTCTAATTGTAACCATACGCGATTAAGGCCATTTCGCTTAAGAATACCAACATAATCTGGATCGCTAGCTATCCTAAGGCCATTTGTAGCAATCTCTGCGCGCAACCCCATCCTAGCGATTCTCCTGATGATCTCCGGCAGCTCTTCGTGTAACGTAGGCTCTCCACCGGCAAGCATAATGGCTTTCCCGCCACTCTTTTTTACCAACAAAGCTTTTTCGACAATAGTCTCTACGCTTAAAAATGTCTTGACTGGATTAGCACCGGCATTCGCATAGCAAATCGGGCATTTAAAATTACAATCATCCGTTATCTCCAGCAAATGATACCATTTCTTTACTACATAAGATGGCGGCTTCGACAAATCTCTGCGATGTTTTTTTCTAAGACCAAGAAATATATCTGCGTCGGATGAAATTCTGGAAGAAATCTCTCCTTTATGGCAGTCAACATTAAACATAATGCTTGTTCCATTTTGCTCAACGGTCGCGTCATGACTTTCTTGACAATGCCGACAATATGATCTTGTTCTATTGATCACCATCACATATCATCCAATTTTGTAATAAGGTTTTCTACTAACGAGCAGATATCTGCGTACCTTCGCACATCTATCTTGTCCGCCGTATCGTCCGAAGTGTGATAATAGCTATTATTACAATATAATGTCACACAAGGAACGCCTTTACGAAAAAAACTATCTATGTCAGATGGAAATAAGGCGTTGCTTACCCTATAGAATAGGCCCAAAGGCACGGGTAAATAGCAGTTCTTTAGCAAACGTATGAATGGGATCGCCTTAAGCATGCGCCATTCATTTGAAAAAAGTACCGCTTTAACAAATGTACTGCTTGACGGAGACGGCATATCTAGATTAATGTACGCTGTGTAGTTGTCGCCACTAGCATGATCTGTATGCCACCTTGAGCCTATCATACCCATTTCTTCGGCATCGAACAATATAAAACGGATGTTTTTTTTAAATCTTTTTGACGCAATGCTTTCCAGTAAAGCGATAAGCATCACAACTCCAACGCCGTTATCATGGGCGCCGCTTCCCCAGCTATCAAAATGCGCCCCCACAACTATCGTCTCTTTTGAATCATGATTGCAATAGTCAAATATCAGGTTTTTCCCGATCCCATTTTGTATATTTTGTCGATACTCTATAGACACACTTCTACCTGTTACCTTAGTTAGGTGATGCCAAGCTGACTTCGATATGGAAACCGCTGGCATTTTAAACGGTTCTTTAAACCCTGGAACACCCACACCTATCTGAAAAAGATCGGGGTGCTCAGAAATTATAATTAGTCCTAAGGCATTATATTTATTTGCTCTAGCAACTTGCATGACTCTATAGTTTGCCATGTTGTACCGGCAAGCGACGATCTTGCCATTTATATTTTTTCTTCTAAAATCATTTTCGGTCCCATCACCTAAATAAACAAGATCACCTTCTACCTTCCCTCCGCCTAATCCAGTATAATCAAGAAGGCGAGCTTCAAGCGCTTTCTTATCAGTATTTACTTTGCATAGATCAGAATGACATACTTTAACTGGAAATACCTCCTCCTTACAGATAAGATTATCGGCTCTCTTTTTAATCTCGTCTTGCAGTATCTTTTGAGATACCAAATTGCCGTCTGAGCATATCTTTCTAGTATTCAGAGCGGACAAGCGATTCAGCAAATCTAGATCTTTTTGATATTTTGTGGGTATGCTTCTCATTTGTACTTAATTTGTTTTACTCCCCATAACTTTAAATGCAAGAGACTTTAAGTTTTCCTTATCTATCAAAGCTAAACAAGCCAGCTCATCACCTTTCATGTATTCCGGGTTATTATTCACGAAATATCGAACATGTGGATTTGAAAATTTGACAGGGTTAATATCCGCAACTCCGGCTCTTAAGATTTCCCTGCCTGATAAATTTTTAATAACCCCAGTAGCCTGATTATATTCATTGGGAAACTTTGATAAGGCGATGGTATCAATAACGCGTTTTTCGAACAATGGCGTCTCTTTGTCCACGCAGGGATAAAATTGTTTAAAGTAAACTGGCAGGAATCGATAGGTCTTATAGCCCATGGTTATAAGAAACCAATACAACTTAATTTTATTCCCAGAATTGTTGGCTAGAGAATAAAAAAAGTTCAACCATGCCTTAGCAAGCGTCGGTTCGCCCCAGTATTCCTTATCTATAATTGTATCGCCAGAAAAGACTATTTTTACGGGAAGTCCATCTACTATCACATCAACCACCATCTGCGTTGAAAAACCCTGGATCCTGCCAGATTTTTTATCAGTTAATAGTATTACCCACTCCTTCTCCTTTAGATCTCTTTCAAATTTATCTGCGCTCGCATTATCAAAGTATTTACAAAATAGGTTGTGCATTTCATCAATCTGCGGCTTTGAGAGACTCGTTATATTAACAATCTTGCTAATCAATCGACCCAACTTAGCCTCCATTGCGATATTGCTCTTATAACTACTATAATGTGGCGACTTCCAAATAAGGCATTCGACCATCGAGGGTTTTTAAATACCCCTCAACATCTTTCCAGCCAACAATGTACAAATTTGTTTTATATTTAATAGAACTATAATCTTTTATAGCCTCCATTAACGGGTCGCGAGAGTCCAGCCCTACAACAAAGTGTGAATATTCGCTATTCAAGTAAGAATTATATGCCTCTCTAAGTAACATTTTAAAAATATCGACATCGTTATCATCAACCGCAATAAAGCTAATGAAAAATGAGCGCACCTCTTCTCCGTCTCCCGGTAAAGATGGAAACCTAAATATTTTTGCGCAGATGTTATAAATCGGTTTTATGACTTTCATGCTGCCGTTATATCCAGCGACAATAATCTGTCTCGCACATCGAAGATCCCATTTTCCCAACACACCGACCACCTCGCCATCTTTAACTGCAATAAAAAAATCCTCGATCCTAAAACCCAATAGCTTTAAACCATTAAAATCCTCACTAGAGTAGTATGGGTAAAATTGTTTTTGTGCGCCATTTCTATTTAGACAGTTAATAATATCGTTAATATATTTTTGCGATCCTCTGACTATTTTGATCGATTTTTGTGATATTGTCTTTTTTTTGTAAGCCAAGTTTATAGCAAATGAGTTATATGCTCCAAAATAGCGATATTCCGGCAGTCCGGCTTTTTTGCTGGTAAGCATTTTAATTGCAGCCTTATTTTCTTCCGCAACAGTTGTTAAATAAATGCTAACCTTTTGGTCATTATGAAGATTTTTTAAATAGTTATAACCCCTTGCAACCAAAGTGCTTTTTCTATAATTTCCCCACAATCGTAAATCGCTTAAGTACCCAACATCTGAAATTTGCCCATTAACATAAACCGTTCTTACAGACCTTGTTCCTAAACCCACTATTTCATTTTCGCTGTTTCTGGCTACTATAGTTTGCGATAACTTATTTCCTATAAGATTCGCCTGTAAAAAATCCGGCTGCCGTTGAAAAATAATCTGTATGCGGCCATCCATAGGTGTATTTGCAAGAACTTTTTGCAGCCCGGGATTATCCTCTTTCTTAGCTAGATCAATAGTAAATTTACTCATGGTTTTTCTTTATAAGATTAGGCGCCCCTCCTATCAGTAAACTGCGCCGAGTAGTTGTTTCATGATTAGCCATAAAATTCAATATAGCATATGCCTGTATCTTTATATGATTTGCCCAGTGGACCCTGTTTAGCAATCGTCTTAGTATTGATCTTAAATTAAAAAATTTATATCTATATGATAGGCAAAGATTTGTTAACTCTGATGAGGACATATTCGTCGGATGAAATGCGACATCGCCAAACCTATAGCCTGGTTCAAGCCACCATTTTTTGTACAACAAACGCCGCTCACTTTCTAGCTTTGCATAAATGGGAGTTCCAGGGAAAGGCACGAGATGATTAAACGCCAAATAGAGCAGCTTATTACGTACGCCAAAGCGTAAAGTATCTTGAAATACTTTCTTAGTTTCGCCATAACCCATTACAAAAGTTGCATAAATTTCAATATTGTAGCTATGAAGTTTTTTTACAACATAATCATAACTCTTGATGGCTCTATTTACACCCTTTCCCATCCTTGTCAAAACATCTGAGTCCAGACTTTCAAATCCAATTAGCACACCCTGACAACCACTTTTTTTCATTAATTTTAATAGCTCTTCGTCGTTACATATATCCATGGATACCTGGCTTATCCAATATATTTTTAGCGGAATAAGCGCATTGAATAGCTCTCTAGCTCGTTTGCGGTCTGAACCGATATTGTCATCTACAAAAAAGACGATCTTGTTATGTAATTGTTTAATCTCTTTTACAATAATATCTAGAGGGCGTGGATGGTAACTTTTTTTGAAAAAATGTGTTACAGAACAAAATTCACACCCGAACATACAGCCGCGGCCAGTCTCCACTAAGCTAATTTTTGGATATTTTTTCCCATGAAAAATCGACCTATCCGGAATGACGTACTCTATTGCCGACCCTTTTTCGCGCTCATAAGTCTTCTTTAGCTTATTTTTTTTGAGATCCTCTAAAAGTTGACTCCACACACCTTCTGCTTCTCCGATTAGCACCGCATCAGCATGCAAAGATGCTTCATCGGGCATTAAGGTGGCATGAAAACCTCCCAGCACAACCTTGATATTTCTTTTTCTATATTTGCTTGCTATTTGATAGCCTCTGGCCGCAGTATACGTTTCTATATTAATAGCAACCAGATCCGTCTCGTCATCAAAAGGTATATCTTCGATTCTATCATCATAAAATACCCTATTTATTGAGGCAGGTGTTAATGATGATAATACGGCCATACTTAGCGGCTCCATAATCCAGGATCGCACATAACGGCCATGCTCTTGTTTTCCAATCGACGCTATAATAAATGTTATCTTCATATTACTTTAATATTAGCTCTTGTTTATTCTGTATCTCTTTTTTAAATATGGATGCGTACTTAAAAAATAATGAAAATTTCTGAATATTGTTGAGATCGGCCTTAATATTTCCTGCTCGAAAGAGCATGTTCATTCCGCTATTATAGATTTGTCTGGCTTTTGAACATTCATCGGATAAATCTTGCGCCGACATATTCTTGGGTATATATGCCGTCTGATTAAATCTATAGTTATCATCAAGCCACCACTTATCGAACAATAATCGCTTCTCTTGTTCTAAGAATTTATATATGGGTGTTCCATAATATGGGATCAGCTGATTAAAAGCTGCGAAAAAAAACTTATGCTTTAGGGCAAAATCTAGTGTTTCCTTTATCGAATCTTTCGTGTCTGAATCATATCCTAATAAAAATGCGGCCCACATGCTTATACCATACCCATGGATGCGTTTAACCAAACTACTATACTGAGAAAGAAGAGGCAGATTAGGTGATTTACGCATCTGGCGGAGATTCCCCTCGCTTAAAGATTCAAATCCAACCACAAGACCGAAGCACCCGCTATTAACCATCAATTGCAATAATTCATTATCTTGCGCTACGCTGATATCAGCCTGACTAATCCACTTAATTTTAAGCGGGGTAATTGCCCTTAATAAAGCTTTCAAATTCTCTTTATTATAGGTAATACTATTGTCTACAAAAAAAACTAACTCGTTTTCTTGGCTCTCTATATCAGCAACAACATCTTCGATAGATCTGAATCTAATTTTGCCGCCATAAAGTACCGCGTCAGGGCAATACGAGCATGAATATGGGCATCCTCGAGAAAAATGAGTCAATGTGATTGGCAGATATTTCTTTCCTTTAAAAATACTTCTATTTGACCTATGCCCAACTAAATCAGATTTGTAGCCAGAATTATAAATTGGCTTAAGCCTATTATTTTGAAAGTCCTCCAGGACAGTGTTAAAAATAGGCTCTGCCTCACCTATGACAACGCTGTCAGCATGCTGCTTTGCTTCTTCAGGAATCAATGATGCGTGGAACCCTCCTAAAACAACCGGAATTCCTCTTTCTCTAAATCTGCTTGATATGGCATACGCCCTTTTTGCGGTAAACGTTTCGACAGTTATCGCTACGAGATCTGTCTTCTCATCATAATCTATTTCCTCCAACCTCTCGTCATACATTTTAATTTCTATGCCATGCGGAATGCTGCCAGCCAACAAAGCCAGCGCATAAGGCTCCATGCTTCCCAATTCCTTATAATCACGCCCTTTTTTAACACCCATATTTGGTCGAATAAGAGTTATTTTCATATGTCTCGCTTAAATTTCTATTTATATTTTGCGTGATCACGGCTATAAAACTTATAGCCTAGATTAGCTATTGTCATACATAATAATCTAGTTCTGGCCTTAGCCAATCTCTTCAGTATATTTTTTGTCTTATAACACTCTTTCCAAGCATACTCAAGACCATCCTCAAGTTCTTTTGCGGTCATTTTTTTAGGCTGAAATACTACATTCTGGCAATTGTACTTAACCCAGTTGGTCGTTAATATCCTACCCTCATCCTTCAATCGATTGAACAACGTCGTAGTAGGAAATGGTGTATATACAGTAAAGCGAGGCAAGTCGATGCCAGTCTTTAAGCAAAAATCTACGGTTTCTTTAAAAACAGTTTTGTCATCTTCATCTGAACCAAAAACAAAACACCCCATAATAGAGATATTTCTTTTATGGAGCTCTTGTATCAATCTATAATGCTTTTCTAAGCTATTAAAATTTTTGTTCATCCTCTTTAAGCTTTTCTCTGAAACGGATTCAAACCCTATCAGTAGCCCGGCACAACCACTCTTGTGAGCCAAATGTAATAGTTCCTCATCATCTACTATCTTCGATGTAGAAAGCCCCATCCAACTGATCCTTAAAGGGATCATTTGCCGATACAATTCTTTAACATATTCTTTATCCTCTATTGGGGAAGGATCCAGAAAAAAAACTAACTTGGAATTTAGCGCTTTTATCTCTTCTATAACTTCTGAAACTGGCCTATGATGATAACCTGATTTTGTCGCGCTTATGACACAAAATTCACAACTACAAGGACAGCCAAAAACCGCCTGAGTCGTATTTATGGAAATATACCCATGTCTATTAAGTAAATCTCTTCGCGGCAAAGGTATCCCTTCAAAACATGGGGATTCATCTTTATAGCGCTCTTTTAATTCTCCATTCTTCCAATCTATTAAAGCCTGAGGAAATGTTTTATAGGCGTGACCCAAAATGATTGAATCGGCATGTTGCTTCGCTTCTTCAGGCATAAGGGTTGTATGAACACCGCCTAATATAACTTTTATTCCTCGCCGCCTAAAACTATCAGCTATTTCATAAGATCGCAAAATATGCCCAGTAATACCGGTGAGACAAACAATGTCCGGATTAAGCGACTCGTAATCACACTCTTCAACCCCCTCATCAATGATCCGCATCCTAGCATTCAGTTCTTTTGGGACAAGCGAAGCTAATGTCGTAAGGGTCAATGGTGCATAAGTCAGATTTTTTCTAAATCCTCTTCCTTTCTTATATAACCCCAATCTCGGCATTACAAATAATATGTCCATAACTATAATCCTATTTTATAACGTCTCCCTAAACCAGCTCCTTATGGCAAAAATCGTATCGTCATACTTTTTTCTTATCAGAAACTCTGCGTGAGGTCCATTCTTTATTATAACTAATCGCTTTTTGGATATAGTATTATCGAATAGAATTTGCGAATGCTTATGACTAATGGTCCAATCGCTTGTCCCGTGAATATATTGTACCGGAATCCTTACGCTTTTTATAGAGTTAACAGGTTTTTCCTTCTCGAGCCAGAAAGGACCTGGCCTAACGCCTTTACCTATCTTTCCATCCCCGAAATAGTTATATACAAGATCGTTTTCAATATCCACTTTCCACAATTTAAATTCAATTTTATTAAAATCTGATGGCGCACTTATCGCTATTAAGCTTTTAACATAGTTAGTTCGAGCCAATGTATTTATACTAGTAGCTGCGCCAAGAGAAAATCCAATAAGCCCAATCTTGCTATACTTTTTTGAAACGTGCTTAAGCACACATTCTAAGTCCTGGGCCTCCTTAGAGGTCCAGGTAAATAACCCTGAACTGCTACCATGCCCCCTAAAGTCAAAGAGTAACGTATCGTACTTATCAATGATTGCATCATTAAGGCTCTTAAAAAGCACGGCATCTTTGCTGCAAAAAAATCCATGAGCAATAACTATAGCCGCATCGTGACCGGCAATATAATTCGTATAAGCTATGCTATTGTTATCAGGTGTTGATAATATACCTGAAACACTTGTTGGGATCGACACGTAAACACCCTTTCTTTCCGAGCTCCCTTTCACTCAGACAAGCCAACCCAGAGATTTCTAAATTTGCGTTTGAACGCAGGAGTTTGCACATATAGTATCCTCCTACATCAAATCCCACGAAACTGTCTCTTCTTGCAATATAAGGTCTGCTTTTATGCGCGCCAAATCACTATCGCCAACCTCTTTCTCAAATCTACCTTTAGTTGACGCCAAAACCATCGCTTCGGAATGTCTGTTTTTTGATATGAGCTTCTTCATCTCATCTATTAATGGATCCTTATCGACCTCAACCAGGAATCGATGAACCGGGCGGCGCCCTACAACTACTAAGATCTTCATTGTAGGTAATCACCGGAACGATACCAATAATAATCATCGTGGTTCTTCGTAGAGAAATCATATCAGTAGTAGCAGCTTTCTCTTTTTTGCTTCTTTTTTCTCTTTACTACGCCCTGTGAATATGTGGATATCTTTTTAG
>CAIMPC010000067.1 GCA_903843285.1 Candidatus Omnitrophota bacterium
CCGGGATAAAATACACCGGAGTAAGTCAGGTGTGGAGTCGCATAGAAGCGATGAGGGTAAAGAATGAAGAGGTAGCGGCGCTGTTATCAAAGCTGGAAGTGGAGATAGCTAAGTGTGAAGTGTGAAGACGTGACCCCGATGGACTACATGACGATAGTTTGCAGGACCCTAAAGAACGATTGGGTGTTCGAAGACTTCAATAAATTTAAATTAGCTGTAAGTGTCTAAAGAAACAAGTCTTTAGAGTAGAAGTTATTGACTGTTAACATAGGAGGCAGGATGGTGCTCAGCGTAAGAAAATCATCGTTAGCCGTATTGATGAGCATGGTTATTTTTATTGCAGTGAATGCATACGCTCAGAATGCGGATGAAGCTCTAATGTTGCTAAGGGAAGGCAATACGCGTTTTGCTGCTATGAAGATGCGGCATCCGAATGTAAGTGCCGAAAGAAGAGTAGATACAGCGGTGGGTGGGCAAAATCCGTTTGCGGCCGTTCTTGCGTGTTCAGACTCAAGGGAGCCGGTAGAGGTGATATTTGACCGTGGCATAGGAGACATTTTTGTCGTTAGGGTCGCTGGTAATATAGCGACAGATCCTAGCGTTATAGGTTCGATTGAATATGCTGCGGAGCATCTCGGCACATCCCTCATAATTGTAATGGGCCATACGGAATGCGGAGCCGTTAAGGCTGCGATATCAGGGCCTCCTTTATGTGGGGATATTCGCGCTATCCAGAAAACCATAGAAGTTGTTGCTGTTAAAGTAAAAAAATACCAACCCGCTTTACGCGGAGATGAGTTATTGCACGCAGTGGTTAAAGAAAATGTCTTTCAAGCAATCGAGGATATTTTATCTAATAGCGAAGAGATCAAGCATATGGTCAGAGAAGGCAAATTGAAGATACTACCTGCGGTATATAATTTGAAAACAGGCGCAGTTGAGTGGTTATAAGAGCTCATTCCAAAAAGTTGAGCCAAATAATTTGACTTTATTTTATGCCGGAGGTATACTCAGCTAACAAGGAAAGATGCAATGGAAGAAGATAGTAGTAGTACGATATAAATTTTGAAGCGGCTCGTAACCCGGGTCGCTTTTTTTATTGAAAGGAGTATGCTATGGGGCGTTCGGATCAGGAGAAAGGTTATGAGGCGCTTAGCCCGTTTGAGCTCAAGAATAAATTAATGAGCATGGCGCAATGTTGGCGCGAAAGAATAATGTTAAATGCCGGAAGAGGCAATCCGAACTGGGTTGCCATAGCGCCGCGGGAAGGGTTCTTCCAGTTTGGATTGTTTGCGTTGCAAGAGTCCCAGAGGTCGCCGCACAGGCCCGGGCTCGGGTCTGTCGCGCAAAAGGAAGGGCTATCCAAAAGATTCAAAGATTTTCTCACGAAGAACTCAGGCAAGCCAGGGATCGCGTTTCTCGACAGCATTTTCAGTTATGTATGCAATGAAATAAAAATAGACGGGGATAGCTTCCTTAATGAGATGGTCGATGCCATACTCGGGGACCACTATCCCACGCCGGACAGGATGCTTGAACTGTGCGAAAAGATAGTCCACAAATATTTTGAACAGGAAATGTTCGGAGGCGCGGGAATCGGAAAATTCGACCTCTTTGCTACGGAGGGCGGCACCGCCGCCATGGATTACATATTTACAAGCTTATCGGAAAATAAATTGATCCATAAGGGTGACAAGATCGCTATCGGTACTCCGATATTTACGCCTTACATAGAAATACCCAGACTTAATGACTACGAACTCGTCGAGCTCGAAGTGAAACAGGACGAAAATGCAGACTGGCAATATCCCGATTCGGAAATCGAGAAACTGGCAGATCCGGCAGTAAAGGCGTTCTTTCTGGTCAATCCATCCAATCCCACGTCCGTAAGCATGCAGCAAAAGACACTGGATAAAATAACGCAGCTTGTTAAGACACGCAGAAAAGACCTCATAATACTTACCGACGACGTATATGGTACATTCGTTAATGGTTTCAAGTCGCTGGCCGCCGCGGCTCCGCATAATACTATCCTCGTCTATTCGTTCTCAAAGTATTTCGGCGCTACAGGATGGCGCCTGGGCGTTATTGGCATGCACGAGGATAACATTTTCGATAAACGAATAGCGGCGCTGTCAGCAGCGGAAAAAGAAGAGCTCCATGCCCGCTACTGCACCGTTGAGCTGGATCCGAACCACATGAAACTAATTGACCGTATGGTGGCCGATTCGCGTTCGGTGGCATTGCACCATACTGCTGGGCTTTCGACGCCCCAACAGGTGATGATGGCGATCTTCTCTCTATTCTGCCTGACGAATAAAAATGGCGACTATAAGAAGATGGCCCAGGATATTGTGGCAAGGCGCTTTAAGGATCTATATGTGTCGCTCGGTATGCCTAATCCCGAGAATGCATACGACGCGCACTACTATACGACGATTGATATCCCAAAACTTGCGAAGGCGAGATACGGCGCAGATTTTGCGGCGCACCTTGTCGAAGGCTATGAGGCCATAGATTTTGTATGGTGTCTGGCTGCGAAAAAATCCATCGTATTAATGGATGGCGGAGGATTCGATGCTCCCAACATGTCGGTCAGGGTCTCTTTGGCCAATCTTGATGATGACGCATACAAAGCGATCGGCAAGGGGATAAGCGACCTTCTTGCGGACTACTACCATGTATGGCAGATGTCGGGCAAGAAGGCAGGAGGGAAGACACATGCTGCATGATGTTACAGAGGTAATGCGCGCCAATCCTGAAATAGTGCTTTTCCTTGCACTCGCTATAGGTTATTTTCTGGGCAAACGGTTTAAGATATTCGGCTTTTCTCTCGGCTCAACCGCGTCGATACTCCTTGCGGCGATCATCGTCGGTCAGGTAGGCATAACTGTCCCGCCACTCGTGAAGAACATAGCCTTCGCGCTATTCATATTTACCGTAGGTTACAAGGTCGGGCCGCAATTCTTCGGCTCGCTCAAAAAGCAGGGCCTGAATTATCTTTGGCTGACGCTTGCAGTGGCGATAACATCGCTTGTAACAACAATTTTTATAGGTAAAATGCTGCATTTAGATAAAGGCACGACCGCGGGCATGTTCGCCGGTTCTATGACTACTTCAGCCGCCCTGGGCACGGGAGGGGATGCTATAAAACACCTTGCCGTTTCAGCGGAAGCAAAGAACGTGTTCGATTCGAATATGGCGGTTGCATACGCGATCACATATATATTCGGTACGGCCGGCACTATTGTTCTTATAAAGATGGCGCCTGTTCTGTTAAAGATAGATCTCAGGGATGAAGCAAAGAAATTGGAAGAAAAAATGGGCGGATCGGCGTCAGAAGAGGATGGTCAGGGGGAATTCTCATGGACTCAGCGGTTGGATATGAGGGCTTATACGGCCCTCAACGGCGCCGTAATAGGTAAAAGCATTTCGCAGGTCGAAGCTCTTTTTCCTGTTAGAGTGGCTATAGACAAGATAAAGAGAGGCACCCGGGTGATCGAAAGCACCCCCGAAATAATTATCTTGCGTGAAGATACTTTGTTAGTGTTGGGCCCAACGACCAATCTCGTTAACGCGCCTGAGTTGATAGGGCCGGAGGTTGACCGCACGGCTATAATCGACGTGATCGGTGAGATCATGGATGTGTGTGTTCTGAATAAAGAGGTAGTCGGCAATACACTCGGAGAGCTCGGAAAGCTCAAGCTTGCGCATGGAATATTTTTGCGTAAGGTTACCAGGCAGGGCCACGAACTGCCGATTATGTCCGGTACGATAGTGCATAAATGTGATATACTGCAGTTGGTCGGCGCCAAAGGTGACACTGAGAAAGCGGTTGCATTTTTAGGATACGCCGAAAGATCAACCACAGTTACGGACCTTGTTACTGTGGCGGTTGGCTGTATAGTCGGTACTTTGCTGGGGTTGATAGTTGTTCCGGTATTCGGTATCCCTGTGACACTGGGCACAGGCGGCGGAGTTCTTGTAGCCGGGCTTTTATGCGGATGGCTCAGGTCTCTGCGTCCAACATTCGGACAGATCCCGGGCGGTGCTCAGTGGATACTGGGAGATCTCGGGCTTAATCTCTTCGTAGCCTGTGTGGGTATTTCTGCCGGCCCGCGCGCGCTTGTCGCGATCAAGACGACAGGGCTTTCTGTATTTTTAGGAGGGATCGCTGTAACGACCCTGCCTATAATTATACTTCTGATCTTAGGGCTTAAAGTATTGAAGATGAATCCGATATTGCTCTTAGGAGCAGGGACAGGTTCACACAACTGTACCGCCTCACTCAACGCGATCATCGAAGCATCCGGAAGCCCTCTCGCCGTATTGGGATATGCCGCCCCATATGCATTTGCGAATGTAATCTTGACAGTTTGGGGTACCATTATTATAAGCATGATGTAAATGCGGTAAACCTTAAGTAAACAAGAGGAATTATGAAGAAAATGAGATATATAGCGCTTTCGATTTGCTGTATGGCGGCTTTGGCAATTTTTGCTGCGCGTTCTTATGCGGAACTGCCTACGGTGGTGATTGTTACTACAGGTGGTACTATAGCCGAGAAGACAGATCCGAAAACCGGTGGCGCGGTCCCCGCGGTATCAGGCAAAGATTTAATCGAAGCAGTTCCCGGTCTTGGCAAGATTGCCAATATAGAAGTGGTCAATTTATGTAATATAGATAGCTCCCAGATGACGCCCGAGATATGGGCAAAGTTATCTAAGGCCGTTGACGAACGCCTTGCCGATCCTAAAGTAAAAGGAGCGGTCGTTACCCATGGCACCGATACGATGGCAGAGGGGGCATATTTTCTTGGCCTTACCTTAAAGAGTGATAAGTCCGTAGTGTTTGTCGGCGCTATGCGCGATGCCTCCGATGTATCGCCAGACGGGCCGGCAAATATTTTGAACGCCGTAACGCAAGTATGCTCGGATGAGGCAAAAGATTGGGGCGTTACCGTAACGCTTAACCAGTATATTAATTCCGCGAGAAACGTGGTGAAGACCAATTCTACCAATGTCCAGACATTCGATTCCGGAGAAAAGGGGTACCTGGGATATATAACTATGGGGAAGGTTATCCGTTATAATGACGCTCCGCCTAAGCAAAAGCTTCCTCTCCCCAATAAATTACCGGATGTGACTTTCCTTAGCACATTCGCCGGGGATGATGGTTCGCTCGTGCGCTTTGCCGTGGACCACAAGGCTAAAGGCATAGTGATAGATGCCGCTGGTGCGGGTAACGTTAACGCAAAAGTTTATGAAGCCGTTAAGTATGCCATCTCTAAAGGCATAGCCGTCGTCATAACCACGAGTGTTTATCACACCGGGGTGTGGCCAATGTATGGTGACCAGGGTGGCGGCGAGATGCTTGAAAGGAACGGTGCCATATTGGGCGGCGATCTGCCCGGTGCGAAGGCCCGCCTTCTTCTCATGCTGGCTGTCGCGAAAGAGAACGGGGATGTATCTAAAATTAAAACATATTTTAAACGCTAACCATGAACAAGAAAGTAGTAGCGTTTGGCATATTATTAGGGTGTGTGCTTGTAATAGCCGTGACATATGCCGCAACCGATGAAGATGAGATCTTTACCACAGCAAAATTTAACGACTGGCTGTCTCAGAAGACAGCTACCGGTAGCTGGACCGGCCTCCGCTCTTCGCTCGAGACCGCGGGCATTTCCATATCTTCAAACTATGCAACTGATATAGGCGGTAATCCTGCGGGCGGAGTTAAGCAGGTTGCTAAATATTCCGGGTTTCTTTCTCTTACCGGCGCACTCGATTTTGAGAAAATAGCCTCCATAAAAGGACTGGCGTTAAAGGTAAGCAATTTTCTGGCTACCGGACGCGATATATCGGCGGCAATAGGGTCTTTTTACAGCCCGCAGGAGGTATTTACATCTGGGAGCTACTTTTTCGGTGTTCTCGATCTTTCGCTGTCAGTGCTTGACGATATGTTCACCTTCGAGGTGGGCCGCATCTTCGCCGGAGATATCTTTGCCGTTTCACCCATGTTTCAATATTATCTGACAAGTGCGATCGATGGAAGATTGTCTGCCATACCTTCCGATGTGTTTTTCCCGCATTATAGTATCGCCGCGTGGGGTACACGGGTTACCTATGAGCCGAATAAAAACTGGAATCTTGTCGCCGGCATATATAATGCCGATCCGAATGTAGCAAATGTCAAGATGCATGGAACGGACTTCAGTTTTAATATGGATAAAGGTTACCTTGCGATAGGACAGCTCACTTACAAACACGGACAGGAGAAGGGAGATCTGGTTCTTCCCGGAAGCATCTCCTTCGGAAGTTATTATGAGTCCAGTCGATTTACCGATCTATCAAATTCCAGCAAGCGCCGGCATGGTAATTACGGTTTTTATCTCCTGACTGACAAGATGATATATAAAGGCGAGTGGCCTGATTATGAGGGTCCATCCTACTTAAGATCAGGTGCTATGCTTGCAGAGAGAATTAAAAAACCTTTTGATCAACAACTGACTTCCGTGCCTCTTGATAGACCGAAGGGTCTAACGATATGGGGCGGTGCTTCTCTTGCCCCGCAGGATAATATAAATACACAAACTTATGAGATCGCGACCGGTCTTGTCTATCAGGGTCTTCCTTTTAACCGCAATCGTGATGTGACGGCTTTATGTTTTGTTCTAGGCCATTTTAGCGAGAAGCTCGAAGGCCAGAGCGATGAAATGATCCTGGAGTTTAACCATCGATTCCAGATGGGGCCGTGGTGTTACGTTACACCTGATATACAGTATATAATAAATCCGAACGGACAAAGTAACATCAATGACGCTCTGGTTCTAGGAGTTGAAACAAGTTTTGACTTTTGATATAGAAAAACGGGGTCATGTCTTCACACTTCACACTTGACAGCTGCTATTTATTTTGATACCCTTCCTTCATGACTCGTCAATTAAGAATAGAATTTCCCGGCGCATTTTATCATGTAATCCAGCGAGGTATTGACAAAAATAACATCTTTGCCTCATACGAGGACAAAGAGAGATTTTTATCATACCTTAATAACGCAAATACCTCGTACGGTGTAGCTCTTCATTCATACGTCCTTATGGATAATCACTACCACTTAATCATTGAGACTCTAGAGGCATCATTAAGTAAAATTATGCATTATATCAATGTCAGTTATGCCGCATATTTTAATGCAAAGTATAAGCGAACCGGGCCGCTATATCAGGGCAGATTCAAAGCGGTGCTCGTGGAACAAGACGAATATCTTCACTACCTGTCCTGCTATGTACATTTAAATCCTGTCAGAGCCGGCATTGTGAAATCTCCCGGAGAATACACCTATTCCAGCTACAATGCCTTTACGTCGAATATTAAGAAATATGAATGGCTTAGTACCGAATTTATTCTATCGATGTTTGATAATAAAGTATCAAAGGCAAAGAATCTATATGAGCAATTTGTCATAGATAATATGGGTAAAGAAAAAGAGGTTATAAGTCAAAATACCAAGAATGGATTCTTATTGGGCAGTGATGTCTTCTTAGGGCGCATAAAAGAAAAATTCGTCGATGGTAAGGCAGGGAATCCAGAGGTTCCCACTTTAAGGGAGTTTAAAACAAGAGTGGAGCCCTCGATGGAGCGTATCAAGCTCATCGTGGAGAAACATGCCATTAGCGATAAAAGGATTGCCCGTAGCTTATCCATCTATCTTACACGAAAATACACGCAAAAGACGCTTAATGAAATAGCCTCTTTTTATGCCGGGATAAAATACACC
>CAIMPC010000068.1 GCA_903843285.1 Candidatus Omnitrophota bacterium
AAATAACCGGGTATCTTCTATTCTTAAGCTTATATTACAAGGGGAAACCATCGTCAGGATTTTAGATGCCCATGCGTCATGATACGCTTACGAGGGAACCACCGTGATTACTTTTGGTACCGTTGTCATGATCGCCAACAAGAGATGAACTGACAAAGATACGAACAATCACACATAAGCTAATTGACATAGGCTTATGTGATAAGCGTATATATGACATTCTTCTATTACACAAGAAGCCGAAGGCGCTGAAGAAGCTATACAAAGAAATCACAAGACAACAGCTCAAAGTCTTATTGGCATATATAGAAGAGGACAGGCCCGACTACTACGGCATAATACTCATAATAATGCAATACGGAATGAGGCGAGGGCAGGCTGTATCAATCGAGAGGGGCAACGTAAAGACGGGGCAATTTGGCAGGCCGATCGAGTTCAGCTGGGAGCCGATAGATACAAAGACCGACATACCCCACGTCTTACCTATCACAGACCCTAAATTGGCGAATGTTATTCATAAGTATATGAAGGACGGCAGAAGGACTAGATGGCTTTTCCCTAACCGTAACAATAACAAACATCACGCAAATCACTTTACTACTTATATAAGCAAGACATCTGAAAAGGTATTGGGAATTCATCTAACCCCCCATGATTTTAGGCACTCCTACATCACTAATAGGCGAAAGGAAGGGCATACGGACGAGGATATAATGGTGGTAACGGGGCATACTGACGTTAGGTCTCTGTCCATCTACACGCATCATACGACCGAGGGAACAAAGAGGGTATTGGATAGCAGTAAAGTCCTTGACTAAGTAAGAGAGGAAGGCTAAAATGGTGGTTATAATTGGTGGTTTTAAGGGTATTTCTACGACGGTGAACGAACTGAAATCCCCATGGGGCTACCAATAAATTGGCATAGTAACCGATTTGCATCGAAAGCTGTGCTTTTTTGCAAATCGTGCAAAAATAAAGAGGACGGTTTTATTTAATCCGTTTCCAATTTAAAGGCGGGGCCGCTCTCTGAACTGGAATCGGAAATAGTTAAGTGTGAAGAGTGAAGACACGACCCCTATGTGAAAATGCCTAAGATGGATATAGTTTTGTACCGCACAATGTTTTGCATTTGCGTAAAAGAAAATACTTGACAATTTAAAGTTATACTTTAAAATAGCAAGTATGTATATAAAACGCCTGATTGAGAAAACATTAAAGGATGCCATAGGGTCTTTTCCCGCTGTTTTTATCGGTGGACCGAGAAGGTCGGGGAAAACGACTTTATCAAAGGCGTTTCTCAAGGGGTATAATTATGTGCTTCTTGATGAGATAGATATACGTTCACTGGCTATTGAGGACCCTCGTGGCTTTCTGGAAAAATATCCACCCCCTATTATTATTGACGAGATTCAAAACGCCCCTACCCTCTTATCGCATATCAAAGCTCGTATTGAACATAATAAGAAGCCGGGTCAGTGGATTCTCACCGGTTCTCAGCAGTGGGCCCTAGTGAAAGGTATTAGTGAAACCTTGGCTGGTCGTATTGCTATTTTACATTTGTTTCCATTTTCTCTGGAAGAAGTACAAAAGATCGGGCGGTTTCATTTGAGTTCAGCAGATGAATTTATAAAGGATCTTCTACAATCTAAAAAACTTCCGGATAAGTTTGTGCCGGTTGGAAAGTGGATTTTAGGGGGAGGATACCCGGAGGTTGTGCTTAATAGGAGAATGTCTCGTAAACTATGGTTTTCCAGTTATCTGCAGACCTATGTGGATCGCGATGTCCGCGGGTATATCAAACAGTCAAACCTTCACGACTTTGAGAGATTTGTAAAGCTTTTGGCTTCGCGTACAGCTCAGGAGCTGAATTGTTCGACGCTTTCACGAGATATCGGCGTTTCGGTTCCTACTATAAAATCATGGCTCACTCTTTTGGAGGCAAGCGGCCTCATATTTTTCCTAATGCCTTATCATAACAATTTCGGTAAACGACTTATTAAAGCGCCAAAATGTTATTTTATCGATACAGGGCTTGTTTCATATCTTGTCGGGCTTCAGGATGAAGACCATGCGCTTGAAGGACCTATGGCAGGTGCACTCTTTGAGACGGCATGCGTCTCCCAGTTTTATAAACGCTTTTCCGCTTTTGCCGACCCTTGCTCACTTTATTATTATCGTAGTACTGATGGGTTAGAAATAGATCTATTGATTGAGACCGGCAAAATGATCTATCCTGTTGAAATAAAATTGTCTTCCACAATTAATTATGGTCGTGTTAGTTCTTTAATAAAATGGCTGGAAATCTCACGCATCAAAGATGCTCGAGGATTGGTAATTTCCACTTCCAAAGAACTAGGGATCATGGGAAAGAATGTGATAAATTGTCACTACTCTTTGATTTAGAATGGGCTGCAGCAATTCATGGATACATCGAGCGAAATCAAGTTTCTTAAAGCAAAGGTCGCATTATTAGAGACAGAGAAAAAGCACCTCATTCAGAAATTAGCTGATTTAGAAGAGAAAAAATCCGAAGCACCTCATAATATATTATCCTCACGCATTAACAATCCTATAGTAGTTTCCGCAGAAAGCAGCTCCGATTTTACCATCGAACAAAAAATACAGTTATTAAGGAATGCCTTCCGCGGCCGCGAAGATGTTTATGCCAAGTCGTGGGTTAATAACCGGACAGGTAAGCGCGGATACAGCCCAGTCTGTAAAAACGAATGGGTTCGGTCTTTTTGTCGTAAACCCGCCGTTAGGTGTTCCGAGTGCCCCAATCAGCAGTTTCTGCCTTTTGATGATATTGCTATTCGCCAGCACTTGGATGGTCGGCAAGTTATTGGTGTTTATCCTATGCTCAAGAACGAGAGCTGTTATTTTTTAGCTATAGATTTTGATAAAGAAAACTGGCTTGAGGATATCCGGGCGATTATGACAACTTGTCGTGGAGAAGGGATCCCTGCGGCCGTAGAGCGGTCGCGCTCGGGAAGCGGTGGGCATGCCTGGATTTTCTTCAGCGAAGAAGTGCCGGCGATTTTAGCGCGTAAGCTCGGAAGCTCTTTAATTACCAAGACCATGGCTCGGCGATATCAGATAGATATGAAAAGCTATGATCGGATATTTCCTAATCAGGACACAATGCCCAAGGGTGGGTATGGAAACTTGATTGCACTTCCATTCCAGAAAGAAGCATCGCAGATAGGAAACAGTGTTTTTATTAATGATCATGGAGTGCCTTATCCTGACCAGTGGGCGTTTTTATCATCTGTTGGCAAAATGTCTTATCGAGATGTCGAGGCAGTCGTGGATGATGCTTCAAAGACCGGACAGATCATCGCGGTGCGGCAGAGCCCTATCGAGGAGAACGACGAGCCATGGATGCGCTTACCTTCTGGTAAACGTCGTTTCAAAGTTGATATCAGTGAATTACCGGAGGCACTGGATGCTGTTCTTGCGAACCGGCTATATATCAAGATAGGGGAAGGACCCTCTGTTTTGGTCAATCAGCTTAAGCATTTGGCCGCATTCCAGAATCCTGAGTTTTACAGAAAGCAAAAAATGCGGTTTTCGACGCATGCTACGCCGAGGATTATTTGTTGTGCGGAGATTATTGATGGATATCTGTCTTTGCCGCGAGGGTGTCTGGATGATGTTAAAGCTTTGCTTGATGAGTATGGTGTGCGGTTGAATATTGATGATAAACGTTTTGTTGGCCGTGAGGCAAATTTTGTTTTCAATGGTGTGCTTACGATTGAACAGGAGGGGGCATTAAAGGAAATACTGGATTCTGACTTTGGCGTGTTTGTCGCTCCTCCGGGTATGGGAAAGACAGTTTTGGCGCTTGCCGCAGTGGCCAAGCGAAAGACTAATACATTAATTCTTGTCCACCGCAAACCTCTGATGGATCAATGGCGTTTACAGGCATCTTCACTTTTTGATATCAATAAGAAGGAGGTCGGTCAAATTGGTGGTGGGAAGAATAGGTCGAATGGTGTTATTGATGTCGCCATGGTTCAGAGCATGGATTTGACGAATGGCGTAGACGATCGCATTATGGATTATGGCTTCGTTATCATTGATGAATGTCATCATGTCGGTGCAGTGTCATTTGAGAAGGTTTTGGCGCAAGTTAAAGCGAGATATGTGTTGGGTTTAACCGCGACACCATACCGCCGTGATGGTCACCAGCCGATTATTCATATGCAGTGCGGGCCCATTTGTCATCAGATTAAGCAAAAAGATTTTTCCGCGCATATTTCGAGTTCGCAGGTTATTACGCGACCAACAGAGTTTGATTATCCCTGGAGTGACGATTCAAGAATATCTGATCTGTGGAGTCAATTGCTCAAAGACAGCCAGCGTAACGATAAAATTGTTGATGATATTCTTGCTAATGTAGATGAAGGACGGTTTCCGTTGATTTTAACGGAGCGTCGGGAGCATCTGGAGATTCTCGCGGAGCGCCTACAGGACAAGATTGATTTTCTCGCCATTTTGTATGGAGGTATGGGGCGTAAGGATCAGCGAGAAATCTTTGACCAAATTAAAAAGAGTGCCGAGGGTTCGCGGCGTGCTATTTTAGCCACAGGATCGTATATTGGCGAAGGTTTTGACGAACCGCGTCTGGACACGCTTTTTCTGACGATGCCCAGCTCGTTCAAAGGTAAGATTGTTCAATATACAGGGCGTTTGCACAGGTATCATCATGATAAGCATGATATTAGGATTTATGACTACGTTGATTCCCGATTGCCGATTTTGGAAAGGATGTTTAAGCGCCGTTCGAAGACGTATAAATTATTGGGGTATGAGATTAGAGATCACCTGAGGGTTAATGATCAATGAGCTTAGGACTTGGTTTACCAAAACTCCTGTAACAGCCCAGTAATATAACAACCTTTGCCATTGAGGAAACCGTTGCCGATCGAGAAGCTGGAAGTGAAAATAGTTAAGTGGGAAGAGCGAAGACATGATAATATGGCTACTATGAATACAAGGATAAAAAATAGAGTTCCGCATATCATTTTCCTATATTGGATTATTAAGATAGTAGCAACAACTTTAGGGGAAACCGGAGCAGATATGTTTTCCATGACCCTTAATTTAGGTTATTGGGTTACAATTGCAATATTCATGAGCATATTTCTCATATTGCTTGTGATTAAACTTTCCTTGAAAGGCTATCACCCATTAGTTTATTGGCTAACTTTTATCGCATCGGCCATAGCAGGTACCGCAATATCCGATTTCATAGATCGTACATTAGGGCTTGGTTATGCGGCAGGATCCGTTATTTTGATAGCGATCTTATTGGTAGTTCTGGCGGCTTGGTACAAAAAAGAAAAATCAATAAGCGTAGAATATATTACTACACCTATAGCTGAAATTTTTTATTGGGTAGCTTTTTTAATTGCAAACACACTAGGAACAGCAGCGGGAGACTTTTTTGCTGATAATATGGGGCTTGGTTTTATGAACAGTGCAATTTTGATATCCGTAGTACTCATTACTGTAGCTTTATTGCACTTCTTTACAAAGATTTCCAATATACTACTATTCTGGGTGGCATTTGTTTTGACAAGGCCATTTGGCGCTACATTCGGTGATTTTCTTACCAAAACCAGCACAAAAGGAGGGGTTAACTTCGGCACAGTTGCTTCTTCGATAGTTATTTGTGTGATTTTTGTTATTGTAATTCACATAGAAACTAACCTAGAAAAGAAGAGGTGGGCGATTGACCCTCCCCACCTTGATAAAGATGATGCCGCTCTCTAAGCTGGAAGCGGAAATAGTTAAGCGTGAAGAGTGAAGACACGACCCTTATGAACACTACCGATGAGTTATGATAAAAAACTCGAATAAGTTTGCCTTAGAACGTGCCTTGTCGAAGCTGGGCACGGCTTCCCGCAGTCAGACCCGGGCATGGATCCTGGAGGGACGGCTGAGTGTTAACGGGAAGGTGGTTAAAGACCCCTTTCGCATGATTACCCCGGGCAAAGACAAGATTGCTTTAGATGGGGAAGAAGTGCAGAAGAAGGGCTGGAAAACGATCCTGTTATATAAGCCGAGATCCGTCGTGACGACCAGGTTCGACGAACATGGCCGCAACACCGTCTTCGATCTCTTACCCAAAGAATTGAAATCTCTTCATCCTGTGGGCCGTCTGGACATGGCGACGACCGGACTATTGCTACTGACCAACGATACGAGTCTATCTGCTTATTTGACCGACCCTGCCAATGCCATTAAGCGCACCTATGTAGTCTCCGTTAATGGTAAGGTTACGCCCGAGGAAATCCAGAAGCTCGTCCGGGGCATTTACGACAGGGGCGAATTTTTAAAGCCGTTAAAAATAATCCTGCGCAAAGCCAGTAATAAAGAGTCTCATCTGATCGTGGAGTTAACCGAGGGAAAAAATCGGGAGATTCGCAGGATATTCGAATCTATAGGCCGCGAGGTAACGAGCCTTAGGCGCATTGCCTTCGGTCCTATGAAGCTGGGAGAGATGCAGCCCGGGCAGTTTCGTTACCTGAGTCCCGAAGAGATCAAAATCACTTAACTCGCAACACCCCCAGATGCTTCCGTATGAACTTTAAGATGCACCATTCAAGCTTGCGTTCACGAGCTACTTTTTGGAAGGCTTCCAGGACGGGATGCGGGTGTTCGGCAGAAGCCTCTGTGCCCAAGTTTATTTTAGGATCGACGTCGTGTACCAATATGAATCCGCCATTTTTCATCATTGGCAGTCCATTTTCGATATCAGCCAGCGCGGCTTCATATGTATGCGCGGCATCGACAAGATAAATATCAACTTCCCCGGCCAATCTCCTGGCAATATTAGGAAGCTCTGCCAGCGAATCGGCGCAGATAAGCTCTATCGAATCTCCTCCGAGGCCTGTCGCTATGATATTCTTTCGCGCAACATCGGGAAAACTACATGGCACGCCCAGGCCGCCATCGACGCATACCAACCTGCCCTTACCGTTTTCAAAGAGCCCTCTGGCTGTACCCACAGCACTGCCGCCGGCATTCGTTCCAACCTCTACGACGATATCGGGACGGTAAAATCGCACTAATGCGTGCATCCATCTGCCGTATCTGGGGTGATCCTTACCTCTGCCGGATACTTCCGGAGCCGCCCCACGAAAGCCGGGGAGAGGGTCGTCCGGCAATGAAAGAAATAGCCGGAAGAGCTCCTCATCTAATTTTAGAGGCCCTGTGATCCTGGCACGCATAGTAGATGCCAGTATGACATTTTCGAGAATATTCATATTATTTGTATTATATATTATGAAGGCGTAATATGGAACCATATAATTATCGCCGAATTACCGCAGTGTGATACAATTAGTTACGGACAGACGTTCATAACGATCTGAATCTGTATTGGGCCATAAGGAGATCGGGCAGATGAGGAGCTTTCTCCGGAAGGGAGGATTTAACCCCGAACCATGATAAAACTCATAATCGATTGGTTGGTATACGATATTCTTAAGATGCGGCAAGGGGCACTCCTTACCGAAGCCCTAAACTTTTTTCTATATGACACGATAAAGATATTTCTATTATTATCCATCATCATCTTCATCGTCGCTATCATAAGGACTTTCTTTTCACCCGAGAAAACCCGGTCGATCCTAAGCCATAAGCAGGGCTATTTGGGCAACGTGCTTGCGGCTTTACTGGGGATCGTAACGCCTTTTTGTTCATGCAGCGCTGTTCCGTTATTTCTGGGATTTGTAGAGGCAGGTGTCCCGCTGGGAGTTACGTTCTCATTTTTAGTGGCGTCACCCATGATTAATGAAGTGGCGCTGATCATGCTATGGGGACTTTTCGGATGGAAAATATCCCTTATCTATATCGGCAGTGGGCTTGTCATAGCTATATTTTCCGGGTTGGTCATCGGAAGGCTTAAGGTTGAGGATCTGGTCGAGCACTTCGCAATTAAAAAACAGACGTGTTGCGCCCAGTCGACAGGCATGACGTTTAAGGATAGGATCGATTATGCCAAAGGATATACAAAGGATATCTTAAAAGGCATATGGCTATTTGTAATTATCGGCATAGGATTAGGGGCGTGGATCCATGGTTATGTGCCGGCTGATTTTCTTGCAAAATATGCGGGCCGAGGAAATTGGTTTGCCGTGCCCCTGGCAACCCTGATCGGTATTCCTCTTTATTCTAACGCGGCCGGCGTCATCCCTCTGGTCAGCGCGTTGACCGAGAAAGGCGTGGCTATGGGGACGGCCCTTTCGTTCATGATGGCGGTAACCGCGCTTTCACTGCCCGAGTTCATAATACTTCGAAAAGCTATGAAGATGAAACTGCTTATAATCTTTGCTTCGGTAGTGGGCGTCGGCATTATATTTATGGGGTATATGTTCAATCTCATTCTGAAATAAGGAAAAATAATGAAGATAGAAATATTAGGCGTAGGTTGCCCGAAATGCAAACAGCTTGCCGTGAATGTAGACGCGGCCGTAAGAGAGCTTAATCTCTCAGTAGAGATAGTTAAGGTGACGGATATTATGAAAATTACAGAATATGGTGTGATGATGACGCCTGCGCTTGCGATCGATGGCGCTATTATATCGTCCGGTAAGGCATTAAGTAAAGACGATATAAAGAAGATCCTATCCAGATAATAGGGGGAAGATTGAAAAAAATATTTTCAACCCTTTTGGCAGTCACTATGCTTATCAGCGGTAGCGTGATCCTTCTCTCGAACGCCCGGGCCGCGGATGGCGATAGAGACAGTCACGTCGTTGCCTATTATTTTCATGGCTCTTTTCGCTGTCCGACATGCCATAAGCTGGAGCAGTATTCAAAGGAAGCTATAGAGACCAACTTTAAGGATGAGCTTTCTTCCGGAAAATTGGAGCTGAAGGCAGTAAATGTCGAGGAGGGCCGTAATGAGCATTATACGAGCGATTACCAACTCTATACCAAATCGCTTATTTTGTCATTGATCAGGGATGGCAAGGAGACAAAATATAAGAACCTGGACAAGATCTGGGAGTATGTGCACAATAAACAAAGATTTCTGGATTACGTTAAGGCAGAGGTCGCTGATTTCCTGAAGGAAGCAAGATGATGGAAATGATTATAGTCTTTGCGTCAGCGTTATGGCTCGGTATATTAACTTCAATAAGCCCATGTCCATTGGCCGCCAATGTGGCCGCCATCTCTTTTTTATCTAAAAGAGTAACTCATCCGGCCCTTGTATTCATTTCAGGATTGGCTTATACGCTGGGGAGGATGGTTTCATATTGCGTTCTGGGATGGATAATTATAAACTCTCTTTTAAGCGTTCCCCAGACGGCCCAGTTCCTGCAGAAATACATGGGTAAGGCTTTAGGGCCCATACTTATCATTACGGGACTTATACTGCTCGAAATGATCACTATTTGCATTCCAGGGTTTTCGCTTTCACAAAAACATGGCAATAAGCTTGTGGAATCCGGCGCGTTCGGAGCTTTTCTGCTCGGAATGATTTTTGCACTCGCATTCTGTCCGATCTCCGCGGCATTATTTTTCGGAAGCCTGATTCCCCTGGCGCTTAAAAGCAAGCTCAGCGTTTTATTACCGATTCTTTATGGTGTAGGAACGGGGCTACCCGTCCTTTTGTTTGCTTTCGGTATAGCCGTGGGTATTACGTCGCTGAGTCGCTGGTTTCATCAGATCTCCAGGATTGAATACTACACACGGAGAATCACCGGGGCCGTATTTGTGGCAGTGGGGCTGTATTATACAGGGGTATATATTTTTAGATTATTTTATTAGGATATAATTATTGATTAGTTGTTTTCGACGTGGTATAAATTCATAAAAGGAGATGTATGGAAAATAGCAAGAAGAGCAATAAGGGTGAAACCAAAATAAACAAAAGTGATATTATAGCGAGCAGGAAGACGTGCTCGGCAGATGGCACCGGCTTATCGCATTACGTTCTGATGGATAAGAAGACCAAGTAAGAGTCATCGCGATAATCCCATATGCCCCATAATAAGATCCCCTCTACGGGCCGGTATGTCAATTCAGGCTCAGGCCCTACGATTCAACCTATCGACATAGGCCATCCGCACTATGTGGGACTGGTGGACGCTGATACCGCGTTTTGGTCGCTGGTTAGGCGCGACAGCTTGTCCGACGTTCTGCGCGACAGCGCGCTACTCACATCCTACATGAGAAAGAGGGAATCTTTCCGAAAAGAGATGCACAGGCTTCGCTTCGGATTAAAGCCCTCCGCCGTATATTTTAATATCACCGAAAGATGCAATCTCAATTGCCGTTATTGTTATATTCCTGGGGATATGCGCCGTAATGGGAAACACATGTCCGAGGATAAGGTGATAGAGGCCCTCCGGACGCTTAAGCAATATTTTAATAAAACGATAGATAGAAAATTAGTGCCTAAGATAATTTTCCATGGGGCCGAACCTCTGCTTAATAAAAAAGCATTGTTCACTGCCATTGAAAAATTTGGGAAAGATTTCACATTCGGGGTGCAAACGAACACTGTCCTATTGGATGCCGAAACAGTCGCGTTTTTGAAATCGAAAAAAGTAAGCATCGGTATATCACTCGACGGCCCGACGGCCGGAATAGTTAACAAAACCAGGGCGAGCTGGTCCGGGGAAGGCGTCTTCGAACACGTTATGAAGGCGATGGAGCTGTTAAGGAGCTACGATGCATGGAGCGTGATATGCACCGTCACTACCGAAAATATGCGTTCCCTTCCGGGGTTCGTCAATTTTTTACATAAGAATGAAGTTCCGACATGTCTTTTAAATGTTGTCAGATGCACGCTTCCCTCCGCCCGCAAAATCAAACCCGATGATGCGGTCGTCGCGCGGCACTTTATCGATGCGCTCGAGACGAGCTATAAGCTTTATAAAGAAAGCGGACGAAAACTGGTGGTGGGTAATTTTGCGAACATATTGATCAGCATACTTGCTCCGACGGCGCGCAGGCTGATGTGCGATATTTCACCCTGCGGGGGAGGTAGAAGCTTTTTTGCGCTGGCGCCGAGCGGTGATATATTTCCCTGCAGTGAATTTATCGGATTGAAACATTTCAAAGGCGGCAACATTTTTAAGGATAGCGTAAAAGATATCTTAAAGAGCGGCCCATTCAAACTGGTAACGGAAAGAAAAGTGGAAGATATTGAACCATGCCGCCGCTGTGCCATTCGGCATTTTTGCGGATCGCCCTGTCCCGCCGAAGCATATGAGATGAACGGCGGAATGAATAAGACAGGCTCATTCTGCGGGTTCTATGAAGAGCAGGCCCGATATGCTCTGCGTCTCATAGCGGATAATAAACATACTGCTTTTCTGTGGGACGGCTGGGATCGCGGCACCAAAGAGATATTTAACGTCATATAGAGATTTTAAGTAATTCAAAGTTGTATTCCTGAGCAAAATTCCCCATCCTGTTTCTGAGGGCTTGTTATTATCACGGCCGTGGTGTAAAATCGTGTTAATTGTAAAAAGGAGGATTATCATACTATGAAGAAGATACTGCAAATTATAATCGCCATAGTTACCATACTATCTTTACCGCAGGCGCACGCCGAGGATAATATGCCTCTAAAGCTCGCCGCAAAAATTACACTACCCAAAGTACGCGGGCGAATAGACCATATGGCGGTAGACCTGAAGAACGATCGCTTGCTCATAGCCTGCGCAGGCAATAATACGCTGGAGGTCGTGGATTTAAGAGCGGGTAAGCATCTTTACAGCGTTGCCGGGTTTAAAAAGCCGCAAGGGGTGGTATGTGTATCGGAATATAATAAGATCTATGTCACGAACGGCGGAAACGGTGAATGCGATATTCTGGACGGAGATTCTCTAAAATTAATTAACGGCATACCGCTATCCGACAATGCGGATAGTATTCGTTACGAACCATCGGGTAAATTGATCTATGTGGGATACGGTAAAGGGGCCATCGGTATTATTGACCCTTCGACAGATAAGCTTATCAGCCGCTTCAGCATCGATGGACACCCGGAATCTTTTCAGGTCGAGAGCTCCGGCAATAGAATATATGTTAATGTGCCGGAGGCAGGCAATATTTCAGTGATCAATAAAGCAAGAGGAGGGATCGTTGACAGATGGCCTCTGCCGAACTTAAAAGGTAATTTTTCGATGGCGCTGGATGAGGCCGGATACAGGGCATTTGTGGGTTGTGGCGAGGCGCCAACGCTCGTGGTATTTAATACCAAGGCCGGAGAATATGTGGCTAAAATGAAGATCGACAAAGACGCCGACGATATCTATTATGATCAGGCGCGTAAACGCATCTATATTTCATGCGGCAGTGGTTTCATAGATTGTTTCAGCAGTGACGGAGCCGACCATTATACCAATATAGCTAAGATAAAGACTCCTGTCGGTTCACGCACCTCGCTATTTGTGCCGGAACAGAACCGGTTTTATGTCGCAGTCCCGTCCCATGGTAAACAGCCTTCGGAGGTCTGGGTTTACGATGCCCAGTAATAACCAAAGCCCCACGGCGGATAAGGCCGTCGCGTTATACACGTCTTAAGACTATCGCATGACTTTCAAATAAGGATGATAGATAACCCAAAGTGCGGACACATCTTTCGAATAAGATAATATCCGACCCATTCAAAACAAATATTTTATCATGGGCCATTGTGTGTTTTGTGATAATATGCGCGAGCCTGATAAAGATCCGTTTACTGGGAATGCCGCTTGAGCGCGACGAGGGCGAGTACGCCTACATCGCTCAGCTTTTTTTGCACAAAGCGCCTTTATACATAAATGCCTATAGCATGAAACTCCCGGGCATATATTTTATATATGCGATTGTCATAAAACTTTTCGGCCATAGCATACAAAGTATACATCTGGGCCTTACCGTAATAACCGGCATAACGGGCGTGCTGGTATTTGTATTGGCGAAGCGGCTGTTCAATCCTATAACCGGCGTCGTAGCCGGCATATCTTACATGCTACTCACCATGGGCAAGTATACGCTGGCCTTTAATATCGAACATGCGGTTATGCTGTTTGTCGTAGGGGGAACCATTCTGCTGATGGAGCCCGCAGGGGGCAGTCGGCGGTTATTCATCAGTGGTTTAATGTTCGGTCTCGCATTTATAACAAAACAGCATGCAATATTTTTCATAGCATTCGCATCTGCCTATATAGTATGGGGTCATTTAAAAGCTCATGCCTCGTCATATGCGCCTTGCGTAAATAGATTGCGCATATTTCTATCCGGGGCGGTATTGCCCTTTATCTTAGTATGCATATTCTTGGCCTGGCAGGGTGTATTTAATGTTTTTTGGTTCTGGGCCTTCACGTATTCTGCAAAGTACTGCGGCATAATAAAATTTAAAGACGGTATCGAGAATCTTTTCTACACAGCGAATAAGATTATAGGCTGTTCGCCCCTGATATGGCTCGCCGGGGCCTTCGGTATTGTCGTAATGAAATTGGACTCCAGCACCCGGTCGAATATGGTCATTGTGTCGGGATTTGTTATAGCCTCTATTCTTGCCGTAGTGCCCGGGCTCTATTTTCGCCACCATTATTTTATTTTCATATTTCCTGCCCTGGCCATCCTGGCGGGCAGGGCCGTTCATTATGCATGGCAGCGCCTGTCTGCATCGCCCTTATCCGGTGGATACCGAAAGTCGATTATGGCCACCCTATTTATCCTCCTCTTTGGCATTTCGATATTTCATCAGAGGAAATTCTTATTTAAGATGGATACCGCAGAAGCCGTAAATGATATCTATATAACATCCCCTATAGTCGAGACGATGGAGATAGCTAAGTATATCGAAAAACATTCCGATAGCAGTAAGAGCGTCGTGGTGTTTGGCTCGGAGCCCCAGATATTTTATTACTTAAATAGGTTCTCGCCGATCAGCTACATATATGTGTATCCGCTCATGGAAGAGACTCGGTATGTTTTAAATTTGCAGAAGAATTTTATAAAGCAGGTCGAATCGGCCAATGCGGACTATCTGGTATATGTGAATGTAAGCACGTCATGGTTTAACAGATATATAAATAAAGCTATAGCATATCCGCTATTTGAATGGATGCACGCTTATCAGAAGAGGTATTATGATATAGTGGGCGTTATAGATATGATCTCGCGCAATAACAGTGTCTATGTCTGGGATTCTGAGGTGATCAAATATAGACCGAAGTCGGATAGTTTTATATACGTACTGAAGCGAAAAGAATAACCCGCATGATACATTTTTTCGACATGATGGTATAATAAGAGACTGCCTGCGAAATACCCAACTCCGCGTCATTCTGAACGAAGTGAAGAATCTCGACGGTAAATAGATTCTTCGGTCGGCCGATGACCTCCCTCAGAATGACGGAAGTTGCATTTCGCAACAGTCCCAATAAAACAAGTGATAAAATGAAAACCAAGATAATATTATTTTTAGCTTTCCTAATAGTTTTTGGCATAGGCTCATTTTTTATTTATAAGGGCTATAGAGATCATCGCCGGCAGATCGTGATGGATAAGATCCTATCGGAAAAGAAGGAAAAGGCGTGGCTAAGCCTAAGGAAGACATTAGAGGATAGGATAGAGCACTTTAATGGCATCGTCTGCGTTGTCATAGAAGATTTAGGTTCCCTCAGGCAGATCCGTTTTAACGAGGACATTCCCATTCCTTCGGCAAGCTTAGTAAAGGTCCCCATATTGCTCTCATGTTTCTACGCCGCGCAGGATAAAAAGATCCAGCTCGAGGACGTAGTAAATATCAGGCCTTCAGATAGGGTGGCCGGTTCAAAAGTATTGGGGAACAGATCCGCGGGTTGTAAATTTACGATAAAAGAATTATTCGAGCCCATGATAACAGAGAGCGATAATACTGCGGCAAACGCCCTTATAGATTGCTTGGGGTTTGATGTATTGAATTCATATTTTAAAAAGATTGGTTTAAGGAACACCAACATTTTACGAAAGATGATGGATTTTGAAGAAAGAAAAGAGGGAAGAGAGAACTATACCACCGCCCGGGACATGGCTTATCTCATGAGGAGATTATATTGCAAGGATTTCTTAAATAAAGGCGTATCCACACAATGTCTGAAATTGCTCGAACAACAGAAGATAAACGATCGCATACCGAAAAGACTGCCCAAAGACGGCATGCGCATCGCCCATAAGACGGGCTTGGAAAAACATATCTGCCATGATGTGGGAATTGTATTCAGTCCCAATGGTGATTTTTTAATATGCGTTTTGATCAAACATAAGGATAAGACTGCGGTTAGCGCAAAAAAACTTATTTCAGATATCGCGCTACTTACGTATAATTATTATAATCTGCATTTTAAAATGTAAATAAAGATCCGGAGGTTTATGGACGATTATACGATCATGGACAGCGCCCGACAGAAATGGCTGATAGCCCTGGCCTCGATAACGGTCTTCATGTTCAGCATAGACTATAGCCTGGTCAATATTTCATTGCCCTCGATCGCGAAATATTTTACAGCCACGATAGCGCATGTCTCGATGGTGCCGCTGGCGTATCTGCTGGTGGTGACCAGCACCGTACTTTTGTTCGGGAAGCTCGGAGATATAATAGGATATAAGAAGATATTTGTAACGGGACTCGTAATTTTTGTCACAGGAACTTTCTTCTGCAGTATCGCGCCTACGTTGAACATCCTCTTAGGTCTAAGGGTTTATCAGTGCATCGGGGAAGCGATGTTCAGCCCTATGGCGATCGCGCTGGTTATGGTTTTATTGCCGCCGTCGATCCGCGGCAGGGCCCTTGGCCTAATGGCGACGGCTCAGGGGGCGGGTTTTTGTCTCGGTTCGCTATTAGGCGGGGGCATTAATAATTATCTGGGATGGCGGGGGATATTTTATATAAATATTCCGATAGGCATATGCATGATAGTCCTGGCCGTTAAGATGATCCCGTCGAAACAGCGGCAAGCCGCGGATAGCCGTATAGATTTTATAGGCGCGATCCTGGCGTTTATATCGCTCTCCGCTTTCATCTACGCCATCAATTCGATCTCAAGTCTGGGGTTGAGAAACCAATCTGTAATTTTGTGTTTTTTAATATCCGCCATTACACTGTTTTTATTTGTATTACAGGAGATCCGTACGCCGAATCCGATACTCCACATGCCGCTATTCTTAAACCGCGATTTTACGTTTGCCACCGCTTCGGCATTTTGCGTCGTCTTTGTGTATATGGGGTTGATATTTTTACTGCCCTTTTATTTAAATATGGTCCGGGGTATAAACATGATGTCGGCCGGACTTCTGCTTATGATACCGGCATTGATGGTTATAATCTTTGCGCCCATAGCAGGGATTTTATCGGACAGGTTCGGCTCCAGGGTAATATGCACCATAGCTATAGCCATGACAACGATCGCGTTCTTTATTCTATCAAGGCTTGCCGCCGGCTCACCCATACATAGCATCATGCCTTCGCTGGTGCTATCCGGCATAGCAATAGGATCTTTCTTGCCGGCGAATAACAAATTAGTTATGATACAAGCTCCATCGGATAAGCAGGGTATGGCCTCGGCCGTCTATAAGATAATCAACTCCACGGGCGGCGTCTTCGGATTAGCCGTACTGCCATTGGTTCTGATAAAGAAGGTGTATGCTCAGGCCGAGTCGATGCATATAAATATGGCCTCGGCTAAAAACAGTCCGGAAATTTTGGCGGCAGGATTTGACGCGGCTTTTAAATTTGGCATGTTGGTTTGCTTAGCCGGATTGATCTTCGCCGCCCTGGCACGGGATAAGAAGCCGTAGTATAATGATTAAACGATAGGATGGCGGAATGAAGATCAATATCGCGAAAAGCGCAGGTTTCTGTTTCGGTGTAAGGCGCGCCATACAGATCGCCATGAAAGCCGCCCGGAGCGGACGTGAAGTCTATATGCTCGGTGATATCGTCCATAACGAGGTGGTCGTCGGTAAGCTGAAAGATTCAGGCGTGAAGAAAATTAAATCCCTCGGCCCGGGCCGGGGCAGAACCCTCCTTATACGCGCGCATGGCGCACAGGCCGGCACCATATCCGGCGCCCGAAGCGCGGGATATAATATCATCGACGCCACGTGCCCGATGGTCAAAGAGATACACGCGATCGCGAAGAAACTGGAAGATGAGGGCAGGATGGTCATAATAATAGGTGATAAGGAGCACGACGAGGTGCGTGGTATCGTCGGGCAGTTAAATAAAAAGCCGATCATCATCAGTTCTCTCGCAGATGTAAAACTCAAAAGGCTCCACCGCATCAAGGGCGTCGGTATAGTAGTTCAGTCGACGCAGGAAGAGTCGAAGGTGATGGAAATAGTGGCGCGCATTAAAAAATATATCGGTGACGTTGCCTTTAAAAATACCATATGCGATCCAACGAAATTGAAACAGAGTCAGGCGAAGACACTACCCGCCGAGAATGACGTAGTGGTGGTGGTCGGATCGAGATCCAGCGCAAATACAAAACGTCTCTATCAGATATCCCGCCGACTTAACAGAAGGACGTATTGGGTGAACTCGCCGGGCGAGATCAGGCCTTCATGGTTTAAAGAGGCAGGGTCGGTAGGCATTACAGCGGGGGCATCTACCCCCGAGAGCTCCATAAAGAAAGTCGCGGAGGGCATAAAAAATCTATGCGCATAGTAAAAATATATATCATAGCTATTCTGGTGATGCTATCGACATGCGGCATAGCAATGTGCGGCATGGATGAAGACCGCGCAAAAATAAAGACGCCTGAGGATATTGCCAAACTGCTTTCAAAAGAATATTCCTACGAATGGCGGATAGCATCTAAATGGCATACTGCCGAGGAGACCTTAGAGTCGAAGCGGGGAAGTTGTAAAGATCTTGCCACGCTGAGCCAGTCGCTATTGGCCGATATAGGTATACGTTCCGACATAATAGTGATCAGGTTTAAAGGGCTGAAAATATCACACGCTGTATGTACCTGGATGGATGAAGGGGGATACAGTTTTATGACGAATAGAGGATACGTGAAGACCGGAGCGCAATCTCTGGAGGGCGCGTTAGACGCATACTATCCGGACTGGAAAGAGATAGTTTTCACTACACCCGATGGTAAATACGGAGAGGTTATCAAATCGGATGACAATAGGTAGGTGATAATGCGCATAACAAAGATTCTTATCGCGGCGATCTCGATAATTCTCTTGTCATATCATATGGGCTATTCTGATGTCGAGAAGGATCGATCGGATATACAGTCACCGAATGACGTCGCCAAGTGGCTGTCAAAAGAGTTCACTTACGAATGGCAGATACCTACGCCATGGCAGAGCGCGCAGGAGACCATGAATTTAAAACGGGGCAGCTGCATGGATTTTGCCATTCTCAGCCAGTCTCTTTTATCAAGGATGGGTGTTCACTGCGACATAGTTATAATAAAATTTAAGAATTTAAAAATTGCACACGCCGTATGCGCCTGGAAAGACAAAAAAGGTTACAGTTTTATGACGAACAAGGAATATGTGCAGACCAGGGCACACTCCTTAAGGGATGCCGTAAATAAATACTATCCTGACTGGAAAGAGATAGTTTTCACAACTCCCGACAAACGGCAGGGCGAAATAATAAGATCGGATGATAACGGATGAAAGTGATAAACCGGAACTTTGGGGCCATAGCCGGCTTAATCATTATTACGATGTTGACTATAATAGTCATGTCCGAACGCGTTTATTGCTACGCAGATGATAGCGACGAGTTAATTTCATATTTTGAAAGAGCGTCCGAAATAGTGAATGCAGATGCTTCAACTTACATGAATCGCGGCCATGCTTATTCCCATGAAGGCGATTTTGATAGTGCCATTTCCGATTTTAGCCGGGCCATAAAAATAGATCCCACGAATGTCACCGCCTACAATACGCGCGCTTTTGCATATGCATCCAAAGGCGATACCGAAGGGGCCATCATTGACTTTACGAAAACCATAAAAATAGATCCCACGAATGTCACCGCCTACAATACGCGCGCTTTCGCGTATGCCTCTAAGGGCGATTTTGAAACTGCCATCATAGATTTTACCAAAGCGATAGAAATAAGTCCCGATGACGTAAGCTATAATAATAGAGGAAACGCCTATGCAGGCATCTCCGATCCGGACAAGGCTGCGATAGATTTTACCAAAGCGATAAAAATTAATCCGAGTAATGTGTCGGCATATAACAACCGCGGTAATGTGTATGCAGGTAAAGGCGATCTCGACAGGGCTATCGCGGACTTCGATACTGCGATAAGGATAGACACTTATAATGCATCGGCTTATGCTAACAGGGCAATGGCTTATTTTCTTAAAGGAGAATACGTTAAGAGCAGGGAGGATGTGCGTAAAGCGCAATTTTTAGGTTATAAGTTTAACGCCGAGTTTCTAAGGAGACTCGAAAAGTAGCGTATTTATTCTGTATAATTTTTTTGGCGCAGTAGGCTAATTACAGCGGAGGATATAAAAAATGAAGATAAAAGAATTGGCTATGCTCATACACGGTGTCGTCGAGGGTGATGGTGATGCGGATGTTACGGGCTTAAGCGGCATAGAGACGTCGAATGCCGGAGACCTGATATTCGCTACCGACGATGAGAAGCTCGGTTTTGCGGAGAAGTCCGGGGCGTCATGTGTACTTACATCGAAGTCTACCAGAGCCGCGATGAAGCCGCTCGTGAGAGTGGATAATCCGAAGCTGGCATTTCTATTATTATATAATTTTATGAATAAGCCGGCAGGGAGAGAGGCTTTTACGGATCCATCCGCGACCATATCGGTTTCAGCGAAGGTAGGTAATAATGTCTGGATAGATGCCGGTGTGCGAATAGGTGGTAATGTCAGTATCGGGGACAATACCATTATAGAGGCCAACGCCGTAATAAAGAAGAATTGCTCGATAGGGTCATTTTGCCACATCCATCCGAATGTGACGCTTTACGATAACGTCGTGCTTAAAGATAGGGTTGTTTTGCATAGCGGTGTCGTTCTGGGCGCCGATGGATTCGGATATGTGAGAGAAAAAGATAAAATCTATAAGTTTCCTCAGCTGGGCAGGGTGATAATAGAGAATGATGTCGAGATCGGGGCCAATTCCACAATAGATAGGGGGTCTCTGGGCGATACTGTTGTGGGGGCCGGCGCCAAGATTGACAACTTATGCCAGATAGCCCATAACATAAAGATAGGAAAGAACTTTATTATGGCTGCGCAGTCCGGAATATCGGGAAGTGTTACCATAAAAGATAATGTCACCATGGGCGGACAGGTCGGTATCAGGGATAATGTAACGATCGGGAATAATGCCATGATAGGCGCGCAGAGCGGTGTCCTGGGCGATCTGGCAGACGGCTCGGTCGTCTGGGGGACTCCGTCCAAGTCCCTTATACAAACTAAGAGGGAAGTTATCGTTCTCGGATGGCTTACCGATAATTTTATTCGGATAAAGAAACTGCTTAAGGGAAAAATATAGCGCTATACATGGGATACGGAGAAATAAAAAAGGATAACGTGTGAACGCTATCCTTTTTTATAGTTTTGAAGCTATAGTTACTTAGAGCAACTTCCAGCTACTTTTTCCGTAGTATCAGAGACGGCCTGAACGACATCGCCGGTTGCTCCGGTTACGTCTTTGGTAGCTTTTGCGGCAGTATCAGAAACGGTGCCTACAACATCACCGGCCGCTGTCCCGACCTTCTTCGTAGTATCTGCAGTGGCAGAAACCACAGTGCTTACAGGGTTATTCTTATCCTGATCGGCAGCGATGGCGCACATGGTCACACCGATCATAAGCACCACAACTAAACTCATTAAACGCTTCATTCTATCTCACCCCCTTAAAATCATTATATTTATTATACGTATTTTGCAGCGATAATCAATAAATAAGTGAAGTTCACCCCCAATGGTGATATATTGAAAGAACGCGCCTGTGGCCTAACGGATAAGGCAATGGCCTCCGAAGCCATGTATGGCAGTTCGATTCTGCCCAGGCGCGCCAGTTTCGTCTCTCAGTCAGGCGTTTACTTTTGGGTGGTGCCTTCGCTTGTCGTTCGAACAGATTAGACTAACCTGGTTAGACTTGATATTTCAGAACGTTTGTAATACAATATCGGAAAAGAGGAGATCCCATGTTATGAAAAAAATGTTTCTATCCCTATTAATACTTACTGCGGCAGTATCCTTAGCATTTGCCGATGCCGGAGAAGATAAACAACCTGAAGCTCAGACACAGCCCCAGGCCCAGCAGAAGATTCCTGCTCCAGCGCCGGTTGTCGAGAAGATAATAGTTAAGGAAGTGACGCTCAATACCGGAGCGACAGGCTTTGTTAACGGCAAGGTCGCCAGCGTGACGCCTGCGGATATGCTGACCAGGCCTAAGTCGAGGATAGTTATCGTCGATGGCGCCGGTAATTCAAACGAATTTATTGTGAAGACGCTCGCAGTCGTGTATGATTCGGCCGGTAAATTTCTGACTCTGAACGATGTAAAGAAGGACCAGGAAGTCCAAGTCAATTATACGGTCAAGAGCGATAAGTCGAAAGAAGCGGCGGCGATAAAGATACTGAAATAGAATTTTTTTCAGTCCAGCCGGGACCATATCAGATGCCGATAAAAAAGATCGTGTTGGTTCTTGCCATTGCGGTGTTTCTTCCGACAGTCCCCGCGATATTTCTTTTACACAGCTCACGCAGTACGCCCATCGTCAGAGTCATTAAAGAATGCAGTTCCTCCGTCGTCAATATAAGCACGGAGAGGATCGTCTCTCTCGAGGGCCATCCCTATTGGAGCCAATACGGGGGAAGCTTTGATAAATTCTTTGTCCCATATCAGAGCGTTCTCTTCGGCGCCATGAAACTTAACGGTGTTGGCTCAGGTGTCATATTAGCGAAAGACGGCCTGATCGTGACCAATGCGCATGTTGTGAATATGGCAAGCCGTGTCTACGTAATATTATCCGACGGTAAAGTTTGCGAGGCTTCGCTCGAGGCCATTAATCCGAGGCTGGACCTGGCAATAATAAAAATTAACCCTCCCGAAAAACTTAAGAGCGTCCGCCTGGCAAGGAATGTCATCATAGGCGAGACGGTCATCTCTATCGGTAATCCTTTCGGTTTACAGAATTCCGTTTCAGCGGGAATCATCAGTGGAATTAATCGCAGTTTTTCGGCGCCCGGCGCCCAAAACACCATCACTAACCTTATCCAGACGGATGCCTCGATAAATCAGGGTTCGTCGGGGGGAGCGTTATTAAATCTGGACGGAGAATTGGCAGGGATAAGCTTCGCCGTGGTCCAGAATGCCCAAAACATAGGCTTTGCTATACCTGTTGAAAAAGTGAATATAATCCTAAAAGATCTCAGAGATGCCAGGGCGAGGGGGCCCATAAATCCAAATGAAACTGTTTTTTCTTGAATAACGAATGATTTACGCTTATACTACCATAAGAATTTACGTGGTACGACAGATAATGACATTAATAACGAAAGAGGGACGATATGAGACTAAATAAGATCAGCCTTTGGGTTCTGTCTGTTATGGTTCTCGTAGCCTTAATGATAAGCTCGGCCATGGCCGTGGAACAGCTCTCCCGTCAGGAGAGTCGAGCCAAGGATGTGCAGAAACTACAGGAGAAGTTTATCTGGTGGGGAACCAGCGGCGCCCAGCCTGCGCCCGTAAGAGATGCCGAGCGGGGCGGATACTGGTGGATGCCGAAAAAGCCCGCGGCCACTTCACCT
Organism: Candidatus Omnitrophota bacterium; assembly: GCA_903843285.1. Taxonomy (GTDB): domain Bacteria; phylum Omnitrophota; class Gorgyraeia; order 2-01-FULL-45-10; family 2-01-FULL-45-10; genus CAIMPC01. The sequence continues at coordinate 22,772 of CAIMPC010000068.1, forward strand.
AAGATATGGGGCAATGGCGGATACATTTATGTCTATAAGATAATTTTCGATTACAAGGAAGAGGAACTGCCGGCTCCGAAGCCGAAAGAGATGAGGCCGTCCCTGCTCGTTAAAAAGATAATAAAGAACGTGAAAATTTATTTCGATTATGACAAGTCCGACATAAGAGATGATGCATCAAAGATACTGGCCAATGCGGCCGATCTCTTAAAGCGTAATAAAGAAGCGAGCATATTAATAAGCGGTAATTGCGATGCCCGGGGGAGCGAAAAGTATAACGATAAGCTGGGTAAGAACAGGGGGCTTGCCGTTAAAAAGTCTATGCTCGACCAGGGTGTGACGGACGAGCGCATTAAGATCATCAGCCGCGGCAAGCTCGATGCCATAGCGCCGGTAACAGATCTGGAAGGCATGCAGAAGGACCGTAACGCGCAATTTATGGTGGCCGAGGTCGAAGAGGTTATGATACCGTATCCTGAAGTGGTGCAGGAGTCGGGCGCTAAAGCCGTCGAAGAGGGCAAGTATATGGTCGAGAAGGAAGAGACCATAGAGTCAGAGACTAAGGTCTCGACCAAAGAGTATGTTACAAAGAAGGGCGATACCCTCTGGAAGATAGCCGAGGAAGTATATGGCAATGGCCGTAAGTGGAAGAACATATACAGATTCAATAAGGATAAGATTAAGGATCCGAACCGTCTTAAGGCAGGAGTAACGCTTACGATACCTATTGAATAGCCGATGAGTAAGATAGCGTTTTGGGTAATAATTATGACCTTGGTATCATTTTCGGGCGCATATGCCGAGGGGCTCGATACGCTCATTAAGGTCGGTAGATCGATGGCCGACATAAGCTCTGCTTACGACGGAGAGACAAAGTCATTTAACCGCGTGAAGTCGGCTGTGGATGATGGCGATATTAAAAAGGGCATGGCCAAAGAGGATATCAGGCGCAGGTATGGGGATCCGGTAATAGCTAATAACGACTCCGTCACCAATAGTGAAAAGTGGGTGTACAAACCGGCCGGCTCTACATTCTTTAAGGGTATTCGCATATACTTGTACTTTGACGATAAGGGCCTCCTGGATGAGATTAAGACACTATCGTAGCGCCTATTGACTTTTACAATCGTCGCAGATATACTTCATACTCAGATATATTATAATAAATGTGCGCCGAAACTAGTTAAAACCAGGAAAAATGTATACTGCCTACTGGGGATTAACAGAGAAGCCTTTCGAAAATACGCCAGACCCTAAATTCATCTACTATTCTCAGAAGCATGAAGAGGCTATGGCGCGTATGCTTTATGTGGTGCGTGAACATAAGGGCGCGGCCCTACTGACCGGCGAATACGGTTGCGGTAAGACCCTTCTAAGCCGCGTCATAAGGAAAGAGCTCCAGCAGGAAAATAAGTACCAATCCGTCTTCATACTTGATCCCCACCTGACAGTCAGAGAATTCCTTCGGGAGATAATCTATCAGCTCGGAGTGGACAAAATACCTAAGAACAAACTAGATATATCCCATGCATTGAATAAGACCATTCTCGCAAACCATAATTCCGGAAAACATACCGTGCTTGTGGTAGACGAAGCCCAGTCTATTCATAATATCGATATATTTGAAGAAATGAGACTGCTTTTAAATTATCAACTCGATGCGGCATTTCTGCTCACGATAATACTCTTAGGCGCGCCTGAGCTAAAACAGATGGTTACGGGGATGCAGCACTTAGTGCAAAGAATGGCCGCAGGTTATCATTTAAACGGATTGAGCGAAGCCGAGACTAAGAATTATATAAATCATCGTTTGCTTATAGCAGGCGCTAAGAGACAATTATTCACAGACGACTCATACCACGAGATATATCTGCATTCCTACGGGGTTCCCAGGCGTATCAACACTATTTGTGATCTTGCCCTTCTGGTGGGGTTTAGTAATAACCAAAATGTGATCGATAGAAAGGCCATAATAGATATCAATGAGGATATGGATCTGCCGAAACCCGACATGGAAAATCTATATCAGCCGTCATCTCTAACACCCCAAGGTGCGCCCGGTCGTTATGCCGGGCAGAAGGTCCACGCATGATAAAGCTGTCGAATTTATTTAAGAAACATGAGCAGTCTAAAGATGTGCCGCTTCCTAAGGGTATAAAAGAGGATACGAGGCCGCCCGAAGAGATATTAGCCGCGGAGGCCGTTATAAAAAGATCAACAGACATCCGCCATCATCAGTCGAGCATTAAGCTTTCACCGGCAATGAATGTGGAACTCGAGAAGGAACGGCCAACGACCCCCAACATAAAGAATCTTTATAATGATCTTCTGGAGAAGGCGAAGGAGATATATAAATCCGGCCCCGGCACTAAAAGGAATCTGGCCGCAGAAATTCATCCGCTCGTCGAAAAAATGCTCGAGTCCCTATCCTCCGGAAGCGATGAATTGCTTCTTATAGTTCTCAGGAATTATCCTAAACCGGAAGATATGCTCTTCTATCACGTGGTCAATATCACTATAATGTCGGTTGTTGTGGGGCTGGGGCTCGGGTACGAACGCAATCGTTTGTTTGAGCTATGTATCGCGGCTTTCGTTCATGATATAGGGTCAAGAAATCAAGATATATTGAACAAACCGGATTCTTTCAGTGAAGAAGATTTCGACAAGATAAAGACTCATCCGAACGAGGGCGCACTCACGTTGAGTAAGATAGACCCAAGTCTTAACCAGAAGATACTCGACGCCGTAAAACAGGAGCATGAGAGGGCCGACGGCTCCGGATACCCGGAAGGGCTGGTATCAGATGAGATTAACGAATACGCCGAGGTCATAGGGCTCGCTGATGTATATGAGGCGCTTATGCACAACCGCCCATACAGGACCAAATATACATCCATAGACACTATCAGGATAATACTGAAGAATAAGAAGCTGTTTACCTCTAAGGTTATAAAGGCGTTAATAGAAGCGTTCGGAATATTTCCCATTGAGACGCTTGTGCAATTAAACACTAAAGAGATAGGCGTTGTTGTAAAGCGCGACCAGGAACTGATATCCAGACCTGTCGTTGACATAATAATCGACTCATACGGCAAAGAAGTGAAACAGCCGAAACGTATAAACCTGGCGAGCAATCCGGTAATATATATAGATAATTGTGTTAAGCAGGAAGATAAGTATATTAAGACCCCGATCAAATAAATTGGAAGTAAGGGTATAAAAAGAAATGAATAAAGTAAATACGATATTATTGGCTATTATCGCGGCGGTGTTCGCCGGGTATGCCCTGTATGTGAATATCCAGCTTAAGGATACGGTAAAACGCTATGAGACCTCCGCTACCGACATGGCGGATAAGTTTGAGAAGATTAACGAAGATGTGCTAAGGGCCAGGGAAGAGCTTGCGAAGCAGAAAATATTGGTCGAAGAGGCTAAGTCTCAGGCGGAAATCGCTAAGGCCGAAGCGGCAAAGATAGTCGAAGAAGCTAAGCAAAAGGCCGAAGAGGCGGTGGTCGCGGCAAAAGAGGCCGAGCCGGTGAAATTGACTAAAAAGGAGCAGGAAGCCCTCGATGCGAAGGCTAAGGCGGAGGAAGCCAAGGCTAAAGCGGAGGCCCTTATGGGCACGGTCAATAACGAGCCGAATGCATGGGAAGCGCGCGAGGCACATTTATAGTAGCGTGTCATTCTGAGGGAGGCCAACGGCCGATCGTCTCCGACCCTAACGGGTCGTAGACCCTTTAGGGAAGAATCTGTTATAAGGAACAGTATGAATAATAAATTAAAAATAGTAATGATATTTTCGCTAAGCGTCCTGATGCTCGGCGGGTGCAGATATAACAGCGCCGCTATGAAGGAAGGCGCCAAAAAACATTATGAAAAAGGCGTGAAATACTATGACGATGGCAAATTTAAACAGGCGGATAAGGAATTCGATACCGCTAATAACCTGCTCGAAAGGGACAAGAAGATAAATGAGAAGCTTAATAAATCCGCTCCGGAGTCCAGGGGTGAGATAGCGTCCGAAAAGACGAACCAGGAGACGTTGGCCAATAGGGGAAAGAGGACGCTGAAACCCCAGTATACTATAGGCGCCGAGGACGTCCTATCTGTGTTCATCTGGCAGAACCCGGATATGTCGCAGGATGTCACTGTAAGACCGGATGGTAGGATATCGTTTCCTCTTATCGAGGACATAGAGGTAGAAGGCCTGACGATCCCCCAGCTTGATAAGGTGATAACAGAAAAGCTGCAAACATTTATAAAATATCCCGAAGTAACGATATCGATCAGGCGTCTGGGCGGTAAGAGAGTCATTGTCCTAGGAGAGGTTCAGTACCCCGGCGTATACCAGGTCACCGGCACGGAGAGCGTGCTCGAAGCTGTTGCTATGGCGCAGGGCTTCAAAGATAGTTCTCTGGCATCGAGCATGATAGTCATAAAGGGCATGTTCTCAGGCAACCCGAGGATTATAAGGGCCAGCGCCAATATGGCATTAAGAGGAATTGGAAGCCAGAATATCAAGCTCGACTCCGGAGATGTGGTATTCGTGCCGAAGAAACCTATATCCGATCTTAATTGGCTGGCCACGGAAATATCAGGCCCGATCCTGGCGATCACCGGTGACATTACGGCTATTAAGACACTTACTCACGTGGCTTCTAAAACGCTGACAAAATAGGCACCGCCAATGACTAAAGTCTATTCTAAAAGTCCCGACGTAGTATTTCGGAAGATCGCGGATGAATTTGTGCTGGTGCCGATCCGTAAGAACGCGGCCGATCTTGAGAGCATATATGCGCTGAACGAGGTGGGCGGACGCATATGGGAGCTGATAGACGGCCATCGTACAACCGTTGAGATACATAAAACAATCGCGGATGAATTTGATGTGACTCCGGACGAGGCCGAAGAGGATCTGCAGAATTTCGTTAAGAGCCTGGCAGAGACCGGCAGTATAAAAGAGAGTTGAGATGGAGCGCGTTCACTCCGTTCCGCAGGAAACCTACACCGCATTCAGTAATTCGATTCACTCCAAAGTGTTAGAAAAGAACATCCCGATTGATGGGACGATAGAGCTGACCCAGCGCTGCAACTTAAAATGCGTGCAATGTTATTGCTGTCATGACCCGTCTAAGCGGGAGCTAAGCTATGACGAAATATGCCGTATACTGGACGAGATCGCCGAAGCAGGATGTCTTTGGCTACTGATAACCGGCGGGGAACCTCTATTGAGACCCGACTTTTTAGATATCTATATGTATGCAAAAAAGAAGGGTTTTCTAATCACGCTATTTACCAATGCGACATTAGTCACTCCTGAGATATTGGATCATCTGAGTAAATATCCGCCTTTTTCTATAGAAGTCAGCGTATACGGCGCGACCAAAGAAATATATGAAAAGATTACGGGGGTCACAGGATCATTTGAATCCTGCATGGCCGGGATAAAGCTTATTCTCGACAGAAAACTACCGTTAAAATTAAAGACAATGGCCATGGCATTAAACCACCACGAGGTATCTCAGATGAAGGAATGGTCCGAAGGCATGGGCATCGAATTCAGGTTTGATGCGATGCTTCACCCGAAGTTAACCGGATTGAAGGATCCGTGGGATGTAAGGCTTTCGCCTGAGGATGCAGTGGCGCTCGATGGTTCAGACCAGAAGAAGCTCGATGCCTGGCGTGAGGTCTGTAAGCATCCATGGGAGCCATCGCAGAATGGGAGGCTATTTACCTGCGGCGCCGGGAAGAATTCATTTCATATCGATCCGTACGGTTATCTCAGGCCCTGCGATATGATGCGAACGTTCAGCTACGATCTGCGTAAGCACTCATTCCGTGAAGCATGGGTTGAGATGTGCAGTGCGGTTTCGGTCGAGAAAGCCCCCGGTGATTATAAGTGCAGAGGCTGTAAGATGACTTTTATCTGCAACCAGTGTCCCGGATGGGGATTTCTGGAGAACGGAGATATCTATAGCATATCAGAAAATATGTGTGATGTGGCCCAATTAAGGGCGCGGAAGTTTGGGGCGGGAAGTGGTAACACAAAGGGAGGTATGTCAAATGAAGAAGAAATCTTATCAAAAGCCCAGCGTTAAAAAGGTGCTCCTGACACCGGAGGACGCGGTATTAGCTAATTGCAAAAGAGCTACGGGCAGTAACAAGAGTAGCGGCAGATGCAGAAGCCTTGGAACCTGCCCGAACAGGACGCGGGGCTCATAGTAATTATTGTGATAGCATATAGTTTGAACGCGGGATATTTTCTTGCCCTTGAGTAATATTTGTGTTGGGGCAGATGTTCGGTTTAATATCGGCGGTGCCTCGATTCTGGTATCTGGGCCCAGCCATATGAAATTCAGGATTGACGAATCCTATAGCGGATTCACCGGTATATCGGAACCTGATATCGTTCTGTCCGTTCATGGTCCGGAAAAAAATATAGCCAAGTATATATCCGGTAGGTTGGTTTTCGATTCAGGTCTTACGTGGCGCCTGAACCGTGACAACGCCAGCCATATCTTCAGTTTCTACTCCCGGGATTTCGGAAAACTTCCTCATAAAGTAGCGGTGATAGATGAGGATTTCAAATCAGGCGATATCTTTCTCGGAGAAATAGCGGATAATATCTGTGAGCCTCTCGAATACCCCCTCGATGAAGTTTTAATGGTAAACCTTCTGGCCGCCGGCAGAGGTATCATGGCTCATGGATGTGGCATGAAGATGGGTGGAGATGGGCTCCTTTTTGTGGGTGTCTCTGGGAGCGGGAAGAGTACGATGGCGAAAATTGCCATGAAGGCTGCGCAAGCCAAAATCCTTAATGACGACAGAACCGTTATACGAAAAATGGGCAGTGAATATTTTATTTACGGAACACCGTGGCATGGAGAGATCGATGAGTGTTGCCCGGACCATGCGCCGTTAAAAAAACTCTTCTTTATAAAACATGCCAAAGACAATAAGATCCGGAAGCTTTCACCCGCAGATGCCGTCTCCCGCTTTATAAGCTGTTCCTTCCCGCCATTCTGGAGCGATAAGGGCATGGAATTTACGCTACAATTTTTGTCTGAACTTGTCAGCGACATTCCGGCCTATGAGCTCGGTTTCCTTCCCGACGAACGCGTCCTGGAATTGATCGATAAAGATATATGAAGTCCGATAGCTCGACTATCTTAGAGCTCACGGAAGAGATCCTGCGCAAAGGGAGCTCTATCCGCTTTAAGGCCACGGGCGCAAGTATGTACCCCTTCATCAGGGACGGCGATATCGTATGTGCCGAACCCATCGAACTCCGGAATATCGAATACGCCGACATAGTCCTATTTCGCACACCCGCCGGAAAGATGGTAATACACCGCGTTATTAAGCTAAAAAAAGTGAATAAAGCAATAATTTCTATAGTGACTAAGGGAGACTCTTCGCTTGCTCCGGATGGGGAGGTGTATCCGGAAGCAATACTCGGAAGGGTTGTGTCAGTCGAGAATCGCACCGGGGTGCTACGATTAGATAAAAAGATTCCGCGCTTTGCCAATCTTCTTTATGCATCTCTCCTACCGCTCAGTAAATGGCCGTATCTTTTAATATCTGTGATCCTTAGACGAATAGAAAAGAGAGACGGGATGGTCGTCATTGCGAGTCCGCCATTGTTTCAGCGGCGGACGAAGCAATCTAAAAATCGAAATTGCGTCATCGGACAATGTGAAGACGACAGCCTTCTCGCAATGACAGCGTCCAGTGGAGGCGAAGCGCTACAGGACAATCGTCACTACATAAGTTCTTATAAGAGCATCATGATGCTTGAGCAGGCAAAGAAGGTGATCTCCGGATTTGACGGCCTTAATATTCCGACGATAATCCTCAAAGGGATTTTTTTTGCAGAGAAGATCTATGGAGACATTGCCGCAAGGCTGATGACGGATATAGATATTCTTATAGATAAGAAAGACCTTGCCGGCGCAGATGCAATTTTATGCGCCTTAGGATATAGCCAGCCGCCACAGTATAAAGATTTTCTCAATAATTGCGCACCGTGTCCGGTTAACAGTATCATGTATTTTGCCAATGACAGAACGAAGCCGGCTGTTCACATACATTGGCATCTAATAAATTCTACGTGGCCGCTCGACGCTCTGGTCGAGAAATTTGATATGGGCAGGGTCTGGCAGTCTTCAGGCGACACAGAGATCAACGGTATCCCGACGCGCGCGCTTTCGCCCGAGCATCTCGTCATATACTCCGCATATCACGGACTGCACCATTCATTCGATAAACCCGCGATGGTCTCCGATATTATAGAGTTAATAAAATTCTACGGTAACCGTATAGATTGGAATATTGTCAGGGAAGAGTGCGACAGATCGGGCCTTAAATTTATTGTATATGCAGCCCTTAAGCATGCCATGACGGTTTCGGGATCTGATATTTCAGAGATAGAGAAAGTAAGGCCAAAATATTTTGGGGCTATAGATAGAGCGGTACTGAAAAGTGTAAAAGACGGTAGAAGTAGCTATAAAATATCATATTTTGCGTTTTTATCTGCCCAAAAGGGCGCGTGGGGGAAGTTAGTCTTTTTATTCAGGACGATATTTCCGTCTCGGATCGTTATGTCGCATAATCTGCGTATTCCGGCATCTCAAGTGAGAGTGCGTCATTATTTATCGCGTATGGCCTGCAGTCGTTAACCTTCAAGGCTTCTTATTCCTCCAAATCACCGTCCTGCCATTATTGAGCTCGGTTTCGAATTCAAGCCAGGGGGCCTCATCAAACAAATATCGATATTGAGGACAGTAGTAGACCGTGTGCGCTCTTCTTGGAGATTTTTCCAGGGAGAATTTTATATTATCGAGAACCTTTGCCATGGTATTATGACCGAAGGGGTTATAAAAGAAGAATACGGTACCCAGGTCGATGTTATATGTGGCGGCGTCATGCGCCACGATCTCGACCGGACAATTAAGTGTCTTAGCGTTTTGCAGATTCTGTCCGGCGACAGCCAGTAATCTCTCGTCCAGCTCTACGCCTATCGCTTTCTTCAGGTTCTCCGATGCCGCCACAAATAAGGCGCGCCCTTTCCCACAGCCAAGATCTATAAAAACATCTTCCGGAGTCATCTTAAGATAGTCGATTATCCGTCTCATGTCGGCATACGGTGCGGGTACGTGAGATATCATATCTCTGTGGAGGCTGTTGTCACGCCATAATTGACATTCACCAGTCTCGATTCCGAGGCGCTTATCCTCATAATGATCTTTGTAGATAGTAGAGATGCGCAATATCTGCCAGTAAAATGCCATCCAGATTTGCAGAAATAGGTTTTTGAACTCCCGCAGAAGTTTATAGACGAGACTATTCTTTAAATCATCCATTGTGCACCTTATCTTTAATATTGGGCCAGACTTCCTTCTCGCCGGGCTTTATTAATGCTGTACTTAAACAGGCAGAGGCTTATAGGAAGAAGCACTATGATGAATAGAAGTAGAAATCCTATCTCCTTATACAACTGCACAAGCGTGTATCCTTTATAAACCGAAAACTCGATGGCTCTTATCGCGTAGGTGATGGGCAAAAACTGCGCGAGGAGTTGTAGCCAGGATGGAAGGACCGTTATGGGGAAGTAGACTCCGCTTATGAGGCCTTCGAGGCTCGAGACTATCCATCCGAATGGGTTACCTCGTTTAAAGATCATTATGAAGCACGCTGAAATTATTCCAAGGCATCCGAATGAGAGTATGGTCAGAATAAATACTACTATCGTCGACAGTATATTGGTATGAGCAAAATTGACTTTAAATAAGAATACGGCAAGTAATATGTATATGGCCATGTCGATCGTGGCCAGGACGAGGTTCCATAGTGTAAGCGATAAGAGTATCGTCGATATCTTGGTAGGAGTTACTAATACGGCCTCGAGAGTGCCCTGCATTTGTTCGCCCCGTATGCGATCGGAAAATGAGCCAAGCCCGACGCCGACGTAACCGAAGAACGCCATGCTCACCAAAACATAAGAGAAGTAATTGACTCCGAATTCCTCGAGATGCGGTGTTATGCGGCTCCCAAACAGCCTGTCGATGAAAAAATAACCAAGGATGCTAACGAATATTCCGAAGAAATTAAAGAGGAAGGCCATGCCGTAGCTCGACTCCATCAGGAAGTCTTTTTTTAAGAAAGCGATAGGTTTTCTTAGCATTATTTCGCCCCTCCGGTAAGGCGGACGAATATTTCGCCAAGTGAGGCCGTAGGTAAATTAGTTTCCGCCCGTAATTCTTCCAGCGTTCCGTAAGCGAAAAGCTTGCCTTCATGCAGTATCATAAATATGCCGCCGAAGTCGATAGCCTCGTCCATGTGATGTGTTGTGAATATAACGGTCTTTCCGTGCTTCTTTACGAGAACGTCCTTAATGAAGTTTCTTAGCTCGAGTGATGAGGCGTAGTCGAGACTCTTTGTCGGCTCGTCGAGTAACAGGATCTCGGGGTCATGGATGAGCGCGCGCATCAGCGCGAACTTTTGCTGCATGCCGGTCGAGTATGAGTCGAAGCGTTTATCCTGGTAGGTGACGCCGAATAGCTCGAGCAGCTCTTTTATGCGTTCGGCGGCCTGTTTCTTACCGAGTGAGTACATCGCGGCGAAGAAGTCGAGGTTCTGCCGCCCGCTCAGGCGCCAGTAGAAACTTCGCTCGCCCGATGTCGCGAGGCCGACGGATGCCTTTATCCGCTCATCATTCTCCCCGAGAATCTGGCCGTTGACCTTCACAGATCCCTTGTCGGGGAGGATCAGCGTCGAGATGATCTTTAACAGGGTAGTCTTGCCGGCACCGTTTGGTCCGAGTATGCCGAGCGTAGAACCTTTGGTGAGCGTAAGCGAGAGTCCGTCGAGTGCGCGTGTGGCGCTCGGCCGTCTGAGCCCGGAGCTGAGCAGTCCCGACAGCGAGAATGCGGGGGAGAAGTCCTTAGTGACGCCATTAACTTCAAGTATCGTCTCCATGTGCTTTCGAGTCTAACAAATAATCCGCGTTCAGTCAACCGCGAACAAGAGAAAGTATCCTTCATGGCTCCTACCGCTCTCCCGCGGCGTTTACTTTTGTAACTGCCTTCCGCCGCTTGAATCCCTGCGCTTCCCTACCTTACAAATTAATCAATTGAACAAAGACAATTCTCTTAACGCCCTTGATAATTCTATAATTGTATGATATCTTCTACATAATAGTATCTATGGAGTAAGATGCCAAAATACGAATTGAATGTCCGTGACTACCTGCGTATCCTTCGTAAGCGAAGGCTGGTAGTCATTGTCACGTTTATAGCAGTTCTCATAGGTACGGTTATCTATATATCCACTCAGCCCGTCATCTACGACGCCAGCACCACAATCAAAATAGAAGAACGGAAGACCGTATCGGGTTTACTCACCGAGTGGGTACTTTATAGCCCTGCCGACGTTATGGAGTCCGAGACGAAGCTCATAAAAGGTTACGAGATCATGAAGCAGACAGCGATCCGTCTGGGAATGATCAACGAACAATCGGATCTTGACAATATCAACCGGGCCGTAGGAGAACTGCAGGGTGCTGTAACTACCGAGAGGGTTGGCGGTACCAATATGATCCGTATTATGGTGACTGCCGATACGGCGAAGAAGGCAATGGAGATTGCTAACGGCGTAACCGAGACCTATATGGTGGAGAACCTGAAAGATAAGGCCAAGCAGGTGAAGCATGCGAGGCTCTTTATAGAGGAACAATTGACCTCCCTCGAGAACAGGATGAAGACAGCGGAAGATAAAATACGGCTAATAGGCGAAAATTTCGGAGATGTCAGGTTGGCTGAGCCGATAGAGAAGAAGCTGAACGAACTGCAATTCGATCTGGCGGAGGCAAGCCAGAAATACACCGAGAAACACCCCAGGGTAATACAACTCAGAGAGCAGATAGTCGATATAGAGGCACAGATAAAGGGATTCTCGGGTAAGGAGATCGAATATGCGAGGCTTATCCGCGAGACTGATGTAAATAAAAAATTATATGCGATGCTAAGAGAAAAGCTCGAAGAGGCCAGAATAACGGAGGCCCAGAAAGTCAGCGATATATCTGTGGTCGATCCGGCCGTTATGCCACTGGCACCTATCTCTACAAATAAACATCTGGCTTTGATAGTGGGTATGGTGATGGGAACTGTCTTAGGTGCTTCCTTAGCATTCGTGGTCGAGACCCTGGATACGTCTATAAGCACGATCGAGGACGTTGAAAGCATGGTCAAGCTGAGAGTGCTCGGCGTAGTCCCGCCGCTTGGCAGGGAGGCCAAATTGAAGCGCGGCTTTTTCAGAGACCTTAAGGAGAGGATATTTCCTACGGACAATATCCATAGGGATACAGAGGAACCCATATATCTTATAGCGCACTTCGAGCCGAATTCTACTGCCGCGGAAGCATTCCGCAATATCCAGACGAATCTAAAGCTCGACCCTACTCAGAAGACGATATTAATAACCAGTTCGGGCCCGAGGGAAGGAAAGTCGAGCATCTCATCGAATCTCGCGGTGGTTATGGCGCAATCAGGTCTTAGAACGCTTTTAGTATCGGCTGATCTCAGGAGACCAGCACTCGACAAAGTCTTCGGCATAAAACGCGAGCCCGGCATGAACGAATATATTACCGGCTCGGCCAGCCTGAAAGAGGTGTTGAATGGTATAGTGGATATAATGGTCGGCGAGATGGACTTTGACGATATTCGTAAGACCCCCGGCTTGGATAATATATCGATCATACCTTCCGGCAGACTTTCGTATAATCCGGCTGAGATATTGAAATCGAAGGAAGTTAAGAACCTGATTGAGAAGGTGAAGAACAGATACGACCTGATAATATTTGACGCACCCCCGGTACTGCCCGTAACCGATGCGAGCCTTCTGGCTCCCACGATGGACTGCGTGGTGCTGATATATGAGATCGGACGGACCAGCCGCGAAGCGTTGATACGTACGAAGATACAGCTGGAATCCGTAGGCGCGAAGATAACGGGAGTCGTCCTGAACCACACCCAACCCGAAACGGAAGCTGTGATGTCATATCCCTACTACAAATACAGGTACGGATATGCGTCGAAGGAGAGCCCTTTTAATAGAGCGGAAAACAAGACCAAAACGAGAGTTTAGCGAATGGATAAATGATATGCTGTTGGTGCTTGGTCACGAGTAAGCGGTATGTGTAAAGGCGGGGGCTGTCAAAGCCCCTTTATTAGTTTAAGGACTCATATATCATGCTGAATAACAGTAAGGGCCAGGTAGCGTTTACGATCGTAGGTATACTTCTCTTCGTCGCCACGATGCTTCTCCTCACTATGATGGGCATCCCGCTCAATATCTCCACGGCGATCCTTATCGGCGGCCTGATATTCGTCATATCGTTCGTAAATACGGATCTCGCTCTCATAATCCTCATATTCACGATGCTTCTCTCTCCGGAATTCACCGCGGGCGAGGCTGCGGGTAGATCGATTAAGATCCGTGCTGATGACATATTCATAATAATCATATTTTTAGGTTGGCTGGCCAAAATGGCTATCAATAAAGAATTAGGTCTTTTAAGAGCCACGAGACTTAATTCTGCGATCATGTCATATATAGTCATATGCGTACTCGTTAGCGCTATTGCCGTAATAGAAGGCAGGGTAAAACTGCGTTCATCGATCTTTTACCTTCTGAAATATATAGAGTACTTTATCATCTTCTTCATGGTAACGAATAATTTAAAGACCGTGGTCCAGGCCAAAAAATATATATTTTACCTTCTATTGACATGCTTTATCGTCAATATTTACGCCCTGGTCAGTGGTTCAATAAGCGGAAGAGTCAGCGCGCCGTTTGAGTCGGGAGCGGGAGGCGAGCCGAATACATATGCGGGATATCTTATCATCATGATGTCGCTTACGCTTGGGCTTATATTTAATGCATCGCCAGGTAGAAAACGGTTGGCCCTGGTATGTCTTCTAGGTATGTCGGCGGTTGCGCTTCTCCAAACATTATCGCGGAGTGGGTGGTTGGGTTTCTTTGTCGCGTTGGCGGCATTTATTTACTTCAACAAGAAGCACAGAATCATCATGATAGCGGTGCTGCTGGCTTCAATTGTTATTATTCCACTCATCGCGCCTAAAGCTGTATACCAACGGGTAAGTGATACGTTCGTGACTTGGAAGACTTATAAGGTCATGGGATCAAGGATAGGTCTGGATGAATCGGCATCGACACGAATAGAGTCATGGAAGGTAGGATTTAAGCGCTGGGCGAAACGACCGATATTAGGCTTCGGCATACCGGCCGGAGTCACGATAGATAACCAGTATACGCGCGTCTTGAATGAGACGGGATTAGTAGGCTTTACGGCCTTCTGCCTTATCTTATTTGCCATATTCAGATCGGCGTATTCTGTCTATACGTCTATGTACGACAATGATTTCGCGCAGGCGATTAGCATAGGGTTTCTGTCGGGCTTTATGGGGTTATTGCTATTCTCGGCCGCCGCCGCAACCTTCATCATCATCCGCATCATGGAACCTTTTTGGTTCATAGTCGCCATTATAGCGGTGTTGCCGGAGCTGGAGACCGAGGGTGTGGGGGCCGACGTTATATGAAGACCAGCCACGCAGCGCAGGGCAGTATCTCCGGTAAGATTATGAAGAACACAGCTTATAACATATTGGGAAAGCTGTGGTGGATCCTGATAGCGATTTTTCTGACCCCGTATATAGTCTCGAAGATCGGCATAGAGCGATTCGGTGTCTGGGCGATAGTGGGCGTTATCACGGGTTATTTTGGGCTTCTCGATTTTGGAATAGGGATGTCATTTATTAAATATATAGCCGAGTTTCACACGAAGGGCGAGTATGATAAGATAAACCGACTTATCGACACGGGCTTCACTCTATACGCGATATTTGCCTTTATGTGCTTTTCTCTGGTATTCATTCTCAGAGGTCCGATCCTTAAATTATTGAATGTTCCAGTTTACCTTCATCACGAAGCCGGCATAGTTTTGCTGATAGGAATCGCTCTCTTTGGCGCAGCTAATGCGATGAGTCCTTTCCTGGCTATCCAGGGAGGATTACAGCGCATGGACATATCCAATAAGATCGGGATCGGGCTGTCCGTGATAAATATCGCCGGAACGGTATATTTTTTGGAGTGCGGTTACGGGATCATAGGCCTGATGGTGAACAATGTTATAGTATTCACCGTGATGGCCGTTATCAACGTGATCGCCGCCCATAAGCTCATTCCGGCTATACGCTTCAGAGCCTTCCATCTCGACAAGTTAATATTTAGGAAGTTGTTCAGCTTCGGATATAATATGCAGATCTCCAAGATCTCCGGCCTAATATCGGCCCAGACCGATAAGATCCTGATATCCTGTTTCCTATCCATCGGACTGGTAACATTTTATCAACTGGGCAGTTCCATCGTTTATAACGCATGCTCGTTCGCCTATGTGCTATCCTCGGCGCTGATGCCGGCATTCTCCGAAATAGATGCTCTCGGCGATAGGGCCAGGCTTGTCGAGGCGTATTTGAGGAGTGTAAAGTACCTGAGCTTTTTCACTGTCCCGGTATTCATATTCATGGCCATCTCGGCAGGAGAGATAATGTTCATATGGATGGGGTTCGGGTACGGCCAATCAGTACTTGTCATACAGGTACTGGCGTTTGCACTCCTAGTATACACGCTCGCGCAATCCTCATCATCGGTGTCGGCGGCCATCGGTAAGCCGCAGCTTCTGGCGATGGGCTCACTTATCATAATATTCCTGAACGTGATATTGAGCGCGGTATTCATAAAGGCCTTCGGCTTCCTGGGAGCGGCCTGGGGAACGCTGATAGCTGTGAATGTGGGTACGGTATATTTTCTGAACCAGTTGCATAAAGATATAAGAGTCAGCACCCGGTCTTATATAGGCACGACTGTGCCTTTCTTCCTGGCGTGCGCCGCGGCGACGGCCGTAATATTTGTCGTATGGAATATTCTCGGACGCTTTGTTAATTTCTCCGGTATTGGGAGGTTATGGTCCATGGCGTTCTTCCTTGCCAGAGGGACAATATTCCTACTTACTTATTTCTTATGCGTGAAGGCGCTCTCGCCGTTCCGGGCGAAAGAGCTCGAGGTGATAAGAGAGAAGATACCGGTTCTCGGGTCGGTAATGGTTAAGATGATAAGCCGTCAATAAAGGGGACGCTCATGGAGCATTTAAAACTGTTTATCAAGAGGCTGTCGTGCATTATAAAAGGTATCACTGACGCCGGTAAAGGCGCATTTGTCTCTCCGGAGGCGGAGGTGAAGTTCCCGCGGCGCGTGCATCTGGGTGAGGATTCGATCCTGGAGAGCCGCTCACGCCTGATAGCCAACGGTGAAACCGCTTCGATAAAAGTCGGCCGTTATACGACGATCTATCCTTACGCGTTACTTAAGGCCAACGGCGGCAAGATCGAGATAGGGACTGCATCGGCGATCCATGATTATTCGGTGCTATACGGAAATTTCGGCATATCTATAGGTGACGATGTCCACATCGCCGCCCATGTTGTCATGGTGGCCTTCGAACACGATTACGAAAAGCTCGGCTCAATAGATTTTAGCCTTCACATGACCGGCCGCGGCATCAAAATCGGAAACAGTGTATGGATTGGAGCAAACGTAGTTATACTGGACGGACTTACGATAGGTGACGGCTCCGTCATAGGCGCCGGAGCCGTTGTGACGGAGGACATCCCGCCTAATTCGATAGCTTATGGTGTACCTGCGAAAGTCGTAAAGAAGAGGAAATAATGTGAGGGTGCTATTAGCCGCGCCGGAAGACAGTACTGTCTTAGGGACGGTCGGAGGTTATTGCCGGTCGGCCCTTGAGTCGCTGGGCCACGAGGTCCGCATTTTCGATTTCCGTAAAAAGCCTTTCTTTCGCGGCGCTTTCGCCTCGCGGATAAAATCGGCAGTTCGGGCCATAGTGCCGCGGTATATATCGCCCTACCAGGCTCCGGTGATCAGGGCCGCTGTGGACAGAAAGGTGAATGACGAAATCCTTAAAATAGCCAAAGAGTTCAAACCCGAATTATTCCTGGTGCTTCTGGGCGAGAACATATCTGCTAAAACCGTTGAATCCATAAAGGGCTTGGGAGCTGTTACGGCAAACTGGCTCCTGGATTCGATCATACTGCCGCACAGGCTGGAATTTATGCGGGCATCGGCCCCTGCATATGACCATATATTTCTGATCGACTCGCCGGACGTCTTAGATAAGATAGATTTTAAGGCCGCTCACGTTGACAGCATACCGCTCGGATGCGATCCGGAGGTGCATAATAAGATAGAGCTGTCTAAGTCCGAGATTGCCAAATACGGTAGTGACATCGCGTTCGTCGGCTCCGTATCACCGGAACGCCAGAAGGTGCTCGACGAGTTGAGCGATTTTGATATAAAGATCTGGGGTCGGTGGCAGGCCGAGAGCGATAAACTGAAAGGTCGTTACATGGCCAGGGATATTTACGGGCCTGACACGACAAAGATATATAATGCCTCGAAGATAGTGATCGACATACACGGCCGGTTCGGATCACCCGATGGCATATTTAATGTTACTCCGAGGGTGTTCGAGGTTCCGGCGAGCGGCACGCTACTGATGACCAACGATATTCCCCAGGTACATTCATTGTATAAGACGCCCGATGAGATGGTGGTATATAGCGACGTCGCAGGCCTTAGGGAGCGTATAACTTACTTTCTTGCCCACGAGCCCGAGAGAAGATCGATCGCCGAGAGAGGCTATAAAAGAGCACATCGCGATCATACATACGCCCGGAGGCTTACCAGACTAATAGAGATCGTTCGGAGAAAATGATGGCTCGGAATAAGATACTATATATCCATGAGACATCCCGGTTTAGCGGCGGCGAGAACAGTCTTCTGAATCTCGCGCTGAATCTCGATAAGGAGGCCTTCGAACCTGTATTTGCATGCCCGCCAGGCGGGCCGTTTGTCGAGATCCTGCTTAAGAGCGGCATAAAGGTCTATCCGGTCGGTTTTCCGGCGGTGCGAAAGCTTACAGGCGTCTTAGGCGCTGTAGTAAGGGTGCGTAAGATCATCCGGGATGAGCATATTTCGCTGGTCCATTCGAACAGCATCCGGACGCATATGTATGCATGGCTTGCCGGACGCGCTGAAAAGGTACCGGTAATATGGCACGAGAGAAACCTGATCGAAAGAGAGATTATAGATCCCGACAGGGCGCTGTCATTTCTACCCGATGCCATAATCTGCAACTCCCGCGCCATAGCCGAACGGTTTATAAATAAAGGCTCCCTGCCGGAAAAGGTACGAGTTATTCATAACGGCGTCGATATCCAGAAATTCAGTCCCGCGGCAAGCGGCAATAATATGAGAAAAGCATTTGGCATAGGCAGTGACGAGATAGTCATAGGCATTGCCTCGAGATTCAATAAGGGCAAGGGGCATGAAATATTTCTGGCCTCTGCGGCCAGACTTCTAAAAGATGTGCCCGACGGTAGGCGTAAGTTAAGATTTTTAATCGCCGGAGGCGCGGTCTTCGAAGAGGATAAGGACCGTGAAAAGTACGTTAAATCCCTCGCCGGGGAATATGGCATATCCGATAGAGTTATATTCACAGGCATTATAAAAGATATGCCGGATATATATGCGGCGATCGATATATTTGTGCTGGCGTCACTTGCCGAGCCATGCGGGAGAGTGGTCTCTGAAGCAATGGCTTGCGGTAAGCCGGTTATCGGGACCGACTCCGGAGGAACTCCCGAGATGATAACAGACGGCGTGACCGGACTATTGGTTATGCCGGGGAATGCCGATGCGATCGCGGATGCGCTGGCGATATTAATAGGGGATAAAGATAAGAGGCTCGAGATGGGGCGCTCATCCAGACAAAAGGCCGAAAAGGATTTTGACATCAGCCTTCACGCGAAAGAGACCGGGCAACTGTACCTCGATATGATAGATAAGGCGAAAAGGTAATGGCGCCGGATGATGATTTAAGACAAAGGATACTGGAGGGTAATATAAAACTGCACCGAGTCGAGGCGCCGCATTATGACGTGCTCCACCCGGAAGAGTTCAACTGGTTTGAACAGCATCGCTTGCGACGGGACATAGCGCGAATAGCGGCGCAATTACCGGCTAATGCCTTAGCGCTCGATATCGGATGCGGCACAGGTAATATATTATTGAAATTGATAGCTCTTGGCATCAATGTTAGCGGAGTAGATATATCGGAAGATATGGTGAGATTGTTAAAGAGCAGGATACCGACGCATTCGGAGGGTAAGGTTAATTTGACGGTGCAGAATGTGGAAGATTTTCTCGTTGGTTGTGCCAAGGAATACGATCTGGTGACGGCGAGTTCTGTTCTGCATCATATGCCTGACTACATCTCAACGCTTCGATCGGCCATAGGCAGGATCAAGCCCGGCGGGTGGTTATACATAGTCCATGAGCCGACCAAGAATGCGCTCGGACCGGATACATTTCCACGGAAGATATTATGGCAGATGGATAACCTGGCCTACAATTTATTACATGCTCGATCGATTCCACAGACGGAAGCCAGGGACTACAGGATGTCGGACTACCAGTTATATCATGGATTTGATGAAGATAAAGTGGCCCGGGAGTGCCGCGGCTTGGGCCTGGATGTGGTCAGCTTTGTCAGATACTCGAGTACGATGCGTACGGGGCTTTCATGCTGGATAGATTCGTCCGTATTGGGCAGTAGAAGGCATTTCAGCCTGATCGCCCACAAAAAAAGATAAATCTATAAATGATAAACAAGATAAAAGTATCGGTGATAATAGTTACGTTCAATGAGGAGAAGCGCATCCGCAGATGCCTCGAATCTGTCAGGTGGGCGGATGAAGTAGTGATCGTCGACCAGTCATCGACCGATAATACGGCCGCCATCTGCAGAGAGTATACCCGGAAAGTATCCGTGGTATCCAATAAAGGTTACTGCGAGCCGGACAGGCCCCTTGCCCTGTCAAAGGCCTCGAACGAATGGATACTATATCTCGACGCGGACGAATCGATAACGGATGGGTTGCGGCAGGAGATAGAGGAGACGCTCGGCTATGTCGCGAAGTTCGACAGCTATTACATTCCGAGGAAGAATATGTATCTCGGCAAATGGGTCAGGTATTCCGGGTGGTACCCGAATTACATCATGAGGTTATTCCGAAAAGATAAGGTAACATTCTCCGACAGGATCCATACCGATGTGACGCCGATCGGAACGTCGGGGCATCTTAAGAACGCGATAGAGCATTATACCTATGAGAGCATCGAGGAGCACGTTTCGAAGATGATCCGTTATACGAACGTCCTGGCCCGGCAGTCGTTCGAAAGGAAAGAGCGGATAACGGCGAGAAATTTCTTCTGGAAGCTTGCATTATTGCCACTGGGATATTCGCTGAAAAAGTATATATTTAAGCAGGGTTACCGCGACGGAGTTCGCGGGTTTTTGATCGCGGCATTCACGTTCATGACTGTATTTGCCGCAAATGCAAAGCTGTGGGAGATGGCGAGGACCGGGAGAAGTAAATGAGTTTAAAAAAGACCATAGAGCGAGTGATGGGACTTACCGATATTTTAGGTAATTTTGTCTATCTGGTGCTCTACAAGATGATTAATAGAATCGAGAGCACGACAGGCTATAGCGATCTGGCCTGCCTCTTTCTTTTAGCAAGAGATGGCAAGGGTGAGGGCGCTATCGTGGAGATAGGCTCATATAAGGGCAAGTCTGCTGTCGTGATGGCCCTTGGCAGTAAAGCCGGCCGGCGCGAGGCCGTTAACAGCGTTGATCCGCATCTCGAAGGCACGAAGGATATATTCATGAAGAACGTGAAGGCCTTCGGAGTAGAGGATTATGTGAAAGCTATAGTGGCCACCAGCTTCGCCGGCCGCAAACTCTTTGACTCCAAGATAAGATTATTATTCATAGACGGTTGCCATGAGTATGAATTTATTAAGAATGATATACTTTTATGGAAGGATCTGATGATAGACGGCGGCGTTATAGTGTTTCATGATATTAACTGGAAGACGGTGGCGCGCGCAATCGATGAACTGATAAAGCCATCCGGCGATTTTATCATAGAAGGCACAACCGGATGCAGTCTCATAGTCTCCAAAAAATTCACCGCCAATAAAAAGATTTTCGACGAGATAGAGCTATTTAATAAGATAAAGGATTTTATAAGGCCCTGGAGAAATCCGGCGCCGATAGTCATATGACGAAGATCATAAAGGATAAGATCCGCATACTTCATTTCATACACGCTTCCGGTGTCACCGGCCCCGGACGCATAGTATACGGGCTTGTCGACAAACTCGATAAGGGCGAATTCGCCTGCGACGTAGTTTGTCCGGCGGCAGGACCGCTTACTGACGATCTCAGGAGGATAAGTGCGCACATAATTCCGTTCGATCCGAAGGATCTGAAGAGGCCATCGCGCCTGGCCGGGCTGGGTCGAGTAATAAGCTCGGGAAAGTATCATATACTCCATATTCATTCGGGCCAGTTCAGCGCGTTCTGGAAGATCTTCGGCAGGCTTCTCGGTATACCGGTGATAATCTATACCGAGCATGTCGAAGGGTCGGACCATTCGTGGATCAAGTCTCGCATAAAGCTGGCACTGCATCTTTTGACCCATCCCATCTTGAACATGGCTGTCGATCAGGTGATAGCTGTTTCGGAAGAGACTCGCAGGTTATTTATAAAAAGGCAGGGTTTATCGGCCGATAAGGTCACAGCGATACATAACGGTGTATATACGGATAGGCTGAGGGATTGCCGGGCAGATTGTCATACGATAAGAGAGAGATTGGCGGTGCCGGAGGGTGCTTTACTGGTTGGTGTGTTCGCAAGGCTATCGCCGGAGAAGGGGCACAGGTTCCTCATAAATGCCGCCGCCGAGATATTGAAGATCCGGCAGGACGTCAGGTTTATTATTGTCGGCGAAGGGCCTGCCAGGAAGGAGATCGAGGACCTAATAGAATCAAAAGGCTTAAAAGAGTATTTCAGGGTAGTCGGATTCAGGGATGATGCATACGATATCATGAGTTATATGGACATAATAGTCCAACCGTCGATAAAGAAGAGCGAATCGTTCGGGCTGACGGTTGTGGAGGCCATGGCAAAGTCCAGGCCTGTGATAGCATCCGATATAGCCTGCTTTAAGGAGATAGTCGATGACGGCCTAGACGGCCTTCTATTCACAATGGCCGATGCAGGGGCCCTTAGAGATAAACTCACCATATTGCTGGACGATCGCGCACTGAGGCAGAGGATATCTCTGGCTGCCCAAAGGAAAGCCATTGAGAAGTTCGATATCGCACTCACTGCCAGGAGAACGGGCGAGCTTTATAAAAGGGTGCTCGCATCCAAAGGTTACATGATAGAGAAGGACGTGATAGTGAAGACGGTCGGCGCCTTTATAAGTGAGACCTCAAGCCGTAAGCATCCGGATCCCGGGAGGGCATCGACCTACGATCAGGCTCTCAGACAATTTATTGATATCTCTTCGAAAGGCATTCTCGATGAGAAGGAGGCTGTACAATATCTCGATCGGGCGGATAACCTGATCGTAGAGAATTTTATAAATTATATCGATCGCACCAAGTGTATGAAGGACCTCACCTTTTTATCCAATGTCGCGCTATTTCGTAGCGTCTTAAAACGAAAACCGATCACATCCAAAGATTACGATGAACGCATAATGGCGCAATCTCTCGAATTCCAGATAGATAATTACTATGAACCGAAAGATAAGGCCCTGAAGGCGAGGGTGGACATAGTTCTATCGCATCTTCAACCCGTTCCTGGGGAGAAGATCCTCGATGTAGGATGCGGTGTCGGGACATTCGCGTATCACGCGGCGAAGGCCGGGGCCGCGGCATACGGTGCGGACTATTCCGATGCATCGATCGACACGGCAAAAAAACTCGCCGATAAGTTTGGAATCCTCGACAAAATACAATATAAGTGCTGTGATGTCTGTCGTCAGCTTCCGTACCCGAATAGCTTATTTGATAAGATCACCGCCGCCGACTTCATCGAACATATAACTACTTCACAGAAAGAGGAACTGCTTTCCGAGATGGTTCGGGTACTTAAGCCGGATGGTGAGATTATAATATTCACGCCGAACCTGATACGCGAGAATATCGGCGCGTTTAAGTCCGCGTTATTTAAGGCTATCGGGGCGCATCGAGACCAGACGCGCTTGCATTACGGCCTGACGGACAGGTTCACGTTCGAAAGGATGCTGAAGAAGAAGGGCCTTAAATTCAAACGCTTCTTCTATGACGTCGAGAGGCCGTGCCTGGCAGGGATACCGATGTTGAATGAATTACTGAGTCTCGACATATTGTGGGTGATCAGGAAATGAATTTATGAATAACATATTTTCGCGAACTTACAGGTCTTTAAGGAATGAGGGGATGAAAGCCTCTCTCCGTAAGGCCGTGTGGTGGGTGGGTGAATTTTGCCGTGTATTTTACGCCACTTTAACTATTAGATCGAAGGTCAGAGGCCTGAAGCGGGATGCGCTCATAGATTTCGTCTTTACAAAATACGATAGGGTCATTAAGCCGATCCAGCTGAAGAGTGAGATAGCCGGCCTTATGGATATAGTTAAAGAGGCTGGGCCCGAAACGATAATTGAGATAGGTACGGCATCGGGTGGGACATTGGCTCTCTTATGTCATTCTTCTTCAGAGAATGCCATAGCGATCAGCATAGATCTTCCTTATGGCAGAGGAGGCGGAGGATACCCTGCCTGGAGAAGGCCGCTATACAGGGCATGTGCAAGGCCCGGTCAGCGGTTACATCTTATAAGAAAGAGTTCGCATGAGAATAAAACACTTAAAAAAGTAAAAAAGATATTAAAAGGCGCCCCGGTAGATTTTTTATTCATAGATGGTGACCACGCATATGAGGGCGTGAAGAGAGATTTTGAAATGTATTCCCCGCTTGTATCAAGTGGCGGCATCATCGCTCTGCATGATATAGCGAAGCACCCCCCGGATACCATGTGCAATGTATATAAATTCTGGGAAGAGATCAAATCTAGCTATAAGAATGTCGAGATCATCGCCGATAAAGATCAGTCAGGTTTCGGCATAGGAGTACTATATGTTGGTCATCAGTAGAGTCGCCGGCATAAAGGAAGGGCTAAAGAAAATATATTTGGCCGCCAGAGTCCTGGCGCTAAAGGCGCTCGTCCGGAGGGCTCGCCCCGCCATTACCGACGCCGACCTCATACGCTCGATACTCGTTATAAGGATCGACCGCATAGGAGATGTCGTCCTGTCACTGCCTGCGATCAGGGCATTGAAGGAAATATTCCCGAATGCCAAGATCTCGTTATTGGCCCGGCAGTTAAATGCGCCGCTCGTCGAGAACTCGCCCTATATAGCAGAGGTAATATATTATGATGGCCTGAGCAGGACTCTTAGCAAGCTTCGTAATCTAAAATTTGATATAGCCGTGGACCTTCTCATGGATTATTCTTTGAATACGGCGATAATCGCAGCGGGAAGCAATGCGTCCGTACGTGCAGGATTCGATATAGCATCGCGTGGAAGATTCTTCGATATAACTGTGAAACCCGATGAGCGTAAAAAGCGCATGTGTGAGCATACTCTCGACCTGGTGCGGCAAATAGGAAGAGTATATGAGGTCGAGCACCGTTCCGACTGGAGCGCTGTGCCGTGCCTTAATCTATCAATCGGTTCTATCGAACGTGCGTGGAAGATCCTGGAGGAGAATGGGATAAGCAGAAATAATAGGATAGTCATCATCCATCCAGGCGCGCATTTCCCGAGCCAGCGCTGGATGCCGGAGGCGTTTGCTGAGCTTGTCGACAGAGTGACCGACCGTTATAATGTGAGCATAGTTATTCTGGGAGGGCCTTCCGAAGAGAAGCTGGTCGGGGAGATAGTCTCTCTGACTAAGAAAAAGCCATTGTCCGTAGTGTGCCCCGGCCTGGATGTATTGGCTGGAATAATAGCGGCATCGAAATTACTGATATGCAATAACTCAGGCCCTCTTCATATAGCCGAGGCACTCGGCATACCCACGGTCTCCACGATGGGGCCTACCGTTCCGTATCTTTGGAGACCGGTAGGGCCGGCTCATATAGTTGTCACCAGTAATGAACCCTGCAGTCCCTGCGGCGCCGGATCCTGCCGGAGCCACGAATGTATGAAGCATATATCGGTCGATAGGATGGAGGAGGCCGTCCGGAGTCAGCTTGAGAATATCGAAAGGAGCCGAACCACTGCGAATGTCAGCGTCCCGGGCAGATTTGAAGCCGATAAGGTGCTCGTGATAAATCTCGGCGGCATAGGGGATCTGCTTCTGTCGACCCCGGCCCTGCGGGCGCTAAGAAATACTTATCCGAGAGCCCGCATATATTTTCTGGGATCCCCCGGCGCAAGTGAGCTTGCAAAAAACCTGCCATATATCGATGAGACATTGAATTTAGATTTGGGGCTTACGCCAAATGCCTTATACCGCAGTATGAAGTCGATTCTATACTTAAGGCGAGCCGGCATCGACCTTGCAATCAATATGCGCACGCTCGTCCGGCGTACCGGCGCATTAAAGATCAGGCTTCTTATGGATCTGATAGGCGCCAAGATCACTGCCGGCAGAGATACGGAGCTCATGGGAAGTTTTTTTAACGTGAGCATTCCGGAGTCGCGATTGGGCGATAAATACGAGATGGAATATGACCTGGATATGGTAAGAGTTTTGGGCGCCGACGTGATCGATAAGCAGCCGGATCTTCCGATAGAAGAGTCATGCGTTAACAATGCAGCTCTTCTGCTTAAAAGTAACGGTATCTCAGGTGGAGATATTCTGATAGGCATACACCCCGGCGGTAAACCTTCTCACAGATGGCCGCCGGACAAATATGCCGAAGTTATAAATAAGCTTGCGGGAACTGTAAAGGCCAAATTTGTTATCACAGGCGATAAAGCTGATGCGCCGCTGGCCGCGGCGATAAGGAGATCAACATTTGCCGATATTATTAATACCGCAGGAATATTAAGCATCGGAGACCTGGGCGCCATTATTAAACGCTGTAACCTATATATATGTAATGATACTGCGGCGATGCATATGGCCGCGATACTTAAGACGCCGCTTGTGGCGATATTTGGCCCGGGGTATCTGAAGCGATTCGATCCGCGCAATATATCGCCCGATGCTGTAGTCATATTCAAAAACGCTGAGTGCTCTCCGTGCGATAGACATGCGTGTCGTGATGCCGGGTGTTTGAAGTCGATAGGCTCGGAGGAAGTTATAGATGCCTCGCTAAAACTCCTTAAGGCAAAATGAATATAAGAGCGTATAAAATTACTATTCCGGCAGTAATAATTATCGTAGGAATACTCCTGCGGTCATATATAGCCTTCGCCATAAAACCTTTCAGCGGAGACAGCGCTGTCTTTGCGCTCATGGCCAAACATATATCGGAATTCAGGGAGTTTTATATTTACATGCCGCTGGCGCATTACGCCGGAGCCATGTCCAGCTATATAGGCGCGGCGTTGTTTACAGCGTTCGGAGTGTCATATAATAGCTTTATATCAGGCGGGCTGATATTCTCATCAGTTGGGCTTATCGCAGGATGCATATTGAGCCGGAAAATACTGGATGGATTCGGCGAGTTGATCTCGGATCTGCTTATAGCGATTCCGTCGGTCTTCATAATCAGGTATTCAATATTTGCGGGAGTTTTGGCTGAGAATGCATTATTTATACCTTTGCTACTTCTTATTGCGGTAAAGATAAATGTAGGAGATAGCAGACGTCCCGGATTGCTGGCAACTATATCAGGAGTCGTATCCGGTATCGCCCTATGGGCTACGCCGAGCTCCTTTCCTGCCATTCTTACAGTCATAACACTGCTTATGATGACAAGGCATCGGCGTCTTCCGTCCGCGGCGGTAATCCTATTTTTTATGGGCTTACTGATCGGATATACGCCGGCTATAATATATAATTTTCAAAACCCGAATGCGACATTATTCAGGATGGCCGGAAGGGTGTTAAGCCTTGATAGAAGCGCTCTCTCGTGTCCCGACCTGCCGGCGCTTATATTTAGGCAGATATGCTGGAGGCTGTCGACCGTCCCGGATTCTCTGTATCGTATCCCCCGCTTAATGGCAGAGCTTATCTCTTTTCCCGGCATGCTGTTATTCTGTATCTCTACGATTATAGTCTTTACCGGCAGATTGAGCAGGTGGTTCGATAATAGGCGGCTGGATGGGGTGGGGGTCGTGCTTTTGTACACATTATGGAATGTCATATTTTATCCGCTCCTGGTAGGAGAGGCGGCTTCCCGATACATGATGCCGCTTGTCCTTGCCGGGCCGTTTCTAATAGGAGATGCCTTATCCAGCGTCAGCAAATGGACCGGACGATTTCTTATCATAGCCATAGCGGCAGTATTTCTATATTATAATGTCTCGACCGTAAAAGCCTCGGCATCTTTACCCGACTCGGGGCGATACGCGCATCTGGCGGATTGGCTTGTTAAAAATAACGCGCTTTACGGATATTCGGATTACGATACGGCATATATAACAGATTTTGATACGCTCGAGAAAGCGACGATCTCTCCGACGCTATTTCATCCGACGTTTGCCGATAGATGGCCCGATAAGACAAAAGAGGTGAGGAACTCACAGAACGTATGTTATATTATTGACAGAAAACGATACACTGGTTTAATAAAGGCTTTCGAAAATAACTTAGCCGCATTAGGCCTGCCGGTTAACGCTCATCAGGTGGATGGCTTTGCGGTCTACCGTGACATACCCGGAAATGTTCGTCCCGGCCAATTGATCCCCATAGGGGATAAACAGGAAAGACGATGATAAGAAGATTGTATTCGTGGTTTTATAAGCTCACCGCAAGAAATGATGAGAAGGGTGAGTATGCCTGCGGCATTATCCAGTGCATCATCAGGGATGAGGCGCTAAAATTATGCCGCCTCCAAAGCGGCAAGGCCCTCGAGATCGGAACGGGCGCCGGGCTGTTTTTGGTCAAGTTTGCGAGGCAGAACCCGCTTCTTAAGATATCGAGCGTAGATATGAATGACGCCTGCCTCGATCGCGCTGCGGGTAAGATCGCAGGATCCGGGATGGAGAATGTCAAATTATTGCATCAGGACGCGCAGGCGCTCTCCTTTGATGATAACTATTTCGATCTGGTAATATGCATAAATTTTTTTATCGACGTAGATATAGAATCGATGATCAGGGTGCTATCGGAGATGCGGCGCGTCTGTAAGCCATCGGGGCGGATAATATTCGAATTCAGGAGTTCCCGAAACGCTTTGTTTAAACTTAAATATAAATTGGCCAGATACTACGACCCATCGGCGCCATACCCTCTTTACACTTATGATCCTGACCGGGTCGACGGGATAATGAAGGAAATGAATATGCGCATAGTGGAAAAGAGATATATAGGCTTCCCTGTAAAATATTATGCGCCGATCATAATGGTGGAGGCGAGTAAAAGTTGATAAGACGCCTGCCGATAATAAGCTCATCAGCGAATATCCGGGACGCTATCTTTGCCGTGAATTCGATGCGTTCATCGGAAGAAGCTTCAAAATTCATCGAAATGCTATCTGCGGCTATTGGCGCCGGAAATATATACCTGACGAGTTCAGGAGTATCGGCATGTTATCTTATATTGACGGCGCTGTCGAAAATCTCGCCTAAAAAAGAGGTAGTACTGAGCGCGTATACAGCAGGCAGTCTCGTCGTGGCCATAAGGAAGGCAGGGCTTAAGCCGGTGCTGGCCGATATCTCGCTCGACGATTTTAATGCCGATACCGATAAGCTATCGGGAGCAGTGAATGACGACACTCTCGCAGTGCTTGCAATACATATGTTCGGCATTACATCCGGCGGCCTTGGCGGCCTGCGAAATAATCTTCCCGAAGGGACATTCCTGGTCGAGGACTGCTGTCAGGCGATGGGGTCCGTCACGCTCGGGCGTACCGTAGGCTCGTTGGGTGACGTGAGCTTCTTCAGCTTTAATCGCGGGAAGAACCTGCCGCTTTGCGGCGGCGGATGCATAGCTACAGATGATTTATTTATAACTAAGGCCATCGAGCCCCGGATCCACGAATTAGCGCCGGTTTCCGCTCTCGGAGAATTCAGCGCATTTGTAAAAACGTTGGCATTCTCTGCCTCGACAAACCCATATGTGTACGGCCCGGCTTACGCGGTTGTCTCGAGATTTAAGGAGTCATTTCCACCGGACGATATCGCTCCGGAGCGTATGAGCAATTTTCAGATTGCCCTCGGGGGGCGTTTAATGTGGAGACTCGGACGGCTGACGGATAAGAGATATGAGAATGGGATGTATCTGCTAAAGGGGCTTGCGGGATTAAGCGGTGTTATCATTCCGAAGATCCATGATCGTGATCGTCCGGCCTTTGGCCGGTTGCCGATAATATTTAAGAATACAGATAAGCGCGCCCTGGCGGAGGAGATGCTTAGCAGGTCGGGGATAGAGTCATCGAGGATGTATCTAAGGCCTCTGCATCATATGTTTGATCTCGGATACAATGCATCAGATTTTCCCAACGCGATTTATCTTGCCGAGCGGTTATTGACCATACCTGTCTATTCCAAGCTTAAAAAACGGGATCTGGACCTGATGATAAAGATAATTGATGAGGCGGCACGATAATGGCGCACCCTAATATAAAGAGGATATTGAATAAGACGTTGAGACAGCCGGCATATGCGCTGAGGACCGGTATTAAAAGATTAGGCGCATACGCGGCCTATCGGTTCGGTAACGGCAGGTCTGAACCGCCGGAGGCGGTGACCATATTTTTAACGCGCAAGTGTAACCTTCACTGTAAGATGTGCGGCCAATGGGGAGAGGGAGGGGTTACCGGACGGCGCTCCGAGGAAATAATTCAGGAAGAGCTTCCGCTCGATATATTAAAGAAGAGGCTGGATGAGATGGCATCGTTCTCACCCGGGGTAACGCTGTTCGGGGGAGAACCGCTTCTTTATAAAGGCTGTTTGGAACTGATCAGGCACATTAAGGCTAATCGAATGCACTGCCTTATCATTACGAACGGATTTCTGGTGCATGATCTTGCGCGCGAGCTCGTTGATTCCGGGCTGGACGAGCTTAATGTGTCGCTCGATGGCCGTCGGGAAGTGCACGACCGCATAAGGGGGATGAACGGCCTATTTGATAAGATAATGTCGGGGCTGGAAGCCGTGAGAGATATTAAGATATCTTCCGGCGGTAAAAGGCCGCTGGTCAATATCCAGTGCACTATATCTAAGTATAACTATCGCGATCTGGAGGACATGATAGAGATCGCTCGGGGCCTCCGCGCAGATTCACTGACATTTCATAATCTCATATTTACGAATAAGGAGATCCTGGAAAAGCAGAAGAGGTTCGATGATATTCTGGGGTCTTCCTCCGAAGACTGGCGCGGGTTCGATTTTGATCCGGGCGTGGATCCCGACGTCGTTCGCGACGAGATGGATCGGATGCTTGGCGGAAGATACCCATTCGGGGTGGACTTCTATCCGAACCTGTCACGCTCGGCGCTTAGGAGCTACTACAGGGATCCGGCCTTTGTGCCGCGTGAGTATAGGGCCAGATGCCTGAGCCCGTGGATCGCCGCGTATATATTTCCCGATGGAGAGGTGCGGCCATGCCTTAACAGCACATTTTCATACGGTAACATAAAGAGTTCAAGATTTGAGGATATATGGAACAGCGATGACGCGGTAAAGTATCGGCGCATTCTTAAGGAGAATAAGATATTCCCTGCCTGCGCCAGATGCACGGAGCTTTACAGATATTGATGAGGGGAGTACATATCTAACCTGGTTAGATATGCCAGGTTAGAGGCATAGGAGCGAGAGATATGGAAAAGATTAGGGTGGCGGAGGTGATAACGAGGCTCGATCGGGGCGGGGCGCCTGATATATTCAGGACCCTCTCATCGAACCTCGACCCGGCCGCATTTGACGTGACGTTGATAACGGGTCCATCCGAGCACCTGACAAAAAAGACGAAGGACTTTGTGCGGAGGTTCGGCGGTAGGCTGATAAAAGTGCCGTCTCTCGTAAGAGATATAGATCCACTGCGCGACGCGAAGGCGCTATTCAGCCTGTGGCATATATTTCGCGAGCAGAAATTCGATATAGTCCACACTCACACTGCTAAGGCCGGCGCGCTCGGCCGCTTAGCGGCCCGGCTAGCAGGAATAAGCTCGATCGTCCATACGCCCCACGGACATAATCTTTACGGATACTTCGATGAAAGGGCTACGGAAAATCTTATAAGGATAGAACGATATCTGTCGAAGCGGACCGATAAAATAATCGCGCTTACCGAACTCGAAAAGAGCGATTACATTAAACATGATATCGCGCCCGCGGAAAAGATAGAGGTCATTTATCAGGGGCTCGAGCTCGATCGTTATATGTGTGACTGGAAAGAATCCGCGGAGCTAAAGAGAGGCCTTAATATATTGCCGGGTGAGAATGTCGTCGGGATGATAGGACGCCTCGAAACCGTCAAAGGGCCCGAATATTTTATAGATATGGCGGCGGAGATCACGAAGACCTTTCCGAATACAAAGTTTATCATTGCCGGCGATGGAAGCCTGCGCCAGGAGCTCGAGGCGAAAGCCGGGAAGCTCGGGATAAAGTCCAAGGTCATATTTGCCGGATGGCGCGATGATGTGCCGGAGGTGCTCTCAATACTGGATATCCTCGTCATGCCATCGCTTAATGAGGCTGTAGGCATCGCCGCGATAGAGGCCTCTGCCGAAGGAGTGAGTGTGGTGGCGACGCGTGTGGGCGGGATACCGGAAGTCGTTAAAGATAATGTGACCGGATTATTGGTGGCGCCTGCCGATGGACGGGCGCTGGCTGAAGCGGTATCTACTTTGATACAGGATAAAGCTATGAGAGATCGTATGGGCAGCCAGGGCAGGAGCTGGATCAGAGGCAGATTCGATGCATGGGAGATGGTAAACAGGACCTCGACCTTATATGGGGAACTATTTAACAGAAAGAAGTACGGAATAGTGTAGAGGAGTTATATATGGTCTTTAGATCTAAAATCATAATTGGTGCGATCCTGTTCATATCTATAATTTCGGTGAAAACGGCATTCTGTGAAGATTATATGCAGGTCCAGGCGGCCATAGATGTAACTACCGTGGCCAGCGATGGCAAATTTATACTCTCGCAGATAGCCGATACGGCCCGGAAGAATAATATCAGCATCGTAATACCTACGGACGGCTTCCTCAATAAGTGGGAGTACGGCCTCTGGCCGTTCCGCAATATTATAAAAAGGACTATGGAAATAAGATCAGTTTCGAAGTTCGGTATAAGGCGCTACCTGGACGAGATAAAGACTGTCGGAAGGCAGAATCCGGATATGATCTTTATCCCCGGCTTGGAGACAGGGCCTTTTTACTATTGGCAGGGGGGACCGTTCGGGAAAAATTTTTCTATCAGGGACTGGCATAAACACCTACTGGTGATAGGTCTGGAGAACGAAAAGGATTACAAGAGTCTTCCGGTTATCGGTAACGGTCTTGCGCTAAATAACCCATTCGGCATAAAGGGAATATTGCTCATATCCGTTTTAATCTCTTTTCTGGCCGCAGGCTTACTGCTTATAAGAGAAGGATCGAAGTCACAGCGGGGTATTTATGCCAGGTGGCATGGATTGACCTTACGTCAATGTAAACGTGCCGGCATACTTCTTGTGGTGATCTCTGCCGGATTTTTAATTAACAGCTTCCCGTATAGCGGTGTGAAGTATGATCAATATCATGGTGATGCAGGTGTAGTGCCGTATCAGAATATGATTAACTATGTAAAAGCGAGAGGTGGAGTTACCTTCTGGGAGCATCCTGAGGCCAAGAATATAGATAAGCTCGGAAATATAAGCATCGAGACATACGAGCACACCGATCTTCTATTGGCCTCTCGCCGGTATACAGGTTTCGCAATATTCTACGAAGGATACGATCGAGTCGGCGCCCCCGGATGCATATGGGACGAAGCATTGAAGGATTATTGCAATGGAATAAGGCCGTCGCCGATATGGGCTATAGGAGCGCTCGATTTCGAAAAGGCGGACGATCTCGATAGGTGCATGAAGAACCTCCGGACGGTATTTCTACTGTCTCATTTCAGTAAGGCCGATGCGCTAAATGCCATGAAAGAAGGACGCATGTATGTCTCAAAGGAGAAGGATGCCGGGAACTTCATCCTCGATAATTTCACTGTAAAGGATTCT
The DNA here is from genome assembly GCA_903843285.1 of Candidatus Omnitrophota bacterium. Taxonomy (GTDB): domain Bacteria; phylum Omnitrophota; class Gorgyraeia; order 2-01-FULL-45-10; family 2-01-FULL-45-10; genus CAIMPC01. Next base: position 56,163 of record CAIMPC010000068.1, read on the forward strand.
GTAAAGGCCGATGTAAAGATTATGGGCCAGGAGCTTGTAACCTCAGATGCTCCATGCCTTACGATAGCCGGCCATTTCATCGATAACGCGGCAAAGAGCCTTAAGATAACGATAATAAGGAGCGGCGAGATAATAAAGATCATGAGCCTTGGCTCTCCGTTTAAGATAGATTATAAGGACGATGGCGACATCGGAGATAGAAAATTCTACTACAGGCTCGAGATATCGTCGGAAGGGTTATTCCTGGTGACTAATCCTATATTCGTCAGCAGGAAATAATTGGCTACATTGAAGTCATATTGTATAATGAGGTAAGATGATAATATCGGTGCACCAGCCGCAATATATACCATGGCTCGGTTTTTTTGATAAGATTGCTCATAGCGATGCTTTCGTATTTCTGGATAACGTGCAGTATAAGCCGAGGGAGTTTCAGAACCGTAATAAGATCAGGACGAAGGATGGATGGATGTGGCTCAGCGTCCCGGTCATGTCGAAGGCAAGAGGCCGGCAGATAATATCGAATGTTATTATAGATAACGAGCTCGACTGGCGAAAAGAGCACCTTATGAGCCTGAGGACATCTTACGGCCGTGCCAGATATTTTGACAGATATTTCCCATTCCTTGAAGGCCTTTACAGCAAGAGATGGGAAAAGCTCGCAGAGCTCAACGTCGAGATAATAAGATATGTATTGAAAGATCTCTCTGTCGATACGCCTCTATATTTCGAATCAGGACTCGGGATAATTACCGCAAAGACGTCCCGCATAATAGATATATGTAAGGCCCTTAAGGCAGACCGGTATCTCTCGGGATCCGGTGGGAGGGATTATCTGGATGTGGAAAAATTCAAGTCCTCCGATATAAAACTCATATATCAGGATTTCAGGCATCCTGTATATGCACAGCAATTCATGAAGACGGAGGAGAACTTTATACCTTATATGTCTATACTGGACCTACTGTTTAATGAAGGGCCAAATGCCAGGGAGGTACTAAAGATATGAATATACTCGCTATAGGTGCGCATCCCGATGATATCGAAATAGGTTGCGGCGGAACTCTTTTAAAATATGCCAGGGCCGGCCATAAGGTGCACCTTCTCGTATTGAGCTATGGGAGTTTTGGCGGAGATCCGAACGTAAGACGAGTCGAACAGCTTCGCGCGGTGAAGGCGATGGGCGCTAAGAGCATATCGTGGGGTAACCTTATAGATACGGAGATAGTCAATAATAGGGAACTTATAATAAAGATGGATGAGATGATCGGTAAGGTCAGGCCCGACGTGGTATTTCTTAATCATGTTAAGGACGTCCATCAGGATCATAGGGCTGCGGCATTGGCCGGTATATCTGCCACCAGATATATTAAAGAGGTTTTATTTTATGAAGTCCCGACGACATATAACTTTGAGCCGAATGTATTTGTAGATATTCAGGATGTGCTGGAGAAGAAACTGCACTTACTTAAAGCCCATGCCTCCCAGGTGGGGAAGACACGCGTAAAGAACCAGACGATTTTGGAGAGCGCGAAGTCGTGCGCGAACTTTCGCGGGTTCCAGGGCAGGGTGAAGTATGCGGAAGGATTCATGGCACTTAGAATATTCAGGAAAATAAAGTAGCCAGTGAAACTATACATAGCGGTGCTGATATCGTTTCTTTTTGTGCTTTTATCTATGCCGATATTTCGCTTCCTGGCGTTTAAATTTCGCATAGTCGATTTTCCCGGCAAGAGGAAGATGCACAGGACTATGACCCCGCTTCTGGGCGGCCTGGCGATTTATACGGGTTTCATTGTGGGCATGGCGATAAGTCCCGGCGTTATCATTAAGACCCTGCCCATACTGATCGGGTCCGGCCTGATACTGATACTCGGTCTCGTAGATGATATGCGGGGATTAAGCGCTAAAGTACGCATCTTCGTACAGCTTATCGCGGCGCTGATAGTAGTCTTATTCGGTGATAAAATCAGTCTTCTGCCGAGGTCCTGGTGGGGCGACACCATAGAGGTCATAGTATCGCTCGTGTGGATACTGGGCATAACGAACGGCTATAACTATCTGGACGGCCTCGACGGCCTTGCTGCAGGCTCTGCCGTTATAAACCTCTCGTGTTTTGCGATCATACTATTTATTACCGGGCAATCTGCCTTATTTATTATGACATCGCTATTGGCAGGCGCATGCCTGGGGTTCCTACCGTATAATTTTATGAAGGGCAGGAGTAAAGTATTTCTGGGGGATGCGGGTAGCACGGTGATCGGATTTATTCTGGCCAGTATAGCGCTCGTCGGGTACTGGGCCGAAGGCGATATGGTCAAAATATTGATACCTGTGCTCATACTGGGAGTTCCGATATTCGATATGGTGTTCACGACGATCATGAGGATCGCGGAGAAGAAGATCAGAACCATTAATGAATGGCTTAAATACGCCGGTAAAGACCATTTCCATCATTATCTATTTGATATCGGCCTGGCCTCACCCGGGGCTGTAATATTCATATATTTCACTTCGATATCATTGGGACTCAGCGCTATAATAATCAGTCATGCGCATCCATTGATGGCGTTTTTAGCGGTGATGCAGGGTTTTATAATATTCGCCATGATAGGAGTGCTGATAGTATTAGGTAACAGAAATCGTCGCCCGAACGGGGAAAATTAATATTACCGGAAGCGCTACTTTTAAAGAAAGGGGTTTGGCACAATGAAAAAGATACTGCTTATCGATGATGAGAAAGATTTTCTATATTTTATTAAAAAGGATTTCGAGCAGGGCGGCGCTTTTAAAGTGCTGACTGCCTCGAATGGCAGGGAAGGCATCGAGCTGGCTATCCACCAAAGGCCAGATATCATAATACTGGATATCCTGATGCCCATAATGGGCGGGTTTGAAGTATTAAAACTGCTTAAGGGTAACAAGGATACAACCACGATACCCGTCATTATGATGACGGCGATAGATAATAATGAGGCCAAGGATAAGGCGGCCGGCCTCTATGTGGAGGACTATATAGTTAAGCCTGTGTCGCTGTCAGAACTGAGGACGAAGATCGAAAGCGTATTGGCAAGGAAGATATGAACGCATGTATACAGAACTGAAACCGAGCCGCGTAGAGACGCTGTGCGATGGCATATTTGCCATAGCTATGACGCTTCTGGTCGTGAGTTTCAACGACCTGGCAAGGTGGCCCGCCATAATGAATGAGGCGCAGGTCCGTAAGGAGATATTGGATCTATTACCGGACTTCGCTTATTATGTCCAGAGCTTCATTATTTTAGGCGCGTTCTGGGTAGAGCATCATCACCAATTTCAATACATAAAGCACGTAGACCTGACGCTTCTTTTTATAAATATCTTTGCATTCATGTTCGTCGCGTTGATACCGTTCTCCACTATGGTAGTGGGAGATTATGGGCACACGCGAATAGCGGCCATGCTATTTGAGATTAATCTTCTGATATCCGGCGCGTTGTTTTGTGTTCATTGGATATATGCGGCAAAGAAGCCCGGGATAGCGAATGAGAGACTTGACAGCAAGACCGTAAATTTCTATATCCGAAAGAATCTGGTTGTTCCGATCATCTCGGCGATAGCAATAGGTATCTCAATAATCAATCCGCAAGTGGGCTCCTCGATGTATTTCGTGGTCCCAATAATTATATTCCTTCAAAGAGATAAATAATATCAGCGAAGGCCCTTTCGACTTAAAGAGTCAGATCCCGGTCTTTGACCTTGTCTAATGCAATGCACCATGTTATTATAAGAAAAAAGGAGCGTTTTTATATATGGCAACATATGAGGATTTTAAGAAATTAGAGTTCAGGATCGCAAAAATTAAAGATGTGCAGGATCATCCTAACGCCGATAGGCTTTATGTCATTACCGTAGATCTCGGCGATAGGACGAAGCAGGTCGTGGCCGGCATTAAGGGATCAAATACGAAAGAGGAGCTCTTAGGCAAACAGGTAGTGATAGTGGATAATCTGGATCCGGCGGTCTTAAGAGGCGTTGAGAGCCAGGGGATGATATTAGCGGCTTCGGACGAGACCGGTGTTTTTGTAGTATCGCCTGCTCGCGAGATGAAATTGGGAAGCGTAGTGAAGTAAGGCGATAGTTTATAGCATAGGAGCTTTGTCGCGTGCCTGTAGCTCAGTTGGATAGAGTACCTGGCTACGAACCAGGTGGTCGCAGGTTCGAATCCTGCCAGGCACGCCAGTTTGAGTCGGTCTGTGTATGGATTCGAAGTGTCTGCGTCATTCTGAGGAGGGTTTTAGCCCGACGAAGAATCTAAAAGCAAGATCCTTCGCTTCGCCCTACAGGGCTTCACTCAGGATGACAAGTTCTGGGCAAACTTACTCTGGAACTGAGTTATTACAATTGCGCTGACGAATAGGCAGGATAAGATGAAAATATCAAGTTACAGAAGGGCGCAATTTACATAGTGACTATAATATACAAAATAATCACGACAGGCGAACTAAAAGGTATGGCGTCCGGGACTTTTGGGAATATGGTAAAAGCGGTAGTCGATATCGATAGGGAGATTGTCGCGGTGGACGCCGAACTTCATTCCGACCTGGAAGCATTGCTTTTGGAGAATGGCTCGATGCAGAAAAATTTATGGGGGATCAATCTTTATCCCGATATGGTCGGCGAGGACTTTATCGAGTTTGACTCATTAATTAACATCCGGCCGTCCCAGGGCAATAGAGGCCGCGGCGTGGAAGATGAAGATGTTCGGAACGAGATCTTACATGTGGTTGCCAAAAGGATAAAGTAAATGGGGTATCAGCATAAAGATTTAGCATCAGGTCGTTGGAGTAAATTGTCATTTCTGGAGCAGATGGCAAATATAGGAAGCGAAGTCGAGCGTGCATTAAACTGGCAGATAAAGAATAATACCTTATATAGCAGGAAGGCTTTTGAGCGCGCCCTCGAGCTTCTGGATCTGACGCTGGACAATACGACGGTCCCTGCCCATTTCAAGGAACTCACCCGTGCACGCGAGGCCATAGCGGATTATTTTGTCGGCACAAATGAATTCAAGTCTACCGGGATATCCTGGAGAAAATATTTTTTACCTTTTGCTCATGCTGTCCGTTCCCATCATTAAAATTGAGACCACCCTCAGGCTTGAAATCTGTGAAATAACACAAAGTGACTATGACAAACTTAGATAATATTTACATGGCAGAGGCGATAAAGGAGGCCGCGCAGGCATTTGATGCCGACGAGGTTCCGGTTGGCGCCGTTATCGTGCATAACGGCAGGATGATAGCAAAGGCGCATAATCAGATAAAATTATTGAAGGACCCTACCGCCCACGCCGAAATGATCGCTATAACGCAGGCCGCCGCGCATCTGGGTAACGAGCGTTTGCCAGACGTGACCATATATGTTACAATTGAGCCCTGCGCGATGTGCGCAGGTGCGCTGATACTCGCACGCGTGAAGAGGCTCGTATTCGGCGCCGCTGACGCCAAGACAGGCGCTTTCGGCTCGGCATTAGATTTAAACAAGAAGAAGCTTAATCATAAGATTTCTGTGACAAAGGGTATATTGCAGGATGATTGCGCATCCCTTTTGAAGGAATTTTTCAAAAAGAAGCGGCAACTGATTTAAGCGGAGAGGTCGCCTAGTGGCCTAGGGCGGCGGTTTGCTAAACCGCTATGTGGGTAATACCGCATCGAGAGTTCAAATCTCTCCCTCTCCGCCAATATTTCCTCATGCTCGTTTCGTGTCCCGTAACATTACCGCGGAGGTCTCTTATGCTGCCACTTAAGGTTACCGTCAGTAAAACAGGAAGCGGAATATTTACCATATTGCCGGCGGGGTCCATAGACTCCGACACTTACGAAATATTGGAAAAGAATGCGGATTTGGTATTTAAATCCGATCCAAAGGCTATTATATTCGATATGAAGGACGTCCAATATATATCGAGCATGGGAATAAGGGTTCTCCTCACAGTTAAAAATAAGATAGAGAGCCACGGCGGATCGTTCGTTATGATCAACCTACAACCGCAGATACGAAAAGTCCTCGACATAGTGAAGGCCATTCCGGGGCAGAATATATTTGAAAGCAGACAGGAGCTGGATCGATATCTCGCCATAATCCAGCAAAAAGAGATAGATAAGAGGAAGCCTTTATAGATGAAACGCGCCTTTCGGATATTAGTAGTAACGATTATTGCCCTATCGCTCTATTCGATGGTTCCTGTCGCGCTTTTATACCTGAAGAAACAGGTACGCCAGCCCACGAATGCCGAAACAGTAGAGACCCTGAAGGGCAATAAGGGGGAATACTTCGGTTTCATGGTTTTCGGGGATAATCACGCCGGTTTCATACTCGACGATAGCGCCGCTATTAAAATATTCAGGAATATGAACAGGGAGGACCGGTTTAAGAAACTGCCGATAGATTTCGTCGCGAGCCTGGGCGATGTGACATTCTCAAAGGGCCTCGAGAGCGATTATTGCACATACGATAAACTGCGTTCGATATTGAAGTGGCCCATGATAAGCGCGATGGGAAATCACGATTATCAGAAGGGCGGCTGGCGCAGTTTCAAGAAGCACATCGGAAGCAACGAATTCTCGTTCGTCGACCGCAATTCATGCTTTATCGTCCTGGACAATAATATAACGGATATATCCGAAGAGCAGTTTCTATGGCTGGAGGGGGAATTAATAAAATCAGCCCCTTATAAGCACAGATTCATCTTTATGCACAAATCACCGATCTCTCTTTATCAGAAATCATGGTTCAGGCCTGAGCTGGGCCAGTGGTCATATAAGGCGATGAAGCTGTTCCAGAAGTACGGGGTCGATATAGTATTTGCGGGGCATGAACACATGTTCAGGGAGGGCACCTTCGGTGGAGTGCGCTATGTGACGAGCGGCGGCGGAGGAATGCTCATACAGATACCGGAATCCGAGGGCGGTTATTTACATTATATGGTAGTCAGGGTGTACGGAGACTATGTAGATTATGAGGTCAGGAAGGTATTTCCGCCGTTCTGGGAGTTTGTCACATACTATATGTGGAAAGAGGCATTCTATTGTCTTAGATCGGTATTTCTTAGGGACGGATTTTTGTTTTAAATTTAAATCATGAGAATACTTAGAGATTATGTATTAAAGGAATTTTCCTATTCGTTTTTTCTGACGCTGGTGGTATTCACTTTCGTTTTTCTCGTGGGCAATATAATCACCCTCGCCAATTATATAATCAATAAAGGCGTAGACCCCATCTCTGTATTAAAGCTCTTCGCATTTCTTGTCCCGTGGCTATTAAGTTTCACTCTACCGATAGCCGTCCTGACCGCCTCAATACTTGCATTCGGGCGCCTGTCTGCCGACGGGGAGCTTACCGCCATGAAGGCCAGCGGCATATCCCTCTACAGAATATCGATGCCGATCGTTATGGTCGGTATCCTGCTCAGTTTCTTTGCGTTCTACCTTAATGATCAGGTATCGCCGAACGCCTCATTTGCATCCAGGAGGGTGCTTAAGGAGATAGGTATACGCTCTCCTGCCGCGGCTCTCGAGGAGGGCACATTCATAAGGGGATTCGAGAACTATATAATATTTATTCATGAGATAAAACGAAATAAATTAAAGAATATAAGAATATATCAGCCACAGGAGAATAAGCCCACACGAACGATAGTGGCTGAGGCCGGCGAGATCAATTCTATTCCGGAAAAGAATCTCATAGAGCTGAAACTTTATAACGGAACCAGCGAGGAACCATCCCCGACCGATCCCGACAGTTTCTATAAACTTAATTTTAAGACATATTTTATGTCGCTGGACCTTAGTAAGGTATTTAAGAACGAGAAGATACAGAAGAAGACCAGGGAGATGACGATAAGTGAAATTAAAGCTGAGATAGCGAATTGCATAGACCAGAAGATCGATCCGACGCCACTGCGCGTGGAGATATATAAGAAGATAAATATTTCGATCGCCACGCTGATATTCGCGCTGATAGGCATACCCCTGGGCGTGAAGGCACAGCGAAGCGAGAAGTCTATAGGGTTCGTTCTGGGGTCCGTCCTTTTTGGCATATACTGGGCGGCGTTCTCGAGCATGCTTGTCGTAGCTTCCGGAGGAAGTATGCCTCCTTTTATCGCCGCGGCTCTGCCAAATGTAATATTCTTTGGGATCGGCGTGGTGTTGTTTGTTTGGACCGCAAGAAAGTAGGGTAATATGGCAGAAATTTATGATATAGCGATAATAGGCGGCGGCCCGGCAGGGCTGACGGCAGGTCTATACACATGCCGCGCCAGGATGAAGACGATACTGGCAGAGAAGATGGTTTGTGGAGGCCAGGTGTTGATCACCGACGTAATAGAGAACTTTCCCGGATTTCCCGGAGGCATTAAGGGTCTGGAGCTTGCCGATTGGATGCTTAAGCAGGCGGAGCGTTTCGGGCTCGAGGTATTACCGGCGGAAGCGACGGCGTTAGTCTCTAAAAAGAACGCGAACGGGGCTTTTATCGTCGAGCTATCTGACGGCTCGAAGATAGAGACTCTATCGGTGATAGTGTCTACGGGTGCCAGATGGAATAACCTGGGTGTCCCGGGGGAGAAGGAGCTTACAGGCCGCGGAGTATCTTATTGCGCCACGTGCGATGCGCCTCTATTTAAGGGTAAGGATGTCGCGGTCGTGGGCGGCGGTGATACGGCACTTGAAGACGCGCTATTTCTTACTAAGTTTGCGAATAAAGTGACGATAATTCACAGGCGCGATCGCTTCAGGGGAACAAAGATCCTCCAGGAGCGCGTATTTGCCAATCATAAAATAGAAGTCGTATTTAATTCTATAGTGACGAATATAAAAGGTACTAAGAAGTGTGAGTCTGTAGAAGTCAAAGATGTTAATTCGGGCATTACGAAGTCGATCAAATCCGACGGAGTATTCATCTTAATAGGCATGACACCGAACTCCGAGATATTTAAATCGGCAGTGAAGACCGACGATAAGGGTTACATACTCTGTGACGATGATATGAAGACATCCGCTGAAGGGATATTCGCCTGCGGCGATGTGCGAAAGAAGCTTCTCAGGCAGGTCGTGACGGCCGCAGGGGATGGCGCGACTTCGGCATTCAGCGCCCAGCATTATGTCGAACGCCTTAAGGGCGTAGAGTATAAATGATATTGACTAAGGCTTTCTTTCATGTTAGCGTAGTCTTCTGCAATTTTTCAAATATAAGAGTGCTTTGTGCCGAGGTAGCTCAGCGGTAGAGCGCTGCCCTGAAAAGGCAGGCGTGGCGTGTTCGACTCACGCCCTCGGCACCATTTTTTATCACAGTTTTTCACCCTTACCCGGTCAGACGCCATCTGACGTATGCGAAAAAATCAAGTGTGGAGCGAAGGGATATGAAAAGAGTATTCAAAGGTAAATTACTGAAGGTCTTCGTGAAGAAGCTGAGACTGCCGAATGGCTATCTCGCTACCTACGAGATGATAAGGCATCCGGGTGCGGCCCTGATTGTGCCGTTTCTCGCCCATGATAAGATCGTAATGCTGAAACAGCTGAGGCCGGTGATCGACGCATACATTTATGAACTGCCGGCCGGGACATTGGATAAGAATGAGCCGCCGCTCTCATGCGCAAAGCGTGAGATAGTCGAAGAGACCGGTTATACCGCCGGGCGGTTTAAGCTTTTGGGTAAGATATTCCCCGTTCCAGGATATTCCACGGAGAAGATATTTATTTATAAGGCCGAGGGACTGAAGAAGACGGAGCGCCTGCCGGAGGATGACGAGGTTATAGAGACCCATATTTTCTCGAAGCCGCAGGTGAAGAAATTATTCAGAACCGGTAAGATAGTCGACGCCAAGACGATAGCGGCGCTCGCATTCTGCGAATGGATATAATTACATGAAAAATAATATAGTTAAAGTCAAATCAGGGCGTCAGGGTAATCTGAGGCCGGGCCATCCATGGATATTTAAGAGCCAACTGCTTAAGCCCGATAAGCCGATTAAGGGCGGAAGCCTGGTCAGCGTCTCAGCCTCCAATGATAAGCTGTTAGGGTGGGGTTACTATAATCCGAACTCGATGATAGCGGTAAGAATACTTACTTTCAAAGACGAACCTGTCGACGCCGCGTTCTTCGACAGAAAGATCAAAGAGGCTGTCGCGAAACGGGCGGATCTTTTGCAAAATACGAACGCGCTGCGCATAGTATTCAGTGAGGCCGATGGACTTCCCGGACTGATAGTCGATCTTTACGGTGACACTGCAGTATTTCAAATGTTGACGCTTGGCATGGAACATTTTAAACCGGAGATAGTCTCTGCGATTAAGGTGAACATTGGCGCACGATACATATACGAGAAGAGTGACGGACCCTTCAGGAAGCAGGAGAGCTTGAAGGTAGTAAAGAGTTGGCATGGTGATAAGGGGAATAGATATAATACTATCGTGGAAGGCCCTGCCAAGTTCGTGGTCGATATATACGAGGGCCATAAGACAGGCTTCTACCTCGACCAGCGCCCATCGAGACTCGCCTTGCAGGCACTTTCGAAAGGTAAGCGCGTGCTCGACTTATTTTCATACACCGGAGGATTTGCGATCCACGCCGCTCTCGGAGGCGCAACGCATGTAACGGCGGTAGATATAAAGGAGGACTGGCTTAAGTTAGGAATGAGAAACGCCGAGCTGAATAACGTCACCGATAAGATAGAATTCATTGAAGCCGATTCGTTCGAATACCTGAAGAATATTTGCGCGTCGGGTGAGAAGTTCGATATAATTATCGTCGACCCGCCGTCATTTCTTAAGGCGCGCCATTCGATCGCCGCGGCTTCGAAAGGTTATAAGGAATTGAACCATACGGCTATGAAGTGCCTTAATGAAAATGGGATACTTGCTACCTTTTCGTGCTCGCATAATATGCCGAACGAAGTATTTTCGAATATATTAAGGAAGGCGGCCTCCGAGGCAGGAAAATCGCTTACCATACTTAAGAGATGCCATCAGGCTCAGGACCACCCGATAGTCAGACAAATACCGGAGACGGAGTATCTTAAGGGATATTTTTTCAGAGCGAGCTCTATAAAGGAAACGTAGAGGAATGTGCGCGAAATTTAATCAGGTAATCTCGAGGTTGATACCGGAAGGCTCAACGAAAGAGGCGTTGAAGGGTGCCTATTACAGCCTCTACTATAATAAAAAGCACTTTAAGGAGAACGGTTTCAGAGTATATAGGCGCCTCGGCCATTTCGAATATGATTTTGATGAGGGTGTCAGGTTCAGTTCCCATGAAAATATGGCGGATGAACTAAAGCGTTCGCTTAAAGGCTATCTCGCAAAATATTCCCTGAAGAAAGGGGATGTCGTTATAGATGGCGGAGCATATATCGGTGAATTCACGTTATACGCCGCAAAGGCAGTCGGCATAGCGGGCAAGGTCATCGCATTTGAGCCTGACGAGAAGATGTATAAAAAGCTTCTGGCAAATATAGAGCTAAACGCCCTCGGAAATGTAGTGGCCATCAATAAAGGCCTGTGGAGCTCGGATGGTAAACTGAAGTTTATGGGCGATAGTGTCAAAGGTTATACATTTATGATGGATAGTGATGCTAAGGATGTCGTGGAAGTTCCGGTAGTAAGCCTCGACAATGAGCTGGCAAGGATGGGTATAAAAAAAGTGGACTTCATTAAGGCTGATGTGGAGGGCGCGGAGCTGGAGGTAATAAAAGGCGCCCTTGATATACTGAAAGGACAACGCGTGAACCTGGCGATCGCCTCGTACCATATGTTGGACGGGAAGAAAACATTCGATAGAATTGAGGATGCTCTTAGATCGATAGGTTATAATGTCGATACCGATCATCCGGGACACCTAACGACGTATGCTTTTAAGGCGTGATACGAAACTCTATCTTAACAAAGGGGGCAGAGATATGCGTAAAATATTATCTATGTGTGTAATTCTGGCGGCCTTTTTTATGAGCATGATTTCGATGCCCTCCGTAGCGGACAATTTTTATGGCACGAGAACCGATAATTCCTCAGACTCCAAACAGGGAAATAACCCAAATATAGAAGTTGACCCGGGCATGGAACTACGGCGAGTGGGGGGCTTAAACATGATAGTTCCCAAAGGTACCCAGGTTCATCAGGACGGCAGTCTGCAAGTGATGGAGGGGCCTGATGAATATGCGGCCAGAAATATCATGGAGGTAAAGACTCGTATCGGGGAGATGGAGAAGGCGCAAAAGGAGATGAGGGAAGAGGTGGACTCTTTAAAGGAAGCGATCTTAAAACTGCAGGAGAATAAATAACCCGGCCTTAATCTTTTTCGCTCTTTGCCCTCAGAAACTTTTCTATCGAGGATAGGAGGACTTCTATCTTAATCGGTTTTACGAAATAATCTTCTATGCCCTCTTTGAACGCCTTTAACTTATCCACATCCTTATTTAAACCCGACATAACGATTATCGGTATGTTAGCCCAGGTCGGGTCGCCATTAAGCATTTCACAGACCTCTAATCCGTCTATTCCCGGCATTATCAAATCCAGTAATATCAGATCCGGGGAGAAGCTGTGAAGCGTATGCATGATATGCTTAGCATCCGATAACGTCAACACATCATAGCCTCGCATATTAAGGCACTCCTTCAGCATATCCATGAAGTCCGCATCGTCATCCACGATTAAAATTTTCTTTTTCGGTTCCAGTGAATCGTTCGTCATATGAAGTAAGTATATCATAGTCATTCAGGATGTCAATTTTACCGAGATAAATTTGACAAAATGAAGTTTCTGTGGTATTTTTATAAAAAGCTATGATAACCGCAATAAAAGTAATTAAAGTAATTACTTTAATCGTAGTAATGCCAACCAAACCGGATTGTGTATATTGATGAATAAAAAAATGGTCACCTCAAAGGAAGCCTCGGTATCTCTCGGTATCTCGTATTCCACCATAACGTACTATACCAATATAGGGTTATTTAAAGTCATCGGAAAGAAGAAGAACGAGCGTCTATACGATTTTGAAGAGATGAAGAAGCGTATGGCCATCGTAAGCGATCTCATCGTCAGGGGGTATCCCCTGAGGCTGATCGCGGAGAAGCTCAACAATAATAAATGAATATAATCTTATGAGCTACTACAAGATACTGGGATTGGAGAAAGAGCCGTTTTCCACCAGTCCAGATCCGGGATTCTTTTACCAATCCAAAGAGCACACTTCGGCGCTCTACAGGCTGCGCATTTCTATAGAGTTGAGGCGCGGGCTGTCATTAATTTTGGGCGATGTCGGAACGGGTAAGACCACGTTAAGCAGGCGCCTGGCCCAACTATTAAAGTCCGAGTCCAATGTATTGATGACCATGATATTGAACCCGCTCTACGAGTCCGAGACGCAGTTTCTCGGGGATTTGATGGAACGTTTTCAGATAAGGCGTGATCCCACGGAGACAAAGGAACCCACGGTCCTGGAATACATGAAGATGACCGAGAAATTCCTTTTTGAAAAAGGGGTCGAGGAAGATAAGACGGTGATTATCCTGATAGACGAGGCTCAGAAGTTGAGCGAACCTTGTCTGGAGTGCTTGAGGTCGCTTTTAAATTACGAAACCAACGAGTATAAGATATTGCAATTAATATTGATGGGGCAGATGGAACTCCTGCCGCGCATAAGGCATATAAAGAATTTGTGGGACAGGATATCGCTTAAGTATGTGATAAATCCATTGGAAAAGGACGAACTGCAGGATTTTATAAATTTCCGATTAAAACAGGCCGGATACGTTTCGCGTTATCCGTTATTCGGCGATGATGCGATACGGAAAATATATAATTACACGCAGGGTTATCCCAGGAAGATAGCGATGCTATGCCATGATGCTCTCGAATATCTGGTGATGCATAAGAAAGAGATGGTTGACGAGAAGGTTGTCCAGGAATTAATACGCAGGGATACTGTGATGGCCGCCGGAGCATAAGAAGCAAATGGCAAATAACAATACTTCACCGGAGGAAAGGCTTTTTAAGATAATACGGGAAGAGAAGGCGCCTGCGTCGGATACCGTTTCCGGGTCGAAAAAAAAAGATAATGCTGTAAGCAGGTGGTTAAGCGATATATCCGGGTACTTTCAGCGAAGTAATTTTTTCGGTTTGGCGAAAGGCGCCGGGCATAAACGGTTAGGTATATCCTTTAAATTATCGGATCTGGATCCCCGTATCATAAATGGGGTGTTGGTTGTAGCCCTCGTAGGTATGTCGGCCGTGGTAGCTTACTCTTTATTCAATAATAACCGCCACGGCATAGACCGGATAATGAAGAATGTTTCCGCTGTGGCAAACAGCGTCTCAGCGGCCAGGCTCGGCGCCGTAGAGCCGCTCAAAGATGTGTCGTTCTATTTAAATGAAATCAGAAAAAATGATATATTTCATATCGTCCGGGATGAGGCTGGGAAAGTAGTAAGCACGACGTTGGATCCCTCCGGTGAGCTTAAGAAGAAGCTCGCCGATTTTAAGATTCAGGGGATAACATGGGGACGAGTCTCCAGGGCGATGATATATAACTCTAAAGATAATAAGATGTACATACTGAAGCAGGGAGACATGATAGGCGGTACGGGCATAAAGGTGAAGACTATCATGCAGAACAAAATAGTGGTGACTTCGGGCGACATGGAATCGGAGATCACATAGCGTAATACAGTAATCGTCATCCTGAGGAGCGAAGCGACGAAGCCTGCCTGCCTACTGTCGAACACCTGCAGGTAGGCAGGGATCTCGCTTTTAGATTCTTCGGTCACGTTGTGGCCTCAGAATGACGATAGAGCGGATTTTTCAGACGCGGTCTGGATATAAGGATATGATAAAAACGAGAGCTATGCGAGCCGTAATACTAGTACTAATGTTTTCATTGCTGGCGACTTGCTTTGCCTATGAACTTCGTGCCGACGGGACGTTTAAGGTCCCTAAGCAGAACCTTCTGGCATCTTTTAATTCCCCGGGTATGAAAAAGAAGATGTCCCTGGACATAAGGGCCATGGATATCGTGAACCTGCTGAAATTCTTCGCCACCGAAGGGGATCTGAATATAATAACGAGCAAGAACGTCTCCGGCCCCGTGAATCTTCTTATAAACAATGTCACAATAGCTGATGCACTGGAGATAGTTCTGGCCCTGGGCGACTTTGCCTACGAAATACGGGGGAATATCATCACTGTGATGACCTCGGCCGAATATAAAGCCGCCTATGGTGTGGAATTCTACGACCAGAGGCATACCGTAATATATCAGCTGAAGTATGCTTCCGTAAAAAATGTGGCCGCAATGCTGGGCAATATTAAAAGCGATATAGGAAAGATCGTTTCCGATGAGGCCACGGGCACGATAGTTATCATAGATACGCCATTTAAGATTAAGGAGATGGACGAGGTAATAAGTAAGCAGGAACTGCCCACGGTTAACAGAGTTTTGCCGACGCAGACTAAAGTATTCGAATTAAAGTATGCTAAGGTGGATGCCGTTAAAGACGAGATATCGAAACTGCTGACTACGGATATTGGCTCCCTGCGAATGGACACCAGGACTAACACGCTGGTCATAACGGACCTGCCTTTTCAGATAGTCAAGATAGAGACGGTGATAAAGGCTTTCGATAGAAGGACGCGGGAGGTATTTATAGAGGCTAAGATGGTCGAGGTAACCCTCGGCGATAAATTCCAGTGGGGCGTGGACTGGGACTACATACAGAAATTGGCTAAACGTTGGGGCGGCTATACATTGGCTCCGGCGATACATCTGCCGCTCGCCCTCACAAACGCTTTTGGTCAGCTGACGATTAACTCAGTAAGTTCCGATAGCCTGAACGCCATACTTCAGGCGTTGGATACCGTTACCGAGACGAGGATCTTGTCGAATCCGCATCTCACCGTGGAGGAAGGTAAGGAGGCCAAGATCCAGGTTATAGAAAAACAGCCCTATCAGGAACAGACTACTACTACGGCATCAGGTGGAACCACCACAACGGCAAATAGCTATCAGTGGGTTAATGTAGGTATTACATTGAATGTTACGCCGCGCATAAATAGTGAAGGGTATATCAGCATGCTGATAAAACCGGAAGTCAGTTCAATATCCACATGGTACGGCGGTGCTGCACAAACTGCAGGTGCTGTGCCTGTAGTGAAATCGGCCAATGCCGAAACCAGTGTTACCATAAAGGATAATACGACGATAATAATAGCCGGGCTGATAAAGGATAATAAGTCCAAGACCGTAAATAAGATCCCGCTCTTAGGTGATATCCCGGGTATAGGTAAGGCGTTTCAGAATACAACCGATGAGATAATCCGCACAGAGACGATAGTATTTCTTACGCCGCGGATAGTGACCGGTGACAAAGAATTCTTATTAAAGAAAGACATGTCGAAACCTATTGGTGGAGTAAGGAAGTGAGCGCAATAATCCTTGTTATCCTGAGCCTCGGAATCGTGCACGTCATCCTGAGGCGCGAAGCGCCGAAGGATCTCGTTTTTAGATTCTTCGGCGGGCTAAAGCCCTCCTCAGAATGACGACGGAATGGTAAGACAAGATAGGAGCTAAAGATGCTAAAGCGAATCGCTAATATAGTACTGTTCTCGACGATTATCTCAATTATTTTTTTAGCCTTCCCGCGCATGGAGGCGCATGCTCTTTGGGGCAAGGGCTCGAACCTATCGAAAGAGGATTACAGTAAGCTGGTGAAAGATAATCTCGAGCTTAAGAACCAGGTTGATGCGATTAAAAAAGATTACGAAGACTCGAAAGAGCGGTACAAGATCCTTCTGGATAAAGTTAAGTCTATGCAGCAGGAAAGAGAGACCCTTAACAAAAGCGTGAGCGAACTTTCCACCAATCTCTCTGATCGTGAGCGGGCAATGGCTGAGGCCAGAGAAAGTATTAGCGCGGCTAAAAAGGAGAAGGCAGAGATAGAGGAAGCTAAGAAGGCCATGGAGGGCCCGCCCAACAGGGCTCTGGATAAGAAATATAAGGAAGAGATAACGAAGCTTAAGAGATCATTGGCGGACAGCGCGGCCAGAGAGAATGCGCTAACGAGCGAAAAGCAGAATGCCGAAAAAGAACTGGATCGCTTAGCTAAAACAGAAAAAACTCAGTCGGAAGGGCTTAAGAAAGCCATCGCGGATCTGGACTCCGTAAAGCGCGAAATACGTGAACGCGAGACTGCGGCGAAGGAGTCCGAAGATAGGCTTAAATCGGCGCGCGCCGATAAAGCTCAGTCGGAAAAGGACCTCGAGCGTTTACGATCGGATCTTAAGGCTAAGGAAGACGAGCTTCATAAATTAAATGCACTTCGCATGGAAACCGATAAGAAGTCCGTAGACTTAACGAGATTGCAATCCGATCTAAAAAAGAAAGAAGACGATATCACATCGCTGAATCTGGTAATAAATAAACTAAAAGATGGTTTCGAAAATAAAGAGTCAGAGAGATCTCGCCTTCAGACGGAGGCCGACGCTTTAGGTAAAAAGATAGGCTCATCCGAAAAGGCCCTGGCGGATATAAGCGCGGACTTAAAAACTAAAGAGGACGATCTGGCAAAGACTCAGGCTGAACGCAAATCGCAGGAAGATAAGATCTCTTCACTGGAGGCTAATCTTAATGGCACGCTCGCCGATAAGGCGAAGGTGGAGGATACCCTGAAGGAAGCCGGCAGTAAAAGCTCCGAATTAGCAGAGAACTTAAAAAAGATAAACGCGCTTCTGTTATTAAAGGAAGAGGAGCTGAAGGTCAAGGAAGATGAGAGTAAAAAACTGCGATCAGAGATAGATTCCCTGAACCCCAAACTTGCCTCATCCGAAAAGGCCCTGGCGGATATAAGCTCGGATCTGAAGGCCAAAGAAATAGATCTGACAAAGACGCAGGACGAACGTAAATCGCAAGAGAAGAAGATGGCGGATCTGGAGCAATCGCTTAAGAACGCGCTTAATGAAAAGGCGCAGGTTAAAAATAAATTTGATAAGGCCGAGGCCGCGCGTACAGATCTACAGGAGAAAGTTATTCTTACGAGCGCTCGTCTGAAGGCCGGCGAAGAGATCGTGAAAGAAAAAGAGAAGAATATATCGGATCTCGAAAAGAGGCTTACCTCCGTTAAAACGACGCCCGTTACGGTGGATAGGGGTCCGGATACCATGGAGAACGACCTGATTCTTCTCGAAAAAGAATTGAAGGATCTTGGCTCTGAACTTACTAAAAAGACGAGCGAACGTGACGCCAGAGATGCCAATATTAAATCATTGGAACAAGAGACTAAGAAGATGACTATAGAAAAGAAAGCTATCGAAAAGGATCTCAAAATCCTTGAGCCCAAAAGGGATGAGCTTAGCGAAGAGATGGATTCGGCCGATTCCATAATTAAGAAGAAAGAGGCGGAACTGAAGAGTCTCTCCGAAGAGATGGCTAAGGCCGATGACGCAAATGATTCAAAGATTTCAGATTCTTCGGCCCATTCTGGGCCTCAGAATGACACTGGAGAGGCTCCTCCGGCGATTCAGAATGACACTAAAGTAGATTCTTCCGTCGCGACTCCCGCGGTCATTCTGAAGGAGGCCAACGGCCGACCGAAGAATC
This sequence comes from Candidatus Omnitrophota bacterium, assembly GCA_903843285.1. Lineage (GTDB taxonomy): Bacteria > Omnitrophota > Gorgyraeia > 2-01-FULL-45-10 > 2-01-FULL-45-10 > CAIMPC01. The sequence continues at coordinate 74,787 of CAIMPC010000068.1, forward strand.
CAGATTCTCCGGAGCCTCAGAATGATAAAGATAATGTAGCGCCTACAGATGACGTGAAAAATACCGCTTCTGAAAGCTCTGCACCATTGACGCAAGAAGATATAGAGAAAAAGATTAGCGCTAAAGCAAATAAGCCCATAGATCAGATGGCCAAAGACGAGACCGCTCAACAACCTGCTGTTGCCACCGAGCAAGCCCAAGCTGCCGCCCTGCAAGCAGCAGCTGCCAAGGCCGCCGCCGCGCAAGCGGTTATCGAGCAGGCTGCAGCGATCAAGCGCGATAAAGAGAATAAGATCAAAGAACTTAAGACAGAGATTGATGCGGCCATCGCTCTTTTTGACTCTAAGAAAAAAGACCTGGAAGCACAGGACAAAGAGATCGCTAAAAGGAAGGAGAGACTACAGGATTCGGAGGAAAGGATAATTCTTAACGGCGAACGCGTTAAGGTTATCAAAGACCAATGCAAGGATCTGGATAGTCGGATAAAGGTGCTTAAGGCCGACCTGAAGAAGAAGGTAGCTAAACATAGCGAGCTTGCCGGGAGGCTAGGTAATATAGAGGTGAAGGCTAAGAATTTAGAGCAGAAATTGAAAAATACGAAGGCATCGCTGGAAAGAGAGATAAGCGATCTTAAAAAAGCTAAAAACGATGCCATGTATGAATCGACATCAGCCAGGCTGGCAGAGAAAGCGGCCCGTCGCAAGGCCGAGTTAATGACCGATAAATTTGAAAAGCTCGATACGAGATTAACCAAAGAAAAGATTAATTATCACTATAATCTAGCAGTAGTTTACGATAACGCCGGTATGTATAGAGACGCAGAAAGAGAATATCTTAAGTGCCTTAAGCTCAACCCGAAAGACGCAGGGGTGCATTATAATCTCGGTATCCTCTACGATGATAAGCTTAATCAGAATAACAGGGCAGTGGAGCATTATAGGGTGTACCTGAAGCTTAGGCCCAAAGGCGAAGATGCATACAGGGTTAAGGAATGGCTGAACAATGTAGAGTTTGAAAACCGCATGGGTGCAGTCACGCGGTGAGTCGAGAAAGGCCCCCGAAGTAAAAATGAATCATTATGCGAATTAAGATAACATTAATATTCATCCTTTCCGTATTAATCCCCACAGGATTCCTGTCCTATTTTGGCCTCATGGCGGTAAGAAGCGAAAAGGCCGTAGTTGAGAACAATATATCGCGTAGATATGTTGCCATCGCCGACGTTATAGAAGGAGAGATAAAGTCTGCCCTTAGGGCTATTCCCCAGAATTTTGTGCAGGATGACGTTATCCTCGGTTCACTCCTCATTAAGCAGGCGTCAATGTTTAAGGGTGAGGCTGGCATCATGGATAAGAATGGCCAGATACTCTCCGACGGCTCTAAGGAGGTACAGGGGAAAGTTGTCTTTACGCGAGCGTTGAAAGAGGTGCCCTACAAAATCGCAATCTATGAGCGTTATCCGCAGATAATAGAGAGGCTCGAGGCGAAGAAAAAATGGGCTCATTTCTATTTTATGATTATAGGATTTTCGGCCTTCGCTATCACAGGCGCGGGGGCTTTTGCATCATTGGCTCTCTATAGGCAATGGCGACTCGCGGAACTTAAGAGCGAGTTTGTGTCACATCTTTCGCATGATCTGAGGGGGCCGCTTACGTCGATCAGGATGTTCTCCGAGATGCTGAAGGACGATGCAGTCCGGAGTGAAGATAAGAAGCGGGAGTATTACTCGATAATTGCATCCGAGAGCGAGCGCCTTACGCACCTGGCCAATAACATCCTCGATTTTTCGCGCATAGAAACGGGTAAGAAAAAGATAGAACTTAAAGAGGACGATGTGGTAAGGATAGTTACCCAGGCCATAGAGCGCTTCAGATTATACATGACGGATGAAGAGCGTGATATATCCCTGAAAATAGATGAAGGCATCCCGCGTCTTAAGATGGACGCCGATTCTATGTCGCAGGCCATGATGAATCTCCTCTCTAACGCCGCCAAATATTCTCCACCCGGAACGCCTATAAAGGTGAGCGTGTTGAAAAACGACCATTCGGTGTTTATCGAAATAGCGGATAAAGGCGTAGGTATACCCGCAAAAGAACTGAAGAAGATATTCCATAAATTTTATCGCGTAACCAGATCGGAATCTGAAGTGGAGGGCGCAGGATTAGGTCTGGCGCTCGTGAAGTTTATCACTAAGGTGCACAGGGGCAGAGTGATGGTCTGTAGCGAAGTCGGAAAAGGCAGTAAATTCACGATCGAACTGCCGATGGGGTGAGATCAGGCCTGTCATCCTGAGCTTGAGGTAGTTTTAATGTCGCGCGAAGGATCTAAAAGGAATAACGGTGCCAAATGCACAAAATCTTAGTAGTGGAAGATGATAAGAACATACTTACGGGCATAGTCGATAACCTGGAGATGGATGGGTTTAAGGCGATAATTGCCCGCGATGGGAAAGAAGCGCTGAAGCAGGTCAAGGAGAGAGAGCCCGACCTTATAATCCTCGATGTGATGATGCCGAAGATGAGTGGGTTTGAGGTATGTAAAGAGCTGAAAGCCAATGGTGTTAAGACGCCCATAATATTTTTGAGCGCCAGGGCGATGGAATCGGATAAGGTGCTGGGTTTGGAACTTGGCGCGGATGACTATGTGACTAAGCCCTTCAGCCCGCGCGAACTACTTGTGCGGGTAAAGGCTGTACTCAGAAGGACAGAGAGTTCGGCTAAAGTAGAGGATATATGTAAATTTGGCGATGTGATCGTAGATTTCAAAAAATTCCAGGTAAGTAAGGACGCCAAAGACATAAAATTAACAGCCGCTGAATTTAAGATCCTGAAGCTTCTGATCGTGAATAAGAATGAACCCGTCTCGAGGCACAAGATCCTATCTGATATATGGACCTCGGAAGAGGTGACGACCCGCACCGTGGATACACACATCTGGAGCTTGCGCGAGAAGCTCGAAGATGAGCCCGCCAAACCTAACCATATCATAACAGTATTCCGGATCGGTTATAAGTTCGTAGGATGAATTCATTTGTACCGTTTGCCGAATTCAACCTTCAAAGTGTCCCCTTTTCTGATATTAAAGCTGTCCCCAAGGCGGTGCTAAGGGACGCTTTCAAAACGCATTCCAGATGTGTCCCAAATTGACCCTAACCCCTTTTTCTCAAATTGAGTTTGACAATCGCTGAATATAATGTATACTTATTTACGGAAAGTAAGAATAGGAGGTATATGCTATGAAAAGGATAATAGGGGCTCATAAAAGAAAACACATGCAAAACGAAGAGACATCTTTCAGGATGGCCATAATATCATCAAGGGGGCAGGTAACGATACCACAGGACGTTCGTGATATTATGCATATCAGGAGAGGTTCTGTCGTTGGTTTTGAGCCCACAAAAAGGGGTATTCTTATGGTGGCGATGAAGGTTGAGCCAGAAAACCCTTATACGGATACAGAGTGGGAAAAAATTGAAAAACTATCTAAGAGCAGGGGCAAAGTTTATCATAGTGCCGAAGAAGCTAAAAGGCATGTTGCCAGCCTATGAGATATGAACTCAAAACATCATTCGACAGATCGATAAAACGACTTTCAGATGATGCTAAAATTGAGATTAAGAAAACGGTTTTTGAGATCATAGATATCATTGCTACTGGTAAAAACCCGGCAAAAGGGCAAAGCCTAACAAGGCTGCATAAAGATTATTGGGAAGCAAGAACGACCATCAGAGAGCGAATTTTGTTTAAGATTACCGATGACTTAATTCAGTTCATGATTGTTGGTAACCACGAAGATATTAAAAGATTTCTGAAACGAATATAACCTACCAGGCAATGCTAAGGGCGCTTTCAAAACGCATCCCAGATGTGTCCCAAATTGACTCTGACCCATTTTCCTCAATCTTTTATATCCCTATAAGAAGTCTAAACAGGAAGATTTGACACGTAAGCAACTAGAAATATTAAGAGAATACGTAAAGGATGGTGTTCTATGAAAAATAAGGAGTTCAAGGAGTTATTAGACAGTATTGGGCAAGCCAGAAAGATACATGCCGGGAAGCTTAAGGCGGCGCATGTTACTAAGTTTAATCCCGTTATGGTCAGAAGCATTCGCTTGAAGCTCCATGCGTCTCAGGCAACTTTTGCTCATATGATTGGCGTGAGCGTTGATACTTTACAGAATTGGGAACAGGGCCGCAGAAGACCCGATGGGCCGGCATTGGCGTTACTTAAAGTGGCTGATATTAATCCGCAAGCTGTTATAAAGGCTCTGCATATGTAGTTGTCCTTGGGGGGAGAATGCTAAGGGCGCTTTCAAAACGCATCCCAGATGTGTCCCAAATTGACTCTGACCCATTTTTCTTTAATAAAATAGTTTGACCTCGTGTCTCAAATATGATACACTTCACATGGATACCATATGGCCACTAATTATGAGGATTTTTTAATATACAGCGGAGAGTACTACGCGGCATACTTTCATGCTGAGGTAAAGGGCTCATCTGGCGTAAATGATTATTATAAATCCTGTGATGACGTCGTTCGCGGTAGCTTGCTGTATCTGGTTAAAAGGATGTGCGATATAGGGCATATCTATGATGAGACGAAATTTAGGATTGAAGACAAGAAGAATAGGATATACTGCTTTAAACCAAAGTCCGAGAGGTTCTTCTGCTTCTTCTTCACCGGCAAGAGAATAATAATAACCTCGGCTCATACAAAGAAAAAGCAAAAACTTGATCGTAACGAGCTGAATAAGGCTATACGTATACGCAAAGAATATTTAAGCGAGTAATTTAAGGGGGTGTGCTACTATGAAAAAATCTATTTTTAACAAAGAGATGGAAAATCCGAAGTTTAAGGCCATCTACGATGAGGTCTCCGCCAAAATGGACATCGGAGAACGGATAGCCGAATTAAGACATAAGGCAAAGATGTCTCAATTAGAACTCGCTAAAAAAGCGCATACATCAAGGACTGCTATTGCACGCTATGAAAGCGGAGACTACGATAAATATAATGTAAGCACTTTAGCAAAAATCGCGAAAGCTTTTCACAAGAGATTGAATATATCATTTTCCTAGCAAGTTTTTTGACCTACCCATAGCCTTCCAACAATAAAAGACGTCATCCACAGCGGCTTAGTAGCGCCTTAACGGCGCTACTAAGGAATGCTAAGAGACGCTTTCAAAACGCATCCCAGATGTGTCCCAAATTGACTCTGACCCATTTTTCTAAGAGGGACAGCTTTAATATCAGAAAAGGGGACACTTTGAAGGTTGGATTCGGCAAACGGTACAAATGTGAGCAAGGCTTCGATTTGGTTATTGAGGTAGTTCTTTTTTTACAAATTCAAGGAATCGCTCGCTATCTTTCAATATCTTTTCAGCTTCAGCACGATAGACGAGCCTTTCTTCATACTCTGCCATATTTTTAATTCGTAGAACACGTAGCATTGTTGGCGATCATGACAACGGTACCAAAAGTAATCACAGTGGTTCCCTCGTAAGCGTATCATGGCGCATGGGCATCTAAAATCCTGACGATAGTTTCCCCTTGTAATATAATCTTAAGAATAGAAGATACCCGGTT
>CAIMPC010000069.1 GCA_903843285.1 Candidatus Omnitrophota bacterium
ACCTGTAGACTTAGGTTCCGGAGGTGGCTCCGCAGGCGATAGCGGAGGTAATGCATACGGTGGTTCCGGCGGCGGTGCAATAAAATTAACAGTCTCAGGCACATTAGTAAATAATGGATCGATCACTGCAAACGGCACTGATAGCAGTGGTCCATTATCTGATAGGGCTGGCGGCGGCTCAGGCGGTTCAATATGGATTAACACCGGAACCTTAAGCGGCTCAGGCACTATTACCGCTAATGGCGGCACCACCGGCACCAGAAGTAGTGGCGGCGGCTCAGGCGGCAGGATAGCCGTTATCTACACAACCAGTAACTCCATTACACCTACAGCATACGGTGGATCCGGTTATCAATACGGTGGTGCAGGGACAGTGTATACAAAGGTAGCAGCGGCAACTTATGGTGATCTGACCGTGGATAATAATAACCAATCCGGCGCGAAAACCCCAGTTCTTGACAGTAACGGAATCTTTAACACTCTCACCATAGCGCATAGCGCTAACTTTGACTTAAACGGCCAGACCATCACTCTATATGGTAACTTCACAAATTCAGCTACATTTATACACACCAATGGAACCATGATATTTAAAGCAACGGATATAGATAACACCATAACTTCGGGCGGCTCAAGCTTTAATAATGTTACATTTAATGGTATAGGGGGCAAGTGGACACTAACCGATGACATGACCGTAAATGGAACATTCATAGTAACCAATGGCACATTTGTATCGAGTGCACACACAGTAAATATACAAGGCGCCGGCGCTACTTATAAGAACGGCGATATCAACGTGGCTAGTACCGATTGGACGAATGGTACCTTGAATATCCAGACGGATACAAATCAAGCCCTTCCCACAGGTGAGACATATAATAATCTCCATATAGGTAGATACGATGATGTCTCAGGAACTACTACATATAACAGCATGGGCTCAGCCACTATGATAGGCACTTGGACCATAGATGGGAATGTCACAGTACTACTAAATGTAGCCGCAACCGGCGTCAATAAGATCTATGACGGCGATACAACAGCTACGGTGACCATATTATCTAATGATGGAGTAACAGGCGTAGGTTATGGTGTTACAAGTAATTATACTAGCGCCCATTTTGATAATAAGGGCGTAGAGAATAATAAGCCGGTGACCGTAGTAGGAGTCACTAAGACCGGCACGGACGCCAATAAATATACTTTTGGTTCTGTATCGGCGGTCACCGCCAACATCACATCCAAAACTATCACTACCACAGGCGTCACAGCCAATAAAGTATACAACGGTAATGATGTAGCCATACCCAATATAGGAGGTGCTTCTCTGGTAGGAGTAGTCAGCGGAGACATCGTTACTCTGAATATGGGAATTGCCCAAGGTACTTTCGATACAAAGAACGTAGGCACCAATAAGACGGTAACAGGCTTATTGCCAGACCTAATAATCAATGGCACCGATTCCGGTAACTATACCTTAACACAACCTGTAATCACTACCGGCGATATCACCAAAGCAGATCTTACAGTCACAGGCATAACCGCGAGTAACAAAGTCTATGACGGCACTACAACAGCAACGCTTAATACTACAGTCGCCGCGTTACAAGGAATATTTGGCACAGATATATTCGATTTGAACAAAGTAGGCGCTGTGGGTACGTTTATCAGTAGCGATGTAGGTACTGCTAAGATTGTAACCGTATCCGGCCTCACTATCTCGGGCGCTGATTCAGGGAACTATGCGTTAATTCAGCCTACCACAGTAGCTAATATTACACCCGTGCCTGTGACGGAGAACAATACCACTATAATTAAAGGCTATGAGAATGTCACTAATCCCGGAGGCCTTATTCCGCCCAGTACCAGCAGTAACACCCAAGCTCCCGACCAGGGCTCTAAAGGCACAGTTATAGATATAGTAAATGGCGATATAATAAATTTAGCAGATCCTACATCAAGCTCTAATAATAACGGACCAGCTTCTGGTAATGCCCAGGCACCGAATCAGGCAGGCGCCAGTGAAGATACGGGTACGCCTCTGAGCGATAAGGTGAATGCAGGAGATGCTACATCGACATCAACGAGCGGTAATACAGCTTCAAATAGCGCTAACAAGCCCCAGACATCTACCGAAGATATCACCGAAACAGAAGAAGTGGCGATGTCCGATGGTCAGGGTGATCTGGTTGGGTCGAATACATTTGATAATACAGCATCCGGGGATGACGGCCAGCCTCCGTCATACGATGGTAAATCTTATAAGAAAAAATACAAGGCCGGCAAATATCGAACCGTCGTAATAGTCATAGAAGGTAGGGTCGCAGTCGCCGGTTACACGGACAAAGGCCCTGATTATGCTAATGCTAAGATACTTGTTGGTGGCGAGAAGGTCGAAAGGATAGGGAGAATAAGCGGTTAGTTGACTTAGCCATATAAGTGTGCGTGTCATTCTGAGGAGGGCTTTATCCCGACGAAGAATCTAACTATTACTTAAGTTTTCATAATTAAAATATAAAAAAGTTATCAGGATCTCTATTGTCACTGTTAGACTTTAATGATATAATAGATTCGAGAGCAGATATTTTTTTGGCCGGTAATAAAGAGGATTTATAAAGTAGTTGGAGGCGGTGGTTAAGATGTTTACCATGACACGTCTTACGCAAATTATGACGGTATTAATATTGGCGTGTGGATTATTTATATCCGTGTGCCGAGGGGAGACTGCCACAGCCTACTCCGGTAGATATGCTACCGATCTGGAGCAGAAACAGATGCTGTTGGAGTCTATAAAAGAAGACGCCAATGTTACCGAAAATGCCGTAAGGCAGGAGAGCGAAAAAGCTAAAACATCGAATTCTCAAGGTGTCAGCTGTCTCGGATTTGATAAGATAGATCTGGCGGAGATAATGCCTCATTCGGAAAAGATCCATGTGGCATTTATAAATATGAATGGTACGTTGTCACCTCGACCAGGCCAAGATTGCCTGTCTCAGTACAAAGACAGATCCCGCGAATAAGCCACCCTCAGTAGTATCCTAAATATGGCTAAAGTTTATTGAATGTAGCGGTGTTTTCTTCGATGCCAAATTTCGAGGCATCATGGAGGGAAGATATATTATCTTTTTCGGATTTTAATAGTTCAATTATAGTGGGGTCTTTAGTTTGAGATAGCGCCTCATCTAAGTACTTAATATCATATTCAGAGTAGTTAGTCATGAATTTCAGCCATCCGCTCAGGACTCCTAATGCATCCCTATTCAGGCCAGTGCCTGATATCAATGCTATCTTAGTCATCTTAAAATATGATTCGATAGTCACGAGAGAATAATTATTTATTTCGAATACCCTCTCCATCATTCTGATGTCGCGTCCCTGCGCTTTTCTGGTGAGTTCCGGGAGGACGTTTCCCATCTTTGCCATTGACGTTCGAACAGCATCTAATTTGCGGATATGCTCCTGGCAGAGTACAGCATGTGCGGAAAATATTTGTAGGGCTAAGATGATGGTAAGACATGGCATTATCTTATTATTATATTTCATGCTAAAATAGTATAACACAGTTCGGATAAAAAACAAATACGAGGCAGAGAAAATCTCGGGAGGCGGAAGTGAAGATAAAGATCTTATTTTGTGTGATGTGCATGATTTTTTTGCCCGCACATAGATCTGAGTGTAATGAAGCCGAGCGCCGCTGTCTCTTCGTATCCGTTATACAGGATCCCCCTGTTCTTTCGAGTCGCGTCGACATAGAAAAACTGATCGATTTTGCGAAGTCCGCCCGTATAAACAAACTATTCGTCCAGATATACTTTTCAGGCCGCGCATGGTTCCCTTCCGATATAGCCGATTCGGCGCCATACAGGAGCTCACTTGAGAGCGTGTCGCATGACCCATTTGCGCTACTCATCGAGAAAGCGCACGCCGCAGGCATAGAGGTGCATGCCTGGATGAATATGCTCAGCCTGGGAGCAAATGGTGAAGCAAAAATATTAAAAAAATATGGCGCCGGCATCCTCACGAGAAATCTTAAGCTTAAGAAGTCATTAAAAGATTATAAGATAGACAGCCAGTTCTTTTTGGAGCCCGGCGATCTGCGCGTCAGAAATTATCTCTCTAAGCTCGTAGGAGAAGTTCTGCGCGCATATCCCGGACTCGACGGAATCCAGTTTGACTACATCCGATACCCCGATAAGGAGCCGTTCTATGGCTATAACAAAATGAATATCGAGCGCTATAAGAGCTCGACCGGCAATAGAAGTATCGATGAGGCCAGTCCGGCATGGAAGGATTGGAAGCGGCGGCAGGTTACAGACGTTTTAGAAATTCTAATAAATAGCTCCCGAGCGATCAGGCCGGATATTAAAATATCTGCAACCGGATGCATGCCATATTCCCGCGCATACCTGGAGGCTTATCAGGATTGGCCGTACTGGATAGCTCGGGGAATGGTGGAATATGTTACGGTAATGAGTTACTCGCCTGATCCGGTGGAATTTAAGCGGACCTTAGCCGGAGCCAGAGAAAAGACGGATGATTTCAAAAGGGTGAATATAGCTATCGGTGCCTATAGACTCGTTGAATCCCCTAAGGTGTTCAAGGAGGAATTCCATATCAGCGAAAGCTCCGGAGCGGGAGGCTTCGCGATCTTTCATTATGGCAGTTTACTCGAGAATCAATTGCTCGTGGAACCGTTAACGGAAAACAGTAAGTAGCTCACTCTCTTGTACCGTTTGGGGAATCCAACCTTTAACGTGTCCCCATTTTTCAGATTAAACCTGTCCCAGTGAGGAGTACGTCTCGCTTTCAGATTCTTCCCTCCGGGTCTACGACCCGTTAGGGTCGGAGACGGTCGGCCGATGGCCTCCCTCAGAATGACGGAAGCTGTATTTCGCAGTAGTCCCATCATAAGCGATGAAAGGGCTTGTATAATACGAAAAATAAGGTACAATATGATAAAATAGCTATTTAACATTTAGGACTATATGCTACGAAAACTTAAACCGATATATGTTCAGCAATTGCTTCAGGAAAAGGGGATGTGGCTTTTCTCGCCATCTGACTTTCAGCGAACCTTTGGCGTGTCTTTATGGGCGACCCAGGGGTTTATTAAAGATCATAGCCATGACCTTTTTCTTAAAGTAAGAAACGGCCTTTATGCCCTGCGCTCAGATCTGCCACAGGAAGAGGCCATTGCAAACCGGCTATACGCGCCAAGCTATATCTCTTTTGAGTATGCCATGTCCAGATATGGCATTATACCTGAGTCTGTTTATGCCGTGACATCCGCGACGACGCGGATTACTCGCGAGTTTATCGTTAATAATAAATCTTTCACGTATTCCCGGATTAAGAAGCAAGCTTATCGCGGTTACAAGATAGAGAAAATAGGGGGCGTGACCGCGCTTATAGCTGAACCGGAAAAAGCCTTTGCGGATTATTTATACTTTGTAGATCTTAAGCGGAAACCCTTAAACGAGCGCCTTGATGTCCGCAAATTAGAAAAAAAGGCCATTATCGAATACGCCAGGCTTTTTGGCAGAGCAAGCCTTGCAAAACTGGTTAAAGAAATTATATGATTGAAAAAAAACAGGTCCTGAAACTCGTTGAACTCTGGCAGACGACCCTTGATAACGTTGTGCGGGAATATTTTCAACAGTTATTCCTGTCGTATCTATATCAGGAGAAAGGTTCCGATAGATTGCTTTTTAAGGGAGGCACGGCTTTACGCATTGTATGGCAGAGCCCACGGTTTTCCGAGGATCTTGATTTTACAGGTATAGGCATTACCATAAAAGAAATTGAAGCTCTGATGGAAGGGGCTCTTACCAGGATAGAGATGGAAGGTATTCAATCTGAAATCATCGAGTCAAAAAGTACCTCGGGCGGATATCTTGCAATATTTGAATTTGGAACAAACGAATATAAAAGCAGGATTCAAGTCGAAATTTCCCTACGAAGCGGCAGGAAAGGGTTAGGAGCAGCTACGCTAGTTCGATCCGATTTGGTTATGCCATATACACTTATCCATCTTAAGGAAGATATTCTTGTTGCTGAAAAGATTTGCGCTTGTCTTACTCGCGGAAAGGCGCGTGATTTTTATGATCTTTATTTTATTCTCCGAAGCCGTATGGCTTTTAAGGATGCGTTTATCCGGGATAAACAATTGAAATCGAAGATTACCGATGCTATCGAATCCAAAAAACTGAACTTCAGAGACGAACTCAAGACATTTCTTCCTATCAGCCAGCATATGGTAATCAAGGGTTTTCCTAAGACGCTATTGACGGAAATCGAACGCAATCTGGCGGGATAGAAATATCACTCCCTTGTACCGTTTGGGGAATCCAACCTTCACCGTGTCCCCTTTTTTCAGATTAAACCTGTCCCAGCCACTGACCGACTACCAACTCATCATAAGCGATGATTTACGATTATTTTTCACGTTGACTTTTGGGGGCGATTATGATAATTTAAGCCCGCATGATAGCTGATAACATTAGATACGTAACAGGAAGAATATCAAAGTGTTGTGAAGGTATTGGCATGCCTGGTGATAAGGTTAAGCTTATCGCAGTTTCAAAGGAAGCCTCGGTCGCCCATATGGAGGAGGCTATAAGCGCCGGCGTTATCGCATTCGGTGAAAACAGGGTGCAAGACGCTATCTTAAAGCATAGGGTGATAGGCGATAGGGCCCAGTGGCATCTGATAGGCCATCTGCAGACGAACAAAACCAGGGATGCCGTTAAGATATTTTCATTGATACATTCAGTAGACAGCCTTAAACTGGTGCAGGAGATAGATAAAGAGGCCTCCAGAATAGGCAAACGCCAAAATATATTGGTGCAGGTTAATGCCTCGGGTGAGAAGTCGAAGTTTGGCATATCGCCGATGGAGCTTATGGGTTTTTTGAAGGAAGCGGTTCTATACAGTAATATCAACATAACCGGCCTCATGACCATAGCGCCGGAAGTAGAGGATGCCGAATCAGTCCGGCCGTATTTTAATGCCTTGCGTGAGCTTCTGGCGAAGACCAAACCTATAGTGGAAGGTATTGCCAATGGCACCGAATATTCGAATCTTTCTATGGGGATGACGAATGATTTCGAAGTCGCTATTAGTGAGGGTTCAAATATGGTGAGAATAGGTAGAGCTATTTTTAGCAAATAGCATATTGAGTATAGAGATACAAAATAAGGATGGAGCTATGATTAATAAGAAGATTGGCATAATAGGATGCGGGAACATGGGCGAGGCCATCTTCAGCCGACTTGCTCAAGTGGTGGAGAAGAGCACATCTCTGATGGTCAGCGAAATGAACACGGCCAGGCGGGATGAGCTTATGGGTAAGTATAGGATCATAGTCGAGATCGATAACAATCTGGTCGTCAAGTACTCCGATGTCATAATCCTTGCCGTAAAGCCTAAGGATATTGATGGCGTCCTGAAGCAGGAGATATGCTGTGGGGTATCGCCCAAGAAGCTTTTAATATCTATCGCCGCCGGGATAACTATTAAGCATATCGAGAAGATAGTAGGTAAGGACGTACCCGTAATAAGGGTAATGCCTAATATGCCCGCGATTATAGGAGAGGCGATATCGACTATCAGCTCCGGGACATCTGTTAAAAAAGAGCATATGGATATCGCCCGCGAGATATTTTCGATGGTCGGCGAAGTGATCGAGATAGATGAGAAGTCTGTTGATGCCGTTACCGCGATAAGTGGAAGCGGCCCGGCATACTTTTATTATTTAATCGAGGCGCTCATAGATGCGGCTGGGAAGCTAAAGATAGAGCGTAAGACCGCCGAAAGGTTAGTGATAAAGACTGCTGTTGGCAGTATTAAGCTTCTGGATGCACTGAAAGAAGGTCCCGATGCGCTCAGGCGCAGGATCACCTCTAAGGGCGGGACCACGGATGCGGCGGTGAAGATATTTGACAGGAAAAAGTTTAAAAATATCGTACAGGACGCCACAGCTGCAGCTTGCAGGCGCTCGAAAGAGCTTTCGAAGGGATAGACTATGTTTGTTCTTGGTAATTTAGTATACGCGTTGGCCACAATATTGGATTATCTACTTACTATATTGAACTGGTTAATAATAATCAGGGCTTTACTTAGCTGGGTGAATCCCGACCCCTATAATGCGCTCGTCCAGTTTTTATATAAGACCACGGAACCGATTCTCACGCCGTTCAGACGCATAATGCCGGCATATGCGATGGGTGTCGACTTCTCGCCGATATTTGTGCTTATAGCCATATGGTTCACTAAACTATTTCTGGTCAGGACGCTATTCGGCATTGCCGCAAGAATAGTATAAGATAAATAAAATTTGGGAGATGCTATGAGAGGTAAGATAGGCATAATCGGCGGTAGTGGTCTATATAAAATGGAGAAGATAAAGTCTCCTAAGAGCTTGAAGGTCAGGACACCTTTTGGTGATCCGTCTGATGATTACGTGACGGGGTCTCTCGACGGTGTAGATGTGGTATTTCTCACCAGACATGGCAAGGGCCACAGGATATCTCCGAGCGAGGTAAATTATTGCGCGAACATCTATGGTATGAAGAAGCTGGGTGTAGACAGAATAATATCCGTCTCCGCGTGCGGCAGTCTTAAAAAAGAGTTAAAACCTCTCGACATAGTGATACCGGACCAGTTCGTTGACAGGACGAGCCAGGCTCGCCGCATGACATTTTTTAGAGATGGTATAGTGGCGCATGTACAGTTTGCAGACCCTATCTGCCCTGACCTCGCTAAGGCGCTGTATGACGCCGGCAAGAAAACAGGCCGGACGATACATATGGGCGGTACGTACCTAAATATGGAAGGTCCGCAGTTTTCTACCAGAGCTGAATCTAATCTGTACCGGTCGTGGGGTATGGACATCATAGGAATGACCAATATTGGAGAGGCGCGTCTTGCCCGCGAGGCGGAGATCTGTTACGCGACCCTTGCCTGCATAACCGATTATGACTGCTGGTATCAGTCGGAGGAGCAGGTTTCGCTCGAGATGATAATAGGAAATTTATTGAAGAATATCGAGACCTCTAAGGCGATCTTGACCGAAGCGCTTCCTAAATTGCCCGGCCATAGGGGATGCGTCTGTTCGTCGGCTTTGAAGGATGCCATAGTAACCGACCCTAACGTTATACCCGCCGATACAAAGAAAAAGTTGAAATTAATAATGGGAAAGTATGTAAAATAATATGGAATACAAAAATACACTAAATCTGCCTAAGACTGAATTCCCGATGAAGGCCGACCTTCCTAATCGCGAACCGAAGCGGCTTAAAGAGTGGGAAGACAAAGACCTCGCAGGCGCGATCAGGTCTAAGTATAAAGGTAAGCCAAAGTTTATCCTGCATGATGGTCCGCCGTATGCAAATGGCTCGATCCACATGGGTCATGCGCTCAACAAGATACTTAAGGATATCGTCATAAGATATAAGACGATGCGTGGTTTCGATTCACCGTATGTTCCTGGCTGGGATTGCCATGGCCTTCCCGTAGAGCATCAATTATTTAAAGAGCTAAAGCTGACTAAGTATGACATT
This sequence comes from Candidatus Omnitrophota bacterium, assembly GCA_903843285.1. GTDB lineage: Bacteria > Omnitrophota > Gorgyraeia > 2-01-FULL-45-10 > 2-01-FULL-45-10 > CAIMPC01. The sequence goes on from CAIMPC010000069.1 coordinate 9,564, forward strand.
GACCAGGTCCAGTTCAGAAAGAAGGCGCATGACTATGCGATGAAGTATGTTGACATACAGCGCGCGGAGTTTAAAAGGCTCGGGATCATGGGGCTTTGGGATAAACCTTATATAACTATGGCGACGAACTATGAAGCTGAGATCGTCAGGTCATTCGGCAGGCTGGTCGAGAAAGGGTATATCTACAAAGGCCTTAAGCCTGTTAACTGGTGCGCGACGTGCGAGACAGCCTTAGCCGAGGCAGAGGTGGAATACGAAGATAAGTCTTCGCCGTCCATATATGTGATGTTTGAATCTCTTCACAATGATTTGCCGGGATCTTTCCTTATTTGGACGACGACGCCATGGACGCTCGTGGCTAACGTGGCGATAGCGGTTCACCCCGATTTCGAATATGTTCTGGCAGAGGTTTGTGACGGCGAGTTTAAAGGTGAAAAATTAATAATGGCAAAGGATCGCCTGTCTTCAGTAATGGCAGAAGCGCTTATAAGAGAGTATAAGATATTGAGAACGTTTAAGGGCCGAGAACTCGAAGGCATGGAGGCCCGCCATCCGTTCATAGACAGAAAATCTAAGGTTGTCCTCGCGACATACGTTACCACCGAAGATGGAACGGGATGTGTACACACAGCTCCCGGTCACGGGCAAGATGATTATCATACCGGCAGGCGATATAGCCTCCCTACGATAATGCCCGTCGACGGAAGGGGTAAGTTTGATAAGACCTCAGGTGAATACGCCGGAATGAAGGTGCATGATGCCAATAAGCCTATAATCGAGAAGTTGGCCCTCTTAAGAAAACTTGTAAAAGCGGGCGAGATCAGGCATTCATATCCGCATTGCTGGCGATGTAAAAAACCGATAATTTTCAGGGCCACCGAACAGTATTTCATGAGGATCGACCACGACGGCCTCAGGGAGAGACTGCTCGACGCTATCACATCTAAAGTCAAGTGGATACCCGAAACCGGCGTCTCCCGCATATCCTCAATGGTAAAGAACAGACCCGACTGGTGCCTGTCCAGACAGCGATATTGGGGAGTGCCGATAATCGCGTTCTATTGCAAAAGTTGTAATGAAGTCCTCCTCGATCCTAAGGTCATAGAACACGTGGCCGGATTGGTAGATAAGGATGGCGCCGACGTCTGGTTCCAGAAGAAAGAATCGGAGCTTCTGCCGAATGGCACAAAATGCGGTAAGTGCGGCTCTGCGGAATTTAAGAAAGAGACGGATATCCTCGACGTATGGTTTGATTCGGGTGTCAGCCATCAAGTCGTGTTGAAGAACAATAATGATATGGACTACCCGTGCGAGCTCTACCTCGAAGGGTCGGACCAGCACAGAGGATGGTTCCAGGCCGCGATTATAACGGGTATGGGCATCGATGGCTTTTCGCCGTATAAGAACGTGCTCACTCACGGGTTTGTTGTAGACGGTGAAGGTAAGAAGATGTCTAAATCTCTCGGAAATGTTATAACACCGGAACAGGTCATGAAGAAGTACGGTGCCGATATCCTGAGGTTGTGGGTATCATCGAGCGATTACTCGGAAGACATAAGATTGTCGGACGAGATATTGACCCGCCTGGCCGACGCGTATAGAAAGATCAGGAATACCTATAAATATCTTTTAAGCAATCTCTATGATTTCGATCCTGCGGTGAATACTGTTCCGTATGAAAATATGCTCGAGACAGATAAGTGGATACTTTCGAGGCTTTCGGCGGTCATTAAATCTTCCGAGGGACATTACGATTCCTATTCTTTTCACAAAGTCTACAGGGATGTTTATGGCTTCTGCGTATATGAAGTATCGTCGGTCTACCTGGACATATTGAAGGATAGGATGTATACTTTCAAAGCCGATTCTCTCGAGCGAAGAAGCGGGCAGACAGCGATGTTCGAGATATTGTCTGCTCTATTGCGGGTTATGGCGCCGATACTCTCGATGACGACAGATGAGGTATGGGGATATCTTAGTTTCAGGGGTAAGAGTGAATCGATACATCTCGAGGCATGGCCAAATGATAATTTTGCCAAATGGCACAATGAATCGTTGGATCAAAAATGGGCCAAACTGATAGCTATTAGGGAGGCGGTACTTAAGAAGTTGGAGGAGAAGAGATCGATTAGCCAGATAGGCTCCGGCTTGGAGGCTTGCGTGGTGCTGGCAAGTCGGGATGCAGATTGTATGAAGTTGCTGGTTGACAATAAAGAGATTCTGAGATATCTTTTCATAGTATCGAGGGTCGAGCTTAAAGATTCTCCCAGAGATGAGGCGGACATTGATAAGGCAGTAAGCGTAGCCATATATATCGAGAAGGCCGGCGGTGAGAAATGTCAGAGGTGCTGGAATTATAGCGAAAAGGTTGGGGAAGATAAGATCCATCCGACGCTTTGTGAAAGATGTGTAAAAGCTATTTAATCCAACGAAAGGAATAGTCATGGCAAAGTCTGAAGTTAAAGCAAAGGCGAAATCTATAGTTAAGGCGAAAAAACCGGTAAAGGCAAAAACGATTAAGGTATGTAAGCTACCGAAAACCGAATTACTGAAATATAAAACTCTGCTTATAAAGAAGAGAGAGCAGGTAGGCGGGGATCTGTCGCATATAGCCGGGAATACTCTAAATAAGTCTGCCAGAGAGGCATCCGGCGATCTGTCAGGATACTCATTTCATATGGCCGATCAGGCGACCGACGACTATGATAGAGATTTTTCTTTAGAGAGGGCTACGGCAGAACAGAAAGAACTTTACTTTATCGATGAGGCATTAAAACGCATCAGTGACGGGACGTACGGCTCATGTCTTTCTTGTAGCGGACCTATAGCAAAGAAACGCTTGACCGCTATGCCGCATAGCGAATATTGTATAGAGTGTCAGACCAAAACAGAGCATAAATGACACGTTGGCTTCGGCCCGGAATATATTTTATTGCGGCGCTGATTTTTATAGCGGACAGGCTTACAAAATATTTTATTCTCAGTAGTATGGATCTTGGCCGTTCTATAAAGATCATCCCTGAAATATTCCATATAACACTCGTCTTTAATAAAGGTTCGGCCTTCGGCCTTCTTCAAAACTGCTCCATATTCTTCATAACCTTTTCATTTGTGGCGATTGCGCTGATAATTTTGATTATTTCGAGCTCGCGTAATATCAATTTGGCCCAGGCGACGGCACTCGCTTTTATAATGGGCGGCGCTGCCGGCAATTTGGTCGACAGGCTGAAGTTCGGTTACGTTATAGATTTTCTGGATTTTCGTATATGGCCGGTATTCAATATAGCAGACTCAGCGATAACCATAGGCGTCGCGATCGCGGCGCTGGGTTTTATCATTAAAAGATCCGAATAGGATATGCACCCAATCCTCATAAAATTTGGTCCGATAACCATTTATTCATATGGCTTCATGGTGGCTTTAGGGTTCAGCGTTTCGGCCCTCCTATTGTACAATCGCGCCCCGAAATTCAATATGAACAGAAATCTTATGATAGATTATCTCATCGCTATACTTGTCGCTGGTATTATCGGAGCCAGGATTTTGTATGTGTTGTTGAACCTTAGCTATTATCATGCCAACCCTGTCGAAATACTTAATCTGGCTAAGGGTGGGCTAGTTTGGTATGGCGGGTTCGGCGCGGCTTTATTAGCTACGATTTGGTTCACCAAGGTAAAGAAGATGGATTTTTGGCTGGCCGCAGATCTAATGTCGCCGTACTTGGCCCTGGGCCAGGCCTTCGGCAGGATAGGCTGTTATCTGAACGGTTGTTGTTACGGGATAGAGGCACCTCAAAATTTTATATTCGGCGAGCGCCATCCGACTCAAATCTATTCGGCGATACTATTAATAATAATAGCCATCGTGCTGATCAAATGGCAGGACAGAAGGCGTTTCGCAGGAGAAGTATTTCTGGGTTATTGTATGCTCTATTCCTGTAAGCGTTTCCTGATCGAGTTCATTCGCGGGGACAATCCTAAAATATTCATAGGATTAACTATTTCACAATTGATAAGCATTGCAGCGCTATTTACAGCGCTCATAATATTTAAAATAAGGATAGATAAATGGAAGAACACTTCAGCAGGTTAGAAGCCGCCGTAGAAGATAAAGGTAAAAGACTGGATAAATTTGTCACCGAAAAGATGGGCCAGGCGCATTCGCGGGCATTCTTACAAAGACTTATAAAGGATGGCCATATCTTGGTCGACGGTGTGGCGCGGAAGAGCCATTACGATCTTAAAGCCGGAGAATATGTAGAGATACATATGCCGCCGCCGAAGGCGTACTATCTGCCGGCGGAGAAGATACCGTTAAATATAGTCTATGAAGACGATGAGCTATTGGTGGTGAATAAAACTCCGGATATCGCAGTGCACCCCGCACCCGGTAACTATACCGGCACTCTGGTCAACGCGCTTTTGGCGCACTGTAAAAAATTATCGGGAATAGGGGGAGTGAGTAAGCCGGGCATAGTTCACAGGCTGGACAAAGGTACATCCGGACTATTGGTTGTGGCCAAGACGGACCTAGCCCATAATTTTCTCGCCAAACAATTTAAAGACAAGACCGCAAAGAGAGTATATATAGCTGTTGTCAATGGCGTGGTGCAGTTTGATAATGGTATAGTCGATGCCCCGATCGCGCGCGATAAGCGCGATCGCATGAAGATGATTATAGATTTTGAGTCTGAGAAGTCCAGGGAAGCGACTACGAATTATCATGTAGTAAAGCGTTTTAAGGACGCTACGATAGTAGAGCTAACTCTCGGCACAGGACGGACGCACCAGGTGAGGCTGCACATGGCTTATATTGGGCATCCGGTTATGGGGGATGTTAAATATGGGACTAAGTCCGGCCTCGACCGCCCGATGCTCCATGCAAAGGTTATAGGTTTTATTCATCCTACCAAGAATAAATTTATGGAATTTTCAAGTGATCTGCCTAAGGATATGAAGAAGGTCATAAGGGTGAAAGAGCGTGAGATGAAGGGTAGAGAATGAAGATATTTAGGGTCGAGCCCGCTTCTAAATTATTCGGTGAAATACGGATGTCGGGAGATAAGTCTATATCCCATCGGGCTATTATGTGCGGCGCAATCGCTAAGGGTAAGACGGTGGCTGAAGATATTCTTGACTGCGACGATTGTAATTTCACTATGAATGCATTTAGAGAGATGGGCGTTAGATTTGAACGTGACGGCCGTTTTACCATCATCCATGGCGTAGGATTAAATGGCTTGAGTAATCCCGATAAACCGATATACGTAGGTAATTCGGGAACGAGTATGAGGGTCCTCGCCGGAATACTCGCCGGCCAGGAATTTGCCTCGATGTTAACCGGGGACAAGGGATTATGTAATAGGCCCATGAGTAGAATTATAGAGCCGCTTAAAATGATGGGCGCCTGTGTGCATGCTAAAGCAGATGGCACGCCGCCTCTGGAGATAAAACCTGCCAAATTAAAATCTATCGAGTACAAACTGCCTGTTCCCAGCGCCCAGGTCAAAAGCTCGATATTATTCGCGGGATTATACGCTAAAGGAGCTACTGCCGTAGAAGAAAAATTAAAGTCTAGGGATCATACTGAGAGAATGATGAAACACTTCGGCGCGGATATAAAAGTCGATAATTTAAAAGTGCTGATAAGCGGTGGTTGTGAAATGAAGGGCGTAGATATCATGATTCCTGGCGACATTTCCAGTGCGAGCTTCTTTGCCGCCGGCGCCATTCTGTTGAAAAATTCTAATATCAGGATTAACGGCGTGAGCGTCAACCCTTCCAGGGCAGGTATGCTGGATATATTGTTACGGATGGGCGCAAGGTGTAGAGTTGTTAACAGGATAGACGCGTTCGAACCTTACGGTGACATCGAAGTCGAATCCGGACCTATAGAAGGCATCGTTATAAATGAGAGCGATATTCCGGGTATAATTGATGAGCTTCCGATAATTTTTGTGCTGGCGTCGCTGGCTGGAGGTAAGACGATAATTAAGGGTGCGGAGGAGCTGAGGGTCAAAGAAACGGACAGGATAACATCGATGAGGGAGAATCTTAACAGTATGGGCGGTAAGGTATACGTGTCGGGTGCCGACATCGTTATCGATGGAGTGGAGAAGCTGAAGGGCGCCGACATAAAAAGTTTCGGTGACCATAGGACCGTTATGGCCATGACTATGGCTGCGCTTACCGCCGAGGGCGCGAGCTCCATAGATGACGTTGAGTGTGTAAGTAAATCATTTCCGGGATTTTTTAATCTATTGGATACGATAAAATGCTAGGCATGGTGGATATAAGCGTATTCAGGTTTATAAATAAGGCTATGGCTAATCCGGTTTTTGATAAGTTGATGCCTATCCTGACCAGGCTGGGTACAGGAGAGATTATCTTATATGTAGCGATTATAATAATCATATTCGCAAGGAGAGAGAGGAAGTTCTCGGGGGTACTCTTGCTCGCGGGTCTTACCGTGACATATTATGTTGTGGATAATATGAAGAATGCATTTGCCGTTCCAAGGCCTTTTATTTCGCTCGCCGACGTGCGAATGTTAGTTACTAAGGCTTCAGGATACTCGTTCCCGTCCGGCCATTCGGTTACCGCTTTCATGGCCGCGGCGATAGCTTCGAGATGCTTTAGATCCGGTGCGGCGATATGGATGGCCTTAGCCGTTATTGTGGCATTTTCGAGGGTATATATAGGGGTGCATTACCCTTCCGACGTAATATTCGGCGCACTGATAGGATTAATCATCGGATATGCCATAATTAAAGTTTCTGATAATTTCAGGCAACAGTACAATTGATTATATTTGACATAGGATGATTTTTTTGTTAACATCGCTGACAAGGAGAGAGTATGAAATTAAAGTCTATGTGGAGCGCGATAGTCAAAGTTTATGATGAGACTCTCGGCTTATTCGCTAATGATATGGGTATCGATCTTGGCACCGCGAATACGCTTGTCTATCTGAAGAATCAGGGAATTGTACTCTGCGAGCCATCGGTTGTAGCTGTTCAGACCGGCACATCGAACGTCCTGGCGGTCGGGGAAGAGGCTAAGCGTATGCTCGGCAGGACCCCCGGCAACATAGTGGCCATCAGACCGATGAGGCATGGCGTTATCACAGATTTTGAAATCTCCGAGGCGATGTTGAGATATTTCATTAAGAAAGTCAACAAATCCAGGCCGCTTGGCAGGCCCCGCATAGTCATAGCAATCCCCTCAGGTATAACGGAGGTTGAAAGACGCGCCGTTAAAGACTCCGCTCTGCATGCCGGGGCAAGAGAAGTATTCACGATAGAAGAGCCTATGGCCGCGGCAATAGGTGTAGGACTGCCAACGCAGGAACCCTCAGGAAATATGATCATAGATATCGGCGGAGGCACCACTGAGATGGCTGTTATATCTCTGGGTGGGGTCGTCTTCTCAAAATCGGTCAGAGTGGGCGGCGATGAGCTCGATGAAGCCATAATTAATTATATAAAGAAGAATTACAATCTTATGATAGGCGAGCGCACTGCCGAAGAAATTAAGATGAAGATTGGCTCGGTATATCCGCTCGAGGAAGAGCTAAAGATGGATGTGAAGGGGCGCGACCTGGTCGCGGGATTACCAAAGACCGTAACGATCGCGAGCGAAGAGATAAGAGAGGCCATGGCGGAGCCGATAGCGCAGATACTGGAAGCTGTCAGGATAACATTGGAGAGGACTCCTCCGGAAATCTCGTCCGACCTGATCGATAAAGGTATAGTGTTGGCCGGCGGAGGATCGCTCCTACGTGGGATCGACAGGCTTATATCGGAAGAGACGGGTTTGCCCGTGCATCTGGCGGAAGATCCGATGACGGCAGTGGCATTAGGCACCGGCAAAGTCCTGAGCGAGATGAAATACCTGAAGATGCTTACCTCCTCTCCAAGGATTGAGCGATAGATGTGTCCAAGCAGAAGAACGTAGTATTAAAACTTCTCATAGTAGCCGCATTTCTGGTATTACTCATAGCAAACTCCAGTACCATAATCAGTCCTATCAGGACTAAGCTTATAGACGTGATGTCTATTCCGCTTAAGACCCTGCATGGTCTCTGTGAAATATCCGGTCGTATTATTCCGTTCTCATCTCTAAAGGAAGAGAATAAGATTCTTCGCGCCAGGATCGATCTTTTAAACAGGCAGTTGGAAGAGTCTAAAATGCTTACCGCCGAGAACCAGCGCCTTAAAGATATTCTGGGCTTCAAAAATGCCGCTGCGTATTCTACGATACCTGCCGAAGTAATAGGGAGAGATCCGTCTAATTGGTCCAATTCGCTCATTATAGATAAGGGGGCGTTGCAGGGAATTAAGCAAAATAAGGCAGTTATATCGATGCGAGGGTTGGTGGGAAGGGTTCTCGAATTGGGACGGTATTCCGGCAAAATATTATTGATAACGGATCCTAATTCTAAAGTCAGCTCTGTCATACAGCGTAACCGTCAGGGCGGCATACTTGTTGGCCGACCGGATGGAAAGTGCAAAATGATATATATCGCGCTGGATTCGGACGTTACCAGGGGTGATAGAGTGATCACTGCGGGCTTCGGTAGTGTATTCCCCAGAGGCATATTAATAGGCGAGGTAGAGGATGTAGGTAAGGATCCCGGACTTTTATATAAGTATGCGATAGTTCGTCCCTCCCAGGATATGACTAAGCTCGAAGAGGTATTGTGCATAAAATAAACAGGCTTCAAATGTATTTTATCCTGGTGATTACCCTCGTAATACACTTAACTGTTCTCGACCATATCAGGATATTCGGCTCGAAACCCGACCTGATGCTGATACCGGTTATATTCTTCGGGCTATTCCTCGGAAGGGGAATTGGCCTGGAGGCAGGCTTCGCGGCCGGACTTGCCAAAGACCTCTTTGCGATAGACTTCTTCGGGATAAACGCATCGATATTTGCGCTTATTGGATATTTGGCCGGAGTTCTCGGGGCAATGTTATCCAGAGAATCAAAAAAGACACAATCGTTATTGGCCATATTATTTACGATCATGTCCATGATACTTCACTTTATTCTGGTATCTGTATTTCTTAATAGGATAAATGTGAATTTCGGCGAGTATTTAGCATCGTCCATCATTCCTACGGCTGTCTATACGGCAATTCTCTCGATACCAATATTTGCAAAGCTGCAGGATCTCTTCAATATAAGGAGTTCGGAGGAATATTTCTGAGATGAGAGATCGTATTTTAATAATTGCGCTATCCATCCTTTTTGCTCTAATCGTGACGGGCCTTTTCTATAATCAGATACTGCGATACAGTTATTACTCCAAGATGTCCCGTAATAATTCTATACGCGTTCTGCCGATAGGCGGATCTCGCGGCACGATCTACGACAGAAACGAAAAACCTCTGGTAACCAGCAGGTTATCATTCGACGCAGTGATCAGTTATCAGGAAATAGGAGACCGTAGAAGGCTTGCCGAGCTCTTAAGTAATGTGCTGGGCATGACCGGAGAGCAGATCATGAACGCATTCGAGAAGGCCGGCAGACGACCTTTCGCCGGCGTTATAATAGCCGAGGACATACCTAAGGATAAAGCTCTTGCGTTAGAAGAGGCGAGTTTCGATACGAGCGGACTCGATATAGAGACTAAAGCCAAGCGTAACTATATATATAAGCATTTCGGATGCCATATATTTGGATATCTAAGCGAGGTCACCGAAGCTGAGCTTGATTCGCTGAAGGACGATGGCTATAGGATGCATGACATGATCGGCAGATCAGGTCTCGAGAAATATTACGAAGGCTCTTTGAAGGGGGTGGACGGGGGGACGCAGATAGAGGTGGATAATCGCGGCCATCAGACGAGGGTCTTAGGTATGAAGGAGCCTGAAAGCGGACAGGATTTATACCTCACCATAGATATACGTCTGCAGATTGTCAGTGATAAGCTTTTAGGGGATCATAAGGGCGCTGTCGTTGTAATGGACCCTCGTAACGGAGAGATATTGGCCCTGTCGAGCCATCCCACATTTGATCCAAACATCTTCGTAGAGCATAACACCTCGAGCCAGAGGATGGAGCTTCTGACGGATAATAAGGGCAGGCCGATGTCGAATAAAGCGATCTCGAGCACCTATCCCCCCGGTTCCGTGTTTAAGATAGTCACCGCTTCCGCGGCTCTTGAAGAGAAAAAGATCACTCATAACACAAGGTTCTTCTGTTCGGGTGTATATAAACTGGGTAGCGCCGGATTTCATTGCTGGAAAGATAGCGGGCATGGGGCGCAGAATGTGGTAGAAGGCCTGATGAATTCCTGTAATGTATTTTTCTACAATATCGGAAGGGCATTAGGCGTAGACAGGCTCGAGACATTTACAAAGCTTTTCGGTTATGGCAAGCCCACCGATATAGATCTTACCGATGAAGTGGGCGGTACCGCCCCGGGTAAGGATTGGAAGGTCGCCCATAAAAAAGGCATCTGGTATGAAGGCGAAACCTTAAATTACGCCATCGGCCAGGGATATCTATCCGTGACGCCGATACAGGTGCTTAGGATGACGGCGGTTATGGCTAATAACGGTAACCTTGTGCATCCCCACGTAGTAAAGAAGATCGGTTCCAATGAATTGCAGAATCAGAAGCCGAAGGACTTAGGGTTAAGGGATGATACTTTGCGCGAGGTGAGAACCGGAATGTTCGAGGCGGTGAATAATGATTCCGGCACCGCGAAGCGTACCAAACTATCGGGTACAATAGTCGCGGGCAAGACCGGAACTGCGCAAAATCCGCACGGTAGAACACATGCATGGTTCTGCGGATTTGCTCCATTCAGCGATCCTAAGATATGCGTGGTGGTATTTCTGGAGCATGGCGGCAAGGGCGGCGTGGAGCCGGCGGCTATCGCGCGTGGAATATTTGAGGAAGCTAAAAATTTGGGATATATATGATGATTGACAGAAGAATGTATAAAGATTTCGATGTCATGCTCGCGACGATGGCCCTGGTTATATTCATACTGGGGCTATTAACCATCTGGAGCTCGACGCAGGCTAAGGGCCTGCCATTCGCGCAGAGCTATGTATTGAAACAGCTTATGTGGTTTGGTGTGGGCATGATATTTTTCATTATCGTGATTAAAGTCTCTTACCATAAGTTCCTCGATATGGCTTACATTATATATGCGGTCAATGTCTTGTTGCTGGTATTTGTCCTGATCATGGGCCATGCCAGGCTTGGGGCTCAGAGATGGTTTTCTATAGCCGGCTTTGCGTTTCAGCCGTCAGAATTTATGAAGATAAGCCTCATATTGGCGCTTTCTGCGTACGTAGGACAAAAGAAGGGCTCCATGGAGTCACTCGAGAATCTTATAGTACCGACAGCGTTATTGGTTATACCGTTTGTGCTCGTCCTTCTACAGCCGGATCTTGGGACGGCGCTTCTCTTGGTGCCGATATTCTTCGCCATACTTCTGGTGGGAGGGGCCAAACTGAAATATCTTACACGAATGATATTGCTCGGAATCGCGTTCATGCCTGTATTTTGGCATTTATTGCGCGGCTATCAGAAGCAGAGGCTTATGGTATTTATAAATCCAAATGTAGATCCGCTTGGAGCGGGATATACAATAATTCAATCGAAGATAGCCATCGGGTCCGGAGGGCTTATCGGTAAGGGCTGGCTTAATGGAACGCAGAACCAGCTAAACTTTATCCCTGAGAGGCATACCGACTTTATATTTTCAGTTATAGGAGAAGAGTGGGGGTTTCTCGGAGCTATAGTTCTCGTCTTATTGTACTTATTGATAATATATCGCGCATTCGATATAGGTAATCTTACCAGCGATAGATATGGAAAATGTATGGCTACCGGGATAGCTGTGTTATTGAGCCTTCAGGTTGTCATTAACATAGGAATGACGATAGGGCTGATGCCGGTGGTGGGGATACCGCTTCCGCTTGTCAGTTACGGCGGATCGAGCCTGCTTGCTACGATAATAGCGATAGGGTTATTGCTTAATATTGGTATGCGGCGTTCGACGTTTTAGACTTGCGTAGATACAAAAATGACCTTCTAAACGCCGAAGGTCTTTTTGTAGGTGATAGGCCTGAATTGCTTTCGCTATCGTGCCATCTCCTCCATTATCTCTACCTGAAGTATGCCACAGGATTAGTATAAATACAAGGGTGCGAAGAAAATATTATGTTTAGAAAAATAGTTAGAATTCTTAGCTGGTTTTTAATGGGATATATAATTATACAGGCGGTAAATGAGCTAATGAAAGGTATGGCCAAATAATCAAATTATGAAGTTATCAGAATTTGAATACATATTACCGAAAGAGCTGATCGCGCAATATCCTTCGAGACAGAGGGACATGTGCAGGCTCATGGTCATGGATCGCGGGTCTCGGACCATTGAGCATAAAGCGTTTTCCGATATTATAGAATATTTTAAAGATGGGGATTGCCTGGTATTAAATAATACAAAGGTTATTCCAGCCAGGCTCTTTGCCAGGCGCAAGACGCTCGGCAAAGTAGAGATTTTTTTGATAGAGAAGAAGTTTCCGGTATCTGAGGCGCTACTCCGGCCCTCGGTTCGTGTTAAGGAGGGCGAGACGATTACCCTGGAGTCGGGTGATGAAGTTCAGGTGCTCGGTCGCGGCGAAGTCGGCAGATTCGTTAAATTTAATAGGCCAATCGATGATATTCTGAACCAGGTTGGGCACATACCACTGCCTCCTTACATTGCGCGAAGGGATGAGGTCAATGATAAGAGCGACTATCAGACCGTATACGGCGTGAAAGACGGTGCGACGGCGAGTCCTACCGCGGGACTACACTTCACATCCGAAATCCTGGATAAAATTAGAGCAAAGGGTGTCAGTATAGTTTACGTTACACTCCACACGAACTATGGAACTTTTAGCCCGATCAAATGCGAAGAGATAGAAGGCCACAGGATGCATAAAGAGTATTATGAGCTACCACAGGAGACCGTGGACGCTGTGTGCAGGACGAAAGAGCGGGGTGGGGTGGTATTTGCAGTGGGGACTACGGCAAATCGTGTGCTGGAGCACTGCGCGGATGACTTTAGGGCGTCGAGCGGATGGACGAGCCTCTTCATATGCCCGGGGTATAAGTTCAGAGTGACTGATCATCTGATCACTAACTTTCATCTACCGAAGTCGACCCTTATAATTTTGGCCTCGGCTTTTGCGGGGAAAGAGTTTATAATGGATGCGTACCGCGAGGCGATCATCCGGAAGTATCGTTTTTTCAGTTACGGGGACGCTACGCTGATACTGTGAGGAGAGAGCATGTTCAAACTATTACACAAAGATAAGAGTTCGAAGGCACGGCTGGGGAGGCTCGAGACCGCGCATGGGGTTGTCGAGACGCCCGTATTTATGCCGGTTGGAACTCAGGGCACCGTTAAGGCGCTATCGAATGCCGACCTGAAAGATACGGGCGCTGAGATCATTCTGGGTAACGCTTATCATCTGTACCTGCGCCCCGGGCTCGATATAATAAAGAAGGCAGGAGGCCTGCACAGGTTCATGGGTTGGGATAAGCCGATCTTGACGGATAGCGGAGGTTATCAGGTATTCAGCCTTGCGACCCTGCGTAAACTTACCGATAATGGCGCTGAATTCTCATCTCATATTGACGGCTCGAAGCACGTTCTTACCCCTGAAAGAGTCATAGAGATTCAGCAAACCCTCGGTAGTGATATTATGATGATGTTTGATGAGTGTGTTCATTATCCGGCGGCAAAGGATTACGTCGAGCAATCTCTCGAACTTACCACGAGATGGGCGCGGCGTTCGCGCGAATATTTCGATAAGTCAGATTCAAAGTCAGGTCAGCTTCTTTTTGGAATCGTTCAGGGGAGCACCTATCTGGACTTACGCAAGAAAGCTGTCGATGAGCTTATAAAGATAGGCTTCGATGGCTATGCCGTGGGAGGGGTCAGCGTGGGCGAGCCTCGTGATCTGTTGTACGAGATCGCGGAATATACGGCCGCATTACTACCGGAAGATAAACCTCGGTATCTGATGGGTGTAGGCATGCCTCAGGACATATTAGAAGCCATATCGTGCGGCCTCGATATGTTCGACTGCGTGGTCCCCACCCGAAATGGCCGTAATGGACAGGCATTTACATTCTCAGGAGATATTCAATTAAGAAACGCCGCGTATAAGGAAGATTTTCGGCCTATTGACGACAGATGCGATTGTTTTGCTTGCAAAAACCATACCAGAAGCTATATAAGGCATTTATTTAATACGGAAGAGATTCTAGGTTTGCGCCTTGTTTCATTGCATAATATACATTTTTATGTTAGACTTATCGAATTGTCGCGTAAGGCTATAGCGGATGACCGCTTCGCTTCGTTTAAAAACGAGTTCATGGTTAATTACAATAAGGAGAAATAAAGATGAACCCAGTACAGTCACAATTAATGGCGATTATTTTAATTTTTATCGTATTTTATTTTCTTTTGATACGTCCACAGAAAAAACAGCAGGATATTCACAAAAAGATGATCGCCGGACTTAAGAAGAACGATGAGATTATAACGGCCGGTGGAATTCATGGCGTAATCGCTAACGTAAAAGATGTCACTGTTACGTTGAAGGTGGACGATAACGTTAAGGTAGAGATCCAGAAATCTAGCATCGCTTCCATAAAGAAGCAGGCGTCCGAATAGCATATCAGTTATAGAAGTTCTTACTTTTATTAACAGGGGAGAAGGACAATGAACAAAAGTCTTCAATGGAAATTGCTGGGAATAATTGCCATCGTCATCGCGTGTTTATGGATTATTTGGCCGCCGTTTACAACCAAAGATAAAAACGGTCAGATCATTCAAAAGGGCAAGATAAACCTGGGACTAGATCTTCAGGGTGGCATGCATATTCTGTTGAAGGTAGATACCGCAAAACTTCCCATTGATGCCAGAAAAGATGCTGTAGATAGGGCCATAGAAGTAATACGAAACAGGGTCGACCAGTTCGGTGTGGGTGAAATGACCATACAGAGGACGGGTAAGGATAACATAATTGTCCAATTACCCGGAGTTACCGATAGGGAGCGCGCACTCGATATCATAGGTAAGACCGCTCATCTGGAGTTTAAGCTTGTATCCGATAACGTGGAAGGTTTGAAAAAGGCGCTGGCTAAAGAGAATGCGGCTCTGCTCGGAGCGGCGAAAGAAGCTGAAGCTAAAGAAGTGACGAAAGCCCCGGATACTACGAAAGAGACGGCCTCAACGGTAAAAGATACTACCCAAGCCCCGGCCCAAACAGCATCAAAGGAGGCCGTTCCCGCTAAAGAGACGGCTGTCGAGCCCGAGGGCGAACTTCTCCCCGGCTATGAATTAAAATACCTCGAGGGTGAGAGAGGCGGACGCGAGCCCATGCTTGTGGCTAAAGAAGCCAGCATGACCGGCGATCTGCTGGTAAATGCAAAGACCGAGTTCAGCTCCCGAGGATTTGGCGAGCCTTATGTTTCGATTACAATGAATCCCAGAGGGGCTCAGCTATTCGCAAATCTCACAGCCACAAATGTGGGTAAGAGGCTTGCTATTATACTGGATGGTAAGGTCGTATCAGCCCCAGTGATAAGGGAGGCTATACCATCAGGCCAGGCTCAGATATCCGGAAGTTTCACAGTTAACGATGCGAACGATCTGGCTGTAATACTCAGGGCCGGCGCGCTTCCTGCGCCTGTTATTGTCGAAGAAGAGAGGACTGTTGGGCCGCTTTTGGGGGCAGACTCGATAAAGAGCGGCATGAGAGCCGCCATAGTCGGCACGCTTCTGGTAGTAGGCTTTATGATATTTTATTATCGACTTGCCGGAGCTGTGGCAAATATAGCGCTCGGATTAAACGTCCTACTGATCTTTGCAGGACTTGCGTTGTTTCACGGAACTCTGACTCTGCCCGGTATAGCCGGTCTGATATTGACCATAGGAATGTCAGTGGATGCCAACGTCCTTGTATATGAGAGGATTCGTGAAGAGCTGCATCTGGGTAAACCTCTGCGGGCCGCTATAGCGGCCGGATATCACAGGGCGCTATCTGCTATCGTGGACTCTAACCTTACTACGATAGTGGCGGCGGCGCTAATATTTAAGTTCGGAGCCGGTCCGATAAGAGGTTTTGCCGTTACGCTCACAATAGGCTTAATAGCAAATTTATTCACATCCGTTACTTGCACCCGAATAATATTTGAAGTCCTGTGCGATCAATTTAATCTTGCAAAGCTTAAATTCTTACAGCTATTTCCTGTGACGAATATAGATTTCATCGGGAAGAGAAAGATATGCTATATAGCTTCGGCAATATTTATCATAGGTGGGTTAGTCTTGTTTGTGGCGCGGGGAGATAAGAACTATGGAGTTGACTTCACCGGAGGTACTCTACAGCAGTTCATGTTTGAGAAACCTGCCAATATAGAATCTATCCGGAAGGCATTAAAGGATATAGGCCAGGGTGATGCCGCAATACAGCAATATGGAGATCCTAAAGAGGTAATTATCCGTACCCAGGCAAACATTGCCACCCAATTAAATGCGGCCCTGAAGAAAGAGATTGCGAATAATCCTTTCCAGGTAATGAGAGTTGAGACCGTGGGACCGGCCGTAGGAAAAAACCTGAGACAAAATGCCATGATAAGCCTGTTTCTTGGCTTGGCAGGTATTGCGATCTATGTCATGTTCAGGTTTGATATAAAGTATGGTATCGCGGGTGTTATAGCATTGATACACGACGTCTTTGTCGCTATAGGCGCAATGGCTTTAACGCACAGGCAGTTTGATCTGACCATCGTAGCCGCACTCCTTACGATAGCAGGTTACTCCATTAACGATACCGTGGTTATCTATGACAGGATAAGAGAAAACCTTCGTATCGTAAAGAAAGGCACTTTCAGCGAGATAGTAAACCTGAGCGTTAACCAGATGCTGGGCAGGACGGTGCTGACTACCGGTGTAACGATGCTCGCGGTAGTGGCGCTATTAATGCTCGGCGGTGAAGTTCTTAGCAATTTTTCATTCTGTATATTCGTCGGATTCCTCACGGGAGTCTACTCCACAGTATATATAGCCAGCCCAATGGTCATTTCGTGGCATCACGCAAGGATAATAGGAAAAAAATAATACTGAATGGAAAAGATAGTTAAGAATCACTTCGACAGGGTGCGCTGGGTCCTGATAATTGTTCTTATTTTGAATTGGGCCGTGGCGATTGCCAAGATCGTGGTCGGAATGCTGACGCGCGTACAGAGTATGACCGCCGATGGATTCCACTCATTATCCGATGGTACTTCTAATATTATCGGCTTAATCGGCATCGCGCTGTCTTCCCAGCCTGTAGATCGGGATCATCCATACGGCCATAAAAAATATGAAACATTCTTCTCACTGGGTATCGCGGCTCTCCTTTTGCTCGTAGCCTTTAATCTGGTGAGGGAAGGTTTCGGACGTCTTTTTCATCCTGCAAATCCGGAAGTCAATGTTATAAGCTTCGTAGTCATGATCGTGACCATGCTGACAAACTACCTGGTTATGAAATATGAATACAACGAAGGTAAAAATCTGCGCAGTGATTTGCTGGTAGCTGATTCGATGCACACCAGAGCGGATATCTATACTTCCTTTTCGGTTATCATAGCATTAATAGGGATAAAGCTGGGATTTCCGATTATAGATCCCATTGCTACCTTAGTCATATCTGTTTTTATCGTCTATGCGGCGTTTGAAATAATTAAGGATGCGTCTAAGATTCTGTGCGATACGGTCGCTATCGGTGACAGCGAAAAGATATCCTCCGTGGTCCTGAGCGTTAAAGGTGTTAAGGCGTGTCATAAGATTCGAACACGCGGCAGGCCCGATGACATATGCGTGGATTTGCATGTGCAGGTGGATTCCGGGATGAATTTGGAAGACGCACACAAGGTATCATTCTGTGTGGAGTCGGAGCTTAAAAAAGTCATACCGGAGGTCAGCGACGTATTGGTTCACATAGAACCCAAGAAGGATCAGGATACACCACGAAAATAATGCGAAAAATATGGCGAATTAAAGATCCCATCGTTTTGGCCCATAACAATTTTGCCTCAGAGCTTAAGATATCGCAGGTCACAGCACAACTACTTGCAAACCGCGGCATTAATAGCACCGATAGCGCTAAGGAATTCCTGGGATTCTCCATGGCGTCGTGCCATGACCCTTTTCTTTTGAAAGATATGGATAAGGCAGTAGCGCGTATAAAAAAAGCCATATCGGCAGGAGAGAACATTCTGGTATACGGTGACTACGATGTAGATGGCATGACGAGCGTTACCATAGTGTATTCAGCCATTAAATTGTTGGGCGGAAAAATCGATACATATATTCCGAATCGCATAGAAGAGGGATATGGCCTGAATAACGGCGCGATAAAAAGGGCCCAATCTAACAACATCTCGCTAATAATCACCGTCGATTGCGGCATAACTTCCTTTAAAGAGATTGACCACGCGTCGGTTTTGGGCATCGATGTGGTCATAACGGATCATCATGAGATATTAGAGGGTCGTGTGCCCAGGGCTTGCGCTGTCATTAACCCGCTACAGAGCGATTGCAAATATCCTTTTAAGCATCTGGCGGGTGTCGGTATCGCGTATAAACTGGTAAAAGCTCTGTACGAAGGAACGCCGCACTTTGCTGAAGATTTTCTTGATCTGGTAGCCCTCGGGACTGTAGCGGATATAGCTCCTCTTCTGGGTGAGAACAGAACTCTGACCAAATATGGCTTAGCTGAGCTAAGCTCTCGTAATAGAGTCGGTTTAAGGGCTCTCATGGACGTGGCGGGTCTCGGGTCGAAAGACATTTCCAGCGGACATATCGGCTTTGCGTTAGGCCCCAGGATTAATGCCATGGGCCGCGTGGGTTCTCCGCAGACGGCTATCGATCTAATGCTTAGCCGAAATCAGGATGAGTCAATAAAACTTGCTAAGATCATGGATTCTGAGAATAAGAACCGCCAGAAGATAGAGGCCAAGATAACCGAAGCGGCCTTTGCAAAAGTCGAAAGAGAAGTCAATTTTAAAGACCATCGCGTGATAGTTCTGGCGAGTGAAAACTGGCATCCGGGTGTTATCGGGATAGTCGCATCGCGTGTTGCCGATCGTTATTATCGCCCGGCGATTATGATATCGCTGGACGGGAAGCTTGGGAAAGGGTCAGGCCGCAGTATAGAAAATTTCCACCTTTTCGAATACTTACTGAGGTGTAAGGATTGTCTGGCCGGATTCGGCGGACATGAGGCCGCATGCGGAATTACGATAGAGAAAGATATGATAGATGAGTTCAGGGATAAGATAAACGCCGAGGCCCGAAAGGATGTTGACGATTCTATCTTCAACGAAAAGCTCGATATAGATCTCGACATTCCGCTGGGGATGCTTAGCGAGGATGTTATCAACGAAATAGATAGCCTTTCTCCGTTTGGCGCTGAAAACCCACGCCCGGTCCTTGCATCGCGCAAACTTACCATTAAAGACGGCCCGCGCTCGATAGGTAAAAATGGCGTTAAGTTATGGGTGACGGATGGCAGCATTACATGCGAGGCCGTTACCTTTAATAAGGACAAGTTCGACATTCCCTCGGTGGGCTCGAGCGCCGACCTTGCTTATATTCCGTCCATCAACGACTGGCAGGGCGTGCGATCGATCCAGCTGGAACTTCTCGATATAAAGTAAATCTTTTTAGGAGATGTTTACTATGAGAAGAGTCTTTTTTATCACACTCACCCTAATTTTATTTTTAATAGCGGCCTGCAGTGTTTCCTACTCTCAATATACCCCTAAGAATGTTCCTCGTGTAGCAAGTTACTGGAATAAAATTAAAGATAAGATAGTTCAGTGCGCATTGTGTCCCCGGAGATGTGTCCTGGATGCGGGGCAGAGAGGCTTCTGCACCGCCCGCATTAATAGGGACGGTATTTTATATACGCTCGGATACGGTAACCCCATAGCGGTTCACGTGGATCCCATCGAAAAGAAACCCTTCTTCCATGTCTTACCGGGGGAAAAAGCATTTTCGATCGCCGTTGCCGGATGTAATATGAGATGCCTATTCTGTCAAAATTGGCAGATATCCCAGGCGAAGCCGGATGAAGCCAGCGCATACGATATGCCGCCTGAGAAAGTAGTAAGCGAAGCCATTAAATCGGGATCCCCGTTTATAGTCTACACGTATACCGAGCCCACGATATTTTATGAGTATATGCTCGACATTGCGAAGCTTGCCAGGGAAAAAGGGCTTAAGAATGGCATGCATTCGTGCGGGTATATTAATCAGGAACCGCTTAAAGAATTATTGAAATACATGGATGCGGTAAATGTGGACCTGAAAAGTTTCGATCCCGAATTTTATAAAAAGATGGGCTCAATGGCCGAGATTGGACCGGTCCTCGAGACCCTAAAGACTGTGAAGGCATCCGGAGTTTGGCTGGAAATAACGAACCTTATAATTCCGGGACAGAATGATGATCCGAACCAGATAAGATTGATGTGTCGGTGGATCAAGGATAATCTAGGTAGTGAAGTGCCGGTGCACTTCAGCCGTTTTATGCCATCCTTCAGGCTGCAGAATCTGCCCCCCACGCCCGTAGAAAAGATTGAAGAGGCATATAAAATCGCCAAAGAAGTGGGGTTGAAATACGTCTATATAGGCAATGTACCCGGCAATGAGCATGAGAATACGTATTGCCCCGTTTGCGGCGCGCTTTTAATTAAGAGACTTGGGTATTTCGTATGGGCGGATGGGATAAATAATGGCGTATGCAAAAAGTGCGGATATAGAGTGGAAGGGGTGTGGAATAAATAGATGGTCGATAACTTAATTACCCACCTTCAGATCCTTGGGATCGGTTTCAGTTTTGGTATCGCGGGTCCCTGCCTGCTAATGTGTACGCCGATCCTCGTTACATATATATCGGGTAAGCAGGAGAGTTGGTTTAAATCTTTTATTGATATTCTCGTATTTTTGTCCGGCAGGTTATTTGCTTATGTTATTCTGGGGGCGATAGCCGGTGCAGGCGGTTCGTACTTAAGGAGCCTTACAGCTTCGGGGCTGGTGCCGTATCTTACTGTAACCAGCGGTGTCATAAGCATTCTCTTAGGACTATTTGTTATATTTAATAAGCCGGATGCCTCATGCGCGAGGAAGAGATCCTGCGCTAATATTTATGATTTTGGCAGTATACTTCTGCTCGGGTTTATTATAGGTATAAGCCCATGCATGCCGCTTACCGCACTACTGTTCGAGATTGCGCTTATATCTAAGAGCGCGTTGGACGGCGCAATGTATGCTTTATCTTTTGCCATAGGGACATTTATCGCGGGACTTATTGTAGTGGCGGCCATAGCGGGGCTTCTTAAAGGTGCTACTCCTAAGATCGTAAGCTCCAAAATCGCCGGCATAATATTTAAAATGTTATGCGCTATACTTCTAATCATCTTCGGGATAGGCATTATCCACAGCGGAATCAGATAATCATGAGGCTATCGGTAGTATTTTCTATTATCCTGATAGGCTTTACCGCGATCGTTTCGCAGATAGTATTCACGAGAGAACTCCTGATAGTATTTTGCGGCAATGAGCTGTCCATAGCTTTCATTCTCGCAGGCTGGCTGATAGGAGGCTTCTTAGGAAGTTATACAGCCGGATCTATTTCTGATAGATTGAGAAACAGAGTATCGATCTTCGGTATCTGTCAGATCGCGTTGGCAATATTATTGCCGATGACAATAGTTGTGATTCGCTCCCTCAGGATTATCATTAATGTAACCCCCGGAGAGATAGTCCCGATATTCCCTGTAGCTATCGCAAGCCTGATAGCGCTACTTCCTGTATGCGCGACCCTCGGCTTTATGTTCTCACTTGGCGCGCGCATTCATGAGCCTGAATTAAAGTTAGGAGCCATCAGGATTGGCGAAGTTTATATGCTGGAGGCTGTGGGTGCAATACTGGGCGGTGTTACGGCGAGTTTTATATTAATAAGATTCTTAAGCCCTGTACAGATTATGGGATTACTTGGCTTCGTAACGATAGTAGCTTCCCTTTCATTAATAAGATCTTTTCCCGGAGAGAAGCTAAGTAAGCCTATGTCTTTTATAGCGTTACTGTTATTGGCGGTAATAGCGGGGCTATGGTTATCTGGCGGGTGGAATGTAATAGAAAGATATTCGCTCGATAGGGGGTGGAGAGGCAGTCAGTTAATAGCTTCGAAGAACTCAATTTACGGAAATGTTGCTATAATCAAGAAAGACCTCCAATTCTCTATATTTGATAATGGCCTGCGCCTATATACTGTTCCCGATAAACCGACCGCTGAAGAGGCTGTTCACTTTGCGCTATTGGAACACCCGGATCCTAAGAAGGTGCTATTGATAGGCGGCGGCGCGGGGGGTCTGGTGGGCGAGATCTCTAAGCATCCAGTTGAGAGGATCGATTATGTCGAGCTCGATCCGCTGATCATAACGATGTCGAAAAAATATATTACCGGGGGCTCTCGTAATGAATTGGCAGGGCCGAAGGTTAATATAATATATGAAGACGGCCGGCGATATATTAGGACCTCAAAAGAAAAGTACGACGTTGTAATTATTAATATCGGAGATCCGTACACTGCGCAGATGAATAGATTTTATACGTTTGAATTTTATCGCCTCACCCGGAGCATTATGAATAAGGGCGGGGTGCTTTCATTCGGATTGGGGGCATCTGAGAGTTATGTAGGTGATGAGCTTGCGAATTTTTTACGTTCAATATTTGCGACATTAGCGGAGGCGTTTCCGGATGTTAAAGTGATTCCGGGCGAGACTGCATATTTTCTCGCATCTAATAAAGAAGGGCTTCTCACATATAATTATAATGTACTGATGAATAGGGCCAAGGATAGAAATATAGATCTCAGGTATGTGCGTGAATACTATCTTACCTCCAGAATGTCACCCGAGCTCATAGCTTATACCGAGAATATTGTTAAGGGCGGGATCGATATTCGCGTTAACCGTGACTTCAATCCGGCGGCATACTATTACGGAGTAACCGCATGGGCCGCGCGCTTTAAGGACTCTTTACTGTCTAAGGTGCTTAAGAATGTCAGCGAGAAGAAGATCGGGTTATTTGCCATAAGCGTATTTGGCGCTATTTTAATCTCCGGTTTTATGTGCACTGCCAAGGCCCGGACCATTAAGGCCGCCGCGACGCTTTCAGTGTTAGTTAATGGCTATAGTCAGATGTCATTTCAGATAATCATACTTCTGGCGTTTCAGATGATATATGGCTTTATGTACTATAAACTCGGTATAATACTTACTGCTTTCATGGTAGGGATTGCTATAGGAAGCGTTTTGGCTATTAAGGTTTTCGGGAGATGGGATGCCTTTAGAAGAAGGTTCGTACTTATTATCCTCGAGGTATGCCTATGCTCCTACCCGTTCCTTCTATTCGGGGCGCTAAATTTCTTGTCCGGGCCACATGGCGAATTTATAAACTGGCTCGGACCAAATGTCATATTTATTATTTTGCCGGTTTTGTCCGGCGGCCTGGGTGGATTTATATTTCCGGTGGCCAGCGGGCTGTGCCTGAGCGGTGAAGATCAGAGGGGAAAGACGGCCGGCGCCAATTACGGCAGGGATCTCCTCGGAGCATGCCTTGGCTCTGTGCTCACAGGAGTTGTCTTAATCCCGGTATTGGGAATATTTAAGACGTGTTTATTAATAGCGGTGCTGAATTTTGTAGTGTTAGCAGTACTTATAATAGGAGCGATAATAATATGAAGCTTAATCTGTTTATTGCAAAGAGTGGATATTGTTCAAGGCGTAACGCCGCGTTATTAGTTAAGGACAGAATGGTTACCGTGAATGGCCGCACCGTAACCGAACCCTGGTTTGAAGTCGCAGAGAAAGATGCGGTTAAAGTGAGCGGGAAGCTGTTGAACCGAGAGAAGCAAATGTATGTTCTATTTAATAAGCCTAAGGGCGTAACGGCGACCTGCGAGGATAAATACGCCGAAGAGAAGATAACGGATCTCATGCCTAAGCGCTTCGGCCGATTATATCCGGTGGGAAGGCTCGATAAAGATTCGCATGGTCTCATAATACTTACAAATGACGGCGATCTTTGCCATCGATTTACACACCCTAAGTTCGAGATAGAAAAAGAATATCTGGTGACGATAAAAGGTGAGGTCGAAGGGTCGATCATAAAAAAACTTGAAAAAGGCATAAGCGATAACGGGGAAGTCCTTAAAGTAAAGTCAGCGATAATAACGAAGTCATGGCCTAACAGGGCTCAGCTTAATGTCGTGATATGCGAAGGCAAGAAGCGTCACCTGCGCAGGCTATTCACAGCTATAGGGTATAAAGTGCAGGATCTTTTACGGATCAGGATAGGTAAGATAAATCTCAGCGGCCTAAGGGACGGAAAACTAAGGGTAGTGGATAAGAAATTTATATACTCCGCATGCTCCTGATTCGAATATCATATGGTATACTTCAGTCAACAGAAAGAGGCGATTCCTTATGATGGCGAAAAAGATACTGGTGGTTGACGATGAAGTCGAGTTCATCGACGCAATAAGAACTATACTGAATGCTCACGGATACGATATAGTCGAGGCCTATAACGGCCATGAAGGCGTGGTCATGGCGAAAAAGAGTTCGCCTAATATGATATTGCTTGATCTGTCTATGCCTGTAGTCAGCGGATTTGATGTCCTCACCCAGCTCAAATCGGACCCCAGAACTTCCCATATTCCGGTGGTAGTGATAACGGCGCAGAGCGATATAGAATATGCGTTTGATGCCGGGAAGCTCGGAGCTAACGACTATATGATTAAACCCGTGGGGATGGAGGGTCTGCTGGAACTCGTTAATAAATATTTAAACTATTAATGGAGGCAAGGACAAAAATTCTTGTTTCAGTAATTACTGGAAATATTTAACTATGAGTGGTATGATGTCGCATTCACACTCGCGTTGTAGCTAAAAAACGTATATAAAAGATGCAGTATCAATAAAGGGGATTATCATGGGAACATCGAGGTGTTGGCAGGAAGATGTAGTGCAGGGGTTTACTCAGAAGAAGTCGAGACAGACTGTGGCCGCAAGAAAGAAGGCAAAGCGGATGCTTGTTCGAAAGATCGTAAAAGAACTGAAATCCGCAAATAAGCATGTTGACCTACAGGTCGTTAATGAACAGGCATTAAATGTGGTTCGCCGAAAGAGACAGGGCGCGCGCGCTAAACATAGCATTCTGACGATTAAGTAGCTTAGTAAAAAAATAATCTGTTGGAGTAATCGATATATAAAAAGAGAGAGACCATTCGGTCTCTCTCTTTTTACTTGTACCGTTTGCAGAATCCAACCTTTAAAGTGTCCCCTTTTCTGATATTAAAGCTGTCCCCTTAAAATATTTTAAAATAGTTTGCAACAATTTCACCCCTTTTAGCGTCTTTATAGTGGGAGGTGATTGTCTCGATTGTAGAGAAATTAAAAAAATAAACAAATACGATTTGACAAATAATCATATATAAGATAGAATGCTCAAAAATTATAGGAGGCTGGTATGTTTAGAAAGTTTATTGTTACAACTCTTTTGCTTCTCTTTACTCACATAGATGCGAATTCGCAGGAGCTGTGGACTGCGAAGGATGGATCTATACGCAATATCGATACCAAGGCATTGCTTGTTACGGGTAGTAGGATGTACCTGGCGACAAAAAATGAGCTATATTCTTTGAGCGGTACTAACGGTAAGTGGGAGTCTATCTTTTTTATCCCCTCCAGTGATAACGAGATAAGCTGTGTGGGCGGAAATTATGGCAACTTGCTTGTGGGGACAAGGCGCGGATTATATAGGTCACAGGATTTGGGTAAGACATGGCGGAATGTATTTAGAACTATAATTCCGGATAAGAGCAGTATCCGTGCGATCGATGTTTCGGCGAGTGACTCCAGTAAAATTTTTGTCGGCACTAAAGCAGGTTTATTCATAAGTGATGATAACGGTGCTCGGTGGCGCGACATTAGCGGTATCTTAAAGAATCGACAGGTCAAATGTATTGAGCTTAGTGGCGATATTCTATATGTTGGCGCAGATGATGGGCTTTATATGGCAAATGGCTTAAGCGGTAATTGGCAGAGGATTTTTGTGTTCTCAAAATCGATTGAGTCTGGCGAGAGCTCAGGAGCGGAGTCGGAGATAGATGATCCTGAGGATTTTATTGAGCCCGGAATAAATTGTATCGCGCTAAAGGGCTCTAAAATTTACGCGACAACTTCGAGAAAAATTTTATATTCAGATGGTATAGCGAACGGTTGGAAAAATCTGCCAACCGCGGGTTTACGCGGAGCGATAAACTATATTATAACCTCACGACGATCTGATAAACTATACTGCGCGACGACTAAAGGTGTCTATGAGTTTATCTCGGAGAAGAGAGCTTGGAATGAGCTGTATAAAGGGATGGATAAGGCGGTGAATGTTAAAAATATAGCCTTCGCAAGTCGTGATGAAAAAACTCTCTGGGCGAGTACTGATAGAGGTCTGTATAAACTGGAGATAAGCAGTTTTATGGAGAACCAGTATATAGATGTAGAGAAGAACCTAAAGTCTATGAAGATAATTTTTGATCAAGAACCAGCATTCAGGGAACTTCAGGCCGCCGCTATGAAGTTCAACGATGTCAGTCCCGATAAAATAAAACAATGGAAAGCACGAGCTCAAATAAGGGCGTTGGCTCCAAAGGTGAGCGTAGGCCTCGATAATAGTAAATCCAATACCTATGAGATCTACACTAGCGCTACTAAAGATTATGTGGTTAATGGGCCTGATGACAAGAGTGAAGGTTTTGATGTGTCGGTGTCGTGGGATCTGGCCAATCTTATCTGGTCAGATGATCAGACGAGCATAGACACCCGGTCGCGTCTTACCACCCAGCTCAGGAACGATATATTGGACGACTTAAGACGAGAATATTTTGAGCGTAGGAGACTTCAATATGAGTTGATGACTTCTCCGCCAATGGATGTAAAGCTCAGGTTTGAGAAAGAGCTTAGGATAGAGGAGCTAACTCAGGCCATCGATGATATTACGGGGAACTATCTGACCACGCATATAAAAAAATAGATACTCATGTTGGCGATCATGACAACGGTACCAAAAGTAATCACGGTGGTTCCCTCGTAAGCGTATCATGACGCATGGGCATCTAAAATCCTGACGATAGTTTCCCCTTGTAATATAAGCTTAAGAATAGAAG
>CAIMPC010000070.1 GCA_903843285.1 Candidatus Omnitrophota bacterium
CTTTATGCGTAAAAATACAGATTTAATTGATAATAACACCGGCCTCATAGGCCGTAATAGACACGTTGGGGGCAGCTCTCACTGATCCACTACGATTATTCATATTGAGAAAAAGCCCCACCAAGTCCTTGACACAGACTGCTTAGACATCCTGCTTGAATTTATAAAAAAAGTGATGTATGATTATCCTGAGTTTATCAAGATTTCAGATAGAAGGGAAAAGGAGGATTTCGGTGAATAATAGCAAAAAGATAATTATATTATTGATAGCAGTTTTAATTATGTGTGATTCACTGCCAATGTTTGCTTATAGCCAAGATGATGACAATACCAGGAATGTGTTGAAACAGGGTCTTCTGGGCGCAGGCGTTGGGGCTATATCGTCTTCAGCCTCGGGTGGAAACGCCGGACAGGGAGCTCTGATTGGCGCAGGCACAGGGGTTATAGGCAGTGCGCTACTTGATGCGATCACGGGTCCCTCTTCATCGTCCAGTTCTCGCAGAGCACCTCCCCCCGATGATTATTACTATGCCGATTCGCCGCAGGATTATTATTATGAGGAGCCGCCACAGGAGTCGGGTACGTCAAAAGTTTTAAAACAGGGTCTTGTGGGCGCAGGTACGGGGGCGTTGGCTTCGGGGATGTCCGGAGGCGACGCAGGTAAGGGCGCTCTAATAGGCGCTGGCACCGCAGTCATCGGCAATGCGCTTCTCGATGCTATAACTACCCCGGCACCGCAGAGACGACGGGTATATAGGCGAGCCCCGGCACCGCAACAATATCCGCCCCAGAGCAATCAGCAGTATCAGTCCGCCCAACAGCCTTATCAACCGCAGTATCAAGCTCCTAATGCGCCACAGGCCCAGAATGTGCAAGTCTCGGATGAGGTGGGGAGCGAGGGGAAGAAGAAGATAATAAAGAAGTATGATTCGAGCGGAAAGCTTGTCTCGGAAGAAGAGATATATTACTAAAAAGGAGCGCAATCTATGAAGAATAGTCTTTGGATAGCGGTAATTCTTGTATTAGCAGCTTTGTTGACATTCGAGTTTCGTTATACACTGGTTGTGAATTCGCCGATAGTTGCTAAGATCGACCGCCTTACAGGCGATGTCTGGATTGCGAACTCAGGAATGTGGCTTAAGGTTAATCATGCGGTTAAGGATAAAGCTCCTGTACAGCAGGCGAGCGTTGCCAAATCCGCTGATAAGACAGTCCAGGGGAAGACGAAATAAGTATTTAGATTAATGTGGGCCTCCTATCCGGCTGACGGCGTGTCAGAAGGTAGGGGGCCTGATTTTTAAAGGGACATCACCATGAAGAGGCTTCCAAAAGAGTTTAAATATATTCAGTCTATTGCGCTGGTATTGGCGGCGTTGATATTTCTGGGTGTAAGGAATTTACATTTTTATAATAATAAGACCACTATTGATGTGAGGGGTGGCGAATATAGTTATGTTGCGAGAGTAGTCGACGGTGACACACTGAAGATGGCTGATAACGAAAGGGTGAGGTTGATAGGGGTCGATACCCCCGAACTGCATTATAGCGAAAAACTTTTGAGAGACTCAAGGAAGACCGGAAAAGATGTTAAAACTATTCAGGCTCTGGGTGCTAAGGCGACTGAATTTACGAAAGATCTATGCGATCATAAGAGGGTACGCCTTGAGTATGACATAGTAAGACGTGATAAATATGGTAGATTGTTGGCCTATGTGTATCTGGAGGACGGGACGTTTGTAAATTCGAAGATTATAGAAGAAGGTTACGGACAGGTCATGACGATCCCGCCTAATGTAAAACACGCCGACCATTTTAAAAAACTTGAGCGGCAAGCCAGGGACGGAAAGAAAGGACTATGGAAGTTTAATTGAAGTGAACGGATATGTAGGATATAATAACGATATTACAACCTACCTCGATAGACCATAGAAAGGCATAGTAGAATGGAAGATTTTCGTATAATTAAAGATGTAGAATTTAATAACCCAGTTATGATCGCGGGATGGCCGGGCATGGGAAGTGTCGCGCTCGGCGTAGTGAATTATCTTCGTAGAAAACTTTCGCAGGGAGAGCTTGCCGAAATAAAGCTGGATCCCATGGCTACCATAGACTCTGTGGTGGTGGAAAATGGGATCGCGAGTATGCCGCCCGGCCCAAAAAACACCCTCTATTATGTTAAAAACCCCGATATTATTATCCTCGAAGGTGAAGTACAGCTTGCGGGTCAGGCGGGAGTTATGCTATTAAATAAAATTCTCGACATTGCCGTAAAATTTAAAGTAAAGACCATATATACGGGGGCTGCATTTCCACTACCTATAAGCCATAAAGAAGACCCTGATATTTACGGCGCTGTGAATAAGGGCACGATAAAGTCCATGTTGTCAAAACATGGCATAAAGACTATGGATGGCGGGCATATAGCAGGCCTTAACGGCCTGATTCTGGGACTGGCTAAGGATAGAGGCATTAATGCCGTTTGCCTTCTGGCTACCATGCCCCAATATGCAATAAGCATCCCTAATCCTAAAGCGTCCGGGGCAATAATTGAGACGCTGGAGAAGATACTGAACTTCGTTGTATCATTGGAAGAACTGGACGATTTAATCAGGGATATGGACGAGAAAATGGCAGCTATAGAGGATAAGGTGAAGGATGTTATTTCTCTGGACAGTAAAGAGTTTCACTCTCCGCCGATCGATAAGAAAGTTCCCGATTACATAATAGATAAAATAGAGACCCTGTTCCTGGATGCAAAAAAAGATAAGTCTAAGGCCATAGAGCTAAAGCGAGAATTAGATAGGTGGGATTTGTTTAAATTTTACGAGGATAGATTCCTCGACCTCTTTAAGGATAGCCAATGATAAGCGCTCGTCCGAGACTAAAGTCCATAATAATTAAGCTCGCAATCATTATTGCAATTATCGGTATCATAGCATTCGTGTGGAGATACCAAATACTTCAATATTCCGCCGAAAAGCTGGTCAGAAAGTCTTTGCCGGATTATATTACTGTAGAAAAGATGAGCTTTGATTTCAGAAATAGCAGGATAGTCTTTGGTGGCATGAAGATATTGAACCCTCCGAACTTCTATGAAAAGTATCTTATTGAGATTGGCGAAGTGGAGTGCCGTTATAAAATCAAGGGCGGTAATATTTTAAGCGGTTTAGAGATATTTAGCCCTATAATCAGAAAACCCGTTTTGTATATAGACAGGTTGAGCGATGGTCGGACCAACCTTCAGGAGATGCCGAGCTTTATGCAGAAAGCCGATCAGATCAATAGAGCCCCACGGAAGGCGAGTGGTGGGGGAGAGGCTGGTAAGGGCTTCGGTAAAGCAGGGGCGGCTGACCATGGAAACCTTGCAGGCATAGTAAAGTTGCCTGAGGATTTTATTGTAAAGGACGGTAAGGTGATATTTATGGACGGAATGGTAAGGCCCGGCCCTTATATGATCACTCTCGATGGTATCGAATCAAATTTAAAGTTAAAGCTGGATAGCACCTACGTCAGGGCCATGAACATAGCCACCACCGGCTCCGGCTTTATTAACGGCCATCCTAACCAGACGATAAAGTGGGATACGAAATATGATCCAACCACTCCGGCTCTTACCATGTCCAATAATTTTACCGTATCCGGTGTCGACATCTTGACGTTCCTGCCTTATTATGACAAATATTCGCCTTTCGTATTCGGGAAAGGCTACTTTTCAGGTTCCCTGATATTCGACTTCGATAATGGTAGTATCGGATCTAACGATGAGATCCTGTTGTCACAGATGTCATTCTCTGTAAAGAAGGGATATGAGAATGCGCAATTTCTCGAAACGACAGTGCCGGATCTGGTTAAGTACTTCACATCTAAAAGCGGCGATATAATATTCGATTTTAAGATTAAGGGGCCTATATCTAATCCTCAATTTTATCTGGGTCCGCTTTCTAAACAAGCCGTGGCCGCTATGGCTATAGATAAGATATCCCAGGCCCTTAAGGAAGCCTCTGGTAATCAGGCTAATCCGCAGGGCGCTGCCGCCTCGGGACCTAAGAGCGATATCGATAAGGCCGCGCAATATATAAAGATGTTTAAAGGCCTATTGAAAGAAAATAAATAAAGTGGGGAAGGTCGAACGAAATTTTTTCTGGCTTACCGCCGCAAATCTTACCAGTAGTCTTCTTAATGCCGTCCTGTTTATCTATCTCGCGAGGGTTTTAGGGTCCGAGAGCTTTGGATATCTGTCATATGCGGGAACGCTGGTATTTTACCTCTTTAATTTCATCGATCTGGGCTTATCTACGTATGGCATGCGGGAGATCGCGAAAGACAGGTCTAAGGTCTCCGAGTTTGTATCAAATATAACCTCATTCAAATTTATAATGGCTGTTATTCTGTTTGCGGGCTTTGCAATGGTAAATGCGGCATCGCATCAGCTGGCATTGGTTAAGATGCTAATGTTTGAGATCGCTTTTATGTGTTTCGTATCGGCGCTATCGACAGAATGGGCATTTCAGGGGCTCGAAAAGATGCACATGGTATTCGTATCGTTCGCAGTGACCCCTCTTTTACAATTATTACTTAACTTCCTGTTCGTAAGAAATCCGGGTGATATCCTTAAGGTACCGATGATCAATTTTTTGGCATCGATGCCTGTCATATGCATATTCCTAAGTCGCCTCAAATTTAAACTTCGCTTATTCAGACTGGATTTGAAAATTATTAAGAGGTATCTATCCAGCGCCATTGTTATATGGTCGATATCGGTATTCGCTCAGGTTTATAATGGTCTGGATATAGTTATGCTGGGATTATTCAGATCGCCCCAGGAAGTAAGTTACTTCACAGTGGCCAGGCGCATTATTGGCGGCATAAGCCTTCTTATGGTATTTCTTACGGGCGCTCTTTTGCCGCATCTCTCATTTGCCTATAAGGACGACATATCGATATTTCATAGCTCGACTCGTAAGTATTTAAAGATTTCCGGAATAATATTTGCCTGCATAGTAATACCGGTAATGCTTTTAGGCTCTCAGATTATATCATGGACTGTAGGAAGCGATTATCTGCCGGCTGCGCTTCCGCTGAAGATAATGATGGTGGCCATTATATTGGTGACGCTGAATCTACCGTATTCAACAGGTCTAATAGCCGCGTGCATGGAGAAAGAGGTTTTAAAGCAAGCCTGCGCGAGCGCAATCTTAAGCATATTTTTAAATTTCATACTTATACCCAAATATGGTATGATAGGCGCCGCTGTATCATTTGTATGTGCTGAGCTATTGGCGCTCGGCTGGGTGTTATGTGTTTACCATAAAAAGATAGGTATTTACACAAAAAGGGGAGGGAAGTATGGCAGAAGTAACGAGAACTGAGTTTAAAGGCAAGCCGGTCTTGGTGATCAAAAGAGATGCAGAGGATAAGTATCCGTTTAGCTTTGGTCTTACCAAGGCAAAGCTTATCCTGGAAAACCTCGAAGAAATAAAGAGATTTGTAGAGGAGAATTCAAAAGAAGCCGGCGCGTAATAGATAGTATTTAATGCGGTTATTGAATAGAATTATATTCCTAATAGGCTGGCTGTTATCGCCATTTACCACATGGAATGATGCGATTATAAATATTCCTTTGGCGTATTTTTCAGCCAGCCTGTTTTACAAATTTTCCCACTATAATTTCACCGTTCTGGTAATAGTCTTCTATTGGTTAAGTAACGCTCTGGGCTTATTATTGATGTATACTGCCGGCCGCAATACCTTCAAGGAGAAACATTTAAACCTAAGAGCAATTCTTATAACGTTGCTTGTATACAGCCTCATTCTGTTCCTGCTAGATAAATCTATCACTCTCCGGCCTATTTTTCGATAAACACACTTACTTTACCACGACCTGCCTCTTTAGACATATATAGCGCCGAATCGGCGGCCATTATGAAATCAGCCGGTTTTTCGGGAGAGCAATTTTCTAATGAAGCAATCCCTGCGCTCATGGTAATGGTAATGCCAGCGATGGCGTTCTTACCATCTGTTGAGTTAAGCGCCATAAGTTTTATACTCCCAAGGACACGTTCGACGCATTTTTTGGCGGACTTGCTATCCACTTCCGGCATCAAAACACAGAATTCATCTCCACCGTACCGCGTTGCGGTATCGTGTTTTCTGGTGTTATTTTTTATGATTTTCGCTGTCGCTATTAGCACAGCATTACCAAATTCATGGCCATATGTATCATTCAGTTTCTTAAAATGATCAATGTCATATATGACAAGGCTTAACGGTTTTTTCTCTGCGGCGGCGGTTTCGAGCTCTCTTTTTATCTGTAATTCAAAATACCTGTAGTTATACATTCCGGTCAGACCGTCGGTGACCGACTGTCTTCTCATCTCTATATTCTCCAGGGCAAGAATTATATATTTTTTACCATAAAGAATTATCGATATAGATGCGATTAGAAACGCCCCG
The DNA here is from genome assembly GCA_903843285.1 of Candidatus Omnitrophota bacterium. Lineage (GTDB taxonomy): Bacteria > Omnitrophota > Gorgyraeia > 2-01-FULL-45-10 > 2-01-FULL-45-10 > CAIMPC01. The sequence goes on from CAIMPC010000070.1 coordinate 6,454, forward strand.
CCGAACGGGTCTATGATAATTCCTCTTAAGAAGAGTAAAAAACCGAGAGTCGGAAAAATAACTATTCCGATCAGGTTCACGACTATTCCGCGCATTACCGGTAAACTGGCCCAGCTGACGATGGATACGAAGACAAAGATAAGGATTATTGCGAAATTTAAGAGTCTTCCCGCACAGTGAAGAAACTTGCCTGTAGATAGTGTCAATGTTTCGTTAGCCGTCAATATTACGCCCGGCATCATGCCTATCGGAGTAGGGTGGATATCATGCATCAGGCTCGATGTGGTGCCCACGAAAACCATCTTTCCACGCAGTGCATGTGGGTCTGTTTCGCCATTTAATATCTTCCATACCGGTATGATCGTGAAATTATCGGCGTTTCCAAAATAATTTATGTAGGTTGTATTATATTCTAAAAGAGGCGCTCGCGATACCATTTCCTTAGCAGAAATGCCTTTTAGATATGCGGCTATATCAATCGCCACAGAATAGCCTATGACATTCCCGGATGTCGATGTGAAGAGGAGTCTCATCCGCCTTATCATGCCGTCCACATCCTCCGATTTATCGCTAAACCCAATTTCTTTCGCATTCTGGGCTATCATGTCCTGTAGCGGGACACGCCTACCCTCATCTCCGAAGTAGGTCCCAATAATTATGTTTCCGGAATTTTTAATGGCCTCGGCCAACCTCAGGTCATCTGATTTGCTAATGCTTTCTCCGATAAAGACGAAATCAAGACATATTACGGACGGTTTGCCGGAATGTATTTTTTCTATCATGTCTGCGAATGTGCTGCGGGACCACGGCCAGCGAATATTGATCTTTTTAAAAGATTCGTCATCTATCGAAACGATGACAACTTCTTTCGCGGTAGGATCCAAATGGCGCATTTTGTCGCTTATGGAATAGAAGCTGTCTATAATTTTTAATGCGGGAATTTTAAAGGGTTTTAATGGATATACCCATAGTACATATACGGCGCAAATCATTACCGCCGCGAAAAAAGTCTTATAAAATCTTTTCCCTGATATGCCCATCTCCATGATAAGTGAAGTATATCACAAAATTTTACAAAGAGAAATTCATAATATTTAAAGAACCGGGAATAAGCTGGACAGTGTGAGGCTAATTAAACCCTCCGAACGAGGTATTATTCGCCGAATCGGATGAATCCGGATTATTGCCGAAACCGGCCGAAATCTGATGAACATCAAGAGATAGACTACCACTTGATTGAACGGAAGGATTATGAAATGTGCACATGACATTACCCGTGGCATCCGTATAATAAGTGCCTTTGGAACAGTGCGGCATAGACTTAATGTAAGATGGGCATACTATTGTACTTATAGCATCTTCGGATAGATCATTGGCGGGTAATGATGTTTGAGATGAGAGAGCGGCAGTCGCGATGGCAGTCTGCAGTTGTCTTGCATTGGCGATGCATGCTACCTCAACGCTCTTATCTCTGGCTTTCACAAAATTAGGCAACGCTATTGCAGTTATCATACCCAAGATAGCTACAACTATCATTATCTCCACAAGTGTAAAACCACCACTTTTGAGCGCCATTTTCCTCGCCTCATTTCATTGCAAAGGTTACACAGAACCCATTACAGTATACCATATAATTAGTCGATAGTAAAGGTAGCTACAAAATTTGTAGCTATTTTCAAGTAGCGCATAATTTCGTTGACAGGAGTGCGTTATGGGTATATACTCATAACATAACCTGTGGATAGGTTTTGTAAAATGGGTATTTAAAATTATGGCGTTGGAGAAAGAGATTGAAATGGGTGTTAAAAAGGGTCGGCCGATCAAGGCTAGGATCGTCCGTAAGGAACCATCCACAAGACAATTTAGCCCGCGGGGACGCATTGGTAGGCCCGGTTATAAGGTGCTGAAGATTGAGGAGATCGAAACCATCAGGTTATCGGACTATATGGGCTTAAGTCAAGGCGAAGCTGCGAAACTTATGGGGATAAGCCAGCAGACATATTCCAGGGTTCTGAAGGCAAGCCGAAAAGCGTTGGCAGAAGCCCTCATAAATGGCGAAATTATAAAGGTTCAGGGTGGCGATTATAAGATTAATAGATGAAGTACATAGACTATTAAGATTACAAGCAGGAAATATTTTGAAATAAATTCTGACTGACTGTAGGTAATCACCGGAACGATACCAATAATAATCATCGTGGTTCTTCGTAGAGAAATCATATCAGTAGTAGCAGCTTTCTCTTTTTTGCTTCTTTTTTCTCTTTACTACGCCCTGTGAATATGTGGATATCTTTTTA
>CAIMPC010000071.1 GCA_903843285.1 Candidatus Omnitrophota bacterium
AAATAACCGGGTATCTTCTATTCTTAAGATTATATTACAAGGGGAAACTATCGTCAGGATTTTAGATGCCCATGCGTCATGATACGCTTACGAGGGAACCACCGTGATTACTTTTGGTACCGTTGTCATGATCGCCAACAGCAGTTCGTCAAAACTGATAAAGACCATTATTCCCGCGACAAACGCGAGCAAAAAAGATAATACCGCCGGATTTAGAAACGGCATTAATACCAATATCGCTATGACAGCTCCGGCAGGTTCTGCAAAACCGGATAAGAAAGAATACCAGAATGCTTTCTTTCTGCTTTTTGTAGCGTAGAAGATCGGCATGGCAACGGCTATCCCCTCAGGAATGTTATGCAAAGCTATTGCGATCGCTAATGCAACGCCTAGCTTAATATTCACTAACGCACTCATAAAAACAGCCATACCCTCGGGAAAGTTATGTATACCAATGCCGATGGCCGTAAAGATCCCTGCAGCCATTAGTTTTTTGTCGTGATTGCCGGTTTTTATACGTTCCGCTATATATTCATGGGGTATGAAAAAGTCAATGAGCATGACCAGGATAATGCCACCGAAGAATGCTATATTAGCTTTGAGTGGTCCTATCGTATGTATGGATGATGGTAGGAGTTCGACAAAAGATACATATATCATCACTCCGCCCGATAATCCCAAGAAGAACTGAAGATAGCTTTTCTTGAAATCCCGCACAAAGAAAGTGATAAGTGAGCCCACTACCGTAAAAAAACCGGCTAAGAGGCTTAACAATAAAGGAAGCCATATTTTTGTAATATCCATATCTTATTCTACCATTTGATTAATTTTACCTCAAACAAATCCCATACACTTAGTTCCATTATATAGTACTTTAGAAATAAGGTAACCTTGATTAAGGAGTCTAGCTATCCTAGGCTACCCCATATTTTCTTTATCACCGACAATATCCCCAAAGTCACACCAAAAGCACATACAACACTCGCCCCTGTAGGTAAATCCATATAATAAGATGCGGCTAAACCAAAAATACTTGCCAAAAATCCTATACCCCACCCTAGCATCAATCTTGTCCGTATTGTGTTAGAAAATAGCATTGCGCATGCGGCCGGTACAATAAGAAAAGTAAATATAAGAAGCACCCCCGCTATTCTTACTGAGCTGGTAACGACAAGACCGAGAGAAACATAGAATAGAAAATCAAATAACTTAATATTGATACCTTTTCTGGATGCTTCCTCGGGATCTTGTGATATCAATAGAAATTTCTTTCTATAAATAAAATGGAATACCCCTACGGCTAATGAAATAATCAATACGCGCCATGCTTCCTGCGGAGCGATAAGCAGTATATTGCCTACAAGCGCTTGCTTGATATGTTCATCGCCTTCGCCTGAACGACTCAATACTAGTATAAGGAGGGCCGCAGAGACAGCATAGGTGATACCTATAATGGCTTCCTGGGGTATACGCTGTTTTTTAAAACGCGTTAGAGAGAAGATTGCTGCGCCAACGATCGTGAAGCCAAGTGAGATCCAATAAGAGCACCCGCTTTCGATACTCACCCCTATCACCAGGGCGATGCTTGCCCCTAATGCAGCTATCTGTGCAAGTGCCAAATCCACAAAAATTACTTCGCGTTCTATAACATGTAGGCCTAAGTATGTGTATATTCCCGCCAATATCAAACATGTTAAAAATGGTAATGTCATTATATGAACAAACCCGATCATAAAAAACACCTCCTATTTCTTAATATTTATTTCAGCGCATCGCTTATTTGTTTAAAATTATAATCAAAGAAGCTAAACACATTATCTGTCCCTGGAAGCTCTCCGACATTCTGACAAATAGTAACTACTTTCGCACCCACACGCGCAGCCAGTTTATCAGCAGCGTCTTTCGGATAATATGTAGGCATTACTATCGCTTTTATGTTATGCGCCTTTACATACTCTTCGAGGAATTCAAGATGCTTTGGCGTTGGCGGGATCCCCGGCTTTACCTCTATATACTGTTCCGCCTTGAGCCCTACAAAATCCGCAAAGTAGGCAATGTCTTTATGATATGAAATGACCTCTTGCCCCTTGCAGGGGTTGCACAGCTTTCTCCATTCGGCGATCTTATCCTCAAGACGCGCAACAAAGGCTTTTTCGTTTTCTTCATAGTATGCGGCATTTGCCGGATCGATTGTTTTCAGCTTTTCAAGAATATTCCCAGCCATGACCACGACATTCTCCGGGTTCATAGTATAGTGAGGATTACCATATAGATGGATATCGCCTTCCGCACGCGACAGCTGATGATCAGGCACATCCAAGAGCCTTACTCCTCTAGACATATCAACGTTTCTTTCGCGGCCTCTGAAAAGATCTGATTTACCCGCAGCTTCAAGAAGCGGATCCGACCACGCCTCAAGATCAAGCCCTGCATTGACATAGAGATCAGCCTTCGAGACGTTTCGCACATCGCTCGGTTTGGGCTGAATAAAATGCACGTTGAATTTAGGCTGAGCGACGTATTTAACATCGACCTTGTCCTTCCCTATTTCTTTAACTATATCTGCATACATCGTCTGGGTTGCTACAACTTTTAATTGGCCTTCCGCCGCACCGCAAGGTGTCATATATAAAGCGCTGCATAAAAATGCTATACCAAATAATATTGTAAGGCTCTTTGATTTAATCATAGCCATATCCTCCAAGTTAATTAAATAAGTCTATTTACCAGGTGCCGCGAGTTCTACGAGCGGCCTATTTACTGAAGCTTATGTTTGTGCTCACCGATCGCAAAGGTTCCCTGAAGGAATATTCGATTATCCTCTCCGCCGGTTGTAAATACCGTATGTGATATTTGAGCGCGCAATCTCGCAAATTCGCTTTGGTAGAATGTCAGATAGCCTGTAATGCCTACTTCGGCTTTGTTAAAATTATCACCGTCTGTCAGCCTATCAACCGGCTGAACATAGTCAACCCGAAGGCCTGTACCCCAACGTGATGAAAGACGGACATCGAACAGCCCATACCCACCCCAGAAATCACCGCCTGGATTCGATATTGTAAAAAAGTTTCCAGCTCCATCATCCATGGAAACAGCTTCTTCTCGGCGGTTCATATAATAGGTTTCGCCCTGGAGTTTGACTTCCTGATCCTGTCCTATGATATGGCGCAGTGTCGCATCAAGCCCTAAAACATTTACTTTGAAACTGGCATCATTATCGTTAGAGCCGATGGCATCAGAAACACCGAGCTCAAAGTTGGTGACGTCGGTGATATCAAGGTAGTTTTTGATGTGACCATAAAGTGTCGGGCGCTTCCTGGCAGGGCCGAATGCCGTTCCTCCCTCACCGTTTCCACCTTCGAGCACACCTATCGTTACTTGATGGACGGAAGGCATCGGAAGGTCAAGGGTCTTTGTCAAATCGACTCCGGTTTTAGACATCCCCTCTTCCCCGAAATAACGCTGTATGACAAGAGGTTCATCGACTGTGTCAAGGCTATCCCTATGCACCGGTATTGCTTTTCCGATTCTGGGCAAAAATCTTCCGACTCTCGCAGTTGTGCCAAACGGAAGGTCAAATCGTGTTAAATACGCCTCTTCGAGACATACTCCTTCCTTTTCACTGAAAGCGATCGTCGCATCAAGCCGGGAATACGGATCGACGTTACTACCCAGCACAAGCTCAAGCTCTCTGACATCTACCTGGTTGATATAATCTTCGTCAAAAGCAGGATTCTTCGGGCTGTCAAATTTCGCAACGATATCAGCGACCGCGCCTATTTCAGGTGTAAACTTAGCGGGAAGGGGTGTAGGTTGAGGAGGCGGCTGTGGAACTGGAGGCTGATATTTGATCTCGTAAGTCTTCTTTAATTCAGTTATCTCCCGCTGCTGCATATCAACCGTGGTTTTTAGCCCCATCACCATCTGAGTGAGCTCTTTTACCTGAGTTTCTAACGCCACCATATCTTGAGCAAAAGCTTCTTTTGGTATTATAAGCATAATAAATACGATTAGACATAGAACGCCCCTCATAACACGTCCTCCACATTTTTTTGAAGTTAATTGGGAAGCAACAAAGGAATGCTAGAGAAGAACTGGAGGCGCTCTTGCTGAAACTGCTTGATAGGAACTTCCAACAAAGAGGAAGCTTACGCTAAGCATATAATGCAGAACAAGCAATGAGACTACTATTATACTGCAAGCTGTAACTGTTGCAGAAAAACCTTGAATACTAAATTGGCAAATTGGGCAGGAGTCATGCTTTGAATGACCAGAATCTTTAACATGTGCGTGCTCAATGGAAGCGAGAGCACCCATTATGCCCAAGCTTACAACTGCAGCTATCATTAGAACGGATAGCACTCTTCTCATAAGCGCTAATTATAGCACGGTGGCAAAACACTATCCATAGTAATTATCGCGCTTTGACTTTTTAATCCTATGAAAAAATCATCTTAAACGCACCCGTAAACACTCGCTAGATGCCCCAGGATCACTCAGGCTTGATTATTATTGCTTTTAAATAGATACATATGTCTTTCCCAATCGAAACTCAGCCTGCGGTGTCTCGATGACAAAATGACCACTTCAGAATTCTCCATGGTTAATTCTTTCAAACATCATACTGATATGATTCTGCAAAGCCATATTGATCTGGTCAGCTACCGAAATGTCTGTAATACACTTTATTTGCGACAGATCGTGAATAATATGCTCTTTTAGAAAATTATTCCCGTCCTCGTGCAAAATGTGAAATTTTACTTCAAGAAAGTTCAGCGTATCGTAATTACTCATGTTATTACCTCCATCATTCTCCAATGTTTTTAAGCTTCTATTTTGTAATTGTTTCTTTTGTATTTTCTTATGTGTGTATCAATATAGATTACTCCCGATAATCTATATTGATTACTGTCGATAATCATTATAGATTACATTATCCATGTCATCATTATTGATGACGATATGTTTAAGAATTATTGGCAGCACTTACAGTACCCGCTCGACATTACGCGCTTATATACCTTGCAAGTAGGGCAAGTACCATATTGAATATATTTCCCCGTTTTATCGTCTATTATTAATTTATCCATCTATTTGTGGCATGCGGGACAGTATTTACCCGGTAAAGTACCTATTTCCTTATTACAGAATGGACAAATGCCGATTTCAAAACCCTCTTCTTCGTCTTTTATAGTTTCGCCATTTTTTACTTCATAGATACCCTGTAAACTCCAATTTGGTTCAAAATAAGTGAGCCTAAAATGAAGACTTGGATATAGTGCACTAACTTTCATCACGAGTCCATTAGGTGGTGACCACCTAGAACCAAAGCCATATACTATTATGTCTTCATGCTCTTCTACTATTCCTGGAAATGCATCCATACCAAAAGGTGCTTCTTCATTTGGAAGAAATGAACAAAATGAAAAAACGACTTCTTCTCTGTTACTTTTCCGCTCCTTATTTAAGTCGCCCTGGCTTTCCTTGAGACCTGCCGCGCCTACCTTTTTGTCCAGCCCCATTATGTCGGTTAATGTAGCTTTTAATCTTTCTATTTCCTCATCTTTTTCATCATTGGGATATTGCTCTTTAAGGTCTGTTGTCCGATTAAATTGTTCTCTGGGAGTTTCGTCCGGATATTCATAAGTATATCTTGCTCGTTTCTTGAACTCTACTATATCTTCTTTTGGACCGCTAACATATAAGGTGTTCATGCACCAATTTGGCATTGTAGTACCCTCCGGTTAATTTTATATTAAAACGCTTCTAAAATGAAGCCAACCTCACCCAACATAATCTTCCATTCTCTTTATTACATCACCTCCATCCGATATTTTTAGAACGACTGCTTCATCATGAGGTGCTCCCATAGTCATCTTTTTTGATGACGGCTCCCACTTGGTCGCATCCTCCTGTATGCTATAAGTCGCTCTTCGTTTGTCATCATTTTTGATGACGATGTTCTTTTTAATAAGCTTTTTTATAGCCCTGTTAACATTCTGTTTCTTCATACCAGTCTCCCTGACAAATTGAGAGTTCGCTATCCAGTCTTTCATCTTATGCCAACCATAGATTTTGCGCAATATAAGGCACAGACACTGCCACTCTTCGCCACTAACCCTAATTCTGGTTAAAGCCTCTAGCATTTTGTTCGGAATTTTTGTATACCCACCGTTTTTCATTGCTTGTTACCACCTTATAGATTTATTAATCCCGTTAAGGACGTACCTTTCCTTCAACGAATGAAACCGTATTATAGTCAAATTGCAGATCAAACTTACCACCTCGTCCATGTCTAGCCTTAGCCACGTTAAGGGTAACATTAGTGTCGTCCCTCGTGATTATGATTGCTGTATCAGCATGCTGTACAATAGCGTAGCTTTCACCAATATGGTTTAGCCCAGCCTCCTCCTTAGCTGACCTGTTAAGCTGAGCACCGGCTAGTACGGGTATTTCCAGTTCTCGCGCCATTTGCTTTAACTCCTTGGCTATATCAGAAAGAACCTCATGTCTCGCTTGTCCCTTGGATCCAGAATTGACTAGCTGTATATAATCGACGCAGATAAAATCAATGCCCTGCTTAGCCTTTATCTTTTTTGTCAACGTAACTATTTTATTCAAATTGATGGATGAGGTTGTATCTAAGAAGAATCGTGATTCTCGAAGCTCAGCTACTGATTGATTGAACTTAACGATTTCGCCAGAACTCAAGCATCGAGGCGTCCTTATCCTCGTTAATTGCACATTAGATATTTTTGATATCATCCTATAAAATATCTCTTCCCTAGCCATCTCTAAGCTAAAATACGCACAACCTTGTTTCGTATTTATACATTGCTTATATGCGATATCTAGCAGAAGACTTGATTTACCCATGCCCGTTTGACCAGCTACAATTACAAGGTCTCCCCCACCAAAACCTCCACACAGCTCATCAAGGTGAATAAGGCCACTCGATAATCCAGTAAAACCTGTTTGATTATTCCGCCTATTCTCGAAATCCTTCTGCCCTGATTTTACAAGCTCTATCGGAGTAATAATGCTTGTCCTGATCTGCTGTTGAGCTAATGTTGATAGCCGACGACTTGCGGAACTCAGTAGCTCAGAATAATCATCGCTTGTAGTCGCTTGGGCAATAAAGTTATACGATTCCTTGATAACTAACCTACGCGCATAATAACCTTTCAAAATATCTGCATAATGAGAGAAATTTGCTGATGTGGGTATTGCGTCGACAATCTTCATCAGCTGCACCACTGAGATATCTTTATGTTTTAAATGGTCGGAAAGAATAACTATATCTACTGGCTTTTTATCCTTATTGAGCTCTATTATGGCGTTATAGATAATCATATTCTGCCCGTCATAAAAGTGCTCTACAGAGAGAGCGTCACGAGCCTCGCTTATTAGGTTATTGTCCTGCATTAGTGAAGATAATACAGCTTGCTCTGCTTCTGGATTATGCGGTAATTTTGACGTGTCTTTTTCCATATTTTTTGGCTTCCTTATTAATGAGGCTTTAAGATCATAAATATACCAATACAATAAAAAACGGCAGGCAAAATAAGCCTACCGCTAAATCGAATTCCAACACATTTCCAACACACTCAACACACTTTTAATGCATTTGATACCTGATGATAACTGATAAGATATATTATTTGATATTATTGTATCTCGTAGATAAATATGGGGGTTACAACAAAAATAGGGTGTCTCCGATGGGAAATGGAAACACCCTAAAATAAAGTGGCGGAGAGATAGGGATTCGAACCCTAGATACCTTGCGGTATACACGCTTTCCAAGCGTGCGCATTCGGCCACTCTGCCATCTCTCCGCTTGCAATGCTATATGCGTGGAACAGTTCCCTCACTCTTAATTTTTTTCAAAAAACCGCTCCAGAAGCGCATGCATATGATCGTTCGGTTTAAAACTCTCTGTCTTCCACGAGGATATCATATCATTCCTGTGCTTCGGCCATTCGCCGGAATATGTCTCTAGCCCTGTCAACGGACCTTTATGATTGACCCAGTCAGGACTCTTCACATAGCGGAATATACCATCCGGATGTATTGGCCCGGCTACGCTCTTATAGGTCCACCAGGTCCAGCTTATCCCGTAACGCTCGAAGACGTCCAGGATATCCTCGGCCCACCTCAGCTCGCCGTAATGCCCGCCCCTCCAATTAATCCCGACCTCGCCGATGTATATTGGAACTTCGAATTTATCGGACAACATACGATACGGTAGAGTTATCAGGTCGAGCGCCTTCTTCGACCATGGGATATTATACACTTTACCGGGATAACGTAAATCTTTTTCGAAATTAAATACGTAGTCCGTGATCGGATAGGCGTGAATGCTTAAAGCGGTATTCTTATCCTCCGGCTTGCCTATAAAATCGAGGCGCTGGCCGAATATGTTGCCCTCGAGGAATATGATATGCTTCTTATCGGTATCTCTTATCTCCCATGTGACCTTTGAATATAAGTCCTTCAGTTCGCTCTCCTTCTCAATCTCGATCACCGGCTCGTTCAAAATATCGTAACCGGCGACATTACTCACATGCTTATAGCGATTCGCGAGAAAGTGCCAAAGGCGGAGAAACCGTTCCCTATTCGCTTCATTTGTAAATAACTCCGGTTTACCGACGCAGTCAGAATGCCAATCCGGATTTTGCGCGCCCGGGGCCGCATGCATATCGAGTATACAATATAGCCCGTATTTTTCGCACCACCTGACCGCGTCATCCAAACACTTTAAGCCCTCTTCATTTAAACTAAACGGTAGGTCCTCAAATTCGATCAACCTATAATTAAACGGGATCCTAACGCAGTTGGCTCCCCATTCTTTTATAAGTTTAAAGTCGTATTCCCTTATAAAGTTTTTACGAAATTGGCGGGTGAAGTCCGCCATGGCGTCTTTACCGAGCGCCTTTTCGAACTCAGCCCTGAAGATCCGCTCGGGTAGGTTACGGCCGCCCATGATATAGCCCTCCATCATAAGCCAGCCGCCGAGGGCAACGCCTCTGAGCGCTACGGGTTTGCCGTCTTCGTCTATTATCCGCGTTCCGTCAGTCTTAAGAAATTGCAGTTTATCGTGCATATGCCTATACATTGTATACGGAAATGATAAAAATGCAAGTTATGCATGGCCTACGTCTGTGTCAAGGACTTGGTGGGGCTTTTTCTCAATATGAATAATCGTAGTGGATCAGTGAGAGCTGCCCCCAACGTGTCTATTACGGCCTATGAGGCCGGTGTTATTATCAATTAAATCTGTATTTTTACGCATAAAGT
>CAIMPC010000072.1 GCA_903843285.1 Candidatus Omnitrophota bacterium
ACTTTATGCGTAAAAATACAGATTTAATTGATAATAACACCGGCCTCATAGGCCGTAATAGACACGTTGGGGGCAGCTCTCACTGATCCACTACGATTATTCATATTGAGAAAAAGCCCCACCAAGTCCTTGACACAGACGATGGGCGAATAAAGTTTGAAAATGGTCGGTATATATGTTATATTCCTATCTGCATTATCTCGTTCTTTTAAAGATTTACACTCCCCTGTAGCTCAGCTGGTAGAGCATCTGGCTGTGCACGAGGCGCAAAGCGCCGAGAGTAGTATTCGGTGTTGAGCGCAGGAGCGTGAAGAGAGGAGATGGCAAGACCAATTGTCATCGGGAACTTCATGCGAAGTTAGCAGCCTCTGGCGGAAACGTCAGAGTGAGAAGCGAGTAAATTCAGGGAACGCCCAAATTAACCTTGGGTCAATCCTGAGCCAATCCTCTGTTAAAGTGAAGCGGGTAAGAGGGTTTACCTACCGAGGCTTTAGCGAAGGCAGGTGCAGAGACTAGAGACTCGCTGCCTAAGGCGCAAACGAATTAATAAAATTATCGTTTAAGCTATGGCAATGGTATAGTCCGACTCTCCGAGTAATCGGAGTCAGATCGTAACCAGAGTGTCCGTGGTTCGAGTCCACGCGGGGGAGCCATTGTTGACGAACAGACGCACCTGGCGTCGTTCAACTAACGCCTCGTTCAGATTAGTCTGGGCGAGGCGTTTTTAATGAAGATAATGTTCAAAAAGGAGGAGACAAATGGATTGGACAGGTTATCTAACTTTAGCAATCGTTTTAGGTTTTTGTGGAGCTGTCATTTATGCCATATTCCAAGTTGGTAGATACTTTGCAAGGAAAGCCGACAAACAATAATAGAAAATAATATGAAGTGTGAGATTGAATTATTTTATAAAGATAGAATTCAAGATTATAAGTTCTTTGAAATAAAGCAAAATATAGATGGGGAGTTGTGCTTTCTCCCCGCGTCGTTTAATTCTACGTTGATGGGTAATAAGGGAAACCATTTTACGTATCATAAAAATGGTTATTTTAATACCGCCTTAAAAGGACATAACGGTTACTGTTTTCAACATAAAGGCCCAAAGTTGAAACCTATTTCAGAATTTAAGGGCGTAATGCAAGTTATATGTCTTACCAAGATGGCGTTTGAAGCTGATTTACTTAAGATTCAAAAGATACCAGAAAAATATACTCAAGATTTTGTTATTACTAGGGATCAATTAGAAGAAATCGCGGAGCCGAATATAAATATTTTATTGCTTGAACCAAACAAGAAGGATATTTTAGAAAATCAGCGACCTTATTCTTTGTTTCTTAAAGAGAAGCACATTATTCGTTTTTTCGATAACTTTTCGCCTTGGGTTGTGCTTTTAATCGGATCTGGCGTATCTAATTAATGCTTCACCGATTCTTGTTAATATAATTCAAACATTTTCTTTCCCCGCGGACCTCGCCAGCGCTTCATTTTAACCAGCAAAGTTACCCATTTTCTTTGGTATTTTTGTTGCGAGTCCATAGCGGGTCTCGCCATTGACTCACACCATAAGGTGTTGCGTTTTACGTCATCGGTGGGGAGCCAATAAAACATAACCCTATGCGAGTAAAAAACTTGCGTAGGGTTTTGTTTTAGAGTAAAATAAATTTCGTAAGAAGATTTAAAATACCGCTATGTGAAGGCTGGATTCTACAAATGGTACAAAACTTAACACAAGAATAGGGTATAAAATGGATGTGAAAATCAACTACAGTAATAAGCGTTCGCGCACGATAAGCGCGCGCTTGATTAACGGAAGCTTGCTGGTTAACGCGCCTGCGGCAATGCCGCGCGAGCGCCTTGGTAAAATCATAGACAATTTTAAAGTAAGGTTTGAGCGAAGAAAACTAAAGGAAGAATTGAATAAAACGCGGCCACTCGCCGAGATAGCCACCAAACTTAATGATAGATACTTCAACGGCAAATTGAAAATTAATTCAATAGAGTACTCAACCGGCCAGAATAGCGGATTTGGATGCTGTAATCATCGAGACGCGAGCATACGCATATCGCACAGGTTAAACCGGATGCCAGAATGGGTGCGGGACTACGTTATAGTACATGAAATGGCGCATCTTATAGAGTCGAATCATAGCGCCGCATTTTGGAATATCGTTTCCCGCTACGAGCTGGTTGAAAGGGCAAAAGGATATCTAATGGCGGTTGGGCTTGATAGTAAAAACGAGCAGGACATTGAAACTATATGAATAAAACTATTGATAGATGTTATATTTGTAACGGTAAAAGCAGGAATCTATGCCCAGCCGCTGGTAAAGTTATCTGTTCCGTTTGTTGCGGATCAAAGCGTGGTTCAGAGATAAATTGCAGTCCTGATTGTGCATATTCTCCTTTTAGTATAAAAGGATACGCCCTATGGCTTAAAACAGATAGTAATCTTGCGCTCAAGATATTGCGGTACATTGACCAAGTATACGGCGAAGAGCATTTTAGAAATATAATACGTCATATGTCCTTTGAGAGCGGCCTGCAGGAAGCGGAACACGATGAGGCTACGGCAGCCGGAGCCGCTGTATACTATATCCTTTTTGTAGAACGCGACAAAGACAATCAAGCCTTAGCCGATCGCTGGAAGGCTAATAACTGGCAAGGGCTTAATAATGATGAACGCGTCATGATGAACTATCGTTTTAATTCTCGCGCTACCATTATTGAGATACAGAAGCTGGGCCAGCTATAAATAATCTGACGCCTCGACAAGCCGCAAAATACCCTGCGATGCGGCCAAAGCTTATTGATCTTATGAAAATGCACCTGAAAGGCATTGAGAGAATGAATAAGGATAAAGAACTGGGCATTAATATTGATTGGATAGTAGACGAATTGAAACTCGTAGAATTAAAATAAATATATGCCAGGTAGTTATTAGTAACCCTATGCGAGTAAAAAACTTGCGTAGGGTTTTGTTTTAGAGTAAAATAAATTTCGTAAGAAGATTTAAAATACCGCTATGCGAAGGTTGGATTCTACAAACGGTACAAAACTTAACACGGGACAGCTTTAATCTTAAAAAAGGGGACACCGTGAAGGTTGGATTCTACAAACGGTACAAAACTTAATATGCCGGATATGTTGATGACGAATAAGATGCAGAAGTTCCTGCTGGGCAATGAATTTGTCAGCGTAGGGACTTGCGACCTGAATGGTCAGCCTAATGCCGTACCAAAATTTATTATAAGGGTCGATGGCGACTATATTTATTTAGCCGATTATGTTATTGGGACTACGTCCAGAAATATCAAAGTAAATCCCAAAGTTTCTATATCGGCGGCCGACGTGGAGGCCCTGGAAGGCTATCGGATAAATGGGAAGGCCAGGATACTTACCAAAGGCGGCGAATATAAAAAGTTATTTAAGGAAATGGTGAAACAGCAGGTACATCATTCCGCCCGGAGAATCATTGAAGATGTCAGGGGAAACAAGAAACATGATAGTTATGAAGTTTCGTTTCCCGAGAAGGTGGTTATATTTAAAATCAAGTGCGAATCGATCACTAAAATAAGCATAACCGGAAAACTACAGGTCAAGAAAAGAGGCAGTAAAGAAACGAACGGCTCGGGGCAGATCTGGGATTGATCACGATTTGAGTAAATAAAAAAGGCGGCCCGATCTGGGAACGCCTTTTTTATTTAAGTCCGTTACTTCTTAACGCAACCGGAGCAGCATTTTCCGCCGCAATCCGAGTCGCAGGTCTTACAGCATTGGGTGTTACATGCTTTACAGCAACATGTAGAAGACTTTTCACAAGTCTTGCCCATTCCGCTGAACCAGTTATACGCGCACTGCAGAACGTTTTTATCATCACAGGCGGTCTTGTCAGCAGCCATTGCCGCTACAAATGAACCCGTAACAAATAAGACAACAACAACTAAGGCAACTATTTTCCTCATACCATTTGTCTCCTTTTATAAAGCTTTCATTCCTTTACTGCCTCAACCTTTACATTAAATGTGGTGCCTCTTACTCCTACCACAGACGTTGGAGTCTTAACCTCGAACTTTGAACCTTCGCCATGTATTTTCTTTGCTTTTATCATAACCTCGCCTATGGCCAGATCGAGAAGGGTTGCCGATGTCTGTGTTTCCGGAGTAGCTGTAAGCTCCGTTATCATCATCTGGGAATCGCCTCTGACCTCCACTGTGCCGACCTTGCCATCATCTATGCTCAGGAGAGCCCATGCCTTCGGCGCGGTCTTAATGGCGTCACCCTCATTAAGAACCATTCCTACGTTTGCAGGCGCCCAGGTGGCCTGACCCGTACGCTTAACCTCAGCGGTACCGTTCGTGCTTACGACCCGAGCTGTGCGTTTCTCTATCGCGTAAGACGAGGACAACATGCCCATCATTATAATCATTACCAGTATAAACTTGAAAACTTTCATATTAATACCTCCTGACCTAAAATATACCTGATGGTAGGGTAAAAGTCAATATGCCTATCTCTTCCCTATCGTAATGTTATATATTTATTTAATCATGTTAGATATTGACAGAAAGTTAGATCGCATGTAAACTATCACGTGATAGGATCTTATACATCTATATTAGAATTTTTATACCGCAGGAGAATGAACAGTATGCGCTATGAGAGGGCTTTCGTAGTTGTATTGATTTACGTCTTCCTGCTTCTGTTTATAATGGCCGATATTTCCATGGCACAACCTCAACCACCTTCCCCAAATCAGATCGATACAGCCACCAGAGAATCTTCACGACCCGTCCGCGATGAAATAGAGAAGAAGATGATCAAAGCCCCTAAGAGACCTGCTAAAATTAAAGAGGATCTCGGAAAAGCTTCCGTAGAGGGCCCGAAGTTTTTCGTTAAAGAGATTAACCTCATGGGCGTTACGGCGTTTTCGGTAGCGGATTTTAAGCCGATCATTGCTAAATATGAAAATAGAGAAGTCAGCATGGGTGAGCTGGATATCCTGGCTAAAGAGATAGAGAGAGAGTATCTAAGACGCGGAGTTATTGCCGCCTCATTTGTTCCGCCCCAGGATGTAAAAGAAGGCAAGGTAGTTATACGCGTGATAGAGGCTAAGATGGGCAAAATAGAAGTCAAGCCGGACAGGTGGTTTTCGCCGAGGAGGGTGGAATATTACTGGACTATACCTGCCGGCGAGATACTGCGCTACGATAAATTATCGAGAACACTCCAGATGATGAATAAGAACCCTGACAGGACCGTTAAGGCGGCACTCCACGCCGGTGATAAGCCGGAGACGACGGACGTCATGCTTGATATGCAGACGGGTTTCCCGGTGCATATAACTGCGACGGTCGATCACGAGGGAACCCCTTCCACCGGCAAGCTGAGAAAGGGCTTCGGATTTGTGGATAATAATTTCCTTGGGTGCGATGATACGCTCCTGGGGGGCTATACCGGCGGTAAAAACTTTGGCGGGGTCTATGTTTACCACCGTCTGCCAATAACACCATTCGGAACATCTCTGCTATATGGTTACAGTAAATCGAAATCGTTCCCCCAAAAAGATTATGCTCCGTATGAGATCAACTCAACATCCGAAAGCTATAGTATGTATATCTACCAAGATCTATTCTATAAGGATGAATATAAGGGTGAGCTTTCGTTTGGCGGAGAAGCCAATAATAAACGTACGGTGAGCGGCGCCCAGGGCGATCTGAATGTCGACAGGCTGAGAATACTTAGCACAGGTTTAACGCTTATGGATCGCAGTTCCGGCAATGTCACCAGTGTCAAACCTGCCATATACCAGGGTATCAATGGTTTGGGCGCGCAGAGGATCAATGAGTTTTCATCCAGAGATGCCGGTAATACATTCACGCGGGTTAATCTTAATGCCAGCATGAGACAGGCATACATTAAGAATTTTCAGGCCAGTATGAAATTCACGGGACAGATTGCGTCGGAAAAGCTTACGCCGCAGGAAGAATTGTATATAGGCGGTATCGACTCAGTGAGAGGTTATCCATCCGGAGATTATCTGGCGGATACGGGTTTCTATTCGCAGATGGAGCTTATAATACCTGCGTTCTTTGTGCCCGAATGGGTGCGGGTTCCGTATGGTGAACATCCTATTAAAGACGAAATTACCGGAGTCGCGTTCTTTGATATAGGTTATGGATATAAACGTGGAGACATTCAGGGTGAGCAGAGTTTTCGCAGGATGGCTGGCGCCGGAGGCGGTGTTAGGGCTAAGATATTAAATCAGGCGACCGTCAGAGTGGAGATTGGCGCGCCGCTCAACCCTACCTGGGACGGCCCTCTGACCGAATGGGAGAGGGTGCGTATACATTTTTCGGTTGATTTCCAGGATGATGTATTCGATGAGGCTGAGCGATTCCAGAAGAAGTATAGAGAAGAGTATATAAAAAATGCGGCATGGCGTATAGTGGACTCCGAAATGAAGAAGCCTGACAGCCAGCTGACGCAGACGATATATTCTAATTTATTCAGAGCTAAGTCTGCATACTCCGCCGGAGAGCTCGTCGAGGCGAAACGATATTATAGCATTGTCGCCGGCATAGGAAATAATGTGTATAAACAGACGGTGGCATACCTTACCGAAAATTACAATTACTCGGACGAACTCAGAAAAGATAATGAGGCGGCTAAGAGATTTTTGAGGGACGGCGAGATCGAAAAGGCATATAGCACATGGCAAAAAGTTTCTCAGACTAGGTCTAAGCCCCTTGTGCTCGAGTTTATAGAATATAAATAACGTTAACTAGGAGATACCCTGGATATGAAAAAGACGACATCAATACTTATATGTGTTATTTCGCTAACGTACTCATGTGCGTATGCCCAGCAGGCCGCAGAGCGGAAGGCTGTGACACCGACTGCAAATCCGCCCGCAGTTAGTGCCCAGGCGCCTATCCAAAAGAATGTTCCTGAAAAACCCGAGATGGTTAAAGTGAAGGTTGAGGTTAGTCAGCAGGTGATCGATCAGCAGATGAATGCTTATAAGGGTAACCTTAAAGAGATAGTGAAAGAGGCCGAGAACAATCTGAAGAAGATAGATGGAGAGTTGAAGAAAAAAGATGGCGAGGAAGCCGTTAACAAGCATCTTAAAGCGGCAGATGCATATTCAGCTGAAGGAAAGATAGATAAGGCAAAGACTGAATTTAAAGCCGCGATGGTGGAGGCCAATACGCCCGCACTGAAGAAGACGATCAAAGAAAAAGAACACTCTGTCGATAAGCAAGCTAAGGAAATAGAATCGAAGAATGGGCAGGATACTCGCGCTAAAGAAGAGACTGTGAAAACTGCCCCGGAAGTAAAGAAAAAGACGATCGAAGAAGAGGCGTCTCAGATATATAAGGACGCCGTTTCACTATATTGGGATAATAAGTACAGTGAGGCGAAGTTAAAATTTGAGCAGGTCCAGCAGATGTCTCCCGGCTATGCCCGGACGAGCTACTATTTGGAGCGTATTAAGGAAAAGCTTCCTAAATAATAGGAGCGCGTGTAAGTTTCCCACCCAATACAGTAGGCTCTATTAATCTCCAGAAGCCCAGGCATAGCAGCCTATATTACCCGTCAGAATATAGTACCCCCAATATTTAGTCGAATCTTTTATAAATACTTGACAAATATAAAAATGAATAGTATCATTAAAAAATGAATACAAATTCATTTAGTAAAGATGCAGTGGCGAGGGCTTGAATAAAATGATTGTCTTGGCAAGAAAAGAACGGGATAGGCAATTAAGGAAATCGGATATCCTGACGGCAGCTGAGCATGTATTTGCGCTAAATGGATACGAAAAGGCCACGATCCAGGATATCGCCAAGGAAGCCCAGTATGCGACCGGTACGGTCTATTTATATTTTAAGGATAAAGAGTCACTCTACCTTTATCTAGTAGAGGAGAAGATAGCGAGCATCATGTCGATCTGCAGGGAAGAGACGGCGAAGGTCGATGACGCGACGCGGAAACTGGAGATCTATATCAAGGAGACCCTCAATTTCTTTGAGAAGAATCGGGATTTCTTCCGCATATTTGTTTTAGAAAAGAGCAAACATCAATGGACGATCGATAGGAAGCTTTCAAAATCTCCCGCACTCACTAATAAGCTAAAGTTAGTCGCAGAGCTTATCAAGACCTCGCAAGATCAGGGAGTGATAAGAAAAGATCTTAACGCCGAGCAGGTGGCCGATATATTAATGGCTATACTTAGTACGATCATATTCGGTTGGTTGAATGGTGAGATGAAGGAAACGGCTCACCTGAGCGATATGGCCGAATATGTGGCCGATATTTTTTTAAAAGGAGTAAAACAGTAACCGCTATTACTCAAATGCTTCCGCAGCGCATCCCTCGGTTCGCTACAAAGCACAAATCAAAATAACGGCGCCTTTTCTTTTAGTGATGAATTTTTTTATACAAAGGGATTTATGAGACGAAAAATAACATTGGCAATATTGTTGATCTTTATGGCAGGCTGTACTGCTCGTATTTTGGCCGAAGAGGTGCCACCCAAAGCCCCTGTTATCAGCCAGAGGCTTATTACTCTTTCGAATGGGATATTTTTGGTTTTAAGAGATAGCCGTTTGGTTAAGATAGAGATCTCCGATAAGGACATGTCATTTGAAAACACGGTTATCGCGCTTTCACCGCTCCTGCCTCATTTGAGTACAAGCATGACAAAGACATATAATCAATATACGCCGGCGATGATATTCGGCGCCTCAAGCGTACCGATGGGCGATAGAAATCCGTTATCCTGGGGAATCGATATCTATCAGACTTTATTCGATTTCGGAAAATACATTTCCAATTATAAGGCATCGACAGAATATCTTCATGCAAATAAGGCGAAGGTTGAGAGCGTTAAGAGGGCGGTTACGCTAGAATTTATTACAACATATTTTGATTCGCTGGAAACGGAAAAGATGATAACCGTAGCCGAGAAAGAGGTCGATAGCCTTACCGCTTACCTTAAAGATGCGATCCATTTGTACGAAGAGGGAGTTATAGTTAAAAACGATCTTTTACCCGCCAGGGTAAAACTGGCAGACGCCAAACAAAAACTTATTGCCGCCGGAAACAGGAGGGAAGTTGCCATGGCCAGTCTTACTACTATACTTACTTTGCCGCTTACCGAAGAGATCATGGTGCAGGATATTAAGGCAGAGATATCCGAACTGCCTGACCTGGTCGATGCCTGGAAGTCAGCGGAGGTTCATAGGCCGGAGATCACATTTTATAATGATCAGATCAAATCCTCCGTTTTAAGAGAGCAAGCAAGAACCGTTGAAAATCTTCCGGTAATTTTTGCAAACGGAGGATACTCATACGATCAAAACAAGTATATGGTCCATCAGGATGATGCGTATATTGTCCTTGGCGCGAAGATGGATATATACGATGGCGGTGCTACCGGTGCAGAAATTATGAAGGAGCGTTATCTGCATAAGAAACTACAGGAACAGAAGAACAAGCTTATGGATGACATACGATATGAGGTCAAAGACAGTCGTTTAGGCGTAAAAGACGCGATCGAGAAGCTTAATGTCGCAAAAGATGCGCTCGCGCAGTCGGAGGAGAATGTCCGTTTTTATCGTGTGAAATATAATAATGGCGTTGCCACCTCTACCGATGTGCTCGAGGCGATCAGTCTTCAGACTAGGGCTCAGACTAATTATTACAGCGCGAATTACGAGCTGAAGCGATCTTATGCGAAACTTATGTATTCGATGGGCAGTGATCTTCCGGAAATTTATAGATAAAGGAGAAATAATTTATGAATCCAGGATCCAGTAAAAAGAAGATATTGATCGTAGTGTTGGTTATCGGTCTGATATTGGGGGTCGTGTTTTTAGCGAGCTATCTTATCAGTGGGCTTACGCGGGTCGGCACCGACGACGCGTATATAGCAGGCAGGATCCACAATATCGCGCCCAAGATCCCTGGAACTATTAAGTCCGTTAATGTAGAAGATAATCATAGCATAAAGAAGGGTGATGTTCTCATGGAGATAGACCCGGTTGATTACGAACTCAAGGTAAATGAGGCCCGGGCGATTGTAGGTGTGCGGGAGGTGACGTTTGAACAGGCCGCACGTG
Source organism: Candidatus Omnitrophota bacterium (assembly GCA_903843285.1). Lineage (GTDB taxonomy): Bacteria > Omnitrophota > Gorgyraeia > 2-01-FULL-45-10 > 2-01-FULL-45-10 > CAIMPC01. Next base: position 10,125 of record CAIMPC010000072.1, read on the forward strand.
ATAAAAAACGGGCGGAAGCGCTATATAAAGACGAAGTATTTTCGAAAGAACGTTATGAGAATGCCTGTACCGCCTATAGTCTTGCAAAGTCCCAATTAAATGCTGCGCGTGCGCAGCTTAAGATCGCCCAACAGAATCTGAAGTATACGAAGATATACGCGCCTTCCGACGGATATGTTACAAGCAAGGCGGTGGAGGAGGGAAATCAGGTACAACCCGGGCAGTCTCTTTTGGCGGTCGTCGCTCTCGATGATATATGGATAGTTGCCAATTATAAAGAGACGCAATTAAGGAGTGTCCAACCGGGCCAGAAAGTCGAAATAAAAGTGGACACATATCCCGGTAAGGTCTTCACCGGAAGGGTAGATAGTATTATGGCGGGGACCGGAGCGGCATTCTCGTTATTCCCCCCGGAAAATTCCCTGGGTAATTATGTTAAGGTCGTACAGAGGATACCGGTAAAAATAGTATTCGATAAGACCACCGACAATGATCGGGCTCTGCGCATAGGCATGTCATGCGCGCCCACAGTTATAAACACAAGCAGGTAAGGTCTATCGAGATGAATAAAGTCAATAAATGGATTATCGCCATTTCGGTAGTCCTGCCGACACTCCTTGAAGTTATCGATACCTCAGTCGTGAATGTGTCGCTCGGTCACATTCGCGGCAGTTTATCCGCCGGGCTCGATGAATCGACATGGACCATCACGGCATACCTCGTATCAAACGCTATTGTAATACCGCTTACCGGATGGCTGAGCCGGTTATTTGGAAGAAAGCGTTATCTCCTGGCCTCGATAGCGCTTTTTACTGCCAGTTCTTTCATGTGCGGAAGCGCTAAAACTTTATCCGCGCTTGTTTTTTTTAGAGTCATTCAGGGAATAGGCGGAGGAGGACTACAGCCTCAGACACAAGCTATATTACTGGAGACGTTTCCTCCTAAAGAACGCGGTATGGCCATGGCGTTATTCGGTGTCGGCATAATGTTTGGCCCTATCATAGGGCCGGTTTTAGGAGGTTGGATAACGGATAATTGGTCATGGAACTGGATTTTTTATATCAATATTCCTATCGGTGTTCTTTCTCTTATAATGGTTATGCTTTTTATAAAGGATCCCGAATACTTATCAAAAAAAGTAAAACAGAAGGTCGATTATTGGGGCCTTGGCCTTATTGTTGTAGGCATCGGCGCTTTACAGATTGTTTTGGATAAAGGACAGAGGGAAGACTGGTTCTCCTCAGCCTTTATAGTAAGGCTATCGATTATCGCCGCGGTCTCATTGATCGCATTTGTCATTATCGAGCTTAATAAAAAACATCCTATACTGGATTTGAGAGAATTTAAAAATGTTGTTTTTGCCTCCGCCACCGTTATTCAATGCGTAGTCTTCTTTGTACTTTTTGCCAGTATTACCATATTGCCGATGTTTTGCCAGCAATTAATGGGTTATGATGCGCTTCTCGCCGGGCTGGTTCTCGCTCCGGGCGGGTTTGCGACTTTGTTCGTAATGCCGATCACCGGAATCCTTCTGTCTAAAAAAGTCAATCCTAAGTCTATTCTTTTTATAGGGCTGGTCGTTACAGCCTACTCAATGCTCACGATGATGAGGTTCAATCTTTACATAGATTATAACTCGATAGCATTGTCCAGAATTGTGATGGGTATAGGCATGGCTATGGTCTTCATTCCTTTGCAGACCATGGCTTTTGCGACTATCCCAAAAGAAGAGATGGGTAATGCTACCAGTATTTTTAGTTTATCAAGAAACTTGGCCGGTAGTATTGGTATCGCATTTATGGCAACTCTCCTGACCCAAAGAGGACAATTTCATCAATACCGTCTTTCAGAGCGGCTTCACCAGTATGATCCACGCTATCAGATGGGGATGCAAAAGGCCGCGGCAGTTTTAAGCGCAAAAATGGGGGTGGCGTCGAAACTGGCGGCTAATGGGCTTATTTACCAGCAATTAATGAAGGAAGCGACTCTGCGCGCTTATAACGATGCGTTCTATTTGGCGACGGTAATAATGATCTGCATCCTGCCGGTTGTATTTTTTCTAAAACGTCCCGGGCACTCCGGCACGGATGTAATGATCCACTAAAATCTTTGTACCGTTTGCAGAATCCAACCTTCAGAGTGTCCCCTTTTCTGATATTAAAGTTGTCCCTGATATGCACACTTGCGGTGGGAAATTATTCGATCCTGATCAGCAGTATAGTGATGTCATCCGACTGGGGATGCCCCCCTGCAAATGATCTTATATCACCCAGAAGATTAGTTACGATAATTTTTAAAGCTCCTGCATTAGATGTCGTAAGAACAGATAATAGCCTTTCTTCCGAGAACTGTTCTCTGTCTTCGTTAAAAGCTTCGGTCACGCCGTCCGTATACATGCAGAACATATCTCCTCTGGACAAGGAAATCGTTTCATTGTAATACGAGGCCTTCTCGTCCATGCCTATCGCCATCTCCCCGGCATTACCTATGTACGCACCTTCGCCATCCTTTTTCATGAGAATGGGAGGGTTGTGCCCGGCGTTGGAATATAATAATTTGCTTGTTTTTGTGTCGAGTATGCTTATGAATATCGAAACGAACATGCTTGAAATGCTGCCATCGGATAGTTCTTTATTTACCTTTGCCAATGTCAATGCAGGGTCTTTGGATTCGATAGCGCATGTCTTAATCAGGGTCTTTGTGACCGCCATGAGTAACGCCGCCGGAACGCCCTTACCTACAACATCTCCGATGACTACGCAGAAGTGCGAGTCATCTACAAAGAAGAAATCATAAAAATCTCCACCGACCTCTTTGGCAGGTTCAAGCGCGGCGTAGATGTCAAACTCGGGCCTGTTTGGATATGGAGGAAATATCTTCGGCACGAGGCTCATCTGTATATCGTGCGCTATGCGCAGTTCACTCTCTATCCTTTCCTTGCTGGCCGTTGTCGCGGTAAGCTCTTTTATGTATTGCTTAAGAGCCTTCCTCATGTATAAAAATGAACCCGCTAGTTCACCGACCTCATCGTCGGCCTTGATATGTGCTAGTTCAAAATCAAGATTACCCTTGGCTATATCTTTGGTTGCCTTACGTAATTTAAGTATAGGCAGTGTTATGGATCGGGATATTAATATTATAACGATAAGAAGTAAGAAAAAACCCGCCATCCCTATTAATAAGACCACACCGTTTAGCTTTATGATATCGGCCATAAGCTCGTCCTGCGGAAATATTACGCCCAGCGACCATCCGGTGTCGGACAGCGGCGCATACGCAAGCCAGGCTCTCTTTCCGGCCAGGATGCTTTTGGACAGAACGAGCCCGGAATTACCTTTTATCATCTCTTTACCTATGGATCTGAGCGCCGGGTCGCCTCTGTCCTCGGCTATGTCAAAGATGGTCTCGTTCATGACGAGCTCTTGATTTGGATGTGTTATTATCCTGCCGTTTCTCGATATTAAGAAGCCGTAACCTGTTTTACCTATTTTTATTGATGAAACTATTTCCTGAAGCCATGACAGGGACACGTCTGCAGTAACTATCCCGACAACTTTTTTCCTACCCCTTATCGTGACATGGAGAGGTACGGAGTATGTGGCCATGATTATATTGCCGCCACCCTCGTCATAATAAGGGCTGGTCCAAACAGCGCAGTCCAGTTCTTTCGGTATCTGGTACCAGTCCCAGCAGAAGTATTTATATTGGTTCTCAAGATATTTTAGGTGTAGCTCGCCGCCGCTCTTATAATAATAGGGGGCGAACTCCGACCTGTCCTTATCAATCGTGTAAGGTTCGAACGCCGCGGTAGAACCATATATGTCGCTGTTATTTGCGACCTCCGCGTAGAGCAGTTTCAAAATTGTATCGCGATCGTATGGCGAGCTCTCGAGTATGTAAACTATGTTTTGCGGAACTCTCTCGATAGGGCGAAGAACGGTTTCTATGCGGTTGACCGTGCGGAGGACCATGTTCTCCGCCGATTTTTTAATATTCTTTTCTAGCATACTCCTGGCGACAGCGTAATTATAACCGAAGATCATCAGAAAAATTACAGCAGAGCTGGTAAGTATGGAGAAGGCGAGCTTGAAGGCTATGCTTTTAGTCTTTATCATGGATCAGGCAATCCTTATAGAATGAGCCGAACTCCGGTATATCGTTTATGAGTCCGGCATCCTTCAGCCCTTTCGCTACGTTATTAAAGTCACTTTCAGATAATCTCCCTATACCGTTATATGATCCGTTGACGAGGGAGAGGTCTTTGATGCGCTCTATCTGCCATTTCTGGTGTACTTTTGTTGCCGGTAAATGGGCTTGGGACATATACCGCATGACTATACTTACCGTTTCATCAATATGCGTGAAAGCATACATCCAGCCTTTCACGGATGCGGCGGCGAAAGCCGTGCATGTGCCGGGATCCTTACTGACGGTCTCCTCGAGAGCGTAGATGCCATCTTCGGGCGAGTTGAGGCCGTAATCATAAAAGAAGAATGTCGTAAGCTCTTCGGGGTCATAGCCGGAATTAATTATCGTGTGGTATTCGTTATACCACATGGCCGATGCCACATCTACCCCTCCCCGCAGGAAGAGGTCTATAGTGTACGTTTGGGGGATTATGGTTGCCGAGGGGCCGTACCTCTTAAGAAACGCCCTCGGCTGTATCTCGAAATCCGCGCTCCATAAGCCGATCTTCTTATTGTTAATGTCCTCAGGTTTAAATATGCCGCTCGATCTCTTTGCGACCAGCATGAGCCCAGATCTCTGCAGTATCTGTGAGATGTTAATGAGTTTTATGCCCTGGGTCCTTTTCTCTATGGCAGTGGAAAGCCACATGATACAAAAATCTACCTTGCCGTCCTCGAGAAGTTTAAATGGCGGATTATCGGGTCCGCCATTAACGATCGTCACATCAAGGCCGGCTTCTTCATAGAAGCCTTTTTCCTTAGCAACGTAATAACCGGCGAACTGGGCCTGGGGTAACCAGAGACTGGCGAATGAGACTTTCTTTAATGGCTTTTCCATGCATAGAGACATATTGCACAAGGGGAATAGGCTTAATAATAGAGTGCAGAAAAGAATAACTAATATTTTCTTTATCGGATGGCTCATCTCAAAACAATTATAAAGTATAGCATCTTTTAGAGCAAGCTTATTACTCACTTGTACCGTTCGGAAAAGCGCTAAGACCAAGCTACTTTTAAACCACTTGCGTCGAGAGCGCTTATTTGGTATAATCACATTCCATAATGAATATGTTAAGACGATTTGTTATGGTAAACCATAATACCTTAAGCGTTAGGTCCGGTGACCTGGCGCTTTTTTCTTTTTCACGGAAGATTATTGCAGTCGCGGCGCTGATGTTATTCACCTTTTTACAGTTTACATATTCGGCAGATATGCCCAAGTCTACGGACGTGATAAAGCCCACAGAAATTAAGACGCTGACGCTTAAGGAATCGGTTCGCACAGCCATAATGAATAACCGGCCGATACAGATGCAGGAACAGCAGGTCGATTATGCCCGCTCAGGCATAATGTATGCGACCAGCGCTTTTCTCCCGCAGGTAGACTTCGGATATAACTACACATTGAACGACGCGGTGCCAAGCGTAGGGCAGGGATCGCCCGGGGCAAGAAAAGACCCCGGCGTATATTTCGGTTTTAAGAATAATAATAATCTTGCGCTCTCTGCGACCGAGTCTGTCTATAACGGAGGCGCCAATATAGCGACTTTGAAACAGGCTAAATTAACCCTGAAGGTGCAGGATGAGACCCTGCGCCAGGCCAAGCTCGACGTCGAATTTGAGGCCAAGCGCCTATTCTTTGGCCTCCTTCTGGCATATGAGACCCTCCGCATCGCCCAGGATCTGGTCGACACGGCCCAGGCTCACTACGAACAGACCAAAAAGATGTTCGATCAGGGCACGGCATCCAAATTTGACGTCCTGCAATCTAAGGTCCAGGTCTCCAAGCTTATGCCGCAGCTCATAAGCGCACAGAATGCCATTGACCTGATAATGGCCGACTTTAAGAAGCTCCTCGTCATTAAGCTCACCGACCCGATAGCTGTCGACGGAAAACTTGACTATAAATTGATCGACATCATGGAGAAGGAATTCCTGAAAGAGGCCTTCAGTCGTAACCCGCAGATAATATTGAAACTGCTCGGTATTGATATAAATAAGTGGGCCATCGAATATGCGAAAGCCGGATGGCTTCCGCAGATAAGTGCCATGGCTAATTACACATTCCAGTCGGACAGCTTAAAAGTCCTAGTGCTTCCGAGACAGAGTTTGTGGAGCGTCGGCGCTCAGGCGTCGATAGCGCTCTTCGACGGTTTTGCTACGAAAGCGAAGGTCGATCAGGCCCAGGCGCAATATAATCAGGCCCGCCTGGCAAAAGATGATATTGTGGATCAGGTAGCCCTCGACATAAAACAGGCGTGTCTTAACCTCAGGGAGTCCAAGCAAATTATCGATACTCAGAAAGACAGTATAGGCGAGGCCACGGAGGCGCTCAGGCTGGCGAACGTGAGGTTCGATAACGGCGTCGGGATAAATCTCGACGTCCTCGACGCCCAGACGTCGCTGGCGCAGGTGGAGCAGAATCTGGCTCAGGGTATTTATGATTATCTTATGGCAAAGTCCCAGCTGAACAGGATTATGGGCCGACTATATTCCGGAGAGGAGAATTATGACGCAGGATACTAAGAACGAATCTAAGGATCCAGGGATCGATATTGTAAAAAAGAAGAGAAAGAGGATAGCACTGGCGGTAGTTTTAATATTGGCATTAATCACCGGCGGTGTAGTCCTGTACAAAGCGATAGAGAAGATAGAGGCCTCGCGCATCGTAAAGGTCTCAGGTAATATCGAGGGTAATGAGGTTAAGATATCTTTCAGGGTATCCGGCCTTATCCAGGAACTGCTTGTCGACGAGGGTTATCTGATAAAGATAGGTGATAGTCTGGCGCGGCTGGACAAAGTCCCTCTCGAGAGACAGCGCGACGAGGCCGCCGCCTCTTTAAAGCTCGTCCAGGCGCAGTATGCGCTCGATAAACTCGACTACATCCGCGCCGAGAATCTTTACCGGGAGGGCGCGATATCCGCCCAGCAAAGAGACGTGGCAAAGACCAAGGCCGATACCGATAATTCCGAGATCGATAAACTGCAGGCGTCCTTAGCTCTGGCCGAACTTAATCTGGCATGGGGAGAACTGACATCGCCGCTTAACGGCTACATAACGGTGAAGAGCGCACTGCAGGGAGAGAATGTCCAGGTCGCAGATCCGGTATTTACCGCAATCGATCTTAACGATATTTGGGTCAGCGCCTACGTGGACGAGAGAGACCTCGGCAGGATAAAATTAAACCAGAAGGCTTATGTGAAGATAGATTCTTACCCCGGCAAAAAATATAACGGCTGGATATCCTTCATATCACAGCAGACAGAGTTTACTCCGAAGTATATTCAGACATTCAGGGAGAGGGTGAAGTACGTTTACAGAATAAAGGTAAAGGTCGACAATTCTAGCCTGGACATGAAGCCGGGCCTGCCTGCGGACGCGTATATCATGATCGACTAGCGGAGTGAAATGTCAGTTATAAAAGCGGTAAATCTCACGCGCAAATTTAACCACCTCACCGCAGTAAATGATTTGAATCTCGACATCCCCGAAGGCGAGATATTCGGACTCGTCGGACCTGACGGGGCCGGCAAGACCACCACGATGCGCCTCCTAACCGGAATACTCGACCCGACCTCAGGTGACGGGTGGGTATACGGTAAGCATATCCAAAAAGAAGCCGAGACGCTTAAGGATAATATCGCCTACATGTCCCAGCGTTTCGGGCTCTATGAGGACCTGACGGTGCTCGAGAATATTAATTTCTATGCAGACCTTTTCGGTGTTTCAGACCTCGAGCGCCCGGCAAAGACGGAAGAGCTCTTAGGGTTCAGCAACCTCACTCCGTTTAAAAACCGCCTCGCCGGCAAACTCTCCGGAGGTATGAAGCAGAAACTCGGACTGGCATGCGCGCTTATTCACACACCAAAAGTACTATTCCTGGACGAACCCACGAACGGAGTGGACCCTGTGTCACGCCGCGACTTCTGGGGCATCCTCCACCGCCTCCTTAGAGAGAAAGTGACGATACTATATTCGACCTCATATCTTGACGAAGCGGAGAGATGTAAGCGTGTGGGGCTTCTGCATAAAGGGCAATTATTAAAGTGCGATACGCCTGAAAATATTAAAAAATCCCTTGGCGTTAATACGCTCGAGCAGGCCTTCATCTCGATAGTGAATGACTACGAGGCCCATGCCGGGCTCGGTGGAGGAAAATAGGTGTCTGTCCCCTATTTAAAGAGCGGCCAAATTGCCGTAAGCGTATCGAATCTCGAGAAGAGGTTTGGTGACTTCATAGCCGTCAATAAGATCAGCTTCGAAGTGAATCAGGGTGAGATATTCGGATTTCTTGGCCCTAATGGGGCGGGCAAATCTACTACCATCCGCATGTTGTGCGGAATATTGACCCCCACCTCCGGAGCCGGCACAGTGGGCGGGTTTAACATAATAAATGAGCAGGAAGAGATAAAGCAGAATATAGGCTATATGTCCCAGAAGTTCTCACTCTACGACGATCTCACGGTGGAGGAGAACGTGGAATTTTACAGCGGTATCTATAAGGTTCCCAGACCCGGACGAAAGGCGCGTGAGGAAGAGATAATAAAGATGGCCGGGATAGAGGATTTCAGGCACAGTCTTACAAAGACCCTCTCCGGCGGGTGGAAACAACGCCTGGCGCTGGGGTGCGCGATAATACACAAGCCGAAGATAATTTTTCTGGATGAGCCGACGTCGGGCGTCGATCCCATAACGAGGGCCAATTTCTGGGCCATCATAAAAGAGATGGCGTCGAAAGGCGTTACCGTATTTGTGACGACCCACTACATGGACGAGGCGGAGAATTGCAATAGGATGACGCTCATCTATAAGGGCACGATGATCGCGATGGGAACGCCCGAAGAGATGAAGACGAATGTAATGAAGGACGAGGTTCTGGAGGTCACGGTTCCGTCTTCTGAGGACTGGGTCGACAGGATCGGCATGGTCAAGGGAGTAAAAGAGTCGGCCCTTTTCAGCACGAAGATACACGTCGTCGTAGAGGATTCGATCACCGTTATACCGGAGCTTAAAGCATTATTTACAAAAGATGGTTTGGCGGATTACGAGATAAGGAAGATCATGCCATCCCTCGAGGACGTATTCGTCTCATCGATCGAGACATATGATAAGGAGCATCCCGTGAAATGAACATGAGGAGAGTGAAAGCGGTAACGAAGAAAGAGTTCATACAGATATGGCGCGATCCCCGAAGCCTGGCGCTCGGCATAGCGATCCCCGCTATTCTCGTAATACTCTTCGGTTACGCGCTATCCCTGGATATCGACCATGTTCCGATGGTAGTCTGGAATCAGGATGGCTCTAAAGCATCGGTCGACTTCCTGCTGGGCTTCAAAAATTCAAAATACTTCAGCATAAATGCATACTACGATAACGAGCACGATATAGAGCGGGATATCAATTACGGCCGGGCGATGATAGGAATGGTCATACCAAAGGATTTCTCACATTACCTGAATTCCAGGACGAAGGCTCCGGTCCAGGTCATCCTCGACGGAAGTGATTCCAATACCGCCACTATTGCTCTCAGCTACGTTAATTCTGTGGTCTACACGTACAATGTCAGTGTCCTTAAGAAATTATTGCAAAGAAGTGGCGCCCCACCGATAAATACTCTCGATTTTCGTCCACGCATTTGGTTTAATCAGGATTTTGAATCGAAGAACTTTATCGTTCCAGGGCTCATCGCGATCATCATGATGATAATCGCGGCTCTCCTCACATCCCTGACCGTTGCGAGGGAGTGGGAGCGCGGCACCATGGAACAATTGATCTCGACTCCCGTCAGGCCTGCAGAACTGATTATAGGTAAGTTCCTCCCGTATTTTGCCATAGGTCTCTTCGATCTTGCTTTAGCGGTCCTGATGGGCCGTTTTGTGTTTATGGTGCCGCTACGCGGGAACATATTTCTATTATTCATATTAAGCTCTATATTCCTTACCGGCGCGCTCGCCCTTGGTATCTATATATCGATTGTGGCAAGAAATCAGCTTATGGCCAGCCAGATGGCATTATTGATATCGTTCCTCCCGACATTTCTTCTGTCAGGGTTTACCTACGAAATATTTAATATGCCGAAAGTGGTCCAAGCGATCACGTATCTGGTCCCGGCAAGATATTTCATCGTTATATTGCGAGGCATTTATCTGAAAGGCGTAGGCATAGCCGACCTGTGGGGTGAGAGCCTGTGCCTTCTCTTATTCACATATATTACTACAGGCGCTGCGATCAAGAAGTTCAAGAAGAAGATAGTATAAAAATGTTCGACAGAATATTCGCGATACTGAAGAAAGAGTTCCTGCAGGTATTCCGTGACCCCAGGATGAAAATGGTAATTTTCGTATCGCCACTCATCCAGGTGCTGGTATTCGGCTATGCGGCCACGATGGATATTACGAACGTGCCTATCGCGGTATATGACAATGATAATACGACCCAGACGCGAGCTCTCATACACGACTTCTCTTATTCCAAATATTTCGACATTAAGCGCTATGCCAAAAATGAGTCCCAAGTGAACGATCTGATAAATAAATCTAAAGTGCTGGCAGTGCTAAAGTTCAATGCCGGATTCACGCGCCAGCTGACAGGAAATGGCGATTCCGAGGTACAAATGATAGTCGACGGAACCGATTCGAACGCCGCGTCGATAATACTGGGTTATACCGGCACCATCATTATGGATTACAATATGAGGGTGTTAAAAGAGCGGTCCCGAGTATATCTGGGCGGTGATGGGATATTCCCCGCGGTCGACATGCGGGACAGGCGCTGGTTTAATGAGAACCTCGAATCCCGTAACTATTATCTGCCCGGAGTCATAGTCCTTATCGTGACGATAATGTCTCTTCTGCTTTCCGCGATGGCCGTAGTTAAAGAAAAAGAGATCGGAACGATGGAGCAGTTGATGGTCAGCCCCATAAGACCTATCGAACTTATTGTGGGAAAGATCCTGCCGTTCGGCATCATTGCGCTCTTCCAGGTAAGCGCAATAACCCTGGTCGGAACTCTGTGGTTTAACGTGCCGCTGCGCGGAAGCATCCCATTATTATTTGTGAGCACAGTCTTATATCTTCTTACCACGCTCGGCGCGGGGCTATTCCTCTCGACGATCTGCGCGACACAGCAGGAGGCCCTGATGTCGGTATTCTTGTATAGTTTTCCCATGTCACTCCTGTCGGGTTTCGCATACCCGATCGCGAATATGCCGAAGATAATCCAATATTTCACGTATCTTAATCCGCAGAGATATTATCTGACGATCGTCAGATATATCTTCCTGAAGGGTGTCGGCATAGAAGTGCTGTGGGATGAGATGCTGGCATTGTTTATAATAGGAGTCGTGGTTATAACTATGAGTTCTCTGCGTTTTCAGAAGAGGCTGGGGTAATAACAGTTTAGCCGTATAAGTGCGTGTCATTCTGAGGAGGGCTTTAGCCCGACGAAGAATCTACGCCTTCAGATCCTTCACCCGCCACTAAAGCTACGGCGGGTTCAGGATGACATAATTTGGACAATAGTGGTATTCAATCTTAACCCGGGGGAGGGGCTGATGAGGAGAAATATTATCGCTGTGGCGCTTGTGGCATTATCAATTACATGCGTATCTTCGTTCGCGTATGCACAGGGCGCTGAAGACGATGTTGCCGCTTTAAAGCGTGAACTGGCGGTGATGAAAGAACGTCTGGCGGCGCTCGAGTCCGCCGTGACCGAACAAAAAGCCGCACAAGCGAGCATGGAGAAAGATGTTGAGAAAGAATCCGCCGCAAAAGCCGTAAAGGCGATTGAACCTGAGATTGCGAAGCTGACGGCCATAAAGATGAAGGAGGAGGCAGGTCCGGTCGTGGAGCAGGTGTCGAAAGAGGAGACGTTAAAAGTCCTTAAAAAGGTCAGCACCGACGCGGCCATGGATTCGCGCGACGTTCTCTTTAAGCAGCCCGATTACCTGCCGAACTATATCACTAAAGGTCTGGAGTTTCATGGGTATTTCAGATCCGGCTATGGTATTAATTCCAAGGGCGGTAAGATGGAGGCATTTATGGCTCCCGACGCCCTGGCCAAATACAGACTAGGAAACGAACAGGAGACCTATATAGAGACCATACTCCTGAACAGGAACTGGAACCCCGATCCCGAAGGCGTTACTCTCGAGACCCAGATACGCGTAGCTTACCAGACCCAGCAGAACCAGAGCTGGGATATAGGCAACCAGTTCGCATTGCGCGAGATGTATGCGCGGATGGGCCATTTCCTGGATTGGGATCAGGGGGCCAAGGTCTGGGCGGGTGAGCGTTTCTGCCGCCTACCGGAGTTGGACATAATAGACTTCTGGTGGTACGACATGTCGGGTTATGGCGGAGGCTTCGAAGACATTAACTGCGGCATAGGGATGCTCGACGTCACCTATATAGGATTTTCGCCGGATGATATTAACCTATCCACAAACCGCGGCAGGGTAGCAAAAAATAATATTAATTTCAAGCTCGGCGACGTGAACGTGCCGTTTGGAAAAGGAATGTTCTGGGTGAATGGAGGCTTCATGAAGGGCGGAGTCGATACGCAAGATCCGACCGTTAAATTTCCCTCAATGGGAGGTGTAGACGTAGGCTTCATGCACTATATACCCGGTGAGCTTAACAATAATCAGTTCGCCGCGCAGTACGGCTGTGGTTCGAACACATCGCTCTCTGCCGGCGCCCTGGTTCCGTCCGAGAGCATCGACCGCAAATCCTACAGGATCCGTCTGACCGAAATGTTCAATCGCCAGATCACGCCGAAGCTGAGCGTTCAGGTTGACGGCGTATATCAGTACACAGATTACGGAGGCAAGACGAAGAATGATGAGACATGGTTCAGCTTCGGCCTGCGTCCGATATATATGCTGACCAAACATTTTGGCCTTGAAGTGGAACCGGGCATGGATTATATTAATAATCCGGCGGATGATTACGACACCTGCCTCTTCAAATGGACGACGGCCATACGTATTTCCCCGGGAACGATATTTAATAGCCGTCCGGAGTTCAGGATATTTGCCACCTATGCCAGATGGGGAGACGGATTTCAGGGCGATCGGATGCTCGGCGGGGAGGCATTCATTCCTCAGCGCGAAGGCATGAACTACGGTGTCCAGTGCGAAAACTGGTGGTAGCTCCTACGTATAATAAAATGAGGAGGATCTGACATGAAGAGATTATGTATCGGCCTGATAACTTTGATAGCCGTTGTGTCGTTGAGTATGCCTGTAAACGCAGTACAAAAACCCGCCAAGAAGATTAAGATAGGAGTTTCGCTTCCGACTCAGCGTGATGAGCGATGGGTCAGGGACGCCCAGAAGATGAAGGATGTGGCTAAGGCAGAGGGCATAGATCTTAAGATGCAGGTTTGCGATAATGATGCCTCGAAACAGATGTCGCAATGCGAGAACCTTATTGCCAGCGGAATAGATATTCTGATCCTCGCCCCGCATGATGCTACCTCTGCCGCGGCGATTGTAGATAACGCAAAGGCCGCCGGATTAAAGGTTATATCCTATGACCGGCTGGTCCTCGATTCCGATGTCGACCTCTACGTCTCTTTCGATAATTATGAAGTCGGCAGGCTCATGGGTGAGTATCTGGTGAAGAGAGTGCCGAAGGGAAATTATGTGGTATTTGCCGGAGCTCCTACGGATAATAACGCAAAGCTTTACAGGGAAGGCGCGCTATCGGAGATAAAACCCCTTGTGGATAAGGGCGATATTAAGATCGTCTCGGACCAGTGGATCACCGATTGGCAGCCGACCATAGCGATGAACCTTACCCAGAATGCACTGACGGCGAACAATAATAAGATCGATGCTATAGTAGCGCCGAACGATAACACGGCAGGCGGCGTCATACAGGCGCTCGAGCAGGTGGGGCTATCAGGCAAAGTGCTCGTCACCGGACAGGATGCCGAAGATACGGCTGTGGATAGGATTCTGAAAGGCACACAATCCATGACAGTATTTAAGAATACTAAAGAGCAGGCCGAGGATGCTATACACGCCGCGATCAAAATGATTAACGGGGAAGACGTCGGAGCTACATCAAAAGTCAATAACCGTAAGAAGGATGTGCCGTCTATATTACTGAAGCCGATAGTGGTGGATAAGTCGAACGTCGACGAGGTATTAATAAAGAGCGGTTTCGTTAAAGTTAAATAGATTCCACTATACGGGGCAAAACTATGAACGAATACATATTGAGCATGAAGGCAATATCGAAAGAGTTCCCCGGGGTCAGGGCGCTGGATAACGTGACTTTCAGCGTTAAGCCCGCAGAGATACACGCGCTCGTAGGCGAAAATGGCGCGGGCAAGTCTACGCTGATGAAGATATTGAGCGGAGTCTACCCTCATGGCACGTATGGTGGCACGATCGAGATAGACCAGACAGAAAAGCGTTTTAAAAGCCCCGGAGAGAGCGAGAGGTCCGGTATCGCCATCATATATCAGGAGCTGGCGCTGGTCAAAGAGTTGTCGATCGTCGAGAATATATGCCTGGGAAATGAGATCGCCAGATGCGGCGTCATAGATTGGGATGCCTCTTACCGGCTGGCTGAAAAATCACTGAAGGGCGTCGGCCTTAACGTCAATCCGGAATTTCCGATATCGTACCTCGGCGTGGGAGAGCAACAGCTCGTCGCTATAGCGAAGGCGCTGTCCAAGGACGCGCGCATACTGGTCCTGGATGAGCCCACCGCGGCGCTTTCCGAAGAGGAATCCGCAAAGCTCCTTAAAATATTGAGGGATCTGCGCGCAAAAGGGGTAACATGCATATACATATCCCACCGATTGAAAGAGGTCTTCGACATAGCTGATAGGATCACGGTGCTGAGGGATGGTAAGACCGTCGCCACTCATGATAAGAAAGATCTGGATGAGAACAAATTGATAGCGCTTATGGTCGGACGGGAAGTGACGAATAAATATCCGAAGACGACGCGGACTGCCGGAGAGGTTGTTCTCGAAGTCAGAGACTGGACTGTGTTCGATCCGGATATTAATAAGACGATCGCAGACGTCAGTTTCAAATTAAGAAAGGGCGAAGTCCTCGGCATGGCCGGATTAATCGGTGCCGGCAGGACGGAGCTTGTTATGAGCTTCTTCCGTTTCTGGGGCCGTAAGGTAAAAGGCAAGTTATTTCTGGAAGGCAAGGAACTGGAATTAAGGGATGCCGGCTCTACGATAGCTTCCGGGATAAGCCTGGCATCCGAGGACAGGAAGAGATACGGCCTGGTTCTCGACGAGGATATATGTAAAAACATATCGCTTGCGTCCCTCGACAAGATCGCCAGTTACTCGGTCGTAAATGTGATCGATGAGATCAGGAGCGCCGAGCGGTACACGAAAGAGCTGAGGATAAAGACGCCGTCGATAGAACAGAAGGCAGGCAACTTAAGCGGCGGTAATCAGCAGAAGGTCGTCCTGGGTAAATGGCTTATGACTACGCCCAAAGTTTTAATACTGGATGAGCCGACGCGCGGCATAGATGTCGGCGCCAGAGTCGAGATATATAATATAATTAATGAGCTTGTCGACAAGGGTGTGGCGGTCATAGTTATATCGTCAGATCTGAGCGAGATACTCGGAGTATGCGACCGCATACTCGTTATGCACGAAGGGCGATTCACCGTCGACTTGCCGGTCAAAGAGGCGACGCAGGAGAAGATCATGCACTACGCTACCGGAGGGAAATGATGAAGATATCATTCGTTCAGAATATCCGTAAGTACACGATGTTAATAGCGCTGATAGGTATCTGGTTAATTTTTTCGATAATGACACAAGGTGTCTTCGTCAGTCCGCGCAACCTGTCTAACCTATTTCTGCAGACGGCGGCGGTCGCGGTGATAACCATCGGCATGACGCTGGTCATAGTGACGCGGAATATAGACCTCTCCGTAGGTTCCGTGGCCGCATTTGCGGGCGCCGTTACAGCGTTCATGAACGTTAAGATGGGTATGCCTGCAGGCGCGGCGATAGGGATCGCCCTCGTGACCGGCCTGGCGATAGGAGCATGGCACGGATTCTGGATAGCGTACAGGCTCGTGCCGGCATTTATAGTGACGCTTGCCAGTATGATGATATTTCGAGGGGCGGTTCTCGGCATAACCAATGGCGCTACGATCGCTCCATTATCTGCGGGCTTTAAGAGTATAGGCCAGAGTTATCTGGCGCCCGGAATAAGCCTTTGGATAGGCCTGGCCGTAGCCTGCATCTTCGTGGTTAAAAATATACTGAACAGGCAAAAGAGGCTGAAGTTCGGTTTTTCCGTACCGGCCCTGCCGATCTTTATCATAAAGGTACTGGTTGTCTGCGCAGTAATTGCGGCATTTTTCATGATAATGATCCAGAACAGGGGAGTGCCTTATGCGGTTGTGTTAGTTCTGGCTCTGGCCGTCCTATTTAACTTTATGTCGACCAGGACAGTCTTTGGCCGCCAGTTATACGCTATAGGTGGAAATCCCGATGCGGCATCTCTGTCCGGCATTGATGTCCGAAAACAGGTGATGATGCTCTATGTTATTTTTGGCGCTCTCACCGCCATTGGCGGTATGGTGCTTACGGCGAGGCTCAATGCCGCGACCACATCTGCCGGCCAGGGCATGGAGCTGGATGTCATAGCGGCCGCCGTTATCGGCGGGACGAGCCTGATGGGCGGTGAAGGTACGATCTGGGGGTCTGTTATAGGCGCGCTGATAATGGCGAGCCTCGACAACGGAATGAGCCTGATGGACACAAATATCACATACCAATATATCATTAAAGGCATGATACTTCTCCTGGCAGTCTGGGTGGATATCGCCACAAGAAAAAAGACGTAATTTCGGAAGAAACTTGGTCAGGGCTCGTCATCCTGAACCCGCCGAAGTATTGGTGGCGGGTGAAGGATCTAAAGGCATAGATTCTTCGTCGGGCTAAAGCCCTCCTCAGAATGACGAGGGGGAACTTTATTAACCTTTCGCTCAGAATGACGATTAATGATGGGGTGACATGAATTCGCGTTTTTACTGCCACGCAGCGATCTTATTGGTATTCACGCTTTTCGTCACGCCTCTTGCCTATGCCGAACTCGCTCCGTCCCAGTTGGTACATCAGCCGGAGGTGTGCAAGGCCGAAGGCCGACCGGAAAACTACTTTGATAAATTTCAGATAGAGCGGTGTGAGTTTGAGAATAAATATGGGACATACTTTGCGATCCTCGTAAATTATATCCAGCAAGTTACCTTATCGAGCCGGAGATACGAAGGCAATTCCCTGGGTGCATGGTATTACAATGCTTTGCTCGGCCAAAGATTCTGGGAGGGGTCCCTATTTGTTACGGGAATAGAAGGCGGCGCGGGGAGGACATTCAATAACAAGATATCGACGCTATCAACGCTCGCCGACGCCGCAGGGGAGGGCTCCACATGTTATGTCCCCCTTCTCTTTATGAAGCAGGATCTCTTCGAGGAGAAAGTATATGTCATCGGCGGCAGGATAGATCTGACGCAGTGGTTCGATGTAAATGCGGTTGCCGATAGCGGTGATACCCAGTTCCTTGCAAGCGCTTTCGTAAATAATCCAACCATACCGTTCCCGGACTACGAAACTGGTTTTGTCGTAGGGCTAAAGCCTGTCAAATGGTTTTACGTCCAGGGAGGCATGGGTGACGCTCCCGCTTTTGCTTCGAGGATCGGGATTACGAAAGCATTCTATAATAAACTCATACTTGCGGAGGCCGGCGTCTGCCCAGAAATAGGAAAGCTCCACGGAAATTACAGGTTCATATTCAGGTATGATAAGCAGACGCTCGGGCTTACAGACGGTTCTGGGGCCCGGGATGGTGATGCGGGTTTTGCTTTATGCTTCGATCAGGAGTTGACAGATAAGGTCATGGTATTTTTCCGTTATGGCCTGGCGGATCAAAGAGTGCGTAAGGTATCGGACTTCTGGTCGCTTGGCATCCAGATCACGGTGCCGTTTCTTTCGAGAAAATACGATGTCATAGGCCTGGGTGTGGCCCAGTCGATAACCGGTGACGACTTTCGTAAGACGAACGGACCGGGAGTAGCGGCGCAGGAGACGGTATTCGAAGCATATTACAGTTTTCAGTTGAACCAGATAATAACGTTGAGTCCGGACCTGCAGGTTGTTATTAATCCTAACGCTGATAATACGGCAGATCCTTTGGTTATGGCCAGTATCAGGGCGGTATTATTATTTTGACCGCGCTGAGCCTATGCTGTTTGTCATCCTGAACCCGCCGGAGTTTTAGTGGCGGGTGAAGGATCTGAAGGCATAGATTCTTCGTCGGGCTAAAGCCCTCCTCAGAATGACGGTGATATGATGCGGCTAACGATGGCACGGAGATAGTTATATAATTATGATGCAGGATGCTCACATACATCTTCAGGATTCCGGGGCGGAGGCGGATAAGATATTGACCTCCGCTAAAGCCAGGCGTGTCGGGATGTTCTTCTGTAATGGAACATCCACCGACGACTGGCCTAAGGTTAAATCCCTCGCGGATTCATGCGATGGCGTTGTCCCGTTTTTCGGAATTCATCCGTGGTCTGCCGATCGGGCCGTAAACGGTTGGGATGATATTCTGGTGAAGTATCTTTCCGATCCGAAGGCATGCATAGGCGAGATAGGGCTCGATAAGGCCAAAAAGAACGTCGATTTCGAAAAACAGCGGGAGATCTTCACCCGCCAATTAGATATTGCAATAGAGTTGCGTCGGCCTTTCGCCGTGCACTGTGTCCAGGCGTGGGATACGCTTGTAGAAGAGATCCGTAGGCGGACGGATAAGAATATCTGTTTCATGGTTCACTGGTTTTCAGGCTCGCCGGAGACGGCCGCGGAATTAATAAAGCTCGGCGCTTATATCTCTTTTTCGCCGCGTCTTATTTATGAAAGGGCCCTGAAACATCGCGAGTCGTTTAGTGCAACTCCGATCAATAAGGTTCTGCTCGAAACGGATTATCCGTATTTACCCGATGCCATTGCCCGCAATACGCAGGATGCAGAAAAATATTTCGAATGGCTCGGCGCACTATATGGGATAGCCGCACGTCTTAAGAATATGGAAACGGAAGCATTTGAAGATAAGGTATGGGAAAATGGGACAATATTTCTGCATTGAGCTTCTTATAGGCAAGGATAAGCTTAAAAAAATTCATGACAGTTCCGTAACGGTGATAGGTATAGGCGCCGTCGGGGGCTATTGCGTGGAGGCGCTTGCGCGCGCCGGAGTAGGCAAAATACGGCTTGTAGATTTCGATAAGATAAAGGCGAGCAATATGAACCGCCATATTCTCGCGCTTAGGGGCACTATAGGAATGTCAAAAGTAGAGCTTGCCAGGCAGAGGGTCTTAGAGATCAATCCGTCATGCAAGGTGGAGGCGATGGAGCTATTCGCCGCGGCCGAAACCATAGATTCGATCCTCGATAACGATCCGGACATAGTGATAGACGCCATTGATTCACTCGGCCCGAAGGCGCAGGTCCTGAAGGCATGCTGGCATAAAAAGATACCCGTGATATCTTCTATGGGCGCCGCTACCCGGGTGGATCCGCTTGCCATAAGGATCGCCGATATTAAAGATACTACGCATTGCCCTCTGGCCAGGAACCTGCGTGTGAAACTGAAGAAAGAGGGCATCGGGCGCGGGATAATCTGCGTCTATTCGGCGGAGAACAGAAATCTTTCGGCGGTGGATAAAGAGAACCGGTTGAAGGAGGAGATATATGACAGGGGAAGAAAGCGCCCGAAGCTCGGCAGTCTGCCGACCATCACCGGTATCTTCGGACTGACGGTCGCGAACAAGGCCCTGGAAACTCTGTGCGGCGGATTCAGGTAGTAAAATTTTATTCCTGTGAGAATGAAAGGCCCTTGCATATTTACGGTTATCGATTATAATCTTAGTTAATTGGTTAACTGTCCTTACAGGCGGATAAATTCAAATTCTAATCTGGTTAGTTTAACCAGGTTAGAAACGGTTTTATAATTTAAATAGGAGCGTTATGAAAAAGATACTCGGTATTATCGCAGTCGCCGTATTAGTCCTTAGGACCAGCGTCGCGGGTGCGGATGTGAATGCGAATGTGGACAAGGTCGGCGATATGGCTAAGGCGGTTGTGAGCTATGAGATCGCCACTTCA
The DNA here is from genome assembly GCA_903843285.1 of Candidatus Omnitrophota bacterium. Taxonomy (GTDB): domain Bacteria; phylum Omnitrophota; class Gorgyraeia; order 2-01-FULL-45-10; family 2-01-FULL-45-10; genus CAIMPC01. The sequence goes on from CAIMPC010000072.1 coordinate 30,483, forward strand.
GAAGGAGACGAGCTGGTTCTTACGGTCGATTACGATTCGAAGCGCCCTACGCCGGAGATTGAGAATATGGACATATCTCCGATCACGCCGATAAGCGATGGGACTAAAACTTTTAAGATCCTGACAAAAGAGGGCGTTCCTATAGAGATAGAGTATTCCTATTCCGGTGGTAAGCGCACCGGTATGAAAATATCCACGGCCCCATCGAATCCGTCTTCGGATGCCGAATATTCCCAGATACTTTCGGTCCAGAGTAAGGGAGCTCACGTGGTTAATTTTACTTTCATATGGCAGGGCACTGAACTGAAGGAAGTCAGGATAGAGCCTCAGGTAAACCCGTTCGACACCTCCTCATAGTGCGTATATCGGCCGCTGTGCTTGCCCTTATCGTTATCATGCTGGCCGCACAGCTATCGTCGGGGGAAGAGGTCGCGGAGTACAGGCAGTTCAGGTTCGATGATGTTTCCTGTGACGCCGCGGTCTCTTATAAGACGACGAAAGAGGGCCTCAATGTAACGGTGTCCGCCATAGCATACGGCAGGGGCGCGGAATTCAGGAAGTGGGCCGTTACGGATATAAGATTAAATGTCGCCTACGAACCCATAACTACGGAGGATAACGGCAAATTCTTTGTTAAAAAGGAGTCGATCTTCCGATATCCGGCGGCGGTAGTCTTCGCGGCATTAGGCACACAGATCAGTGCCTCCGGCTCCGGATTTAGCCAGGGGATAACCGTAGCGGGAGCTACGATCGGTCTCGGACTTTTGGCGTTGATGGCCGAGGGTGATATATCCGGAGAGCGCGATCTCTTCAGCCTTAATTGGGTTACGGTGGACAAGATATTGGAGTCCAGGGATTATGTATCGATCACGGTCGAAGATACCGATAAGCATCTAAAGAAGACAATAAAGATAAACCTTACGAAGGCCCCTGTAGAAGAGTCGCGATTCGACTTTGGTAATATGAGACAGGACGAGCTTTTACAGGTCATGGATACCCTGGAACACCAGATAGACAGCATTAGAAATAATCAGGGTAAATACAAATACGCAATTGATCCGGAATATGAAGAGATGCAGAAGAGGATAGAGTCGCTTGAGACGGAACGCGCCGTAGCATACAAGACCTGGTATGAGAGAGGCCATAAATCCAAGTTCTAACCTGGTTAAACTAACCAGGTTAGAAACGGTTTTTCCGTTGACAAATATATCCGGTGAAGATACAATCACTTATCCTTGCTGTCACTAAGCGCAGGTAGGAGCGTAAATGAATAGATCCGATGGACATATAGCATTATTCGGCAACCCGCGCAGGGTTGCTTTTTATTTCACCTCACAGCGGGAGATAGTAAGATGATTGATAAAGTCAGATTAATGCATGTCGAGGACAGCCCTATAATAGCCGAGCTTATACGAGGAATGTTTGCCAGCGAAAAAAGTATATCTGTCAATATAGAGCATTTTGTTACAGTAAGGGAGGCGATGGATCGTCTGGCTAAAGGCAACATAGACGTAGTGCTTACGGATCTTCAACTGCCGGACAGCGACGGATTGAACACATTTAATAGGATATATGCCGAGGCCCCCGATATACCGATAATAATAATGACGGGCACCTATGAGGAGGAAGGGATAGCATTGACCGCCATAAAGAACGGAGCGCAGGACTATTTAAGAAAGAGCGAAGCCAATCCGGACACGCTCGTGCGGTCCGTGCGTTACGCGATCGAGAGGCAGTACACTAAGAACGAGCTGAGGAGGGTCAGCGCCGAGCTTAGTGTCCTGTATAAGGAGTTGAAGGATGCATACGCGGATCTCAAGACCACGCAGGAGCGCCTCGTCCAATCAGAAAAGCTGGCAGGACTCGTGAGATTTTCGGAGGGTATAGCCCATGAAATCAGGAATCCTCTGGGAATAATCATCGGGGGTTCGGAGATCCTGGAAAAGAAACTGGATAAGGCCGACAAGGAGACGAAAGAATCCATAGAGATGATAAAGAGGGCGGCCGTCAGGGCGAGCGAAATACTAAAGACCTTTCTTGTTTACACCGTTTCTAGAAATAAGGCATCCGAGAGGATTAATTTTGGCGAGATGATGGAAGAGATGTGCTCCTCGATAAAGAAGAGCAAGATCGCACCCAATATTAAGATAGTAACCGATGTAGCAAAAGAAGATATGTGTGTTAATGTGGGGATAGATCAGATCCATGAGGCGGTGGTCAGTATATTCAATAATTCCGCAGAGGCGATGCCAAATGGAGGCACGATCACTATAAAGGCGTATAAGGGATCCGATTCTAAGATTTTGTCGGGCCGTAGTGCGTGCATAATCGAGATCGATGACACCGGGGTCGGTATACCGAAGGAGAACATGCCTAAGATGTTCGAGCCATTTTTTACAACGAGCCAACGCAAGCGGGAGGGTGCCGGACGCGGACTATTCGTCACAAAGAATATCGTCGAATCCTTTGACGGCCAGATAGTCATAGACAGCACGGTCGGAAGAGGAACGATCGTGAAGATTGGCCTGCCGCCCTGCAGTAAATGAGCCAGTCACAGCTTAACGCAACGTTCCCGGAAGAGATAAAACTGCGGTTCAGGAGTTATATCAATAACAGGACCGGGTTATATTTCAGCGGTTATGACTTTAAAGACATAGACTCGATAATAACCCATAGGATGAAGGTCTGTTCGTTCGATACCGTAATAGCCTACTATAATTATCTTACCTCTTCGGAGAATAGGGAAGACGAACTCAGAGAGCTCTTAAACCGCCTTACAATAAACCACACGTATTTCTTCAGGAATGAACCACATTTTAAAGCCCTAAGGGAGAAGATTCTACCGGAGTTAATTTCGCGGAAGTTATCGTCATTGAGACTGTGTCGCAATGACAGTCGCCCGAGTATACGCATATGGTCGACGGGCTGTTCTACCGGGGAAGAGCCATATTCGATAGCTATGGCCATAAAAGATGTGATACCCGATATAGAGAACTGGGATATACATATACTTGCCACCGACGCCTCGACCGATGCGCTTGATTTGGCAAGGAAGGGTATATACGGGATGAACTCCGTCAGGCTGGTAGAACCCGCCATAATGAGCCGATACTTTATAAAAAAGCGCGTATCCGCAAAAGAAGAAAGATATCAGGTCAGTGACGAGATAAAGAAGATGATCAGCATCGGTTTCTTCAATCTCATGGATGACGATTTTCCCGGCGGATTCGATATTATATTCTGCCGCAACGTCACCATATATTTCGAAACCGAGACGACTGCGCGTGTTATAAATAAATTCGAAACGAGCCTCAATGATAACGGATATCTATTCATCGGGTATTCTGAAACTCTCCAGTATATATCCGATAAGTTCAGGATGGTCGACTGGGGGGATGCCATCTACTACGTGAAGATGAAAGGACATATCCATGCGCCGCGGCATAAGGGGCCCGAGCCCATAGCCCATGAATATAAACCGGGGTGGACATTCGAGCCTCCTCCGGAGGTAGAGATAAAATTGCCGGAAGCCCGGACGAAAAAGAGTCGGTCCGCTAAATTGAAAGAGTTGATTGATCAGGCAGTCAGATCTATGCACGCGAAAGATTACGAAGTGTCCTTATCTCTCATACGACAGGCACAGTCCATAGATGAGAATGATCCGGAACCCTACTATCTCAACGCGGAGGTTTACGCAAACCAGGGGAGGATCACTGAGGCAAGGGATAATCTGGCAAGGGTGCTCGAAAAAGATGCCATGTTTGCCCCGGCCTATTATCTTTACGGTTCGCTTTACAATGAAGAGGGGCATCTGAATGAGGCAGAGAGTAGTTTTAGGAAAGCGCTATACCTGGAAAAGGATTATCCGCTGGCCCATCTGGGCCTGGCCAATATATATAGAGAGCGGGGCATGATCGGTAAGGCGCTTCGGGAGTACAGAAATACGTTAACCGATTTGTCAAGATTAGGCCCCTATGATATAATTACACACAGTAGTGGCTTCAATGCATCTACGCTGTCAAGCGTATGCAAAGATAACATAGAACGGCTGAAGATGGCCGGTTAGAAAGTATCTGCCTATGAAAGGGTAAGATGCACTTGCTATGTTTCAGTCTGATGGATAAAAAGTACGCTGTCAATATAGACGGTGTGCGTGAAGTCAGGCGGATTAAAGAAGTTATCCCTGTTCCGGGAGCCCTAAGCTTTATAGAAGGCGTGGTAAGCTTAAGGGGAAAAGTCGTCCCAATTATTAATTTAAGAAAGAAACTTGGCCTCCCGACCCAGGAAAATAAGACCTTTCACAGAGTCCTCATCACAGAAGTCCATAAGCATATCATAGGCCTTGCCATAGACAGCGTCATAGGTGTCATCACATTCGATCCGGCCAACATTGAGCCGCCCGATGAAGTCCTGAATAAGGCGGATTATCTGGTCGGAGTTGGCAAATCGGGAAAGGAACTCACCCTGATTATCGACCTGGAAAAATTATTGACGAGCGATGAGAAGACTGGCATTTCTCATGTACATGGTAAGGTGCAGATCCAAAAGAAGGTATAGTTACAGTATGGATGATCAGGAAAAGATAATTATCGAATCGGACGAAATTGATTTTGATGCCCAGATTGAGTCGAAGCCGACCATCCGCGTCCTGTCATTCTTTCTGGGGATCGAACATTACTGCATAGATATCGCTTCAGCAAAAGAAGTATTCAAGCCTACCTCGATAACGAAGACCCCTAATACCCCGCCATTCGTTGTGGGCGTTACGAACCTGCACGGGGAGATAATACCGATATTGGATATAAAACATTTTTTGGGCCTGGAGCAGAAAGAGGGCCTCGGTGGCGCGAAGATAATAGCTACGGATGTCGGTAGGAATCTCATAGGAATCATGGTCGACGATATAGGTGAGGCGCTTGAGATATTTGAGGAATCCATACAGCCTCCCATCGCTACCATAAAAGGGGTATTGGCGAAATTTACTAAGGGGCAGATAGAGATCGGGGCAGATATACTTATACTATTGGATCTCGGCAGTGTGTTGGAATGTGAAGAGATAAGAGACTTGAAGAAGAGGTGATATGGTGAAGAATTCAGCTTCGACTCAGGATAGCGGAGCGCTTTGTATCAGTCAATAGGAGAGGTGTATATGAAGAATATAATTTCAGGTAGCATGAAGAAGAAACTTTTGTTGGTATTTCTCATCATATCGTTGGCACCTCTAATAATTACAGGTTTGATAAGCTATAACATGGCAAGCAGTGCGCTTAAACACCAGGTTGCGGAGAATATGAAGGCTATATCTCAGGGCAAGGAAGAGTCTATAGTTCGTTATCTCAGAACGAAGATAAAAGTGACCAGGAGCTTCGCTTCAGATTATCTCATACGTGAAATGTTAGGTAAGGCGGAGGATAAAGGGCCGGATGTAGCCCGGTATTCCGATGAACTGTCGAAATATTTGAGCGAGGATATGAAGCCCGTCGATCCGGATATAGAGCTGATACATGTGCTCGATAAGACCGGAAAGATCGTAAGCTCTACCGATAAGGTCATGATCGGCGAGGATAAGTCCAAAGATCTATATTTCATCGAGGGTTTGAAAGGCGATCACGTGAAAGACGCATATGTGTCGACCTCCGGTGCTGCATGTATTGCCACATCCGCCCCCATTAAGAGTAAAGCGACCGGAGAGGTTGTGGGCGTGGTAGTGTGTCGCTTTCTTACCGCAGAGCTCAATAAGATTCTTAGCCATACTGATGGCCTGGGAGATACCGGAGAATCGTATATTGTGAACAAGGATGGCTATATGATCACAGATTCCAGATATCTCAAGGACACTTTCTTAAAGCAGCGGATAGATTCTGCACCGGTTGAGCTATTCCATACCCAGAAGAAAGGGATGACCGGAGTCTATAAGGATTACCGCGGACAGATGGTGTTTGGGTCGTCGAACGGAGATGCCATAGACAAAGAGTTCGGCTTGGAATGGACCATTTTGACAGAGGACGATGTGCTCGAAGAGTTTGCTCCGGTTGTTCGTTTGCGCAATATCATACTCATCGTTATGTTGATAGTTACAGTTATTGTAGTGGGGGTATCCATGAAAATATCCGATACCATAGTCAACCCGATAACGAAGCTTACGAATTTAGCCTCGAGTGCAGCCATGGGTGACCTTACGGCCAAGATTACCATAAAGAGTGATGACGAGATCGGTATGCTGGCAGAAAGTTTCAGAGTGATGATAAAGAACCTCAACGAGATATTGACTAAGACCAAAGATGCCGCGGTTCAGGTCACCTCCGCCTCCGCCGAGATTCTCTCAGCCAGTCAACAGCAGGCCGCCAGCGCCAGAGAGCAGTCCTCTGCTGTCAATGAGACAACCTCAGCCGCAGCGGAACTCTCAAAGAGCGCCGAACAGATAGGTGATAATGTAAAGCAGGTAGCCATATCCACCAGTCACGCCCTTGCCGGAATGGCCAAGATAAAGGAAGCCATAGGCAAGACGAGCGAGAAGATAACATCCTTAAGTGAAAAGAGTCAGCAAATAGGAAAGATAACAGAGCTTATAAATGACGTTGCCGACCAGACTAATCTATTAGCAGTAAACGCAGCTATAGAGGCCGCCAGGGCCGGTGAGCACGGAAGAGGCTTCACGGTAGTCGCCGATGAAATACGTAAACTCGCCGACTCTACCGCAAAGAGCACTAAAGATATAACAGCTCTCATCGAGATAATACAACACGAGATGTCGCACGCCATTATGTCGATGGAGCAGAGTATAATAAACGTCGATGAGGAGTCGAGGCTTTCGCAGGAATCTGCGGACAGCGCCAAAGAGATATCGATGGGCGCCACACAGCAGGTATCCGGCTCCAAACAGATCGCCGATGCCATGGTCAATATCAATGAAGCCATGAAACAGATAGCCGCCGGGGCTACTCAGGCGCAGGCCGCATCGAAGCAAATGAATACCCTTGCCGCAGAACTTAAAGAAGCAACTGTCAAGTTTAAACTATAGAGGCATATGGCATTCGATAAATCAAAATTTGTAAAACAATATAAAGACGAGATGCTCGAGCACGTCCAGAGGCTCACCGACGGTATTCTGAAGCTGGAAAAATCCCCGGGTGACAGGGTGCTTCTGGAGATCATGATGAGAGAGGCTCATACCATAAAAGGCTCATCGGTGATGATGGGTTATAAGAGGGTATCGGACATAGCGCATTCCATGGAGAGCGGTTTGGAAAGAGCGCTAAAAGAGGAAGTATCCCTGACTAAAGACCACTGCGATGTGTTATTAAAATGCCTCGATTCGATAGTTCCTCTGCTTGAAGATAAGATCATCTGGGAAGCTAAGGGCATGACGAGGCCGTTCGTCGACGATCTGTGTAAAGAGGTAACATCGGTATTTGCCGACAGACTTGAGGCCGCGGTGAAGTTCGATAAGATAGAGCTGGCGTGTCCCGTTCCGGAAGTCCATTCTGACCCGGCCGAACCGGAATTCAAGTCCAGGCGTGAAGAGTTTGCCGGCGCCGGCGAGAGTCTTCGCGTCGATATAGATAAGCTCGATAAACTGGTGAATCTATCGGGTGAGCTTACCGTAGCCAAAGTGCGGCTTAATGAACTGGTGAAGACACTGGCATTAAAGTCAGAATCGCAGCCTTCAGTGAAGGAGTCACTCGGGTCGATAGTTAAAGAATTCAGCAAAGTAGATCAAAATATTTCCCTGGCATCATCAAACCTGCAGGAAGAGGTTATGAAGGTAAGGATGATTCCGATATCTTATTTATTCGACCAATTCCCGAGGGCAATGCGCGACCTGGCCAGGAAATCATTGAAGGACGTGAATATCGTCATGGAAGGCAGGGATACGCATCTCGATAAGACTATCATAGACGAGATGAAAGATCCTATAATGCACATTCTGCGTAATGCTGTGGATCATGGCATCGAGTCGACTGCGGAACGGTTGAGGCTGAAGAAGCCGCTCGCGGGCGAAGTCCTGCTTAAGGCATTTCAAGCCGGCGCGCAGGTAATTATAGAGGTCTCCGATGATGGCAGTGGAATAGACATGGATAAGGTAAGGAAACACGCGCTGGACGAAGGTTTAGTTACCAAAGAGAAGCTGGAGATCATGACGGAAGACCAGGTATTTCAACTGCTATTTTTACCGGGATTCAGCACTAAGGACGAGGTTACCGAGACGTCCGGCCGCGGGGTAGGGCTGGATGTAGTGCGTGAAAAATTATCTAAACTCAAAGGAACTGTGGAGATCGAGTCGAAGCGCGGCGCAGGCACTAAATTCATAATGAAGATGCCTCTTACCCTCGCCATTACGGAATGCCTGCTGGTGGCCTCCGGGAACGATACTTTTGCTATACCGATAGACTCTGTTATAGAGACCATCAGGATAGAGCCCTCCACGATAAGGACCGTCGAGACGCGCGAGGTTATTACTGTTAAGGGCTGTATCATGCCGCTCGTCCGCTCCGGTGATATATTCGCCCTTCCGACCAAAGGTATAGCCGAACGTAAATATTTTTCCGTAGTAATTCTGCAGGCCGTTGAGAAGAGGATAGCGCTTTTAGTAGACGAACTCTCCGGAAGGCAGGATATAGTCAGTAAGGCATTAGGAGAGCCGCTTAACAATATAAAATATATATCCGGTGCGGCAATACTGGGAGATGGCAGGGTCATATTGGTAGTCGACGTGGCATCGATAATAAATTCTTTCGAAGGAGGTTTTGTAGCCAGGCGTATAATGCCGCAGGCACCTAAGGCCTCTGCCTCGGCGAAGAAACGTATCAGGACGATATTGCTGGCCGAGGATGCCATGTCGACGGCTATGCTCGAGAAGAGCATCCTCGAGTCGGCCGGGTTCTCCGTGGTCATAGCCAGGGATGGTAGGGAGGCTCTCGAGAAATCCTTTCAGGAGAAGTTTGACCTGGTCATAACAGATATATTAATGCCTAGGATGGATGGGTTCGAATTGACGACGGCGCTGAGGAAAGAAAAGCTATATAAGGATATCCCTATAATAATAGTTACCACCAGAGAGAGCGACGCCGATAAGAGGCGCGGTCTCGAATGCGGAGCTGATGCGTATATATTGAAGAGTGAGTTCACATCGGAAGGTTTACTGAATACTATAGAACGGTTGATAGGATGAACCAGAATAAAAAGATACGAGTTTTAATCGTCGACGACTCGATCCTGATGAGGGAGGCCATTAAGAATATTCTCGAACAGGACATCTCTATAGAGATCGTCGGTATGGCAAGTGACGGAAAGGAAGGGGTCCAGAAGGCCCTCGTGCTGAAACCGGATGTAATCACTATGGACCTGAGGATGCCGATAATGACCGGGTTCGAAGCGATTCAGAATATAATGTCGGGCCTCCCAATCCCAATCGTGGTTGTCTCAAGCATGGATTCTACCGTAGTCATGAAGGCCCTGTCTATAGGAGCTATGGACTTCGTGGCGATCTCCGGAGATATCGACGTTATAGCGAAAGATCTCATCAGTAAGGTTAAGATAGCATCGCGCGTAAAAGCCCTCAGACGTCTCAGTGTTAAACCGTATATTCAGAAGGTGCCTAAACCGCCGAGAGGCAAGGCCGCATCAAAGATGATAGCGATAGGTGTATCTACCGGCGGTCCGCAATCTCTTCAGGAAATATTTTCAAATCTGCCGCACGATTTTCGCGCGGGTATGCTCGTGGTACAGCACATGTCGAAGGGCTTCATAGAGGGGCTGGCGGAATGGTTAAATATGACATCACACCTTCATGTGCAAGTAGCCAGGGCCGGAGACATAGTGTCACCGGGCACCATAATGATCGCGCCCGACGATTACCATATCAGGATAGACAGCGAAGGCAGGCTGACCCTGCATGAAAATGCCGACAAGGCCGTATTGCACGTGCCATCGATAGGGCTTATGATGAAGTCGGTTGCGGAGGCATTTGGTGAGGATGCGATAGGTGTTATAATGACAGGCATGGGCACGGATGGCGTTGAAGGAATAAGGGCGATAAAGGGCTCCGGAGGCAGGACGATAGCGCAGGATGAGCATACGTCGGTAGTCTTTGGGATGAATAAAGCCGCAATAGATTCCGGATCTATAGATGAGGTATTGCCGCTCGGCGGTATCGCTAAGCGTCTCGTAGAATTGGTTAAAGAGTAGAGAAATGTCATTGCAATGACGGGTTCCTTTATTACAGCAGTAAAATTCATAAAGAAGGAGGTGATTTATATGAAGAAGTTTGCGATAGTTGTTGTGGCGCTTATTATGGCCGCATCTTTATGCTATGCCAGCTGTGGTCAGTGCGATAAGCCGAAAGCTACTGAACCTGTAGGCGCAGTGGTAGAGACCGGAGGCGTGATAGTCGGTAAATTTACGTCGGTAATCGAGAAGAGCCTTGGCGGCGGCAAGAAGGATAATTCTCTCGTCTTGGCCGAGGACAATGGCAAGACTAAGATTATTCCACTAGACAATGCAGTAAAGTGCCTGGATAGCGGGTTCAATGCTCTTACCTTGAACCAACTTGAAGGTAAAAAGGTTGCAGTGGATGTCTCGAAAGATAGCGGGAAAGTCACGAAGGTGCAGGAAGTGAAGTAATATTGGAGTATTGGCTCGTAGGGCACCTTTAAGGGTGCCCTACGACTTTCACAGTGAAGACAATAGTAAATAACCATGGGAAGGTGTTTAATATGAATAGAAAAGGAAATGCTGTGATAGCCGCGCTGATATTGGCGGCGGCTCTGTGCGTTTGCACGCTTGCTTTACTCGTAGGGCTTAAGAAATTTCAGAATAACGCATTTACTTTCATAGAGATGCAGAAGAAAGAAATGGTAAGTATTATAAGGAATCAGAAACATGAGCTTAAGTGCATCGCTCGTAGTAGGGAAGATAAGATAAAGAATTTCATTAAAGATGAGCTGAAAAATTCAAACATCGAGGTGAAAAGACCGTCTCAGTAAGGCAATAAAAGAAGCAACGACTCAGTTTCGGAAGAAACTCTATCAGAGCGTGTCATCCTAAGCTGAGCTCCGTCATCCTGAGCCCCAAGGGGGGCGAAGCCTGCCTGCCTACTACCGAACACCTGCAGGTCGGCAGGGATCTGGAGCGTAGATTCTTCCCCTTCGCTCCGCTCAGGGTCAGAATGACGGAGTCGGCCTTCGCCCTCCTCCAGAATGACGCATGTAATTCTATGACTAAGCCGAATACGACGTTTCAATTTGGTTTGATAAGGAATGAAAATCCGGTTGACAGAACCGAGTTTTCAATGCTCTGATGCCTTACAGATTCTATTTTTAACCTAGTATCTTTTGACCATGGTAATACCATATGCTATACTAATCTCGGACACGGACAGAAAATAGGAATACCTGTACCATGAGGTGAGGATGCCCCATATAAGCAATCAAACAAGCAAACATAACTGCCTCTATAAAAGATTTTTTTATGACTCAAGCTTTGTGGCGTAGGCCATAGGAACTTGGGTTTTTTATTTATAGGCAATGCCTAAGAGACAAGGAGAAAAGATGCAAAGCAAAACAAAAACCGGTGCGGTGGAAAAAATTTTTACCGGCATCAAGGGTTTTGACGAGATCCTTATGGGGGGAGTACCCAAAGGTAGGGTAACCCTGATCAGCGGTGAGCCCGGGACCGGAAAGACGGTTATCCTTAATGAGTTTATCTATCGGGGAATAACCCAATTCAAAGAAAACGGCGTCTATGTTACCTTCGAGGAAGATAAAAGGGATATCATTAAGAATGTCCGGGGGTTTGGCTGGAATTACGATTCACTCATTGCTCAGAAAAAGCTTGCCTTTGTGGATGCGGGCGCATCTGGAGATGTGACTATTGAGAGTGATCAAAACTATGATTTAAGCCCATTGATCGAAAGGGTGAAGTATGCCGTTAAAAAAGTAAAAGCAAAACGGATAGCAATGGATTGCCTGGATAGCTTTTTTTCAAGATTTCAGAATAAAGATGCGGTCAGGCAGGCGCTCTGTCAGATTATTGCCGGGTTAAAGGACATGGGAGTTACTGTGCTCATGACAGCAGAAAAGGTAGGCCCGGAACAATCCTTAAGCCGTTACGGAATAGAGGAATTTGTGGCTGATGGCGTGATCGAGATAGCATTGATCAAAGGCCAGCAACAGTTTCTGCGCCGGATGTTTGTGATAAAGCTCAGAGGCACAGATTTTCGCAGTGGCGCCGTAGAATTTGAGATCACTGACCAGGGTCTGACCGTATATCCGAAAATACCAATCGAAACCGTTACCGCAAAGACCGATTTTCGGGTGCGCAAAAGTTTTGGTATTAAAGGGTTGGACGATATTTCGGGTGGCGGCATACCGCAAGGCCATGTGGCATTAATTTCCGGAAATACCGGAACAGGGAAGACGATGTTTGGAATGCACTTCTTAATGCAGGGTATATGTGATGGAGAGAATGCGGTTTTTGTGGCCTTAGAGGAACCCGTAGAGCAGGTAAAAAAAACGGCTTTAACGCATGGCTGGGATTTCGGGCGCTATGAGAAGGAAGGAAAAATCAAGCTTGTTACCACAAGCCTGATCGACATCTCCAATGATAAATTATTGTACCAGATAATATCCGCCGTAGAAGGTATCAACGCCAGGAGGGTGGTGATAGATTCGGTCTCCAGTTTACTTTCTGCCACGATGAGCGAGGAGCAGGTCAGGCAGTTCCTGGTTCAGTTGTCCAGATATTTTAAGGCCAAAGGCATCACCTGCATAATGAATTATCTCTCTATGGCGAATTTTGGGGCAGTACGCGGCCAGTTATTAGGCAGTTTCTCGACCAACACGATTCGTTTAAACTCAGTAGTGGATATTATTATTATGCTTCTCTATGTGGAACGGGGTCAGAAGATAAAGAAGCTTTTGAATGTGTTGAAGTTGCGCGGAGGCCAGCATTCCAAGGAAATCTATGGTTATGAAATTGAAAAATCCGGAATAAAGATGGGTGAAAAATACGAAGAATAGGAGGCTAATATGGCAGTAAAATATGTGTTAAAGCTTTATTTGACAGGAACGACTCCTCGCAGTAAGGCCGCGCTTATAAACTTAAAAAAGATCCTGGACGAAGACTACAAGGGTGTCTATTCTTTAAAGGTGATCGATGTGGTGAAACACCCCCAATTAGCCGAGGATGATAAAATTCTGGCTACACCGACTTTGATCAGGATTTTACCTCCTCCGGTGGCCAGGATCATCGGAGATCTAAGCAATAAGGAAAAAGTCCTCTTAGGCTTGGACTTGGTGACAGTTAGACGGTAACAGCTCAGGATCAGAATGACAAAGTTGGCCCTCTCTGAGAATGACGTATGCGCTTATATGGCTAAGCTATTACATCGACCCATCGTTTCTTTAAATAGAACGGACCTACGATGAAGATCGCAGCAAAAATAATGAGAGTAGCTGTTATCACAGTCATTGTTATGGCCGTGTCGTTGTCCTTATTCGTCTATTATTTTCAGTCCAAGGCGCTGGAGACGGAAACCAGGTCGGACATGGCCAGGTTGGCGGAACGTCTATTTGACATGGTAAATATGTTTTTGTATGAGCGCAGGGGAGATATAAAATTGTTTGCTTTTTCTCTCGCGCTTACCTCAGGGAATTATTCCCAATCTGACACGACCAAACGGTTTATAGAATACCGCGATTTTTACAAATGCTACGATTCCCTGGCCGTCTACGATTTAGAGCGCAAATGTATAGTGGATACCACCGGTTTAAATATAGGTAAAGAGGATGCCCTCGATGGGTACTGTCTCGACCCTCTTATAGACAAGGATATGGTGATATATGCTTCTTATTCAAGTACTCTTAATATGCCGATACTCTATTTCACCTGTCCGGTTAAAAATTCCGAGGGAAAGGTTTTCGAAATTGCCGTCTCAAGAATCCCGATCTCTAAAATCGGAGAGATCTTAAAGGTCCGCACCGAATATTCATTCGGAAAGCTCTTGGATCTCGACCTTATAGATAAAAACGGGACTTTACTTTATTCGACCCATGACTCCAAGGATGTACTTAAAGGAAAGACCTGTTACTGGAGCGACATAGAAAGCCGCATAAAAAGCGAGGCGCAGGGCGCATCTTTCTTTTTTGAAGAGAAGGGAAAAAATATAGTTTTTGTTTTACCACAGCCAAGCTATCTCGATTTTCAAAAACAGGGGTGGTATCTTGCACTTCATATTCCGCTCGAAAAAGCATTGGCTCCAGCCATGCATCTAAGAAATCAGCTGATTATTATTACTAGCATATTCATTTTCCCGACATGCATCATTGCCTTTATGCTTTCTCGCATAATTTCCTCGCCAATAAAAATGTTACGTATAGCAAGTGAGCGTTTTGCAAAAGGTGATATGGATTACAGGGTTTCTATTAAGAGCGGCGATGAAATAGAAGATCTCGCCGGCTCTTTTAATAAGATGGCTGAGAATATAAAAGGAAAAGAAGCGGAAATTTTAAAAGAAAATGCATATGCGGAAGGCATTATCTCTTCAATGATTGATACTTTGATTGTGATCAATCCTGATGAGACAATTAGAAGCGTTAATAAAGCAACTTTGGATTTATTGGGATACGCTGAAAAGGAATTGATCGGTAATAACGCAAGTCTATTGTTTACAGAAGAAGAAGAAGAAGAAGAAGAAGAAGAAGAAGAAGAAGAAAGGATCTTTAAGGGCAAGCGTCTTAGAAGACTTATCGAAGAAGGTTCAGTACATGATTTCGACATGACTTATAAGGCGAAATCCGGTGAAAAAATTCCGGTCAGTTTTAGTGGTTCGGTTATGCGCGATAAAGATGATAAGTTGGTCGGTGTTATCGGTGTAGCTCATGATATGCGTCAGATAAGAAAAATGGTCACGGATCTGGAAAACCTTTCTCAAGGTCTGGAGAAACAAGTCCTGGAGCGCACTGAAAAACTGAGCAAGATGCAAAAGGGGACTTTAAATATCTTAGAGGATCTTCAGGCAACCAAAGACGCACTTGAAAAAAGCAAACAGGGCTTCTTCAGTATTGTGGAGAAGTCCTTAGATGGTGTCATCGTTACGGATCTTAACGGTACGGTCTG
>CAIMPC010000073.1 GCA_903843285.1 Candidatus Omnitrophota bacterium
CCTATATAATGCTTCATAGGCTACCTCCTTATTTTGGGACGTATCCACAATGGATACGATCTCCGTATTTACTTGGGATATATTCTATCACGAATATAAACCCGTTCAATGAGGGGGTAGCTTTTTCATAATATCAATCTCTTTTTCAATCCTCAATCAGACGTTAAGTTCGTAGGGGTCGTGTCTTTACACTTCATACTTCCTAATCAGCTATGTGCACAACAAATTGACTCTGCCCCATTTTTTATAAATTTAAATATTACTCTCCAATATCCACTTGTAAATCGGTTTTACAGATATTGTATTACCGCCCGATCTTATATCTTCTTCCGTATCTTCAGTGAGAATAAGTGCTTTATGCAGTTTAAGTTCATTCATAGCGCGCTCGAGAGCGCCCACTTCTCTTTGCCTGGTCTTGTCGTTGTCGAGATTATCAGCAACCTGAATAAGTGCGACATCCTTTCGGCCACTTTTAACTAGAAAATCAACTTCCAAATTATTTACGGCTTTGTAATAGTATATCTCCTGGGTCCTGCGTCTTAACTCAAGTGCTACCACGTTTTCTAAAAACTTGCCCTTATTTTGAGAAAACTGGAAAGCAACCGACTCTGCCAAGCCATTGTCTATGCAATAGATCTTCTTATTGGCGACGAATTGCTGTTTTAACGAATACGAGAATTTACTTACAAGCAGTGTGAGAAAACTATTTTCAAGATAATCCGCATAGCTTTTTACGGTATTCATACTTTTTACACCTAATACATTCTTCAGGCTATTATATGAAAATAGATTACCAACGTTGCTTAACAGGTATAATCCCAATTCCCTGAGCGCCTTAACTTGCCTGATATCATAACGGGCTACTATATCCCGGTATAATATATCCTCATATACGCGCTTAAGCAGAGTCGCGTCTTTGTACTTCAGATACTCCGGCATGCCCCCATGCCGTAGATATTCCGCAAAGTGTTTCTTTATAGCGGATCTTTCGGATGTATAAGAGAAAGCATTCTTTACGACCTCATACCCTTTAAAGCGCAGATATTCATTGAATGAAAAAGGATAGAGCTCTATGCTGATACATCGTCCCGTTAGTTTTGTGCCAAGCTCTTTACTGAGAAGCGATGCATTGGATCCTGTTATGAAAAACTTGAATCCTTTACCTTGCATCCTTCGCACAAACGATTCCCATCCCGGCACGTTCTGTATCTCGTCAAAAAAGAATACTTTTTTTTCTCCGAAGATCTCCAGAAATATTTCATAGAGTCCGTTAAAATCCTCAACATTAAAGTCCATAAGCCGTTCATCTTCGAAATTAAAAGAATAGACCCCTTTTTCATAATATTTGTTAAGTATCTGGGCGAGAAGCGTCGACTTGCCGGATCGACGTATGCCTGAGATGACGACTGCGTGAGGCACTCGTATATACTTTGATATGTCTGAAAGACAAGATCTCTCTATTCCTAAATCGGCTGACTTACCATCCTTGGACTGCTCCAGGATAACTTCTCGTAATATATTCTTATTCATATGATACCCCCGATAGTTCTCATTTGTAATGAAACTATATCATATAAAGTTCTCATTGTCAATGAGAACTACTATATGCCTACATATATTATATTAATAGGGTCCGGCGCGCTGGGGTTTCGTAGTTCGTAGGATGGTGCTTTGTGTAATAGCCGCCAATTAAAATTAATTGCCGAGCCGTAAGCTGGGAGGTATAAAAATAAAAAACCCGATGGAAAACCACCGGGCATTATTAATGGCGGGGACGACGGGCCTACTTCGCTACTACACTTCAACCGTAATGAAGCTACGTAGCGCTCCGTCCCATGGCCATTCTACTTCGCTAAGAGACATGAATATTTGTGGCTTCATAGCGATTGCCTACTTCGCCTCACTTTTGGGTGGCAGCAATCTTTTAACCAGAAACGATTGCCCGGAGCCTGCTTTCAAGTACCGCTCGAACGACTCAGCGGCTTCTTTGCTCCTGAAGACAATATAAGTCTCAACCTCCCAAGGGGCATATCTCTTTGTATAGTAAGATAACTCCTCATTATGCTCTTTTAATCTTTTTTCCAGATTATGAGTGATTCCGACATAATGCTTTACAGGATCTTTTAGGCTTTTCAGAATATAGACTATGCGCATAAAAGTATTATAGGATAATATGGGAACTATGGCAATTGCTACGAAGCTTCATTACAGTTTGACTTCTGTAGCGAAGTAGAATGGCGGGGACGACGGGGATCGAACCCGCGACCTTCAGATCGACAATCTGACGTTCTAACCAGCTGAACTACGTCCCCACGGAATATCGATTTGCGGTATTATATAATTATTACCCGCCTGTGGCAAGTTTTTTGTTTCGCTTAGGGCGCGCTTGGTGTGCATTTCATCAGGGTAAGGAAAAGCCAGATATCCGTCACTACGCCAAGGATATTTAAAATAATACCCATTATCTCTTTCAACTCGGCATGGCTTTCGCTATCTCTTTAATAGCTCCCTGGCTGTATCGACCGCCCGATCCACCAGATCCCTCGCGTCCTTTTTTAATCTGCCGCTCGATTTAACGAGCGCCGCGTTGTTGGCCATATCTTCGGCGGCCCAGCCACGGCTATGCCCTATGAAAGATTGCTGAGGGAGCTGAAAACCAAGCTCTCCGAAAAACATCATCATAAGCCCGGCCACGCTCTGGACATTATCCTGTCCACCCGTGATTATAAAGGATGCTACCTTATCCTTTATGAGCTTCTTACCGGACAGGAGGATCTGATTCTCTATACAATTTAGCCTCTCGGCCATTTTGTAATAAAGTGAGCTCGCATTACCCCACCGTATGGGAGTAGCGATAATCACCACGTCCGCCCAGAATACGAGGGCTTCATACACCTCGGTCAGCTGATCCTTCTCGTCCATCTGCGTAAAAGTGCATGGCCAGGTACAAGCCTTTTCGTCAATAGAATAGAAACCGCCGCAATGGCTGAACTTCAATTCCCGTAATTTGATCAGCCTTGTCTGGGCTCCAAATTTTGAATGTGCATGCGCTAACGCCGAATTAAGCAAATCTTCGGATGTGGAATACCTCGGCAGGCTCTTACTCATGGGCGTCGTCGATATACCGGCCACCCTGATAGGGCCTTTCGCGCGTTTCACATCGCGGGATAAGGAGTGCGCAGGATGGGGAAAATGCGCGCGTTTATTTGATGGTTTACTCTTAATGAAAATATGCCCGTCTTTTTGGTGTACTTCATGCCTCGGCAGGCAGGCGATTTCGAAGGGAGGCATAGCGTGCCCGGTCTCCCGATGATATTTCCAGCCGTGCCACGGGCAGACGATATAGTCTCCTTCCATCCGCCCCTGAGCCATAGGGCCTTTTTCATGATTACATTCTCCGGAGACAGCGCTAAATTCGCCGTTCTTACAGATAAGCGCTATTCTGGTATTACCCGCCATAATTTCGCTGAGCCTCTGCTTCTTCAGGCTTTTTACTGTCCCGGCATCTATCCAAATATCGCTTTTCATTTGTCCTCCCCAGTAAGTGGTATGCTAAGGACTAATTTTTCTTCCTGAATTTTTTGGTTTCAGTGTAGCAGATAGGGCATCGCGCTACCGTAATAGCGTCCATAATATTTCCGCATAGAGGACATACATAGAAATCTTTAATGATACCTCTGGAGAATGTAAGGTTGCTCAGCATCTTTTCGTATAAGCCCGCATGGACGCCTTCGGCCGCTCCGGCGTCTTCAAATGCGTCAATCGCATCTTTATTATTTTCAATCTTTGCCTGTTTCAAAAATTTAGGATACATTACCTCGTTCTCGTACTTCTCTCCTTTTACTGACGATTGGAGGTTCTCTTTTGTGCTCTTCACATCGAGGGATTCCGCTACAAACCCCGGCGTGGCCCCCAGCTTTTTTATTATATCGGCATGGCGCTGGTAATGCACCTCTTCTGCATACGCGGCCGCCCTGAAAAGGCTGGCGGCAATATCATAGCCCTCCTTCGACGCCTTTTCCGCAAAAGCAAGATATCTGATATTGGCATTCTTTTCGCCGTTATAAGCGAACATAAGATTGTCGAGGGTAGTTCCATTGGCCGCGGACTTCTGCTGGGAGCTTACATCGAGAGCGAATACGCATGCGACAAATGCAAAAAACATGGCTCCCGATAAGATAACAGAAAAGCATTTTTTAATCATCTTCTCCTCCTTTTTGTGGGCTTTGAATAGATCACGGATTCCTTCTCCTGATCATCTCTATCCTGGTCATGACCGGAGGGTGGCTATAAGTTAAAAATACTTTAATCGGATGCGGGGTTAGGTTTGTCAGATTATCCACGCTTAGCCGCTTGAGCGCATTTATCATCGCCTCCGGCTGTTTATACGTAATCACGGAAAACTCGTCGGCCGCAGATTCGAAACGTCTCGTTATGTAATTAGTAATAACGGAGAATATCGCATTTATAGGTTCGTACAGAAATGTAAAGAAGAATAACCCCGTATAAATAGATACGTTATCCATTTTAAATGCCGCGGCAAGGCCTCTATTACCAATGAAGAATGACATCATAAATAGCATTAGCCCGATCGACAGAACAGCGGTAGTGAAACCTTTAAAAATATCCCTGTGCTTATAATGCCCGATCTCATGCGCAAGCACCGCCACGAGCTCGTCTACCTTCATCTTCTCTATTAAGGTATCATAGAGCACTATGCGCCTGTACTTACCGAAGCCCGTAAAGAAAGCGTTCGATTTGGATGAGCGCCGTGATGCATCCATCTTGTATATGCCCTGTAATTTAAAATCCTGCGAAGCGGCGTAACCTACGATCGCGTTCTTCAATTCACCGTCTTCCAGCGGAGTGAATTTATTAAATAGCGGCATAATGGTAACCGGGGCGATAAATATAATGAAGATCTGGAAGGCAGTCACCGCTATCCATGAGTAAAACCATGCGGCGCTTCCGGTGGAACCAAAGAACCATAACACCGCGGATAACATTACCGCACCGACGATCACTGTAAGAATGAAATGCTTAATGACATCTACGGTGAATGTCTTACGGGTCGTCCGGTTAAAACCGTACTTCTCTTCGATGACAAAAGTTCGCACTGCCGAAAACGGTATGGAGACCATATACGATAGGGTAAATAATATTCCGAAAAAGAGAAGTCCTGTAATGATCGGCCCCCGATGGAATGAACGCGCAAAAATATCTATGAGATTGAACCATCCGGCGAGCGTAGAGACGGTGACGATAATGGTAAAGGTCATGCCTTCGATAAGCCCTAAATATATCTTCTCCCTCAGATAAGATTGCGAGCGAGCATACTTTTCGGGATCGTAATATCCCTCAAATTCCCGCGGTAGGATGGGGGACGCATGGTGGATGTCTAATTTTTCGATGATGACATTTACGACATAGCCGCCTATGAGAATAAGTAATATTACCGGTAAATAGAAATTATGCATAGCGCGCTTTCATATCTTCGGACCTCTCTTTAGAATCGTCTGTTGGTTTCCGGAACCATCCCTAAAAGCATTAACACGATCGACGGCATTTTTACGTATGCTTTCATAGAATAGCGTGTAGTCAAAACTATGGTAATCACCATATTTGGCGTTAAGCACCGGCATATCACCAGCCTCGGAGATCGAGAATCCGGGGACTGTGGGTTTATTGATTATCAGGACTTTACCGGATGCCTCAGCGCCGCAAACCGCCGGTACGAGTAAAGGCTCTCCTGTAGTCCCCGGCAGAAACGGCAGCGAACCGGGATTGCATAAAGGCGGGACGTCTCGGCCATTGAGTTTCCATGAAAGCGGATTTGTCTGTAGCAGCGTCCTGCCGCCCATCTTCACATAAGAGCCCCCCATCCAAATGATTAACCCATCGGTAAAGATGCTCGGGTCACCCTCTTTTGTATAGGTATTCCATCCTACCAGGACTCCCGTATCTGTCGCCGACTGAGAAGGCGAAATTCCGGGCACCTTTGCAGGGGTCGTCCCACCGATAAGATATGCAGATACCATACGGCCCATTAACGGCGTTCCTATAATATGTTCCTGAAGGAGCCTCAACCCGTGAATGCTCCCCTGGCTATGACCGGCGAGTATGAAGGGCCTGCCTTGATTATAATATTTAATATAATAAAGAAATGCCCGTTCGACGTCCCGATATGCCAGATCGATAGCTTTAATACCGGATGCGGTCTTATCATCGAAGAAGGCGTAAATATTTGCTTCCCTGTAACGCGGCGCGTAAACCTTCGCGGCGGCATTGAATGCGCTGGCGCAAAACCCGAGGACATTATCGACCTCCGATACCGCCAGTGGATCGTTTGTGGGAATATTCCAGTTACCATGCGCCTTTGCCTCTGTGGTAGGATGGATAAAGAAGACGTCTGCAAAGGAGCGCGCCTGTGATTCGGGATATTTCGTATTTGCCGGTGAGAGGTCGGCATTGTCCGCCCTATCCGGTAATGCGGCCCATGAGTCGGGTGAGGAGTAGGCCGGCTCCGGAGGCATGGCTTGCGTTTCGAACGTCGAATTTGGCTTCCTGGCATCGAGCTTCAGCCGGGCTTCGGCAGATATGTTGCCGCCTGTCACTATCCCGTCCGCATATGCGCCCATCACAAAACCTCCCATACATATGATCGCGCAACATGTGAACGCGGCGACCCTTGCCTTTTTCATACAATCCCTTAGCTCTGGAAACATCCTTAAGTATTCAATATTATTGCGGCTTTGTCAAGACCATCGGATCATATCGTTGTCACGAGCGTAAAAATGAATACAAACAAAATAGACCTTCAAATTTCGAAGGTCCTTTTGTAGGTGATAGGCCTGATGGCTTTCGCTATCGAGACATCTCCTCCAATATTTCTAATTAAAGTATGCCATATGATTTCGGTTTCGACAAGACTATGATGAAAATATTTCTCTAATGCGTAACCTTAAGCGCCCTCCATCTTAATGTGATAGCCCGGCTGCGGAACGTCCCGAGACGTCCTACTCGATCGCGAAGCTCACTGTCACCACAGCCATCACTTTCTTATCCAGTGCCGTGGTATCGTTCACGCCGTAATCCGAGATATCGGTAGAAGTTGACGGCGTAATCTGGAATACACCCATCTTGGCCGAGCGCATAAAGCCGATCTTATTGCTGGTGGCCTTAGCCATGCTCTCCGCGCGCTGTTTGGCATTTTCGGTCGCCTTCGCGAGCATCTCGATCTTAAGCTCGTCGAGCTTCGTATAGAAATAGTCGGGGGCAAACGATGTAAACTCAACGCCCTTATCTATCAACTCGGTGGACTGCCTGGAGACTCTGGTGATATTATCGACGTCGTTAGATCTGATCGTAACGCTCTGGCTCAGGCGGTATCCCTCGATATCGTTGGTGTCATTGCCTTTTTCATTCTTCCTATATATCGTCTCG
The DNA here is from genome assembly GCA_903843285.1 of Candidatus Omnitrophota bacterium. GTDB lineage: Bacteria > Omnitrophota > Gorgyraeia > 2-01-FULL-45-10 > 2-01-FULL-45-10 > CAIMPC01. The sequence continues at coordinate 7,444 of CAIMPC010000073.1, forward strand.
GTGGCTACCTGAGATATAACGATATCTTTTGCATCCACGTCTTTCGAGGCAAGATACACCCTGACCTTATCCAGATCATCGGACAGATTCTTATAGGCCGCCTTTAGGTTCGTCTCTCTCCTGGCAAATTCGCCCATCCAGACGACGTAGTCGCTCCTGATCTCTTTTGTGGCTGAACCGGTGACATTAATCTGCTCTCTGGTAAACTTCATGACCTTCATAAACCCGCCCGATAAAATAACACTCGAAACGATCGTCGCTACCGCTATACAGATACCTAATATTATGATCTGTGAATTCTTTAAAAAATTACCGCTTTCCATTGCCCTTCCCCTTTATTTTCTAATTCGTCCGAAACATAATTTATCTGAACATCTATATCCTCTGCGACGATATATCCATGTCATCCTCCTTTCGACAGATATCGTTCGCAACAGCTCTACCAAAGAAAAAACACCTCCGCCGGCCACAATCGTGGCTAACGAAGGTTTTACTTTCCTGCTGCGCCATTCACCTCATGAATTCCGGCGGGGCTTCGCAGAGATCGGCTTACACCGATATTAACGTCCGGGATTTATTCCTTCCTAACTCGGGACGGATCCTAATTGTGCCTTCAGTATAACACCGAACCCTGCGTTGTCAATTAACATTTTTTGTGAGCAGCTGTTGAAAAATTGCAAAATTGTATTTTTTTCTTCCTATTTAACGCAAAAGTAGTAAAATATGTGCTTATGTTACGCAAATTTTCCGCAACTTTATTATTACTATTAATTATACTCATCGTATTGTCCGCGGCTCCGATGCCGGGCACATATTGTGAAGCCTACGAATTATCGGGAGATAACCTCTGCGAAAAAGCGATTGTATCCAAATTAGTTATTTCCGCTGTCGGTGATATGCGCCTGGAGAGAGTATATTATGATGATTTTGATAATGTCCTTCCCATGGAAACCATGATGTCATATCTGGCACATCAGGAAAACTCCCCGCCAAGGGCGTAAGCTAATCTTTGGTGTTTATAATATACTAATTATCGTAGCAATCAAAACAAAGGATAAAATCATGAAAAAGTTATTAGTAGCCATATTTGCTCTTCTATTCGTAGGTTCCGTAGTTTTCGCACAGCAGGCCGCTACCACTTCTACTACCCCTGCGGCTCAGCCGGTGAAGACGGTTGAAAAGAAGGAAAAGAAAGAAGGCGTTAAGCCGACCGTAAAGAAGGCGAAGGCGAAGAAGCACGAACAGGTTAAACACGAGCAGGCTAAGCAGTAACCAGAAATTCCTTAATAACATAGCAACTTAAAAGGATTTCTTACGAATTCGGGAACGGTTCTTCAATGGACCGTTCCCGAACGTTTTATCGACGTTTTATCGACGAAATATCTGGACAAACTACCGACAAAACGATATAATGTGAGCCAAGATGAAGATTAGCTATCTGAAACCGCAGGGGTAGTAATATCGTTGACCTTGCGGATTTTTTATTTTTTACGATATAAAAAGCTTAAAAAGAAAAGGTAAAGAGATAAATATGGCATGGCATTTTGACGCTTCAAGTTTTGAACCAAAGCAGGAACCTCAGCAACCTGGCGGATCGTTCTACGGGTTGGGCATAGCGCCCAAGATACTTGAGACATTAAGCAAGTTATCGTTCACCATCCCTACGCCCATTCAGCACAAGGCTATACCTACGGCGATAGAAGGTAAGGATATGATAGGCGTGGCTCAGACGGGAACCGGTAAGACTCTCGCATTTGCAATACCGGTAACGCAGAGGCTTGCGCAGAACAAAGGCAGATGCCTTGTCCTCGCCCCAACACGTGAACTCGCGATACAGATAGATGAGACATTTCGTAAGATCGCTCCTATATTCGGAATCAAGACGGCTGTTCTTATAGGCGGCGCGGCCATGGGTCTGCAGATACAATCTTTGAGAAAGAATCCCAGGATAATTATTGCGACCCCGGGAAGATTGATCGATCACATGGAGCGCAATACAATAATGCTGGGCGACGTAAATATATTGGTGCTGGACGAAGCCGATCGTATGCTCGACATGGGTTTCATGCCATCTATAGAAAGAATTATAAAATCTATCCCTCATAACAGGCAGACCCTTCTATTCTCAGCGACCATACCTGCTGAGATCGTGAAGATCGCAACTATTCACATGAAGCTTCCTGTGAGCATCGAAGTGGCGCCGTCCGGAACCACCGCAGAGCGCGTAGTTCAGGAACTATTTATAGTAAAGAAAGAATCTAAACGCAAACTACTCGAGAATATCCTCGCTCAATATCATGGCTCGGTCCTCTTATTCACCAGAACTAAGATCGGCGCCAAAAAGACAACACGTCTTATCAGGGATATGGGGCATAAAGCCGCCGAGATACACTCTGATCGTACGCTCGGACAGCGAAAAGAAGCGCTCGAAGGGTTTAAAAACGGCAGATATAGAATATTAGTTGCCACAGACATAGCCGCTCGCGGGATAGATGTCGCCGGCATAGAGCTCGTTATTAACTTTGACCTGCCGGAAGAGTCTGAGAACTACGTGCATCGTATAGGACGCACGGCAAGAGCAGGCCTCGAGGGACGTGCAATATCATTCGCGACTCCGGATCAGGGGCCGGATGTGAAGAATATAGAGAGGCTTATTAAGTCTGCAATTCCCAGATCAGAGCATCCGTCTATGCCAAAAGAGGCTTTTGTTGAAGGCATGGGGCCATCGCGCGGGTCATCGAGATTTAGGCCCAGATACGGCGGGGCCAGTCACGGAGGATTTGGTAAGAGACCCGGCCAGGGCGGACAGGGTCAAAGACACAGTTTTGGCGGAGGACATCCTAAATACGGCCAGAGTAAAGGTAGCGGACAGGGCCATAGCAGTGGATTCGGCGAAAAGCGTTCGTTTAATCAAAGACCTGAGCATTCCCAGAGATCTGAACACGCTCCAAGGACTGAACATGCACCACGCCATGAATCCGGCCAGTCTCATAGCAATTATGGCGAGAAACGCAGTCACACACCGCATAGCAAGCCCGGAAACCATCCATTCGCGAAATTCAAACGACCCGAGAAATAACTAAGGGGATTCGGTAACTACTTTATTAGAGCGAGTTTTTCTTTTCGGAAGAGGCCTTTAACACGGGCCTCTTCTTTTCGTGCGGCGGATTCACTTCCGGTGATTTTACTATAGACTAATTTGACGGGAAGCCTGGATCTGGTATACTTTGAGGCCTCGCCTTTATTGTGGCATTTAATACGTTCTTCCAGATTGGTGGTTATTCCTGTGTAGAGGGATCCATCGGAGCATTCGAGAATGTATAGTGTCCAGTTATTCATATTTAAATATCGAATGGTACGGTGGTGGGCAGGACAGGACTCGAACCTGTAACCGATCGGATGTAAACCGATTGCTCCGCCATTGAGCTACCTGCCCATTAAAATCAAAACTTTATTTAAAATAGCGTGGCGATAATTCTATCACACGGACGGCTATTTGCGAAAACAATAAATCAGGTAACATTCCAGTGATAGAACGATCCCGTCTTTGCGAGGCGCGCCGGAGTTTTAGTGGCGAGTGAAGCAATCTCGCTCTTTAGATCCCTACCGTCCGTCATTGCGAGCGATAGCGAAGCAATCTCGTCTTTTACGCTGTCGCAAGAGAGATCGCTTCGTCCGTCTCGCTTCGCTCGACGTCCTCGCGATGACGAAAACGGCTATTTGCGAAAACAATAAATCAGAGGATTACTTCCTGGAGCCGGGCTTCAGAGCTACGTCGCCCTCTTTACACATCGGGCATTCTTCCGGCTTATATGCCTGGACTTTTACCCTGGCCAGAGATTCAAACTTTACGCCGTAGTCCGGATTCACTTCGCTTCTGTCGATTATGCTTGCCACGCCGACTACCACTCCGCCGTGCGAGCTAACGACCTCCATCACCTCTTTTGTGGACAGTCCTGTCGTCACGACGTCCTCCACTACGAGGACCCTTTCGCCTGCGCCTATCGAAAAACCTCGTCGCAACACCACTTTATCGCCATCTCTTTCAGTAAATATTCCGCGTACCCCGAGCACCCTGGCCACCTCATACGCTATCGTTACGCCTCCGAGTGCCGGACCCACCACCAGATCGATTTTCGTCCCTGCGTATTTCGCGATGATAGCCCGCGCGAGTTGCTCGGCTGCATCCGGGTATTGGAGCACGAGCGCACACTGTAAATACCTTGCGCTGTGTAGGCCGCTCGAAAGTTTAAAATGGCCCGTAAGAAGCGCGTTATTTTTTTCAAATAGCCCGATCACGTCCTTTTCCGTCATATGTTTATCTCTTTCAATATCTTTTGCGCGGCCCCTACCTGATCTTTGGCATCTGTCACGGGCCGTCCCACTACAATGAAGCTGGCCCCATCTCTAATCGCCTGTGAAGGTGTCGCAATCCTCTTTTGATCGCCCACTGAAGCCCACTCCGGCCGAACACCCGGGGAGACTATCAGAAAATCGTTTCCGAGATTATCTCTTAATAACTTTATCTCCGATGGTGAAGCAACTACACCATCGAGTCCTGCCGCTTTCGCAAGCCGCGCAAGGCGAAGAACCTCGTCATCCATGCGGCCGCTCACGCCCACACTATTCAATGCCGCTTCGTCCATGCTCGTTAAGATGGTGACCGCGATGACTTTAGGTTTTATCACCTTCAACTTATCGGCCTCCATCCTGACCGCGTCCGCCGCCTTCTTCATCATATCGTAACCGCCCAGCGCATGCACATTAAACATGAAAACACCAAGCTTCGTTATGCTGATAGCGGCCTTAGATACTGTGTTAGGTATGTCGTGGTATTTTAAGTCCAGAAATATCCGACCGCCCTTGGCGAGCGATTCTTCGACTATGGATGGCCCGCACGACGAGAAGAGCTCAAAACCTATCTTAAAGAATTTAACATCATTCTTTAATTTATCTATGAGGTTAAGCGCCTTTTCCTTAGAATCGACATCGAGCGCTACTATTAGCCTGTCTTTCGGATCCATATATTATCCTAATTTAATCGCACCAATCAGTTTACCGATACCGCCGATATTCTTCCTTTTTAGATACGCCTCTATGCCTTCGACTATCTCGACGGTGGAATTTGGATTCACGAAGTTGGCCGTGCCGACCTGGATCGCGCTTGCGCCGCACAGCATAAATTCGATAGCATCTTTGTAATCCATTATACCACCAATGCCTATTATCGGAATATCGACGGCTTTAGTCGCCTCCCAGACGGCTCTTAACGACATGGGCTTTATCGCCGGTCCGCTTAAACCGCCTGTGATATTACCGAGCATCGGACGTCCGGTATTTATATCGACGGCCATGCCTATAAATGTATTAGTGAGAGCTATGGCATCTGTGCCCGCGGCCTCGGCGGCACACGCAAATACTTTAATATCGGTAACATTGGGCGAGAGCTTCGTTATCAATGTAAGTTTTGTGGCCTCGCGGACAGCCTTCACCGTAGTGTAGACCGCCTTCTCATTATGCGCGATCAGCCCCTCGTTTACGCCATATTTTATATTCGGGCAGGATAGATTGATCTCTATGGCATCGACTCGCTTACACGCAGAGAGCCTTACGGCAAGCTCCTTAAACTCGCGTTTATCATCGCCCGCTATACTCGCTATAATGCATGTCCGGATGCCATTCAACCTGGGTAATTTATTTTCAATCAGATCATCGATGCCCTTATTTTCAAGGCCTATGGAATTCAGCATGCCGGAGGCGGTCTCACATACGCGCGGAGAACGATTACCCGTGCGAGATTCGAGCGTTACGGTTTTCAAGACTACCGCTCCTAACTTGCCCGCGTCCGATAGCTCAAGATAATCGGTACCCCATGTGCCGGACGCCGCCATCACAGGGTTCTTCAGTTTCAGCCTGCCTATCTTCACCGCCATGTTCATCTTAATTGCCTTCTCGGTAAATTCCAACTACACCCTACCATAAAATCTCGCCGGCGTCGAAGACGGGGCCGTCTTTGCATACCATTTTATAACCTTCCGGTGATTTGACTTTGACCGGACAGCCCAGACACACTCCCACTCCACACGCCATTCTCTCCTCGAACGAAGCCTGGCACGGAATACCGTGTTCCATCGCGATTGCCGCCACGGACTTTAGCATTGCGTTTGGGCCGCAGGCGTACACTGTGATGCCCCTAAAATCGGGGAGGTAAGTCTTTACCTTGTGCGTTGCCAGAAGCTTCTTTAATAACTCTGTCACGAGGCCTTTATAACCTCTCGAGCCATCATCGGTAGTCACTTTAACCGCACAGCCAAGAGCCTTAAATTCACCCTCGCACATCACGTGAGACTTCACTCTGGCACCTATTAACACGTGTATCTTTCTGCTCTTTTTTACGGATAGGCCCTCTGCGAGAGCCATAAGAGGGGCCACTCCTATACCACCGGCAACGAGTATATTCACATCGGAACCAAGTTCGAGATCGAAACCGTTACCGAGCGGCCCTATTATATCGAGATCCTCGCCGGCGCGTTTATTAGAAATAATCTCTGTGCCTTTGCCTACGACCTCATACAGAACTTCTATGCCGAGCGATGACACCCTATGCACTCCGAGCGGCCTGCGCAAGAGCGGGGCCGTGCCTTTGGAGCACCTTATCTCCACAAACTGGCCCGGTTTAGCGAGCTTTGCCAGATAGCTCGATGCAAGCCGCATCTTATAAAATGCGGTGCCGACCTTTTCATTTGATAATATTTTAGCGTTCAGTTGCTTCATATTTAAGCCTTGATCACTCCATCGTCCATGACAAGCCTTCCTCCAACGAATACGTGTGTAGCGCCACCCTTAAGTGTCCAGCCGATAAAGGGTGAGTTCTGCGATTTCGACTCTATACCTTCTTTTTTGTACACATATTCTTTGTTCGGATCTATTATAACGATGTCGGCGACTGCGCCTTTTTTAAGTCCCTGCGCGCCCAAGCCCAATATCTTCGCGGGATTAGTGGACATCTTCTCTATCAGCTCACTCCACGACAATATTTTTTTATCGACAAGCTCCATTATTGACAAGCTTAGCGCGGTCTCAAGGCCTATTATACCGAAAGGCGCATAATCAAATTCCACATCCTTTTCTGAGTCTGTGTGAGGCGCATGGTCCGTGGCTATAGCATCGATCGTCCCGTCAGATAGGCCCTTCTTTAGCGCATCGACATCCTCTTTCGATCTAAGAGGAGGATTCATCTTTGTATTTGTGTCATACGTAACACAGCACTCGTCGGTCAGAGAAAAATAATGCGGCGCGGTCTCCGCTGTCACCTTCACTCCCGAGCGCTTTGCTTTTCGTATTATATCCACGGACTCTTTACAGCTTACATGGGCTATATGAATCGCGGCCCGGGCCGTAGCGGCAAGCTCTATATCACGCTTCACCATCTCATATTCCGAATCTGCAGAAATACCCCTTAAACCCATCTTAGTCGACATAAATCCTTTATTGATAACTCCGGAGGCGGACAATCTCGTCTCCTCGCAGTGATCTATCACGAGAATGCCGTTTACCGCCGCGCTCTTAAGCGCCGCGCTCATGAGGGCCTTATCTTCTACGGACGAGCCATCATCCGAAATCGCGACTATACCCGCCTTCTTCATTGCGGAGATATCCACTATCTTTTTACCCTCCCGGCCGATGGTTATCGCCCCCACTATCGCGACATTGCACAGCGCATCTTTCCTAATTATATCTTTGACGAGACTTATAACCTGAAGGTTGTCTATGGGCGGATCGGTATTTGGCATGCAGGTAACTGTAGTAAATCCGCCGCGCACCGCCGAGTGAGCCCCACTGCGAATAGTCTCTTTGTCTTCCCTGCCCGGTTCGCGCAGATGTGTATGCATATCTACCAGGCCGGGAGCAATTATCTTTCCTTCGGCATCTATTATCTTATCGCAATTTTCCTCGAGATCTTTATCGATCTTTTCGATCTTACCCTCGGAAATCAGAATGTCTACCTTCGCATCAATCTTATTCGCCGGGTCTATGACCCTGCCGTTCTTCACGAGATACTTCACTCTTCTATGCCCCCAGACTTGCTTTCGTATTAGTTTTCCTATTATCGTTCGCCATCGAGACAAGATATAGAACGGCCATCCTTACGGCGATGCCATTGGTCACCTGTTCCAGAATCACCGAATTTTTGCCATCGGCCACTTCGCTGGACATCTCGATACCTCTATTGATCGGACCCGGATGCATAACAACGATCTCTTTCTTGCATTTGGCTAACCTCTCTGTGGTTATGCCATAATTCTTCAGATATTCGAATTTCGACGGGAAGGCTACCGCAACGTCCCTCTCAAATTGCATCCTCAGCACATTTATAGCATCCGCACCCTCCAGAGCCTCTTCGAGATCCGTCGTTGCCTTAACACCCATCTTCTCTATACCTTCGGGGATCAGCATGCCCGGCGCACAGACAGTAACCTTAGCCCCCAATTTAGTCAGCCCCCAGATATTTGATCGGGCTACTCTGGAGTGGGCTATGTCACCTATTATGCTCACGTTTAACCCCTCTATCCGGCCGAGTTTCTCTTTTAAAGTGAACATATCGAGCAGTGCCTGCGTCGGGTGCTCATGCCATCCATCGCCCGCATTTACGACGCTCGATGAAACTGCGCGGGCCAATATATTAGGCGCGCCACTGCAATTATGCCGCACCACTATCAGGTCGACCTTAAGCGCTTCTATATTCTTTCCGGTATCTATCAGCGTCTCGCCCTTCTTCACGCTGGATGACTCCGCCGCGATATTAAGCACATCCGCCGATAGCCTTTTTGCCGCAAGCTCAAATGATGCCCGAGTCCTGGTCGAGGGTTCGTAGAAGAGGTTCACGACCGTCTTACCGCGAAGAGCGGGAACCTTCTTTATCTGTCTCGTCGTTACTTCCTTAAAACTCCCCGCTGTATATAGTATAAATTCTATCTCTTCGGCCGACAGATACTCGAGTCCGAGCAGGTCCTTCCTGGTCCAGGCGAACTTCTTATTCATAGCGCTCTCTCATGGTTATACCTTGTTCCGGCACAACACGATCTCATCTTTGCCATCGGCTTCCTCGAGCCTTACCTCCACCACTTCATTTATGCCAGTCGGCACATTCTTACCCACGTAGTCCGCTTTTATAGGCAGCTCCCTGTGCCCCCTGTCCACCAGGACGGCCAGCTGTATCCTGCCGGGCCTGCCAAAATCGATCAGCGCATCGAGCGCGCATCTTATAGTCCTTCCGGTGAAGAGCACATCATCTACGAGTATTATCTTCTTATTGTCTATCGAAAAATCTATTTCTGTGGCATGGACTATCGGCTGGGCGGCTACCTGCGTAAGATCATCCCTATATAGCGTTATATCCAGCGCTCCGACGCTCAGCTTCTTCTTCGCGATCCGCTCTATCTTATCGGCAATCCTTCGCGCCAGATATGCGCCGCGGTTCTTTATGCCTATTATAGCTACCTCGTCAGAAGGCCCGATATGCTCCGCTATTTCATGAGCTATGCGCTCCAGGGATTTATCCATCGCCTCCCTGTCCATCACCCTCGATTCTTCTTTCATAGCTACACAAACCTCATCCGGGCATAATCCTTTAACTCTGATCGGGATTTTGCCCTAATAACGTTCCGAAGACATAGAAAATCCCATCTACCTTACACAGATAAATGGGCAAATTTTTCATTTTCCTTCTCCTTTTTCGGCCTCTCAAGGACCGATCTTTAAAAGGGTATTTTTATTTACTCCCTAATTCTACTCCGTCCGGTGCCGGTATGTCAAGCCTTTCCTGTGCCTACCCTGCTCGCATCGATTATAAGCGAGGCGAGTTTAGGCGCTGTAACTTCCACCGAATATCTACGTTCTGCGCTCTTACGTCCCGACAGGCCAAGACGTTCTCTTAAGGCTTTATCATCTCGCAGCATGGTCAACGCGCGAATCCAATCCTCATTGCTCGATGCCAGCATGCCGGTAACTTCATCCTCCACTATCTCCATATTAACACCTATAGGTGATGCAACCACGGGAAGGGAGCTTGCCATGTATTGAATTATCTTTAGCCCGCACTTACCTTTTTCCCATAGACCATCCGCCAAAGGCATTATCCCCACATCGCATGATTCGAGATCTGAAACCTCTGTCTCCTCGCTCCATGGCCTGACCTCAACCGGCACTCCTATCAATTCCACGGGGCCGGATCCTGTTAATATCACCTTGCCTCTGCCGCCGCGACACACATGAGCAAGAGCCGGGGATATCTCTTTCAGGTACTTAGCCGTAGACGGCGACCCTATCCAGCCTATCGTAAATACGGTGAGGTCTTTGCGAAACGACACCGGATATCGCTTTATATCCACAGCCGTCGGCAGTTTCTCGATGCGCTTCGCCCGCGCGGTAAAAGCATAATCGGCCAAATGCTGATTCCCCGCGATTACTATTTCGGCATTTCGCATCACACTGCTTATCTTGCCCCCCAACAATACTCTCACTATCGGATTCGAACTATTGCTATACCTGTAAAAGATCGCGTCGTCGTAATTAACTATATACGGTATTTTTAACCAATTAAGCATCCGCTCGAAAATTGGCGGGAAATACGGGAGAATCTCATACTCGATTATTACCACGTCGTATTTACGAACTGTGAAAAGAGCCTTGATCCTGCGGGATAGCGCCCTGACGTAATCCGCCGCAGACCCCCTCTTTGTCGCGTAGATATTTCTAAGATATGATGAATCGGTAAATGGCGAGAATGTGCATTTAATGCCTTTGGATTCAAGATATGGAAAATACTGCAGAAACCTATATCTGGTGCTCGCGCCCTCACGCGAGTACTTAGTCAGGAACAAAGCCCTTATCTCTTTACTCATCTCGGCCATATCAGATTATCACTATAAATTCGCCCTTAGGCGTTACCGATTTAAAATGCTCAAGTGATGCGGAGACTTTCTCGCGTCGGAGTTCCTCGAACTTCTTCGTCATCTCGCGCGCCACTACGATCTCTACGTCACCATATATCTCGAGGATATCGGCAAGCAATTTCGATATCCTGTGCGGCGACTCATATAATACGATCGTCCTATCCTCAAGCTTAAGCTTGGCCAGCTGATTCTTTCTCTTAATCGGTTTATTGGATAAAAACCCTTCGAACGTAAATTTATCAGTGGGCTTACCGGAAACCACCAACGCCGTCAGTAACCCCGATGCGCCGGGAATTGGAACCACGGATATATTATTATCGATGCACATCCTGATCACCCTGTATCCGGGATCGGAGATTCCCGGAGTCCCGGCGTCGGATACCAGGGCGATAGATTTTCCGTTCTGAAGTAATTCTAAAATGTATTCTGTCTTCTGCGCCTTATTATATTCGAAGTAGCTCGTCGTGGGTGTCGTTATCTGGTACCGGTCGAGCAGTATCTTAGTGTGGCGGGTATCTTCTGCGGCTATGAGATCTACGGATTTCAATGTATCTATCGCGCGCAGGGTTATATCTGCGAGGTTGCCTACAGGCGTAGAGACTATATATAGAGTCCCGGGCATAATCCTTTATTCTACCGTAACAGATTTGGCCAAATTTCTCGGCTGATCGATATCATGTCCGAATTCGAGCGCCACATAATATGCCATAAGCTGTAGAGGTATCACGACTAATAACGGAGAGAATAGCTCGTCTACCGGCGGTATCTCGATGGTATAATTCACGTTGTGATGCACCATCTCTTTATCACCCTCGGTAACTATCGCTATCAGGATACCGCCGCGAGCCTTGATCTCCTGTATATTGGAAAGCATTTTGTCGTAGGTCTTCGACTGCGCGGCGATGCATACAACCCATGGGTTTTCATCTATCAGCGCGATCGGCCCATGCTTCATTTCACCGGCAGGATAACCTTCGGCGCTGATATAGGATATCTCTTTCAGCTTAAGCGCTCCTTCGAGGGCGTTCGGATAATTTATATTGCGCGCAAGATACAGGAAATAGGATTTATTATGTTTGAGGTGGTAGTATTTTTTAAACTCCTGGGCGTATGCCGCGATAATATTATAATCCGATTTATATTCGGAGAGTAGGTCATTCATAAGGCCCGCGCATCTCTTAAACTCTTTTATAAGCGCTTTTAATCCGGCTGCGGATACGGTCTTGCGTATATAGGCAAGGTGCAATGTTATGAGATAGAATGTCGCGAGCTGGGCGGTATAAGCCTTAGTCGACGCTACAGCTATTTCGGGGCCCGCATGCGTATATATGACGCCATGGGCTTCTCTGGCGATCGAACTGCCAAGCACGTTGCATATGCCGAGTACTCTACACCCCTTCTTCTTGGCCTCTCTCAATGCGGCGAGGCTATCCGCCGTCTCCCCTGATTGTGAGACTATGATGACGAGCGTATCTCTATTAACTATGGGATTGCGATACCGAAATTCACTCGAAGTGTCGACCGAACATGGTACCTTTGCGTATTCTTCGAGCATGTATTTTCCGGTAAGACCCGCGTGATATGCGGTGCCGCAAGCAACTATCGATATATTCTTTATGCCCTTAAAGTCCGCGTCTTTTATCTTCAGCTCGTCGAACCTGACCCTGCCGTCTCTTATTCTCTCATCTATAATCTTCTCTATAACATCGCCCTGTTCAAATATCTCCTTCAGCATAAAGTGTTTATATCCGGACTTCTCTGCCTGGCTGATGTCCCAGTTAATCAGCGAGGGCTTCTTCCTGATTATGCGCCCCGACATATCCTTTACGGTAACGCCATCTTTTGTTATAACTACTATATCGTGGTTATCCAGATAGATTACGTTATGCGTATAGTCGAGTATTGCGGGAACATCGCTTGCAAGAAAATTTTCATCCTTACCTACGCCGACTATGAGAGGCGAATCACACCTTGCCCCGACCACCTTAGACGGCTCATCCTCATGTATAACAGCGATCGCGTATGAACCCTTAAGCATTTTGACCGCATTGCGAACCGCCTCTTCAAGATTCCCCTTATAGAATTTTTCAATAAGATGCGGTATGACCTCGGTGTCCGTCTCTGAAATAAATCTATGCCCGCTCTTCTTTAACTCACGCTTAAGATCCAGATAGTTCTCGATTATGCCGTTATGCACTACGGCTATCTTGCCGGCGCAGTCACTGTGAGGATGAGCATTGGCATCGCTGGGGACTCCGTGCGTGGCCCATCTCGTATGACCTATCCCAATGGTGCCTGCAATAGGGTTATCGGATAGCTCGGCGGCCAGGATCTTAAGCTTTCCCTGCTTTTTAATTATTTTTACCTTTTTCCCGCTCAGGATAGCGGCTCCCGCGGAGTCATAACCCCTATATTCCAGACGACCTAAGCCCCTCAGGATCACATCCTGAGCTTTTCTATATCCTATATATCCTACAATCCCGCACATATTTCTAAAACCCTCTCTTTTGGTAAACTATTCTACCACGCACTATCGTCACTTTCACATCAAAATTTTTATCAAATATAACGAGGTCTGCGTCTTTTCCTCTGGAGATAGCTCCTTTCCTCGCATCAACGCCCAGAAGCCTTGCCGGATTTATTGTAGCGAAGGCCACGGCGTCTCTTATATCAACTCCGCAGAATCTCACCGCATTTTTTATAGCGTCTATCATGGTTAGATCGGAGCCTGCCATAGTGCCATCTCTTAATCTGTATACGCCTCCTACGGCTTTACGGCCGCGCATCTCGGCTCTGACCGAATCTGTTATCAATATCATGTTATTTTTGCTCTTTATCTTAAGGGCTTTGCACAGTAGTCCGATGGGAACGTGCACCAGATCAAATATCATCTCCACTTTAACTCGTCCGTCGACCAGGCAGGCATGGACAGCGTTCTCGGGAGTTGGTTCCCGCCGCATCCCGTTAGGAAGATGTGTAGCGTGTGTTATGCCGCATCTTATACCCCTAATGGCTTCTTTGTATCCCGCGTCCGTATGTCCCATAGACGCGATGATGCCGCGTTCGCCCAGTATCTTTATCAGCCGCTCCGCTCCTTCGAGCTCTGGAGCGATGGTCATGATCTTTAAAATTCCTCGCGCCTCTCCGATTATCTTGCGGAGAGTAGCCTCTGACGGCGAAACAATGAACCTCTTGTCCTGAGCGCCAGCCCTCCCCTTACTGATAAAAGGCCCTTCGATCCTCGCGCCAAGCACTGAGCTACCCATCGTGCCTGAATGTTGGTATTTCCTTATAAGATCCAGTGATTTCTTTATACCCTTAGGAGAGGAGCAGGATATGGCGGAAACGATCGCGGTCGTGCCATATCTCATCTGATAGTTAATAACTTTTTCGGGGTCACCATGTATGTGGGTATCTATAAAACCGGGAGAGATAAAACATTCTTTCGCGTCTATTGCGCCATCGCGGCGGCGCAATGGTTTCTTATTAAGGCTTTTTATCTTACCCTTTTCGATATTCAGGCAAGCGCCCTTTAGTATCGAATTACGAAGAAGAATGTTTCCATTTATTATTTTCATAATTATGTAGCTGGCCGGTCAGTGTGGAAAGCTGTTGCTTGGGACTGCTGCGAGTGGTACGGTGGCGGCCTCACTTCGAATCCCTTGAGTTCTCTGACTAAAATTGGCCCGCCTTCGCGATCAGTTAGCAAGCTACTTGGTGCTTCGGCCGTCTTACCGTTGATGGCGAAGGCGGATGGCGTCCCCATGGGGATTCGAACCCCAGTCGTCAGAATGAAAATATTGTCTCTGTGAACGCTACTTCTAGATTATACTTTATAACTGTAGTATTTGCAAGGCTTTACAGAGCCGCTGTCAAGCCAAAATAGAAATGTCCTATAGTTACCAAAGTAGAAATGTCCTATTTCTATGCTACTGTCAGTAGTAGCCCTTTCTCTTTTGGGGCTACCTTTTCTCTTTGTTGATACTGTTGATAGTGTGTATTAATCTTAAAGCGCCTCCAGGGATGATCTTTAGGAACCGGCATATATATTCTCTTTGGCTTAAACGCCTTCCTTGGCTCCTCTTTCTTCGAACGGACGGTTATCTCTATAAACTTCAGCATAGTCTTCTTATGCCAGATGATCATATCCCCATCTATTCTATCCTCAACGATTACTTTATCTGTCCTTATATTGTCAAGTATCTGATAGAGCTTACCGTTATGGATAATGGTAAAATCATTCCTTAGAAATCTCTTTGTCTTAATGCAGAGAATTCTATCAATATCCATGCCCTTAGACACAGGGCGGTGAAGATCATCTGATTTTAGCGCTTTTACACTAAATCTCTTGGCATAAGCAGGCAAGAAGCGCTCAGCTACTTTATTAGCATCTTCTATGGTCCTGGAGTCTTCTAACCTTAGTTCTTTTGTAAGGCGATCTTGGAATGTATTAAATAGCCTCTCTACCCTTCCTTTGGCCTGTGGCGAATTGGCGTGTATAACATCAACCCCAAGCTCTTTAAGAGCCCTCTCAAATTGGCTTAAAGGCACTATATTATTAAGCTCATCTTCCATAGAAGGCTTGCCCGTAGACTTATACGTCGAGTGCTTATCCAAATATACGCTTATAGGAATACCATACTTCTTAATGTAGCGCTTGAAGCTGTCCATAGCCGGAATAGTACCTTCGTATTTATAGAACCTTCCAAATGGTGTGCCTGTAGCATCGTCTATGTAGCCCATAAAGACGCATTTAGGGCCTCTATCCTCAAGCCATGCGTGATGAGAACCGTCCATCTGAACCATTTGGCCGAAGTGGTGTTTACGCTCGCGCCATTGACGATGCGGGCGCTTCTTGCGCTTTTTATATGGGATACCCTCATCTATGAGCCAGAGTCTGAGCGTCTCATCATTTACTTTAAGCTTATCTCTTTCAAAGAGCTTCTCGCTTGCCAATGTCGGACCGAAGTCCGGATATTTATCCTTAAACAATGATATGATTCTGTCCTTATGCGGCAATATTCTATTGGAAGATCTGCCGCGTAACTTACGGACTATACCTTTGTCACCTTCCTCCCTCATTACACTTATCTTCCTTCGCACTTGCCGTTCGCTTATATCGATTGATTCAGCAGCTTCCTTCTGCGTAATCACCTTATCGATCGCCTTACGAAGTATATGTAAAGCTCTTAATTCCTCCTGCGTAGCCATGATAATGTCCCTTCCTGCCATAATATCCTCCCTTAGAGAAGATCATTATAGCAACTTCAGAATAGGACATTCTTAAATTGGTAGAATAGGACATTATCACTTTGGGATGACATAGTCAATAACAAGATTTTTAATTTATCTACCTTTTTACCTAACATTTTCATATCTTCAACATTTGAACTTATAAAATAGTCTCTCATACAAACGATTATTTGATTCAGAGCTTTTATGCTCAATCAGTGTAGGTAATCACCGGAATGATACCAATAATAATCATCGTGGTTCCTCGTATATAAATCATACCAATAATAGTAGCTTTCTCTTCGCCCGACTTATAAGAGACGCAACCGTGTTAGCCGGAATATCCATGATACTGGCTATGTCATCCTGTGTCTTACCGTCATAGACCTTAAGCCTTAATGCCCTTCTCTCCTTAATTCTGAGATTAGCCATCGACTCTTCAAGCCGTGACACCGCTTCCTTGGTTTCAACCAATTGTGCCGGATCAGGGTGCTTGCACGGGATGACATCCTCTAGGGTAGTAGTGACATCTTCGGATAGCCTATCACTTAGAGACATTGTCATCCTGTCTATATTATTCCGCTTCCTACGATAAACTGCCATTTGATTCATCGTCACAATGGCAAGCCAGCCAGTTAAACATGAAATATCCCGCAACTGGGCCAGCTTGTTATCTTCCCATAGCATCAAGAATACTTCCTGGGCTATATCATCAACATCGTTTATAGGTGCCCTGTAGCTCGTTTTATAGAGCTTATAATAGACGACCTTTCGCACAATGCTTTGATGCTGCCGGATGAACTCGTTCCATGCAACCTTGTCCTTCCTTATGCAACGGCTTACCATTTCTTCTGTACTCATACTGGTCCCCTTTCTGGTCGGACAATAAAAAAGCGAACGCTTATCTATTAGATTTAATAGAAGAGCCTTCGCTATTTACTGTGACCTATTTAAACTATTTTAGTAACTTGGCACAAAAAGCCCCGTCAACCTTTCGATCGCCGGGGAATGGGTGGGGCACGAAATGAAGATCTATTTCAGATTATAATGTCTCTCGGGTGTCGCGGGAATTTTTGCTGGAAAAATTGGTGCCTGATCTTGCTTGCTCACTGATAGGGTGTACCCGAATAGGACGTCTGCTATTAGCTCAATATCCATATCACTCGATCTTATTCATACGGCGTTCTCGTTAAACAATTTCCGCACATTTTTTTTATGGGTTTCATATAATTCTAAGTCGTTATTTTCTCTTGCTTTGATTGCTTTCGATTCTTCCTCAATAATTGCATTCTTTATTTCATCTGGCAAAGCGTTCATTTTTTTCCAAAAGATTGATTCGTCTTGGATTCTTTTTAGGCTATCTGCTCGTTCTTTTTTGTTATGTGTGCAGGCAAACGATATAGCTGAGATAATAGCTAGCCATTTAAAAAATGAATATTTAATTTTGGTATAAATATTGTCTTGTTTCATAAGACTCCTTTATTTAATCAACTCTGTTGGACCACACAGCACAGTATTATAAATATCTTTTTCATCACTCGCTATTTTGGTAAATTTTTCTGAAATCTAAAACTTATTAAAAGCTATGATTGCCCAAGTAATGATACTGCCTATTATAAGTATTCTTATAAAAGTTGAGTTTAGAAAATACCCTAGTATATCTAATTTTAATCCAACTCTATCTTTAAGTGGCTTCGATTTCGTGTGGCATTTATAACATACATAATTAGAATGCTCATTTGGATAATTGTATATATCGAGCGAGGATATGGAAATTTGTTTTCCGCATTTTGAGCAAGGCCATAGGCGAACATTATGACAATAATAACATGTGGTGTCCTCTAAAATTGATGCTACTTTTTCGCAATATGGACATTGTGACGCCATGCCACACCTCCGTTATTTCATCTTTAATATGCGCACTAGTAATCTTCTCGCTATTGTGAGCGTACAAATGCAATAAACGCCGCTAATAAACATATGCCATATACGATTAGATATGTTTTAAAAATCTGTAGCCAGTTCAAAGACTGCTTCTTCACCACTGTAAAGTTAAAGCTATAAGAAATTGGGAGGTTTTCGGCATTGCGCACATACCAAATCGGTTGTTTTATCCTATAAGATTTAAGCGGTATAATTGGAAGCCAAAAGATAGAAATCCATAATGTAGTATCAAGCTCCTCCGCTTCATTTTCTTTGTCTTCTACATAATTAGACTTTCCAAAATGTCTAGTTCCACAGCCATTTGTGCTACTCGGCACATTAAACCTCCATTATTTTATCAGCTCTGTTATTGTAGTATTTAACGTCTGGGGATTCCATACATCGCATATACTTTTCCAAGAAAACTGCGCTGTGCAATATAGGCAATATTTCCTACGATTATAAATAAGCCGCCAATCCACGCACAGATTGTTCCGATGATATTACAAACCCTTGCTGCAGACAATGCGCTACTTTTTCCCATGCTACTCTCTTTAATCCGCCTGAGATAAGTATAGACCAAGTTTTATTTGGAAAAGTAATCTGAAAGCCTAATGTTTTGTCATAATATCCTTTTGCATTTTTACATTTTTCCACCATAGAATAAATAAGTGCCCCTAACAAAAATAATATAAAAAAAGTCCAGTTATTCTCATTTTTTGTTATCCTGCTTAACAATATTTTATTCAATCTCTATCTTTTAAAAGCAAGTATATAGTTACCGGCATGAAGGCATTGCTCATTATCCTATCGGTCTCTTTACCGCATAGGGATAAAGTTAAGATTTTATTCGAGCTTCTTAAAAGAAATATAAAAATTCATTTCTTCGCTCGGATTAACCGGGGAAAGAACCACTAATCGCAAATTTCCTTCCCGATCAATGTCAGCATGCCCTGCTGCTTTATCGCGTAAAAAAGAAGTTTGTCGATATTTACTAGTGTCCAAGAAAAACTGCGATGTCAATACCGCGCACTTAGAGACAAAGCCTTTCTCCTCGTAAATCAGACTGCTAATCACGAACTGATAATTATTCTTGCAGCTTAACCCTAATATTATTTCTTCCTTATCGGTCCTATACCAATGTGCGGATATGTCTAACCTCAGTCCCTTCTCGAAATACCTCTTATAAATGACATCAATTGTTGTCTCTTGTATAAGTAGTGAGCTCAGGCGCTTGATGTCAATAAACATTTTTTTATTTATTACTCTAACATCTCTGATAAATGGATTTGTTTCGTAATTATTAAACTCTTCATTAGATGCCACAGGAAACAATTCAACATTTTCCTTCAAGGGCGTAGTTACAAAAGAGACTATGGGAACTAGTGGGAATTTGATTTTGTATTCCGCTTCTTGTGTCAGCCAAAAACTACCTTTGTTCCCAAATATGTTACTGCTCTTTATGATCACGCTAGATATAACCGGTGACACAAGTGGCGTTACTGAGTTATTAACCCATATTGATGAAAGCGTAGTAACGATTACAACTAAAATCGGTGATATTTTTTCTTTCTTAAACGACCATTGGTATGTTAAGATGTTTAAAAATATAAGCACCCATACGGTCCAACATAAGCCTATCCATTCCGGAATTATTCTTTTAGACAATAGCGCAGATAGTATTGCCGCTGCAATAGCTATTATGATCCAATAACATATTCTTATCGTTTTCATGTGCCTGCCTAATATTCTCAATACCCGAATCATGATTTAACAAAAAAGCAACCCTTTGGAGGTTGCCAAGCGTTCAATCCATTTTGATTGTATTTATCAATCATCCTCCGGGGACCGTACGGGGACTATAATACCATAAAATACCACTAAATCCCATTATTTGCCATTAACACGAGTTTAGCTCTAACTACTTGCTACTGCTACTTTTAAGATGGCGTCCCCATGGGGATTCGAACCCCAGTCGTCAGAATGAAAATCTGATGTCCTAGGCCAGACTAGACGATGGGGACGCTATATTTAAAAATATTGTGCTTATTTCTTATTGCTATTTTTTGCTTTGGTTTTTACTTTTTTTTCGAGGTCCGGCTTCTCGACCGGCGCTGTATTCTCAATGGCCTTATCTTTCTCCTCGGGCTTCACCTGCTCAGGTGCTTTAGCACCAGGCTGGGGTGCTACCGGAGCCACTGCTTCGGGAACTTTTTCTGCCTCTTCCTCAGGGACTATCCTGGCGATGGATGTAATCACATCCCCGGAATCGATCCTCATTAATCTTACGCCCTGGGTCGAGCGGCCTGTCGCGCGTATGTCCTTCACCGGACATCGGACAACCATCCCCTTATCTGTGACGAGCATCAGCTCATCCTTATCCGAGACTGTTTTAAGCCCTACAGCCTCGTCATTCCTGCCCGTAACTTTGATGTTAATAATACCTTTTCCGCCCCGAGATTGCAACCTGTATTCTTTGAACGGAGTCCTCTTGCCAAAACCTAATCCCGTAACCGTGAGAACCGTTTGGTCGGCCTTCACGATCTGCATAGCTATAACAACGTCCTTCTTATTAAGGCTTATGCCCCGCACGCCTTTGGCTGAGCGTCCCATATCACGGACCTGCTCTTCCTTAAATCGTATCGCCTTGCCTTCGCGAGTCGCCAGAAATATCTCGTCGGAACCATTCGTCATCTCGACGCCTATCAGCTCATCATCCTTCTCGAGCCCCATACCGATAATGCCCCCCTTACGCGGATTAGAGTAGGCCTTAAGATCCGTCTTCTTAATAGAGCCGCTCTTTGTCGCCATAACGAGGAAATGCCCTTCTTTATATTCCTTTACGGGAACGAATGCGCTTATCTTCTCCCCCTGACCGGTCGTGATAAGATTAACTATTGCCTTGCCCTTGGATGCGCGGCCAGCCTCCGGTATCTCGTGCACCTTAAGCCAGTGCACTACTCCCTTGTCCGTAAAGAATAATATCGACTCATGCGTCGAAGCTATAAACAGATGCTCGATGAAATCCTCTTCCTTTATCTCGGCGCCCGTAACACCTCTGCCGCCGCGATGTTGTTTACGATAGCTTGATATGGGCATTCTTTTAATATATCCGCCATGGCTCATCGTTATAACAACGTCTTCTTCGGCTATAAGGTCCTCTATCTCGAGTTCCTCGGCCTCAGGAGCTATCTCGGTGCGCCTTTCATCACCGAATTTCTCCGACAGCTCTTTCGTCTCCTGCTTAATTATCTGAAGCACCAGTTTTTCGCTGTCGAGAATAGATTTATAATATTCTATCTTCTTTATTAGCTCTAAATACTCTTTGTCTATCTTTTCTCGTTCCAGATTAGTTAAGCGCTGAAGCTGCATTTCGAGTATAGCCTGAGCCTGCCTCTCGGAAAGTTCAAACTTTTCCATCAGGCCGGCCTTAGCCACCTGAGGATCTTTCGATTCCCTGATAAGCTTTATTATTTTGTCGAGGTTCTTAAGCGCTATCTTCAGCCCTTCGAGGATATGCGCGCGATCCTGTGCCTTCTCGAGGTCAAATTTCGTTCTTCTTACAATAATATCTTTTCTGTGCCTGATGAATTCCGTCAACATCTCTTTCAGCGTCAGCACTTTAGGGCGGCCGTCGACAAGCGCCAGCATAATGACACCGAATGTCTGTTGCATCTGTGTGTGTTTATAGAGAAGGTTCAATACGACCCGCGCGATGGCTCCGCGCCTTAACTCTATTACTATACGCATTCCATCCTTATCGGATTCGTCCCTTAAATCGGTGATACCTTCTATCTTCTTATCCTGAACCAGATCTGCGATCGATTCGATGAGGTTGGACTTATTAACCATATACGGTATCTCTTTGATGACTATCGCTTCCTTACCGCTCTTCATCTCTTCGACGTAGGCCTTCGCCTGAATCCTTAATAAGCCCCTGCCCGTAAGGTAGGCATTCCTTATGCCTTCGTACCCGCGGATAATGCCACCCGTCGGAAAATCAGGACCTTTTATCTTCTTCAGCAGATCCTTACACTCACAAGCGGGATCATCTATCACATGGATGACGGCGTCGGCGACTTCCTTAATGTTGTGCGAAGGTATATTGGTTGCCATTCCTACGGCTATGCCGCTCGAGCCATTGATCAGAAGATTCGGAAGGCACGACGGAAGAACCGTCGGTTCCGTAAGTGACCCGTCGAAGTTCGGGGTGAAGTCTACTGTATTCTTATCAATATCGAGAAGCATCCAATCGGTGATGTGTTCAAGCCTGGCCTCCGTGTACCTCATGGCGGCCGCTGAATCTCCGTCGATCGACCCGAAGTTTCCCTGCCCGTCGACCAGCGGATAGCGCAAACTAAAATCCTGCGCCATACGAACCAGCGTGTCGTATATCGACGCGTCGCCGTGCGGATGATATTTACCCAGACACTCTCCGACGATCCTGGCGCTCTTCTTATGCGGTTTGTTATGCTCGAGCCCGAGCTCCCTCATCGCATATAGCACCCTCCTGTGGACCGGCTTAAGTCCATCGCGTATGTCCGGCAGTGCCCTGCCTACAATTACGCTCATCGCGTAATTGATATACGAATCCTTCATCTCCTCTTCAATACACCTGGGAACCAGCTTCTCATTAAGCGCGTACATATTTCTCCTTGCCTTATATGTCTAACACTTTGACTTCGTGGGCATGCTTCTCTATAAACTCTCTTCTCGGCTCAACGGCCTCGCCCATCAATATAGTAAACATCGAGTCTGCCGCAACGGTATCCTCGAGTGTAACCTTTAGTAGTGTTCTCTTTGCCGGATCCATGGTCGTCTCCCAGAGCTGATGAGGATTCATCTCTCCGAGACCTTTATACCTCTGGATGCTCATGCCATGCTTACCGGCATTTATGACGTATCTCAATATCTCTTTAAGATCGCAGAAGCCGTGCTTACCATCTTCATTCTTAATAAAATATTTGGGTTTCGTCTCGCCGATCGCTTCGTAGTCCTCTATGTCGACTCCCAACTTCTCAATCTTATCGATTATCTTCTCTATTTCACGTGTCTCGTAGAATTCTGTGTAGCTCGGGGCTTTAACCTGGAGGACTTCTGGCTCTGGCGCGACATCCTCCTTACCATCTGTCTTCTTCCCGCCATCTTTACTTTTACCTTCTTTTTTGACGCCCTTTTCCTCTGTCTGTATATATTTGGCTAATTCGTCGTCATTATACAAAAATTGGTCTTCGCCCTCCACTTTGACCATATAAAGTGGCATTTTTTTGGTCTTCTTATGTCTAAAACTTAGGTATTTTGAAAATTCTACTCCATGTCTATTAACGGCGCTTGCCAGGCTATTGAGCTCCACCAGAGCATCCAATGCGCCCTTAAGTTGCTTATCTGTAAACTCCTTTTTATCCTTTACCCTTATAAGCGTGGCTCCTTCAGATCCGAGCTCGAGAAGCATATCATTAAGAGTATCTTCTGTCTGAATATACTCCTCTCTCTTGCCCCTCTTGATCTTATATAGAGGCGGTTGCGCAATATACACATACCCCTTATCTAAAAGCGCATGCATCTGTCTATACATGAATGTAAGCAGAAGTGTCCTTATATGAGAACCGTCAACGTCGGCATCGCACATTATAATTATCTTATGGTATCGCAGTTTATCGATCGCAAACTCTTCCCCAACACTTGTCCCTATGGCGGTAATGATCGTTCTTATTTCATCGTTGTTAAGGATCTTGTCCAGCCGCGACTTCTCCACGTTCAATATTTTCCCTTTCAACGGCAATATCGCCTGGAATCTTCTGTCGCGCCCCTGCTTGGCACTATTATGCACAAAGATACCCGAGGCCAGGGCAAAGTTATGCGTCCCGGGCACCTCCATATCATAAACATCCTCTTTAGTCGCCACCCTTTCAATTCTTTGTATCTTATGATTATAATTTTCGACTGCTTCGACCATCCTGTCTTCATCGCCTTCGAAGAACCTCTTCTTCAAAGTGTCTATCTTCAGCAAATTCTTATTTCTATTTGCCAGGCGGGTTCTAAGCTTTTCATAGCCCTCTACATTAAGGCCATGAGTGGATACACCCTTCAGCAAGCACATGCTATGATCAAAATAAGTCTTATCGTACGCGGCTTTGCGTTTTTTCCTAAAACTCTCCGTCCATTGGCACTTTGTCGCATCGCTGCGCCATTTTAGCAATGCCTCGTCTTCCCATTGCGCCTGAGCCTTTAATGAAAGGGCGTCTTTTGCTGCTGGATGGCAGATAAAATGCTTTTTCGTTCTTACGGACTGTTTCTTTCTGTTCTCCGGCGATTTCCAATACTTTTTCTGTGCCTCGTTTATAATGTTCAAGATTTTGGCCCTAAAGTCGGCATTGTTATGATAAAACTCCAGATATTTTTCCATCATACTTCTTTTATATTCCGGGTCTTTCCATTGTTTTTTTGCTTGTGCGCTAAAAAATTCTCTTTTCTCTAAAGATTTGCTTCGAGCCCTTTCTCTAAAGTCTTCGGTGCGCCTTGCCTCGGTGGACCTTATCTTCACATCCGGCCTGTGCAATGTATTCTCCAGATGTTTATGATGACAGTCCATGTGCTGGTCTTTCGGCACTCGTTGGATGTTGTTCGGATTATTGTTTAATTTATTAAAATCCACATGGTGCCGATATTTCCCTGCGATGGCGGCGTATGTATTATTCTTTAAATTGTACATATCAGCTATCACATGCGTGTATATCCATCTTTTAGCGCACGGATCAAATACCATCTCATAGCCATCCAGGGAGCACCTACCCTGCCTCTGTGATATTTTTCTATACAGAGGCGCAAGGCTGTGTTGTGGGGTGAGGCTGGCGGCCGCCACATAAGAGCCGTTAGCCAGTCTAAATAAATGGTCCGGAGTACACTTAAGCACTTCTCCGTTATCCAAAACTACTTTGATCACTTCCGCGTTTTGTTTTGTCATCCGCGGCTCTACTATAGCCGCTATACCTATATGCCCGTTGTCGAGCATTGTGTAGCAATAATTTTTCTTCCCTCTCCTATATTCTTCCACCAGCTCTTTAAATGGGATGTTCCTACCGTCGGTGAGCGCCACCAGCGTCTCTCCCCCCCAACATCCTCCGGCGCTGTCTCCTTCGACCAAATATAGCTCACATACCGCCGCGTCGGTCTCCTGGCAGTCGGCCAGCTTACCCGGCAGGCTCGCGCCCTCGAGCGCGCCCTTACGCCTGGTGAGTTCTCGAGCTTTTCTTGCGGCCTCGCGCGCTCTGGAAGCGAGAACAGCCTTCTCAATGATCTTATTGGCGACGGAGGGATTCTCCTCTATGAAAGAAGTCAGCGCCTCGTTAACTATCGCCTCCACTATACCTTCTACCTCGGAATTGCCGAGCTTCGTCTTAGTCTGTCCTTCATACTGCGGATTAGGCACCTTCACGCTTATGACGGAGGTCAGCCCTTCTCTCACGTCCTCGCCCGACATGGCCGGATCGCCTTCTTTTAAAAGCTTCTTAGCCTTACAATACTGATTTATCGTCCTGGTTAGTGCGGATTTAAATCCGGTCAGATGTGTTCCGCCCTCTATCGTATTGATATTATTGGCGAACGTATAAATATTTTCACCATATCCATCGTTATATTGTATCGCCACCTCCGCCTGAATACCGTCTTTCTCCTTCTCGAAAAATATCACTTTCTTGTGCAGGACGCTCTTGTTCTTATTCAGATATTCCACGAACGAAACTATGCCTCCGGAGAATTGAAACTCCGCAAACTTATCTTTCTCGCGCTCATCCTTCAGAGTTATCTTCACATTCTTGTTAAGGAAAGCCAGCTCTCTCAATCTGTTGGCAAGCGTGTCGAAGGAGTACACGACACCACCCTTATCAAAAATCTCCTTATCGGCCTTGAAGGTAACGCGCGTACCGTTCTCTTTGGTGCTTCCTATAACTTTCAGCTTCTCAGATGTCCTGCCTTTTTCAAAACCGATATGGTAAATCTTGCCTTCCCGCTTGACCTCTACATCGAGCCATTCGGACAGGGCATTGACGCAAGACACACCGACGCCGTGCAACCCCCCGGCGACCTTATAGACCCTGTGATCGAACTTACCGCCTGCGTGTAGCGTCGTCAGCACGACTTCGACGGCGGGCTTCCCCTGAATCTTATGTATATCGACCGGAATCCCGCGCCCATCGTCTACGACCGTTACGGAATTATCCGCATGCACGACGACATCTATCGTAGTTGCATACCCCCCCATACACTCATCTATTGAATTATCAACTACCTCGTAGACTAAGTGATGAAGCCCTCGCTGAGTCGTGTCTCCGATGTACATAGCCGGGCGCTTCCTTACGGCATCGACACCCTCCAAAACTTGTATCGTAGTCGCATCGTACTTCTTGGCCGCCGCGGCCTTTTCCTTATTCTGCAGGTCTTTCTCTTCAGCGCTACTCATCTTATTCTCTTTCATTTGCCATCCTCATTATTACTATTTATTTATACCATTACTCCGACTCTTATTTTTTTATATCGCCTATTCGGAACCTGATCTCTTTAATCTTCTTTCCTTTTAATTGCAACTCCAAGGATTTTACCAACTCCTGTTTTCGGATGCTCAGCTCGTACAACCAGCTCGAGTTAGCCACATCGATCACCAGACTTGCCTTCTTAAACGATACGGGCTTCGCATGCCTGGCCGCGGCCTCGCCCGCTGAAATTCGCCACGCATCTTCGATCTCTTCTTTGCCCAGACGCTCCTTACCGCTCAGGCCTTCTATCACATTGCCGATCAGCTCGCTAAAATGCTCGGCCCCCTTGGGCTTATGCTTAGATCGGCTGTCGGGGCATGACGACATATACATATTCATCCGCTATTCTGACGACTCCCGGTTTCTCCGCATCTACGAGCTCGAGCGCCACGGTCTCTTGATCGACGTTCTTAAGAAGGCTTACCAGATAGTCGGGGTTGAATCCTATAGACAGGTCCTTCCCTTTATACTGAACGTCGAGGGCCACCCGAGCCTCGCCCGTATGGGGATCGCTCTTAGACAGGACTATCTTATCTTTGGATGCATCCACCCTAATAAACATCGAGTCGGGACTGGTAAACAGCGCGACTCTTTTTATCGCGCCCAGAAGCGCGGTCCTGGAAACAACCATTTTATCTTTGGCCTCTTCCGGTATCACCCGTTCATAGTTGGGAAATTCCCCCTCTATAAGCCTCGATACTAGCTTCGTCGTCCCCGTATCAAACATTACCTGTTTCTCCGCAACCGATATCTTCACATCGCCATCGTCGGTAAGCATCCTGTCCAACTCGCTCACCGCCTTGGCCGGCAATATAAACTTTCCCTCGAGCGTTTTTGGCAGTTGCATCTTCTCCTCGGTCATAGCCAGACACCTGCCATCGGTGGCGACTAACCTTAGGTGGGAGGGTTTCAATACAAACAATATACCGTTAAGCACATGTCTTATCTCATCATGCCCCGCCGCAAAACCCGTTCTGCGGAGTAGCGTCTTCAGCCTCGCCTGCTTCAGTGTAATATAATTCTTATCTTTAAACTCAGGGGGTTTGGAAAACTCTTCCTCCGACAGCCCCATAATTTTAAAATTACTATTCCCGCATTCTATGTTGATAATATTATTCTTTTTCACTGATATTGATATAATTTCGTCCGGCAGTTCTTTTATAATCTCCGCCAGCTTCTTTGCCGGCACCGTTATAGCGCCCGTAATGGATGGCTTAACAGGTATGACTGTAATTATACCGATATTAAAATCTGTCGCTGTCAGGGTTATATTATCATTCGTTGCTTCCATTAATATGTGGGACAAGATCGGTTGAATGGTTTTTGAATCAATAACAGTCTGTACGCTCTGTATCCCTTTTAATAATAAATCTTTTGGCGCCGATATTTTCATTCCCAAAAACTCCCTTCTATTAATAAGTATTTAAAGATAGTAATAATCGTAGTAATGGCTGTGGATAAGTGTGTAACTCACTAACTGCTTATATACCAATAAGTTGAGAAATTGTAATCCGCTAAAATAAGAGACTACTTATCCACACAGCCAACAGGATATAAACCGCTATCCCTTAATACTTTCTATTAAGCGGTCCAATAAAATCGTAAAACCCTCTTTAGTCTTCAAATCCCCTTCCACTTTAGAGCAGGCGTGCATTACAGTGGTATGGTCACGCCCGCCAAACTGATCCCCTATCTCGGGAAGCGAGTATTCCGTGAGTTGCCTGGCCAGATACATCGCCACCTGCCTCGGGTATGCGATAGCTTTAGAACGCTTCTTCGCCCTCATATCCGATAGTTTGATGTCGAAGTATTCGCTGACCTTTCGCTGTATAAGATCGATCGTGACCTTCTTCTCGCCCTCGATTATCATGTCCTTTAAAACTTCCTTCGCAAGCTCCACCGAAACAGTCTTGCCTATGAGCTTAGAATAGGCGACGACGCGTATTAAAGCACCTTCGAGCTCTCTGATGTTTGTCTTAACTTTCTCGGCGAGAAAATAGAATATGTCCTCACCGAGAGATGTGCCCGCCAACTCCGACTTTCTCTTTAGTATGGCGATCCTCGTCTCGAAATCAGGCGGCTGGATGTCGGTAACCAGGCCATACAAGAACCGCGATACCAGGCGCTCTTCCAGCTTATTGATCTCCTTTGGCGGGCGGTCGCTCGTGACAACGATTTGCTTGTGGGCGTCGTATAAAGTGTTGAAGGTGTGGAAAAACTCTTCCTGGGTGGAGTCTTTCCCCGCTATAAAATGTACGTCATCTATCAATAATAGATCGACGCTGCGGTACTTATCCCTGAATTTAGTCATCGTGCGATTTTGAATCGCGCCTATCATCTCATTGCAGAAGTCCTCGCTGGATATATATAGTATCTTAACCTTCGGATTCTTTTGAAGCACACAATCGCCTATAGCATGCATTATGTGAGTCTTGCCGAGGCCGGTGCCCCCGTATATGAATAATGGATTATAGGCTTTAGCCAGGGAGTCTGATACCGCCATCGCCGCCGCGTGAGCAAATCTATTAGACGGCCCGATGACGAAACTGTCAAATGTATATTTGGGGTTCAGGCCTATCTCTCCGGCGTGGTCCGAAATGTGTTTTGAAAAAGGCCAAAAACCTTTAGCCTCTTTTCTCTCCCCATCTTTTTTAGCGCTATCAGGGATCGCCGGCGCCGGCAGGCGATCATTCAATACGAATTCAATAGCTATATTAGCACCGCACGCCCTCCTGACGCCGGAATTGATAATAGGCATATATCTATTCATAAGCCAGTCCTGACAGAATTTGTTGGGGATCTCGAGAATCATCTTTTCCGACGTGCATGAAGAGCAGTTGATAGGACCGAACCATATATTAAAGGTTTGCTCATTATCGAGATCCTTCCTTATATGTTCTAGAGCCTTACTCCAGGCCGTGGCACCGGAATTACTCATATATTCCTTAATCTGTGGTTATCCACAATATAATCCGCGTAATCCTACGTAAAATAACAAGTTATTCACATGTTGTGCACAGTTGAATTGGATGTAAAACAAAGGCAACATGCGCTATTATATAAAAGTATTTTCGCTAATGCAAGGAAAATTGAAATTAAATTATTGACTGAAGGGGGCGATGTGCTATAATCTACTTCGCGATTAACGCAAAAAAGGGAGAGAAGAAAAAATGAAATTAGGATTAAAACCAAAGTCAAATATAAAGAGAAAGAGAAAGCACGGATTCAGAAAGAGAATGAGCGATCGCTGGGGCAGGGAAGTCCTGAGAAGGCGCAGAAAAAAGGGACGTCACAAGCTGACGGTATGACGGTTAGCGAAGACCGAACAGGCAGACGCTTAATCTCCGACGAGAAATTTAGCAAAAATGAGCATATGCTCAAGTCCGGAGAGTTCAGGGCCGTATATAAAAACGGCAGGTCTGTAAGGAGTGAGGGTTTTGTATTGTCTGTCGCAGGAAACGGCCTGGAGCATAACCGGCTCGGTTTTTCTATAAGCTCCTCATGTATAAAGCGCGCCCACATCAGAAACCGGATTCGCAGATTATTCCGCGAAGTTTATAGGAAGAACAAACCTTTATTTAAAAAAGCTTATGATATCGTGATAATTGTGAGAAAAAACCCAGGGGACAACCTGTTTTATGAGAATGCGCATCGGATATTATTATCATTGGCAAGCAAGGCCGAAATATTAGCATGATATACTTAAAAAAATTGGTATTAGGCGCCTTAAATATATATCGTAAGTACTTATCCCCCATGAAGATACGGTGTTGCAGGTTCTATCCCTCCTGCTCCGATTATGCAATAGAAGCTATAGAAAAGCACGGGCTATTAGAAGGCTCATTTAAGGGACTCAAAAGGATTTTACGCTGCCAGCCATTTTCTGCGGGCGGGTATGATCCAGTAAGGTGATCTAAAAATGGAAAAAAGACTTATATTAGCGATCGTTTTATCCGTACTTATAGTATTGGGATTTCAATATTTGGCACCGAGGCCACCCATTGTACCTGTGAGCCGGGCACCTGCAACCGCCATCGGACAAGCTCTGAAGCAGGCTGAAATTGCGCAGCCGGCCGTTCCTACCGTAGAAGAGACAGAACTTAAGGCGGAGACGGACAATTATATATTGACTTTCAGTAACATAGGTGGCTCGATAAAGAAGATCGCATTAAAAAAGTTTAAGGATTCTCAGGCAGTAAATAATCTAGATTTGATTAGCCTATCGAAGCCGTCCGAATATATATTAAGCATATCTAGTAACAGCAATCCTGAGATTGATAACGCCGCTTACATACCACAGGTTAAAGACAATGTTATAATATATAGATTAAATAGCGGAAATCTTCTAATAACTAAAAAGTATACTCTCCATAAAGCTAAATACGGCATTGATTTGGAGTTATCAAGCAAAAATACCGCAGACTCTCCCACCCCATTTAGTTACAGAATCGTGGGTGGAGCGGGTCTTACAGAAACCGGAATGCAGGATAAAAGATATGTAGAGGTCACGGCCGACATCAATGGTAAGGCGCTCGGATTTAAGAAGCCAAAACAGGATCAACGCACGATCAACCTCGGCGTTGTAAACTGGTCAGCACTCAAGAATAAATATTTTTCACTTGTTCTAAAACCTCTTTCATTGACAAGGGCACAGTTTTACAGCGAAGACAAAGACGGTGTGATCGTAATGGGCGTCGATGTCGATGCTGTTAATATTCAGCCGAACTCGACTATAGACAATAGATTTGTTCTATATTGTGGTCCGAGCAGTATCCAAACGCTAAAAGAGCTGAATTATGGGCTAGAGGCGACGGTGAACTACGGATTTTTCGGCGGAATTAGCAAGGTTATGCTGGCGGTCATGGGGTTCTTTCATAACGTAACCCACAGCTGGGGCTTTTCCATAATATTATTGGCAGTATTCCTTAATCTGATACTATTTCCTCTTACCGTCAAAAGCTTTAAGTCGATGCAGAAGATGCAGGAGCTTCATCCACAGATGGAACAGCTAAAAAAACAATATAAAGACAACCCAGAGAAAATGAATAAGTCCGTTATGGAGCTTTATAAGAAATATAATATTAATCCGCTGAGTGGATGTCTGCCGATAGTGCTTCAAATGCCTATTTTTATAGCACTCTATTCTGCACTAATGAAGTCGATAGAGCTTCGTAATACAGGTTTTTTCTGGATAAAAGACCTGTCATCACCTGATGCTGTAAGGTTGCCATTCACCCTGCCGTTTCTCGGAAATAGTATAAATATACTTCCGCTCATCATGGTTGCTGCTATGGTCATGCAGCAGAAGATTTCGACGAAGACAATGGGAGGTGCGGTAACGCCCGAACAGAAAGAACAGCAGAAAATTATGTTGATAGTGATGCCCATCGTCTTCGGGTTTATTTTCTATAGCATGCCGTCAGGATTAGTGCTTTACTGGGTAGTGAATACTGCATTAACCATAGTCGAGCAATCGTCGTTAGCAAAAAATAGCGTATCAGTAGTTTGATTTTTGAAATCGGAGTGTAATCTTTTAAGTAAATGAGCGTAGGAGTAGTGATTTTTTCCACGTGGAACATTTGGTAAATGCCTAAAACAATCGCCATATGCAATCAAAAAGGTGGTGTCGGTAAGACGACAACCGCTATCAATCTTGCTACCTTTTTGGCTTTTCTCCAGAAGCGCACTCTACTTATTGACATAGACCCTCAGGGCAACGCTACGAGCGGTATTGGCATAAATAAACATAATATTAAGGAAAGCGTATATGAAATGCTCGTTGAAGATGCGGACCCAAGATCTATAATTATCAGTAGCGGTATAGACCATTTCTCACTTGCACCCTCCACATTGAGTCTTACTGGAGCTGAGGTTGAGCTTGTGGCCGTAATGGGGCGCGAATATAAATTAAAAAAAGCCCTAATATCGATATCATCCGAATACGACTACATAATTATCGATTGTCCTCCTTCCTTGGGGTTATTGACGATCAATGCTCTTGCTGCGGCGGATTCGGTCCTGATACCGGTTCAGTGCGAATACTATGCTCTCGAAGGCCTTAGTCAGCTAGTCAACACAATCAATCTAGTCAGGGAGAATATTAATTCGGCGCTTACTATCGAAGGTGTCTTGCTTACGATGGCCGATTTTAGGACTAAACTGACCACCGAAGTCATAAATGAGGCAAGGAACTTCTTTAAGGGCAGGGTTTATAATACAGTTATACCTCGCAATATTCGCTTAACTGAGGCACCTGGTTTTGGTAAACCGATAGCTCTTTACGATAAGCATTCTATCGGTGCCCAAAAATATCGAGAGTTTACCGAGGAACTGTTAGACGTTAAGAAAGATATCAATCAGCCAAATATAGCACATAGTGTAGATATCCCCAGTAATGTCAATGAGTTACAGAAGATTGGTGATATTGAGAAGAGTCAATAAAAATATCTAACGGGAGAAAACAATGTCAAACAAAGCGCTTGGTCGCGGTTTAGAAGCTCTATTGAACTCAGCGACAGCCGGATCTATCCCATCAGCGATTACGCCGCCGGTAAGCAGTGAGCAGATATTGCAGGTACCGATAGCGCAGATTAAGACTAATAAGTACCAGCCCCGACTGGAATTTGATCAGGAGAAGCTAAAAGACCTTATTAGTTCTATCAAAGAGAAAGGTGTTATTCAGCCAGTGTTAGTTAGGAAGCGTGGCGATATCTATGAGCTTATAGCAGGTGAGAGGAGATTTCGAGCGGCGAAAGAGTTGGCAATAGAAACAATACCCGCGATCGTAAAAAATGTAGCAGATATCGATATGCTCGAGATATCGCTTATTGAAAACATTCAGCGCGAAGAGCTTAATGCCATAGAAGAGGCGATCGCGTTCCAGAGATTTATTACGGACTTTGGTTTTACACAGGAGAAGATTGCACAGGCCCTGGGTAAAGATCGCTCGACGATAGCCAATACCATCAGATTATTAGGGTTGCCTAAAAAGGTACAGGATTACATTTCCAAGGGCATTATTTCAGCCGGCCACGCTAAGGCACTGTTATCTCTTCCGATGGAGATTGATCAGATCAGGGCTTGTAATCTTATAGTGAAAAAAGGCTTGTCCGTGAGGGAGACCGAATCTCTCGTCGGCCGTAGGGCGGGATCGACCAAGCCCGGCATTGAGGTTCGGAAAGAGCAGGGCATCGTAGATATAGAGAGCCATCTGCAGCAATTGTTCGGCACACGTGTTCGAATTTTACACGGGAAGAAGAGAGGTAGGATACAGATAGAATACTATTCCACAGAAGACATGAATCGCATACTGGATTTGCTAAATAAAAAAAGTTTATCCGCAACCACCAAGCCAAGCGAGGCCTCAAATTCCATAGCGATATAGAGATAGCGAGATAGCGAATAACTCTTGACGAGAAGCCGCTAAATTGATTAGAATAGACTGGCGGTATTTTGTGATATTACGTTTATTATAGGAGAGGATGTTATGGTCGAACAAACTTTAGTGCTGATTAAACCGGATGGGTTAAGTAAATCGCTTACCGGTAATGTGTTGACACGATTATCAGAAACCAAGCTCGAGATAGTAGCGTCCAGGATCGTGGAGGTATCGAAGGAGCTCGCCGAGCAGCATTACGCGATGCTTAAAGACAAACCCTTCTTCCCAGATCTTATAAAATACTTGATGGGCGGTTTTCATAAGAAAAAAGTAATGGCTCTGGTCTATTATGGAGATGACGCAATAGCCAAGATCAGAAAGATTTGCGGTGCCACGAACCCCGAAGAAGCCGATCCGGTTTCGATACGCGGCGCATACGGCCGCATTACTACCAAGGGCGTGTATGAAAATGTGATACATGCGTCAACGAATCCCGAAGAAGCAGAGCGCGAGATAAAATTATGGTTTGCTCCCGATGAGATCATAATGGATCTCTATCCGGTAAAAACGGTAAAGGGAACTTTTGAGAAGAAGATTTGGGTGTAGGGGGATATAATGATAAGGTCGATGACAGGCTTCGGTAAAGGCTCCGCAATATGTAAGAATGGCAGGGTTATCGTTGAGATAAAGACCGTAAACCATAAATATTTTGACGCCACGCTGAAGCTCCCGACGAATATAATGGCATTCGAAGACAAGATAAAGGAAATTTTGCAGAAGAATATCGTTCGCGGAAAGGTCAGCGTGAACATATCGTGTGACGGAAGATTATTGAAGGATGACAATTTTTCGATCAATAAAGATGTTGCAAAGATATATTACGCGCAGCTTATGCGGCTGAAAAAATTTCTGGATTTAGGTGGCGATATTACCGTAAATGAGCTGGTTGCTCTGCCGGGAGTGCTTAACAACGATGCCGGAGACAGAAATGTAGCGAAGGCATGGCCGGTGGTGAAATCGGCCGTAGATAATGCATTGAAGCACCTAGTCATAGATAGGGCGAAAGAGGGTAAGGCTCTTTCTGCGGACTTATTATCCAGGACCAGGAAAATAATAAAGATGCTCGGTGCGATAAAGCTTAGGGCACATCTCAATATCGATGAATATAAGAGGAGATTCGAAGACCGCGTTAAGTCGCTCACCGGAGGACGCAATATAGACATGGGAAGACTCGAGATGGAGGTTGCGATTTTTGCAAAGAATTGTGATATCTCGGAGGAGATAACGAGGCTTACCAATCATCTGGAGAATTTCACTAAAACAATATCGTCTGGGAAAGAGGTTGGGAAGAAGCTTGACTTCATAGCGCAGGAACTTCATAGAGAGATCAACACTATCGGCTCGAAGGCGAGCGATTTTAAGATAGCTAAGAACGTGATCGAGATAAAGAGCGAGATAGAAAAGATAAGAGAGCAGGCTAAGAACTTAGAGTGAGAAGGAATGTCGGAAAATTGAGTAATGGGAAGGTGTTTGTGGTGTCAGCCCCATCGGGCTGTGGCAAGACCACGCTCTGCGATAAACTGCTAAGAGCCGGGTTCGCTTTGGCGAATTCTATATCGATGACTACCCGCAGTCCCAGGCCCGGAGAGAAGAGAGGAGTCGATTACCATTTTGTTTCGAGAGAGCACTTCCTCGAGTTAGTCAAGAAGGGCGCATTTCTGGAGTACGAAGAGAATTTTGGCAATCTCTACGGCACCCCAACGGAATTCATAGAGGCCAATCTCGCCAAAGGAGCCAGCGTCCTCCTTAATGTAGATGTAAAAGGCGCCATGAAAGTCCTCCGAGCGTATCCGGATAGAAGCGTCCTGATATTTGTATTGCCGCCATCGATAAAGGTACTTAAGGAGCGACTGCATCAACGTAAATCTGATTCGCTGTCGGATATGGCCAGGAGATTGGCGTTGGCCAAGAAGG
The DNA here is from genome assembly GCA_903843285.1 of Candidatus Omnitrophota bacterium. Lineage (GTDB taxonomy): Bacteria > Omnitrophota > Gorgyraeia > 2-01-FULL-45-10 > 2-01-FULL-45-10 > CAIMPC01. The sequence continues at coordinate 43,437 of CAIMPC010000073.1, forward strand.
AAATATTATATAGCGATAAGTACGATTATAGAATAGTAAATGATAAACTCGAAGACGCTTATAGAGAACTCAAGCGAATAGTAAAAAAAGAATTGGAGGATTCACATAATGCATAAGGTAGACATCGCGCATTTATTTAATCAGACAGGTAGTTCATATAAACTCGTTGTGCTTGCCGCCCGACGGGCGATCGAGTTAAGTGAGGGTGCTGCGAATCTCGTGGAGGCGCCGGCTGGCGCGAAGCCTATGAACGTCGCGATCGAGGAGATCTCGGAAGGCAAGATAACCTTTAAGGTTGACGCGGAGAAATGAAGACGGACAAGAAAACTATAATTCTCGGAATCACCGGGTCGATTGCGGCATATAGGGCATGTGACATTATAAGTCTTCTCAGGAAAGACGGTTTCGATGTTCATGTACTGCTTACCAAAGAAGCTAAAGAGTTCGTCACCATATTGACACTGCAGACATTGTCGCAAAATAAAGTTATTGCGGATATGTTTGACAGTTCCGATAAGTGGAATCCTGTTCATACATCTTTGGCGGTTAAAGCCGACTTGATATTGGTAGCGCCGGCCACAGCGAATGTTATAGCCAAGCTCGCAGGCGGCTTATGCGATGATATATTGACATGCACTATATTTGCCACAGAGGCGCCGGTACTCATAGCGCCCGCTATGAATGATAAAATGTATGAGCACTCCATAACGAAATATAATATTGCGAAGCTGAAAAAGGTAGGATATCGGTTTATAGGTCCGATAAAGGGTAGGCTTGCCTGCGGATGCGATGCGGTAGGTCACATATCCGGATCAGATGACATAGCGGCTGAAGTGAAGAGGCTCGTTAAGTGACTACTGCGGCAAAAAAAACTCCGGTAGTTCTGATAGCCGCAGGCCCTACGCGCGAGAAGTTAGACCCGGTGCGGTTCATTTCCAACTATTCCACAGGAACGTTTGGTTATGAACTAGCCTATGAGGCAATAAGGCGAGGCGCTCATGTCATTCTTGTCAGCGGGCCCACGAATCTTAAGGCCCCGCAGGGAGTCAAGCTCATAGGTGTGGAGACAGCTCTCGAGATGAGAAGAGCGGTATTGGCGGAACTTAGAAAAGCCGATTATATAATAATGTCAGCGGCCGTCTGTGACTGGAGGCTCGAGAAAGTAGCGCCACGAAAGATTAAGCGCTCTTCAGGGAAGACAACCCTTCGATTAATAGAGAACCCCGACATATTAAGCGAGGTATGTGCTCATAAGGCACACAGGGTAGTTGTAGGATTTGCCCTCGAGACGGAAAATCTCGAAAAGAATGCCCTCAAAAAACTTTTCAGAAAGAATGCCGACCTTATAGTGGCAAACGCCCTTAGGAAGCAATCACCCATATTTGGCGATAATAATGTGAACGTGGTCATTATAGACAGGTTTGGTAATAGGCTCAGGGTGCGCAATAGGTCTAAAAGAGACTTGTCCAAGATTATTCTTGACAAGGTATTAAGCTTTAATATATAGTTAAAATTTTGGGGATTATATGAGAAGCTCTATATTTGCGCAACATCCTAATAATAAAGGAGTTACGATTATAGAACTTATTGTGGTGGCGCTGGCATTTTTACTAATGATTGCGGCGCTTACGCCATTTGTCCGTATGGCGCGTTTCAGGTCGCAAAGGTTTACTTGCGAGGACAATCTAAGGAAGATCAGCCTTGCCTTGCATCTGTACGCTGCGGAACATGGCGACAAATTTCCGACTAGCATAGGGGAATTATATCCGCAATACGTCGATAGTGAGAGAATTTTTGATTGTCCGGCCTCGAAAAAGAACGGCAATAAGAACGAACCTGACTATAAGTATGTATTTGGTTTAACAGAATTATCGCCGCCGAGAGAGGCCATAGTCGAAGATATCGATGGAAACCATAAGCTCTCGGGTAAGAATATATTGAGAATTGACGGCGCTATCGAGTGGGTAGACTCTAAGAGGCGGTAGGGCAAAGTAATTCGCGGCGGCTTAGCCAAGCGGTAAGGCAGAGGTCTGCAAAACCTCTATTCTCCGGTTCGAATCCGGAAGCCGCCTCCAGTTTTGTATTGATTCTCGATAGCAAAACTGTCCCATGAAGTCATAGCATTACAGTTGACGGAATTGGGACAATATATAATGTTTTACGGGCAGTTAGCGCAGTTGGTTAGCGCACCACGTTGACATCGTGGGGGTCAGAGGTTCGAGTCCTCTACTGCCCACCAGTTCTTTGGTTTGACAGTAGTATGGTGATTAGCGCAGGAGGACGAGTCCTCTCATGGGAAGGCATGAGCGAGCCTAATGTGGGACTATTGCAAAATGACAAATTCCACGTCATTCTGAACGAAGCCCAAAGGGCGAAGCGAAGAATCTATACGGTAAATAGATTCTTCGGTCGGCCGATGGCCTCCCTCAGAATGACGGAAGTTGCATTTCGCAAAAGTCCCGAAGTAGCCGAGCCCAATATCTGTAGTTGCAAGTTGACACGGTATCATCGCCGGGATGGCGAAATTGGCAGACGCAAGGGATTTAAAATCCCTCGGCCGCAAGGCCATGTGGGTTCGACCCCCTCTCCCGGCACCACCGTACCATTCACTTCGTTCGAGTACGGCGCACTTAAATAAGAGAAGGAATTATGGATCTAAGCACATTAAGACATAGCACGTCGCATATTATGGCGCAGGCGGTTAAGGCATTATGGCCGGACGTGAAGCTTGGCATAGGGCCGTCGATCGAAGATGGCTTCTATTACGATTTTGAGAAGTCCGAACCGTTCGAGCCTCAAGACCTCGAGAAGATCGAAGAAAAAATGCACGAGATCATAAGCGCCGACTACAAGTTTGAACGCTCCGAGATGAAGAAGGAAGAAGCGATTAAATTATTCAAGAAGACGAATGAGAAATATAAGATTGAGTTAATAAACGAGATTCCTGGGGAGACGGTCAGCATCTATAAGAACGGTAAATTCATCGATCTCTGCCGAGGGCCGCACATAGATTCCACCGGTCAGGTCAAATCGTTTAAGCTGTTATCTATTGCCGGCGCATACTGGCACGGCATCGAAACCAATCCCATGTTTCAGAGGATTTATGGCACGGCATTCGAGACCGAAGGGGACCTGGAGAATTATCTGAATCTTATGGAGGAGGCCCGGAAGAGGGATCATAGGGTGCTTGGCAAACAGCTCGAGTATTTCAGTTTCCATGAGGAGATAGGGGCGGGGCTCGTCCTGTATCATCCTAAGGGCGCTATGCTCAGATATATCATCGAAGATTTTATTAGAAAAGAGCATTTGAAGCGCGGCTATCAACTGGTCGTTGGCCCACACATAATGAAGAGCGACATATGGATAAAGTCAGGGCATTTCGGATATTATAAAGAGAATATGTACGTCTTTAAGATCGAAGGGCAGGACTATGCCATTAAGCCCATGAACTGCCCCGGCCATATACTCGTATATAAATCTAAGACGAGAAGCTATAGAGACCTCCCATTAAAATATTTCGAACTGGGGACCGTATATAGGAACGAGAAATCCGGAGTATTGCATGGTTTATTGCGCGTGAGAGGCTTTACTCAGGATGATGCGCATATATTCTGCCTTAGGGAACAGGCCGAAGAGGAGATAATAAAGGTCATAGACTTCGTTATGGACACACTGAATGTTTTTGGGTTCGAGGACTTTTCGGTAGAGTTGTCGACGAGGCCCGCGAAATCCATTGGCAACGACGAAGACTGGGATGCCGCGCACCATGCGCTTTCTAACGCGCTTAAGAAGAAATACCTGCGATATAGTGTTAACGAAGGTGATGGCGCTTTCTACGGCCCCAAGATCGATATCAAATTAAAAGACGCCCTGAAACGCGAATGGCAATGCGCAACGATACAATGCGATTTTGCTTTGCCGGAACGCTTTGGCCTTACGTATGTCGGTGAAGATGGAAAAGAATACCGTCCGATAATGCTTCACAGGGTCATTTTAGGATCGTTGGAACGCTTTACCGGAGCATTGCTCGAGCATTTCGGAGGAGCATTGCCGCTTTGGCTCGCACCGACGCAGGCTGTGATAATACCTGTATCGGAAAAATCTTTGAGTTACGCGAAGAAGGTTGAGAAGGCCTTAACGGAGAATGGCTGCCGGACGGAACTTGATTACAGGAACGAGAGACTGCAGAAGAAGATCCGTGATCACGAGATAGAGAAGGTGCCGTATATGCTTATCGTCGGTGAGAAAGAGGCCGCGGACGGTTCGCTCTCGGTGAGATCTAAGGCACAGGGTGAGATGGGGCGAGTTATGATGGACGATTTTATTCAGATGGTAAAAAAAGAGATACAGGAAAAGGTTAAGTAACGAATCTCTTCGGGATAAGACCCGGAGTTGTTGACGAAATCCTCCGAAGCATCCGGTATCTTTACGGTTTACTGCGCAGGGGGATCAAATAGAAAGGGTAGGGTGATCGGGTATCGCAAGACAAGACCTCAGAATTAATAACAGGATAAGAGCGAGAGAAGTCAGGGTGGTGGGCGAGGCCGGAGAACAACTGGGTGTAATGGCAACGCCGGACGCAATAAAATGCGCAGAGGAAGCAGGATTGGATCTGGTCGAATTAGCTCCGACCGCCGTGCCTCCCGTATGCAGAATAATAGACTACTCTAAATATAAATACGAGCAGGAGAAGAGAGAGAAAGAAGCCCGCAAAAAACAGCGCGTGATACATATAAAAGAGGTCAGGATGAGCCCGAAGATCGGCGAGCATGACTATCAGTTCAAGCTTCGCAATCTGGAGGATTTCTTGAAACGCGGTGATAAGGTTAAAGTTACGATGATGTTTAAGGGGCGCGAAATGTCCCACATCAGCTTGGGAAGAAAGATCCTCGACAGGCTGGCCAGTGAAATATCGGCTGTTGGCGAGATAGAGGAGGCGCCGAGGTTAGAAGGGCGTATCATCGGAATGGTGATAAGGGCGAAGTGATTAATCGATAGCTAATAGTTGGTAGTTGATGGATCGATTTTCGATAACTATAAACTATGAGCTTAAGAACTATTAACATGGGAGGCAAAATGCCAAAGCTAAAGACAAATAAGAGCGCGAAGAAGAGGATAAGGATATCCAAGAAAGGCAAAGGCAAGCACTTCAGGGCGGGCCGGGGCCATCTCTTGATGATGAAGAAATCGAAAAGGAAAAGGCAGCTTGGAAGGCCTGCGTTCATTGCAGAAGGTGAGATGAAGAGTATAAAGAAGATGTTGCCTTACGGAGCATAACAGTAATTACCAGGAGGAATAACTAATGCCAAAAGTCAAACATGCGGTTGCGACCAGGCGGCACAGGAAAAGAGTTCTGAAAGCGGCCGAAGGTCAATACGGCGGCAGGTCGCGTTTTTACAGACGCGCAAAAGAATCAGTCGCTAAGGGAATGATGTACAGTTATAGGGATCGTAAGGCCAAGAAGAGGAATTTCAGATCCCTCTGGGTAGTCAGGATAAACGCTGCTTGTAGAGAGAACGGTATAACATACTCGAAGTTTATAGCCGGGCTTGCCAAGATAAAAGTTGTATTGGACAGGAAGGTCCTTGCCGATATAGCGGTTACCGATAAGAAGGTATTTGCTAAGCTGGTCGAGGCCGTAAAAGCATAGATATGAAAGACCGTATAAAGGTTATCACCGAAGAGGCGCTGAAGGAGATAGGCGCCTGTCGGGCCGGTGAGGATACCGTAGAGGCCTTGAGGGTAAAATATCTTGGGCGTAAGGGTATAATTACGGAGTTGTTTAAACAGATAGGCTCTGTCCCCGCCGAAGATAAACCCGAGATCGGTAAGCTTATCAATATTCTGAAAGAGAGCGTTACTCGTTCCCTCGATGAGAAGTCCCTGCTTGTCCCGAGCGCCGAAGAAAAAGCCCCCCCGATAGACGTTACTCTGCCGGGTGAGAGCGGTCATATCGGCAGGATCCATCCGATCACCAGGACCATAGATGAGATAAATTCTCTATTTGTCTCTCTCGGTTTCAGGATAGTAGAGGGGCCGGAGATAGAGACCGAGCACTATAATTTCGAGACGCTGAATATTCCGCTCGAGCATCCATCCAGGGACGCCTTTGATACATTTTATGTATCGTTCGAAAAAAAGACGCTTCTGCGTAGTCACACCTCTCCCGTCCAGACCCGCTTTATGGAAAAGAACAGGCCGCCTTTTGCCATAGTTGTTCCCGGGCGCGTATTCAGGCCGGACGCTACGGATGCGTCACATTCATTTATGTTTCATCAGGTGGAAGGGCTTGTCGTAGGGCAGGACATTAAGTTCTCCGACCTAAAAGGCACGCTTACAACTTTCGCAAGACAGATGTTTGGCAAGGAAGTGCGCATGCGTTTTCGCCCGAGCTTCTTTCCATTCACCGAACCGAGCGCCGAGGTGGACATATCATGCATAGTTTGCGGCGGTAAGGCGGGAGAAAAGCGCTGTTCGATGTGCGGCGGTAAGGGATGGCTTGAGATAATGGGAGCCGGCATGGTGAACCCAAAGGTCTTCGAAGCAGTCGGCTATAATCCGGAAAAGGTGACAGGATTTGCATTCGGGATGGGAGTTGAGCGCATAGCTATCCTGAAGTACGGAATAAATGATATACGCTTATTTTTCGAAAACGATCTCCGGTTCCTAAGGCAATTTTAATATGAAGATATCGTACAGTTGGTTAAAGGAATACGTAAACATCTCATTAGCCCCCGATAAGCTGGCCCATCTTCTTACTATGGCGGGATTAAGCGTCGAGTCGGTGAAGCGCTTCGGGGATGATTATGTCTTTGAGATAGAGATCACAGCGAACAGGCCCGACTGGCTTTCAGTGATAGGCGTTGCCCGCGAAATAGCCGCGCTTACAGGCGAAAAACTTAAGGCGCCGAAGGTGGCAAATATTAAGGCGGGTTCCTCGGTCGCCGGATTAAAGGTACGTATCGAAGAAAGATCTCTATGTCCGAGATATACGGCCAGGGTCATCAGAAATGTGAAGGTTGGCGAATCTCCGGCTTGGTTACGCGCGCGCATAGAAGCTATGGGCCTGAGAAGTGTTAATAACATCGTCGATATAACGAACTTCTGCCTCTTTGAGACGGGTGAGCCAATGCATGCGTTTGATTTTGACAAAATATCGCTCGGCGAAATATTTATTAGGAAGGCGCTCGAAGGCGAGAAGGTCGTGTCTATCGAAGGGACCGAAAAGACTCTCGATAAGTCCATGCTCGTTATTGCTGATGGTAAGAAGACGATCGCAATAGCGGGCGTGATGGGAGCAGCGAATACGGAAGTTACCGGGGCGACTAAGAACATATTGCTCGAGGCGGCATATTTTGATCCCGTATCTGTAAGAAGAACATCGAGAAAGCTTGCGATCTCGACGGAGTCCAGTTACCGGTTTGAGCGCCGGGTAGATCCGGACAATATAGTCTGTTCCTCTAACAGGGCTCTTGAGATTATAATTAAGATAGTAGGAGGGGAACCCGGGCCCCTGATCGATATGGGCAATAAAGAGACGAAAAAGAATGCCATTAATTTGAGAATCGAGAAGGTTAATAAATTGCTCGGAACCGAGATCTCTGCCTCTATTATGAAAAAGATTGTCCTTGCGCTTGGAATTAAAATAAAGGGGTCATCCGGTAAAAAGATGGCCCTCGAGGCCCCGAGCTTCAGATGTGACATTAAAAATGAAATCGACGTTATCGAAGAGATCGCCAGGGTATACGGTTACGATAAGATACCGATTACGCTCCCCAAGATAGTGGAACAGCCTACGAGATTCGATCGAACCATGGTTGTGCGTAAAAAGATCAGGGAATGCTTAACGGCTCTTGGCTCAGACGAGATAATAACATATAGTCTTTTGAGCAGAAAGATGGTGGAAGCATCCGAGGCATCCGGCGATTCGATCGTCGGTATAGCCAACCCGCTCACGAACGAGCAGGAGATGATGAGACCGAACCTTCTATCCGGAATGATGAACGCTATCCTTTGGAATATAAACAGAAAGACGAAAGACCTGAAGCTCTTCGAGATAGGTAATGTCTATTTTAAAAAAGATGAGAAATACGGCGAACGGATGCATCTGGCCATCGGAATTACCGGAGAAAACGCTGTGGGCTGGGTGAGGGGATCGTCCGGAGCGAATTTCTTTGGGTTAAAAGGTATGATAGAGACGCTGTTCATGGAGCTTGGCATAGAGGCGCCGGAGTTTAAGTGCGCAAGGAAGAACGGTTTCCTGTCTGGCGAATGCGCTGAGATATCGATTGCCACAGAGAGCGTTGGAATGATGGGGCGCATATCCGGTAAAGTACTCCACAACTTTGATATTAAGGAAAATGTTTACATGGTCGAGATCAATCTCGATACCCTATTAAAATACGTAAAGCTGGAAAAGCGCTTTGTCGAACTGTCGAGATATCCATCGGTATTTAGAGACATATCGATACTGGCTGAAAAAGGCCTGCCGAATGCCGAGCTCGTATCCGCGGCCAAGATTGCCGGCGGATCGATCTTAAGAGATATCAGGCTTATAGATAGATATGAAGGCAAGCAGATACCCGAGGGTAGACAGAGCCTTACCTATAGGCTCGAATACTGTGATCCATCGAAGACTCTCGAGGAAAAGGATGTGCTCGATATTCATGGTAGAGTTTTGGGCGAGCTTGAGGCCAAATTTGGCGCAAAGCTCAGGTAGTTGGCGAAGGACTGAGGAGCTTTGCAGAGCTTGCTTTTGGTAAATTTTATGATACACTTTAGATAGAAGAAAAATATCCCTGCGGTGCGCGCGATTTTGATCGAATAATCTTGAACCTTTAGCACTAAAATAGGGAGCCTAACTAAGTGTACGCCACGGCGTATGCGCGAGGGCACCCACCTGTTATAAACAGGATCAAGATAATTCAAATCTCAACGCCACTCGCGGGGATTTTTATTGGCTCGCGATATTTTTAGCTATAGCGTACGGGCGGCTACCCAATCAGCCACTACCATACAGATGAAGCAATTAAATGTAGCGGGGGATTATGGATTTGTTTGGGGAAGAGAAGAAGGATAAGGGCTATGAGCCGCTGGCGGCAAGATTAAGGCCGAGGACGCTCGATGACTTCGTCGGGCAGGAAGCGATATTAGGTAAGGATAAGCTGTTACGCCGCTTGATAGAGACGGATAAGATCTCATCCTTGATATTCTATGGTCCGCCCGGATGCGGCAAGACGACCCTTGCTCTAATAGTAAGCGAGAAGACCAAATCCCACTTTGAGCGGATTAACGCGGCGTCGAATAATGTGGCCGATATGAGGCGCATAATAGACGGGGCTAAGAAGCGTGAGATGGTCGGGCAAGGGCGTACGATCCTCTTAGTAGATGAGATACATCGCTTCAATAAGGCTCAGCAGGATGTGCTGATGCCCGACGTTGAAGCCGGAAACCCCGTTCTGATAGGAACGACTACGCACAATCCATTTTTCTACGTTAATAACGCGCTTCTTTCGCGCTCCCAAGTATTTGAGTTTAAAAAATTATCCGATAATGACGTCATCAATATAATTAAGCGCTCGCTCAAAGATAAAGAGGTTGGGCTGGGGAAGATCCCGATAGAGATCGACGAAGATGCCCTTAAACATCTCGCCAAGACGTCCGAAGGTGATGCCAGGCGGGCCCTTGGCGCGATCGAGGTTGGGGCTTTATCTACCGGCGCCGGTAAAGATAGCAAGGTCCATTTTACTCTTAAGATAGCGGAAGAGTCTATACAGAAGAAGGCCGTCGTATACGATAAGGATGAGGATGAACATTATGATACGATATCAGCATTCATAAAGTCGATGCGCGGATCAGATCCAGATGCGGCGCTCTATTGGATGGCTAAGATGATCTATGCGGGTGAAGATCCGCGCTTTATCGCGCGACGTATCGTGATATGCGCCTCTGAGGACGTCGGTAATGCCGATCCACAGGCGCTTATCATAGCTAACGCGGCCCTGCAGGCGTCCGAGTTTGTCGGAATGCCGGAGGCGCGAATACCGTTGGCACAGGCGGCGGTTTATGTGGCATGTGCGCCAAAGTCAAACGCCGCATACCTCGGCATCGAGGCCGCTCTCAAAGACGTTGAATCGGGTAAGGTGCTCGATGTGCCGGACCACCTGAAGGACGCGACCCTCGACAAGGATGCTCTCGGTCATGGCAAAGGCTACCAGTATGCTCATGATTTTAAGGATCATTATGTAAAGCAGGAATATAAGCCATCCAGCATTCAATACTATATACCTACGACGATGGGCTACGAAGCGAAGATCAAGGAGTGGCTGGAGAAGCTGAGGAGTCAATGAATAGAAAGGCAATAGTATTATTTTCGGGTGGGTTGGATAGTATACTCGCTGCGCGGCTCATGATGGAGCTGGGCGTTGAAATTCACTGCGTAACTTACTTTATCGAGTTTGCTATGTGCGGAGGAGGACCGTCTGCGGCTGTCAAAGCTGCGAATATGCTGGGCGTGTCGTTAAAGGTAGTCGATATAACGGCCGAGTACCTCGAAATGTTTAAGAAGCCGAAGCATGGCTACGGCGCTAATATCAATCCGTGCATCGATTGTAAGATATTCATGCTAAAGAAGGCTAAGGAATACATGCACGAAGTCGGTGCGTCATTTCTCGTGACGGGTGAAGTGCTGGGGGAGCGGCCTATGTCACAACGCAAGGACGCGCTCAATATAATCGAAAAATGTGCGGGAGTGCGCGGCATATTGCTGAGGCCGTTGTGCGCAAAGCTGCTCACGCCTACTATTCCTGAAGCAGAAGGCGTTATTGATCGGGAGAAGCTTCTCGATATCAGAGGACGCAGCAGAAAGCCGCAATTTGCGCTTGCGGAAAAGTTTGGCATAAAAGAATATCCGAATCCTTCGGGAGGATGCCTTTTAACTGACCCGGGATTCACCAAGCGCGTGCGTGATCTTATGGCCCACGAAGGACTGAGCGTTCGCGGCTTGGCACTGCTGAAAATGGGGCGTCACTTCCGGCTGGGCGAAACAACTAAGCTTATCATAGGAAGGGACAGTGAAGAGAATGATGGTTTGACACGGCTTCTAAAGAAAGGCGACATCTGTTTCAGGCTGAGGGACCATGAGGGGCCTCTTGCGGTCTTGATTGGGCCATGCGATGATGAGCTGATAAAACTCGCGGCCGCAATGGCGGCTCATCATACAAAGCATCGAGGTACGGATGCGCTGAATATGCTTTGCTGGAGCTATGGGCAGAGCGCCATGAGCGTTCTCGTCGTAAAGGCGTCGTCCGCCGATGAGATCGCCAAAGTAAGGATTTGACAGATCCTCTCGGGAGTGTTTTAATGAATAAAATGAAGAAAAAGATACGTGGTATAAAATCGGGCAGTCTTTATCTCGTCGTAAGCGAAGAATATGGGAACGGTAGGAGCGCGATAGAGATCGTCGAAGCCGCTATAGCCGGAGGTGTTGACATATTACAGCTTCGGGAAAAAAAGAAGTCCGGTCAGGAGCTGATAGAGTTAGGAACAAAAATTGCAAAACTCTGCAGAGACAGCGGTGTGATATTTATAGTTAACGACGATCCCATGCTTGCCAAGAGGGTTGATGCCGACGGAGTTCATTTGGGGCAGGAGGATATGGGCCGGTTCTCGGTAGAGATGGCCCGCGACGCTATCGGGCCGGACAGGATCATAGGCGTCTCAACACATTCTCTTGAGGAATTCAAAAAATCCTCGGCTGACGATGTTGATTATCTGGCTTTTGGACCGATATTCCAAACGAAGACAAAAACTTACTGCATAGGGACGAAAGAGATAAAGGAGATAGTGGAATTTTCGGCCAGGCCGGTTTTTTTTATAGGCGGCATAGATCTGTCGAACATCGATAACGTGCTTGACGAAGGCGCCTGTAATATAGCGCTGATACGGGGCATTACCGAAGCGGCTAATATATCGGTGAGGACCAAAGAATTTAAAGAAAAACTTAATAAGCATAACAAGGCCAAGAGGCGGGCGTGAATATAAATATAAATGGAAAACAGGTAGAGGTCGAAGGCGTTAAAAACATTTTCGACGTTGTTAATAAGCGGGCTCTTGCGCCTGAAAAAATAGTGGTAGAGCATAATCATTGTATCATCTCCAGAGAAGATTGGCATAAGGTTGCTTTGAGAGAGAACGATAATCTGGAGATAGTGAGTTTCGTAGGGGGAGGATAGTAGTGTCGGACCATTTAAATATAGGCGGTAAGGCGATAATCAACAGGCTCTTTATCGGAACGGGGAAGTATGCCGATTACGCGGTCATGGAACGCGCGCTGAAGGAGGCAAGGATTGAAGTGGCTACGGTCGCGTTAAGACGCGTTGACATCTCTGCCTCGGGCGAGAATATTTTAGATTATATCCCAAAGGATATAATCATTATGCCGAATACCTCAGGGGCAAGGACGGCGGATGAGGCAATACGTATGGCGCGCCTCGCCAGGGCGGGAGGATTGACGAATTGGATAAAGATAGAGGTTATACAGGATAATAAATATCTACTACCCGACAATCTCGAAACGGTCAAGGCTACGGAGGTCCTGGCGAAAGAGGGGTTCGTCGTATTGCCATACATGAGTCCGGATTTATCTATGGCCAGGCGGCTGGTAGATGCAGGAGCCAGCGCTATCATGCCGCTGGGATCGCCGATAGGCTCGAACCGTGGCGTGAAGACGAGAGAGCTCGTCGAAATATTGGTGCGTGAAATAAGAGTACCGGTTATTGTCGATGCCGGGCTCGGGTCACCATCGGACGCATGTGAATGCATGGAGATGGGATGCGCCGCGGTGCTTGTAAATACGGCTATCGCGGTAGCAGAAGATCCCGTAGGAATGGCCAAGGCCTTTGCGAGCGCTGTATGGGCTGGTCGACTGGCATACGTTTCAGGGTTGCCGGCAAGTTCCGCAAAAGCGAATGCCTCCTCACCGCTTACCGGATTCCTCCGGGACGACGTGAATAAATCCGCATGAGTTATTATGATACATATCTGCGTTACAGAGAGTGCGACTGGAACAGCCTTTTTGCCGAACCATCCGAGCGCCTTGTAAATAATGCCTTAGATGACGAAGAAGTCACGGTAGAGCAATTTTTGGCCATGCTCTCGAAAAATGCTGTACCACGCCTGGAGGAGATGGCCCGCCGGGCCCACGAACTGACCTTAAGATATTTCGGCCGCACCATACAACTCTACACCCCGCTCTATCTTTCTAACTATTGCGACAATAGATGCGTCTATTGCGGATTTAATGCAGATAATGCTATCAGTAGGAAGCTGTTGTCAGCTGAAGATCTGGAGCGCGAAGCATCCCTCATATCAGCCACGGGGCTAAAGCACATACTGGTCCTTACGGGTGAGTCGAGGCAGATGAGCCCGGTGAGTTATATTAAAGAGTGCATTGAAATATTGCGCAAATACTTCACGTCCATATCGATAGAGATATATGCGCTTACCGAAAATGAATATGCGGAACTCGTTGGTGCCGGAGTGGACGGCCTTACGATATATCAGGAAGTTTACGACGAGAATATATACGCCGAAATGCATCCGATCGGACCGAAGAGTGACTATAGGTTCAGGCTCGACGCCCCAGAACGTGGCGCGCGCGCAGGCATTAGAGTTGTTAATGTAGGTGTTTTGTTCGGCCTCGACGATTGGCGCAAAGAAACATTCCTTATGGGGCTGCACGCAAAATATCTTCAAGATAAGTTTCCCGATGTCGAGGTAGGCGCATCGATACCGAGGCTACAGCCCCACGCGGGCAGTTTTATTTCCACGCACGTTGTGACGGATGCCGATATAGTGCAGGCGATACTGGCACTGCGCATATTTCTTCCGAGATTATCGTTAACCATTTCGACCAGAGAGAGCGCGCGATTTCGGGAAAATATCTTGCCGCTGGGGATTACACGCATGTCCGCCGGATCGAGTACATGCGTGGGAGGGCACACTGCCGAAGCTATTGGGCCTGGCGAGAGGGTTCCGCAGTTTGAGATATCGGATATGCGCGATGTAGCCGGCATTAAAGAGATGCTGAAGAATAGAGGGTATCAGCCTGTGATGAAGGATTGGGTAAGCGTATGAGCGCGGGCGCCTTTCGGGCAAATCTTATAAATAAACTGGGAAGTGAAAACTTTGGCAAAATACAGGATACGACGGTTGGCATAGCCGGGGCGGGCGGATTGGGCTCGAATTGCGCCTTGAACCTGGTTAGGGCGGGCGTAAAAAAGTTCATAATTATAGATTTCGATCGTGTTGAGCCGTCGAACCTGGACAGGCAGTTCTATTTTTTAGATCAGGTGGGAATGGTGAAGGTCGAAGCGCTGAAAAATAATCTGCTCAGAATTAATCCGGATCTAGAGTTGACACTCATAAGTAAGAAGGTGGCCAAGGATAATGTTGAAGAGCTATTTCATGGATGCGACATTGTAGCTGAGTGTCTGGACATGGCAGAGTCGAAACGAATGCTTGTAGAAGAGCTGATGAAGATGGGCAAATTCATTGTATCAGCTTCCGGGTTAGGCGGCATAGGCTCAAGCGATGAAATAAAGACGCACGTTATTAAAAAGAATCTTATTATGATCGGAGACCTGAAATCCGATATCTGCAACAAACCAGCCCTTTCCCCGCGCGTTAACGTAGCCGCCGCAAAACAAGCCGACGCCATTCTCGAACGAATCCTTTCCTGAGACTCACTTGTACCGTTTGCAATTTTAAACCTTCACACTGTCCCCTTTTTTAAGATTAAGGCTGTCCCTGAATATGATTATAAGTATCTATAAAATATAGGGTGGGGACACGTTTAATATTAAAAAAGGGGACATGTTAAAGGTTGGATTCCCCAAACGGTACAAAGTAGTTTATTTTAGGAAAACACTTGACAAAATCTTGTTTGAAGGTATAATATGACTAAGTTAATCATATTAGTCGTATTCAAATATCGGAGAAGGATTTATGAAGATCACATATAAAGGGGATTATGCACTAAAGGCGATGCTCGAACTTGCCTTGCGCTACGAAGAAAATAGCGATAGCATAATTCCTATTAACGAAATAGTGAAGTTCGGTGATATGCCCAAGAAATTCTTAGAGCAGATACTGTTAACCCTGGTAAGGGCGGGATTTGTGAAATCAAAGCGTGGCTCAGGCGGTGGGTTCTATCTGGCACGATCTCCTAAAGACATAACGATCGGGGAGGTCATCAGGTTAATAGAGGGCCCGATCGAGCCGATCGCATGTGTAAAAGAAGGATACCACGGCTGTGCCGATGTCAGAACCTGTATATTAAGGAATGTTTGGCAGGAGGTCGCGCAAGGTATTTCGGTGGTGGTAGACACAATTACTTTTCAAGATCTGGTCGGTCGATACAAAGCGAAGACTCGGAGCAGTAGCTACGAGTATATTATATAAGGAAGATGGAATATAAAAACGGGAGGTAGGACAAGATGAGCAGAATAGATCAAAAGCTGAAGATAGAGACGTTGGCTTTACATGGCGGGCAGGAGCCTGACCCTACCACGGGATCCAGAGCCGTGCCAATCTACCAGACGACCTCGTACCAATTTAAGAGCACCGAACACGCCGCGAGCCTCTTCGGCTTGAAAGAATTCGGCAATATTTACACGCGCCTGATGAACCCGACCACAGATGTATTCGAAAAACGGATAGCGCTTCTCGACGGCGGTGTAGGAGCATTGGCTGTATCGAGCGGGCAATCGGCGATAACCCTCGCCATCCTTAATATAGCGCAGGCCGGCGACGAGATTGTCTCGGCCGATAATCTGTATGGCGGGACGTACAATCTGTTTCACTATACTCTGGCGAGATTAGGAATTAATGTTAAATTTGTAAAGTCGAACGATCTTGCGGCATTTCAGGCCGCGATCACTCCGAAAACAAAGGCCATATATGCCGAGTCGATAGGCAATCCTAAGCTGGATGTGGCCGACCTCGAAGGTATTTCGAAGGTGGCGCATAAGAGCGGCATACCATTCATACTGGATAATACCGTATCGCCATATCTGCTTCGGCCGATAGACCACGGCGTCGATATAGTGGTATACTCGGCTACGAAGTTCATAGGTGGTCACGGAACGAGCCTGGGAGGAGTGATAGTTGACTCAGGCAAATTTGACTGGACGGGTGGAAAGTTCCCGCTAATAGCCGATCCGGATCCGAGCTATCATGGAATTAAGTTTGTCGAAGCGCTAAAGGGTCTCGGTAATATCGCTTATATAATTAAGGCGAGAGTCACGCTTCTGAGAGATTTAGGGCCGGCAGTTTCTCCGTTCAATGCTTTCCTGTTTTTGCAGGGTCTCGAGACTCTGCATCTGAGGATGATCAGACATTCCGAGAATGCGCTGGCGGTTGCGAAGCACCTGGGGAAGCATCCGAAGGTGGGCTGGGTAAATTATCCCGGGCTGGAATCTAGCCCTGAAAAGGCAAGAGTCCAAAAATATCTTAAGAAGGGTGCGGGCGCGATCATCGGCTTTGGCATAAAGGGCGGGCTGGAGTCGGGTAAAAAATTTATCAATTCGCTCGAGCTTATATCGCACCTGGCTAACGTCGGAGATGCCAAGAGCCTGGCGATACATCCGGCCACCACTACCCATCAACAGCTATCCGCGAGCGAGCAGTTAGCGACTGGTGTGACGCCCGACTTTATAAGGCTGTCGATAGGAATAGAGCATATTGATGATATAATAGCGGATATAGACCAGGCCCTTAGCAGAGCCTAATAATATCTGAAAGGCAGACATGGCTAGAATATTTAAAGATATAACTGAAACGGTAGGGCATACACCGCTTGTCAGGATCAATAAGTTGACATCGGGTTCAAAGGCAACGGTGCTGGCGAAGCTCGAGAGCTTTAATCCGATGTCGAGCGTGAAGGACAGAATAGGTGTTAACATGATAGCGTCCGCCGAAGAGTGCGGTATATTGAAAAAAGGCGCTGTTATCATAGAACCGACGAGCGGTAACACCGGAATAGCGCTTGCATTCGCATCCGCTGCCAAGGGATATAAGCTAATATTGACGATGCCGGATACGATGAGCGTCGAAAGAAGACAATTATTGAAGATTCTCGGAGCTGAGATAGTCCTGACGGAGGGCGTTAAGGGCATGAAGGGAGCTGTAGATAAGGCGGAGGAGCTTGCTAAAAATACGCCGGGCAGTTTTATACCTCAGCAGTTCAATAATCCATCGAATCCCGATATACACAGGCGGACCACAGCGGAAGAGATCTGGGATGATACGGACGGCAAAGTCGACGCATTCGTTGCCGGCATAGGAACCGGCGGGACAATAACAGGCGTGGGAGAGGTGCTTAAGAAACGAAACCCTTTCGTTAAAATAATAGGCGTTGAACCCATCGATTCACCTGTGCTTTCGGGTGGTGAGCCCGGCCCTCACAAGATCCAGGGCATAGGCGCCGGATTCGTTCCAAAAGTATTGAATATGAAGTTATTGGATGAGATAATAAAGGTGTCGAGTGAAGATTCCGGCACCGTTGCCAAAAACCTGGCTCGCCAGGAGGGAATCTTTGTCGGCATATCCAGCGGTGCTGCGATGTGGGCGGCATTAGAGGTAGCTAAAAGAAAAGAGTTTGAAGGACGTACTATAGTGGTAGTGCTTCCCGACACGGGGGAACGCTATCTCTCAACGTGGTTATTTCAGGAGTTCTTAGGATGACAGATAAGAAACATAGCTTAGACACAGTGAATATTCAATACTACACATTTGCCGAACATCCAAACGAGCTGAAGCTCGTCTCAGGCAAAAGCCTGGGCCCCATCACGCTTGCCTACGAGACATATGGAGAATTGAATAAAGAAAAGTCCAATGCCATCCTCGTAGGACATGCCTTATCGGGCGATGCGCATGCCGCAGGATTTCATAAGGGCGACAAAAATCCCGGCTGGTGGGATGGCCTGATAGGGCCACAGAAGGCGATCGATACCGATAAATATTTTGTCATCTGTTCCAACGTTATCGGAGGTTGTAAGGGAAGCACAGGACCTGCGTCGATAAATCCTAAGACCAGCAAGCCGTACGGTCTCGATTTTCCAATAATCACGATCGAGGATATGGTTAGGGCCGAGAAATATCTTATAGACCATCTGGGCATAAAAAGACTGCTCTCCGTGATAGGCGGATCGATGGGTGGGATGCAGGCCCTACAATGGGTTGCGTTATATCCGGATCATGTGCAGAGCGCCATACCTATAGCGACCGCGCTAAAGCATTCTCCTCAGCAAATAGCATTTGATGAGGTTGGCAGACAAGCGGTGATGGCTGATCCGACATGGAATAAGGGGGACTACTATGACAAACCGGATAAGCCTGAGAAGGGTCTGGCGGTAGCGCGCATGATAGGCCACATTACATATATGAGCGATACATCGATGGAGGAGAAGTTCTCCCGGCGTCTTAAGGATAAAGACTACAACTTCGATTTCACAGCGGATTTTGAAGTCGAGGGTTATTTAAGGTACAGGGGCGATAATTTCGTCAAGAGATTCGACCCGAATTCGTATCTTTATATAACTAAGGCCATGGACTACTTCGATGTCTCAGGCGAAAAGCTTATATCTAAGGCAAAGGCCTCGAGCGTCAGATTTTTGGTGATAGCGTTTAAGTCGGACTGGCTCTATCCACCTTACCAGGTTCAGGATATCGTCAGACAGCTCAAAATTAAAGGTTGTGACGCAACGTATTGCGAAGTGAAGTCGACCTATGGCCATGATGCGTTCCTTCTGGAGATCGAGGAGGAGACGCACCTGATTAAGCATTTTCTAAACAAGACTTTTCACGGGTATAACGTAGTGAGGTAATATGAGCTTCGATCCTATAAGCCTGGATCACAGAATCATATATCAGCTGATCGCCCCTGGCGCCAGGGTGCTGGATCTCGGTTGTGGCGATGGGGAGCTCATGTACCTTTTGGCTAAGGATAAGAATGTCAAGGTTCAGGGGATCGAGATCGACGAGGAAGCGATATATAAATGTGTAGCCAGAGGCTTGAGTGTTTTTCATGGTGATATCGACAGCGGATTAAAAGAGTACCCCGACGATTCGTTCGACTATGTGATACTAAATCAGGCCATGCAGCAGGCTAAGAAAGCAGACTTTGTGATCACGGAAGCGCTCAGGGTCGGGAAGAAACTGATCATCGGATTTCCAAACTTTGGCCACATAAATGCGCGGGTCAGCCTATTCTTCAGAGGAAAGACGCCCGTGACGCCGTCACTACCATACCGCTGGTACAATACGCCCAACCTGCATTTTCTGACGATAAGTGATTTTAAATCATACTGCGCCGACAGAAAGATAAAAATATTGGAAAGTCGATATCTCAGCGGCAATAGAATAGTGTATATCTGGCCGAATTTATTTGCGACCGACGCGATATTCGAGATGACAAAATAGTGGTAAAAAATAAAAAAATCAAAGTCGGCGACAGAAGTGTCGAAGCGCTCCTATTCGAGCTGTCGGATAAAAATCTTATAGTCTTAAGGGGTTCCCGTGGCTATATCATGTGCGGCTATCTGAATTTAAAAGTGGCTGAGAATTTCAAGGATGTTGCTGTCAAGATAACGGGTGTATCTACGATAGAAGGGGCTCTTGGCGCTGTCGTTCATTCCTGCACGAGCCGAGCGCGCGGGCTGGGAATCCATAAAGGGCAGAAGATTACGGACGTATTGGGTATCATCGCCTGAGTAGCAGTCGACAGGAAGGACCGTTTTCCGGATGGAACACTTTATTCATATATTTCTACACTATCTTAAAGAGGTCGTGCCGGCTCTGGCCGCGGGATTTTTGATAAGCGGTATCGTCCATGAGCTGGTGCCGGAGGACATAGTAGGCAAGTATCTCGGTTCCGGCGGAATCATGCCGATATTTTATGCAAGCCTTATCGGGACACTTCTGCCCATATGCTGTTGGGGTACGCTTCCCATAGCCGTAAGCTTCTATAAAAAAGGAGCGAAGCTCGGGCCCGTGCTGGCATTTCTCGTGGCTACACCCGCGACTTCGATAAGCGCACTACTCGTCTCCTACAGCATTATGGGACCGCTATTCACCGTCTATATATTCTTTGCCGTAATAATAATGGGAATCACGGTAGGTTTGGTCGGCAATTCCATCAAATACACCCAAAGGGTCTCCGAAGAACCTGCCAAATGTTCGCATTGCGAGCGCGACCCCGGGCATATCCACATGCATAAAAAGAAGACGGCAGGTGGGCGAGCCGTATCTATTTTAAAATATGCATGCATAAAGATGCCGCAGGAAATAGGCCTGGAGCTCTTTGTCGGTCTTATCCTGGCATCTTTTGTGGCGGTATTCCTGCCGATAGGAAATTTTATAAAGACATTTCTGGGTAATTGGATCGGTTACGCCTTCGCCATAATATTCGGAATCCTGACATACATATGCTCTACGGCCACCGTGCCCCTCGTAGACAGCCTCGTGCGTCAGGGCATGAATGTGGGCGCCGGAATGACTCTTCTCCTGATTGGCCCGGTAACGAGTTACGGCACCATCCTTGTGTTGTATAAGGAGTATGGGAGTAAAGTCCTGGTGATATTTTTAGTGACATTGATAATAGTATCGCTTACACTAGGCGTTGGTTTTGAGGCGATAGTTAATCATCTTCATCATCCCGTCTAAAAAGAAGACTATATTGTCTTTTAGCGGCATAGTGATATAATGAAGCATAGGTAGGAGATGTATGCGACAGAAGAGAGCCATTTTAATAATATCAATCCTTATAGTAGCCGGTGCGACTATTTACGGGATTGTGGTGAGAGCAGTTCACGCTCAGGGCGCCGGAGACCATCCCGAGACAACGTTCTCGGAAAAGCTCGGCACTATCCTACAGAACCAGAAGTCTATAATGGAAGACCTCGCCTCGATTAAAGAGGACCTCAGGATCATAAAGATAAGAGTGACACAGTCCCAATAGCGCCTATGGCAAACACGCGCAAATAATAAGGGTAGTTTTAATGGCGGGAGAACATGTAGCGTATCTGGGAGCATTTACGGCAGGAGTGCTGACATTTCTTTCGCCGTGCATATTTCCCCTGATACCTTCGTTTATAGCGTATATAGCCGGCGTCTCTTACAGCGAATTGACCGACGAGCAGAAAGATGTGCGCAGGAAGACGGTATCGCACACCATATTCTTTATTATAGGATTCTCGGTCGTATTTATTTTATTGGGGCTTACCGCAACAGCGGTAGGTAAGGCGCTCTTCGCGTATCAAAAGTTTATCAGAATTGCCGGCGGCGCGCTTATAATAATATTCGGCATAACATTGACCGGTATTATTAAGATGGGGTTTCTGGAAAAGAGCCTCCATATGCAATTTCGCGCCAAGAAAGCGAATTATATAGGTTCTTTTTTGATCGGTGTGACATTTGCCGCGGCATGGACGCCCTGCGCCGGGCCGCTATTCGGGTCTATACTCGTGATAGCCGGGACCGAGGGTAGTGTGATCGAGGGCGCGAAATTACTGGCATTATATTCCCTGGGCATAGGAGTCCCGTTTCTGATCACGGCTTTGGCAATGCAGACGTTCCTGGCTTACTTAAACCGGTTCAAAAAAATAATGATGTATATTAATAGGGCCGCCGGCGCTATTCTCATAGTAGTCGGAATCCTTATAATAACGGATTCGCTGAATGTAATTACTGAGCGGATAGTGAGAATATTCGTAAAATAATGGGAGGGCAGGTAATGAGAAAGAGCACATTGGTTGTTATGCTTAGTTTGATTGTTCCGGCAATTCTGCTGTACGGATGCGCGAGTATCTCCGCCCAGGACCAGTCGGCCCCGGATATTAAATTGCAAGATATTAAAGGTAACGCTATCCAGCTGTCCAGTTTTAAAGGCAAGGTCATAATACTCGACTTCTTTGCCACATGGTGCCCTCCATGCAGGCAGGAGATACCCGACTTCATCGCCCTTCAGGAAGAGTATAAAGATAAGGATTTCGTCATGATAGGAGTTTCGCTAACTCCGCTGGATGACGTAAAGCCATTTACAGAAAAACTCGGTATTAATTATACCGTTCTTATCGGAGACGATAAAGCGGAGAGCGCTTATGGTCCGATAAGGTCGATACCAACGACGTTCGTAATCGATAAAGATTTTAAGGTAGCGAAGAAGTATATAGGTTTCAGGGCAAAAGAAGTTTTTGAAAACGATGTTAAAGAGCTTTTGAGTAAATAGAAAGGAAATAACAATGAAAGAGAAGATAGGGAAGGCGCTTGCAAAGGTAAGGGCGGGACTGCAACAAGACGGTGGTGACATCGAGTTCGTCTCTATAGAGAGCGGAGTGGTGAAGGTCCGGCTGAAAGGCGCATGCGCGGGCTGTCCGATGAGCCAAATGACGCTGGCTAACTTCGTAGAGCGAGAACTCAAAGCCGCAGTGCCGGAGATCACGCGCGTCGAGCCGGTGATATAGGGGGAGATCGTTTAATAGGAAAGCGTTGGCGGTCAATTAACCACTACCATGTAGCATAAACAATTTAACGTAGAGAGGTAAAATGAAAAAGCGCACCAGCAGTAAAAGTAATACAGAATCAACTCAGGGACTTCCGGCTATAATGGGTCTGATCGGTACTATGCAGCAACAGCTCGCGATTATAGAAAAGAAGATGGACACTCTCATTAATAAATCTTTGGCAACACCGCCTGCCGAGCGACGTTTTCCCAGGCTCTTCACGCATAGCGCGCCGCATGCACAGTCGCCCCAACGTCGCGATGAGAGACAGGACAATAATTTCAGAGAAAGGATTCTGCATAAAGCAGTCTGCGCAGACTGCAAAAAGCAATGCGAAGTGCCTTTTAAGCCTACGGGTGATCGTCCGGTATACTGTAAGGATTGTTTTTCAAAGCGCAGGATCGACACTTCATTTAATCCCAATGTGGCCAGCACTCACTCTATGCCAAGTATCGCACCTGTGCGGCATCAGGAAAGGGTCAGAGTAAGCGAAACTGTAAAACCGGAACGGAAGAGGAGTGCGACCTTCAGCAAGAAAAAAAAGCGATCCTAACGAGGCCCAGACAGTTCGGTATTATCCTGAAAGTAACTAAAATAGCTTGAAATAGTTGTAACTTTATACTACGATAGTTGTAAAAAGAGACACTATATGGTCAGCGTTATTCAAGTGACAAAGTCAAGATTACGGCAGAAGATATTATCCTATTATTTTACAAATCCTGCAAAGCATCTATACGTAAGGCAACTGGCTTCAATTATTAATGAGGATCCCGGTAATCTGTCGAAAGAATTAGCCGCTCTCGAAAAGGGAGGGATATTTACTGTCCATATAAAAGGAAATCAAAAGCATTTTTACCTAAATAAGCAATATCCGCTATTTGGCGAACTCAAATCCATTTTTTTTAAAACCATCGGAGTAGAGGGAAGGTTGAGAGATATAATCATTAAGATGAAAGACATCGAGCTTTCTTTTATATACGGTTCCTACGCCGCCAATAACGAGAATGCCGCAAGCGATATCGATTTGCTAATAGTTGGCAAACCCAATGAAGATGAATTGCTTAAAGCCATCGAATCTGCCGAGCGAATATTGGGCAGAGAAATAAATTATAACGTCTATCCGGAAAAAGAGTTTAAAGAAAAAGTGAAAAGAAATGACAATTTCATCCGGAATATTCTTGGCAGGCCAAAAATAATGTTAAAGGGAGAGATGCGTGCTATTTAATGACCTGCTTAAAAATGGGCAAATAGTAAAAGAAAATACTACGAAAGAGAAGATAGTTGAATTTTTACAGTTTGCGGAGGATGAATTAGCGGCCGCCGAATTTAACTTAAAAAGATTTCCTTTAACAGCGTACAAATGCGCATACGATGCGTTAATACACGCAGGTAACGCGCTAATAAGATATTACGGTTACAGGCCAACAGATAAATATACTCATGCCACTATAACGGAATGTGTTGATAGGGTGCTGGGTCAGGAATGTGGAGATCTTGCGAGGGGGTTTAAGCGAATGCGTAAAAAGAGGCATCCTTTGCAATATGACGCGTTATTTTCCGAATCTCACAAGGAAGTGCAGGACAGTATAGTCAGGGCAGATAAGCTCATTGCTAAAATAGAAGAACATATTAAGATAAAACCATCGCAAAAAAGATTATTTTAATCTAATCTACAGAGGAAATAGATAATGATAATAACAAAGCAGAAAGCATTTGAAGAGATACTGAAATCGCTCGATACGAAAAATAAGATATTTATCGTAGGATGCGGGGAATGCTCAACTGTTTGTAAAACAGGCGGCGAGGATGACGTTAAGAAGATAAAGGAGCTCCTCGAGAAGGAAGGCAAAATTGTTACCGGCTACTGTATTCCTTCGGCCCCGTGCGTCGCCGGAAAACTTAAAGTGGAGCTCGCGAAGAGCCGTAAGGAGATAGAGGCCTCGAATGCCATTCTGGTATTCGCTTGCGGTCTCGGTATGCAGTCGGTTAAAGACAATCTGCGCATTGAAAAGCCGATACACGTCGGATGTGACACTCTCTTCATGGGGCAGATAGATTCAAATAACGCGTTTCTCGAGCGGTGCACTGCGTGCGGTGACTGCGTTCTCGAACTGACCGGCCTTATCTGTCCTGTGACGCGCTGTCCGAAGTCGCTCATGAGCGGACCATGTGGCGGCCAGAACAATGGCAAGTGCGAAGTCGATAAGGACAAAGACTGCGCATGGATCCTGATATATAACGAACTTAAGAGGCAGAACAAGCTCGATCTATTCAGACAACCAAGACCCCCCAAAGATCACTCCAAAAGCCTCAAGCCCCGTAATCTCAAATTATAGTTATCGTAGACATCTAACCTGGTTAGATATTTTTATATAGCATTAAACAGTTGAACGTAGCGGGGGATGCTTGACAAGTCTTCCGAAAATGGTATCGTATAAGTGATCAATTATTGTCCGTAGCCCACGATATTAGGATATCTCTGCCGTGAGGCGGACAAGATAAGATGAGGGAGACATTATGAGACTTGTATATCTGGATAACAACGCCACAACCAGAATGCGCGAAGAGGTGCTGGAAGCGATGATGCCGTACTGTAAAGATGTTTACGGTAACGCATCGAGCATACATCGATTTGGCCGTCAGGCGCGCGTGGCTGTGGATAAGGCACGGCAGGAGGTCGCGAGTCTCTTGGGCGCGTCGAGCCCCGAGGAGATAATATTCACATCCGGCGGAACAGAAGCGGATAATTTTGCCATTAAGGGTGCAGTGCATGCGATGCGCAAAAAAGGGAATCATATAATTACATCGTCCATCGAGCATAGTGCGGTCCTTAATTCGATGAAAGCACTCGAGAAGGACGGATATAAGATTACATATCTGCCGGTGGATGGGTACGGCCTTATCAATCCGAACGACGTAAAGAAGGCAATAACGGACAGTACAGTGCTGATATCGATAATGTACGCGAATAACGAAGTCGGTACAATCGAGCCCATAGAGAAGATGGGGGAAATCGCGAAAGAGAGAGGCGTATACTTTCATACGGATGCCGTCCAGGCTGTCGGCAAGGTAACGTTTCAAGCGAAGGACTTGCCCGTCGATATCCTATCGATGTCCGCGCATAAAATCTATGGACCGAAAGGCGTTGGAGCCATCTACATTAAGAAATCTACTAAGGTCGATACGATAATGCATGGTGGGCACCAGGAGATGGGTAGGCGCGCGGGCACAGAGAATGTGCCGGGCATCGTCGGGCTTGGCAGGGCCGCGGAGTTTGCGAAGAAGGAAGCACAGGAGGAGCCTAAAAGATTATGCGAGCTCAGAGATTACCTGTATAAAAATATAGCCCAAGCTATACCGGATACGAGACTTAACGGGGAGCCCGAAAAGAGACTGCCTAACACATTGAATATTGGTTTCAAATATCTGGAAGGCGAGTCCATAATGCTGAACATGGATATGGAGGGAATAGCCGTCTCGACCGGCTCGGCTTGCACTTCCGGGACGCTCGAGCCGTCTCATGTGCTAACGGCGATGGGTATCGATGCGGGTGACGCACAAGGGTCTATAAGGTTTTCATTGGGAAGAGATAATACAAAAAAAGATATCGATTATGTGCTGAAGGTACTGCCTCCGATCATACAGAGATTGAGAGACATGTCGCCCCTATATGAGAAAGGAAAATAAAGATGGAAGGACAGTATTCAGATCAGGTCATGGAACATTTCCGGAATCCGCGCAACGTGGGTGAGATACCGGACGCGGACGGCATTGGCAATGTCGGGAACCCTGTTTGCGGAGATATCATGCGGCTGTATATAAAGGTCGATCCCGCAACTGAGACAATAATCGATGCGAAGTTTAAGACGTTCGGATGTGGCGCGGCAATAGCGACATCGAGCATGGTGACTGAGCTCGTTAAGGGCAAGACCATAGAGGAGGCCCTTAAGGTCTCTAATCACGCGGTTGCAGAAGCTCTCGGAGGATTGCCCAAGATAAAGATGCATTGTTCGGTATTGGCTGAACAGGCGCTTACCGGGGCAATAAACGATTACCTTAAGAAACATGGCAAGCCCGTTGTGGACAAGAAGTTTAAGGATGCACATTAATAAATCCTTTGGGAGAGGCCCCTTATAATTGAAGCATAAGATACGAAGCCATATTAAAGAGAAGATAAGGTCCTATTCGGCACTTGAAAAATCGAAAAAAAGTGCTATAATACAGGACAGGTTATTTAATGAGGAGGAGTTCAAAAGGGCACAGCTTGTGATGTTTTACGTCTCGCTTCGGGATGAAGTGAATACGCTTTCGATGATAGACGAGGCGGTAAAGATGGGGAAGAGAGTCTGCGTACCTGTGATACTAAAAGAAGAAAGACGCTTAATTGCAGGCGAAATAAAGGATAGGGAAAAAGACTTGGAAAGACAGCATTTTGGAATCTACCAACCGATAGTTGGACACGTGAAAGAGGTTCCTTTAGAAGATATAGACTTGGTTGTGGTGCCGGGCATAGCCTTTGACAAAAATAATGTTAGGCTGGGCCGAGGACATGGCTATTACGACAGGTTTCTATGCTGTCTTCCTAAAAAGACTAAGACGATAGGCCTGGCCTTCGACTTTCAAGTCTTGGAGTACCTACCCAGAGATTCTCACGACGTTCCCGTCTGGAAAACCATCACAGCATAACACCGTAAAGAGTGCTAAAGAAGGTTTTTCGATGCACATTAACTTGTGCATCGGGGCATGTTTCTTTGCCTTTTTCGGTTTCAACATAGGGGGGCATATATGCAACACCAGGAGATAACTATAATCTACATTGGCCTTGCCGGAATAGCTGCGGTTGCTTTCATTGGGCTGGGGTATTTCATACGCAAGTTTCATGCAAAGAGCAAAGTCAGGGCGGCCGAAGATAAAGCTAAAAATATGGTTGAGGCGGCAAGGGGTGATGCCGATAAATTAAAGTATGAGGCAGAGCTTCAGGCAAAAGATATGCTTCTAAAGCTCAGGACGGAGTTTGAAAAAGAGACTAAGGACCGCCGACAGGAGCTCATAATACTGGAAAAGAGACTCATACAGAAGGAAGAGAATCTTGATCGGAAAGTAGATATCCTCGACCGAAAGGAAAAGGAAAACGATAGAAGAGACCATACCTTAATCGAGAAAGAGAAGCAGATTATATCTAAAGATAAAGAGATGGACAGG
Source organism: Candidatus Omnitrophota bacterium (assembly GCA_903843285.1). GTDB lineage: Bacteria > Omnitrophota > Gorgyraeia > 2-01-FULL-45-10 > 2-01-FULL-45-10 > CAIMPC01. Next base: position 71,201 of record CAIMPC010000073.1, read on the forward strand.
TTACTGCAGGAAGAGAAAGAGAAGCTTCAGAATATATCGGGCATGACCAGAGATGAGGCGCGCCAACTGCTCTTGAAAAAACTTGAAGACGAAGTGAAGCAGGAGGCGGCGATATTTATAAAGCGCAGTGAGGAAGAGGCCAAGGAGAAAGCCGATAAAGAGGCCAGGAAGATCATAGGTTTAGCTATTCAGCGCTGTGCGGCCGATCATACCGTGGAGACCACGGTAAGTGTAGTCCACCTGCCCAGTGATGAGATGAAAGGCAGGATCATAGGGCGTGAAGGGCGCAATATACGGGCGCTCGAGATAGCCACGGGTATAGACGTTATAATTGACGATACACCGGAGGCCGTTATACTATCCGGGTTCGATCCGATAAAGCGTGAAATAGCGAAGATATCGCTGGAGCGCCTTTTACAGGACGGACGTATCCATCCCGGCAGGATAGAAGAGATAGTCGAGAAGGTTAAGAAGGAGATGGAGAACACGATGCGCGAAGAGGGTGAGAAGTCCTTATTTGATACGGGTTTGCACGGCGTTCATCCCGAGATAATAAAACTTTTAGGCCGCTTAAAATACAGAACGAGTTACGGACAGAATGTGTTGCAGCACTCTAAAGAGGTGGCGTATCTGATGGGTGTGATGGCGAGCGAATTAAAGCTGGACTTCACTCTGGCGAAGAGGATAGGCCTTCTGCATGATATTGGAAAGGCGATAAGCCATGAGGTCGAAGGCACACACTCGAAGCTCGGGGCAGACCTTGCCCGTAAGTACGGCGAGTCGGAGAACATCTGTCATGCGATAGAGGCGCATCATCAGGATATAGAACCTAAGACACTGCTGGCGGTTCTTGTGCAGGCGGCGGATGCCATCAGCGCGACCAGGCCGGGCGCCAGACGAGAGACGCTCGAGACATATGTTAAGAGGCTCGAAAAGCTCGAAGCGATAGCGGATTCATTTAAAGGGGTTGCTAAGGCATACGCGATACAGGCCGGGCGCGAGATACGCGTAATGGTATTACCGGACAAAGTGACGGATGCTCAGGCCGCCGTCATGGCGCGTGATATCACGAAAAAGATCGAAGAGGGGTTAGAGTACCCGGGACAGATCAAAGTTACCGTGGTGCGCGAAACCAGGGCTGTCGAGTACGCAAAATAAGGCGGACGAATAGTACCGTCAAAATAAATAGAACAAGGGGATTATGCGAATATTGTTCATCGGGGACATAGTCGGCTCACCGGGAAGACGCGCTATCGAAGAGCTTGTACCGAAGATCACTAAGCGTGAAAACTTAGATTTCGTTATAGCCAATGGTGAGAACACAGCCGCAGGCAGTGGGCTAACGAGCGCGCTGGCGGACCAACTATTAAGCTATGGCATCGATGTCATAACGTCCGGCGATCACATCTGGAAGAGAAAGGAGATGGTCGAGTCCCTCGGTAGCGATAGAAGAGTGCTTCGACCTGCCAATTACCCTCCAGGTGCGCCGGGGTTCGGTTATGGCATATTCGAATCGAAGTCGGGAGTCAACGTCGGAGTAATCAATCTGGTAGGACGTGTATTTATGCAGGCTGTGGAATGCCCATTCCGGACCGTCAAAGAAATAGTCGATAAAATAAAGGACAAGGTCAGGATAATAATAGTCGATATGCATGCCGAAGCTACAAGCGAGAAGATCGCGTTAGGATACTTTCTGGATGGACAAGTCAGCGCTGTTCTCGGAACGCACACTCATATACAGACTGCCGACGAGAAGATTTTATCGGGCGGCACCGCATTCATCTCTGATGTAGGAATGACAGGTCCGTTCGATGGCGTAATTGGCCGCAAGAAAGAGCAGATCATCCGCCGTTTCCTGTCACAGTTGCCCACGAAGTTCGAGATGGCCGAGGGAGATATTCAGCTCCATGGCGCTATCATTGACATAGACGATAAGACCGGCAGGGCTAACTCAATAAAGAGGGTCCAGGAGAAGCTGGGGGAGTGAGTTTTTTGCTCTGCGGTACTCAGGCGGGATATCTGGTGGCCACCTTCCGCAGTCGCTCCAGGTGGGCCACCAGATATCCCGCCATCTGACGCATGAGCGCAAAAATTTATCGGAGTGGAGTAATATTTGTAAGACCTAAGCCTAAGTTATAGTGAGCATATTGAAAATATTAGGTCTTTTGAGAAGCAAAAAAAGGGTTTAAAAGAACCGAGGATGCCGCAGTAGTATAAGTGCAGGCGTTATCCGCTATAAGATATCTTTAGTTTAACTATAGAATAAGCAGTGGCGGATAATGAGGCCTCCTATGGAGGCCGAGTTCCGCAAGGTTCCCCTTTTTATGCTGAACAAAAGGCCGGTCCTCCTATAGCTAAAGCTTATGGGGAAATATTTTCAGTGCGAACATAACTTAGGCTTAGGGATAGTCCGGGTCAACATATGAAAAGACCTTTTAACGATATTTTGCAAGAGACCAAAGAGAAACATGTTTATACAGTTTCAGAGCTGACTAGGTATATTCGTCAGATAATCGAGAGCTCGTTCCCGAATCTATGGGTCGAGGGTGAGATATCGAACTTCGTTCTGCATTCCTCCGGACACATGTACTTCAGCCTTAAAGACGCCGGCTCGGTTATCCAGTGCGCGATGTTCAAACGCGCGAATGAGCGGCTCAAATTCAAGCCTAAGGACGGACAGAAGGTTATCTGTTTAGGTAAGATAAGCGTCTATGAACCTCGGGGCGGTTACCAGCTGATAATTGAGGAGATTGAGCCTAAGGGCATAGGCGCGCTACAGCTACAGTTTCAGCAGTTAAAAGAGAGGCTCTTTAAGGAAGGATTATTCGACCAGTCCCACAAAGTTCCGATACCGCACCTGCCCACTAAAATCGGAATTGTGACCAGCCCCACAGGCGCAGCTATACGTGACATGCTCAATATTGCCAGACGAAGATACTCGAATGTAGAGATAATAATATATCCGGTCAGAGTGCAAGGCGATGGAGCGAGGGATGAAATAGCCTTGGCCATCAGAGATTTCAACAAGCTTAAAAATATAGACGTGATGATCATAGGTCGCGGCGGAGGAAGCCTCGAGGACCTGTGGGCGTTCAATGAAGAAGTAGTAGCCCGCGCAATATACGACTCAGAGATACCGGTCATTAGCGCAGTCGGCCATGAGATAGATTATACGATCGCGGATTTTGTAGCGGACCTGCGCGCTCCGACCCCGTCGGCCGCGGCGGAGCTCGTGATCCCCAAAAAAGAAGATCTCGTAAATAGTATTAAGACTAATACCTCGAGGCTGAAGAACGCACTCTTAAATATACTCGATCTTATGACGCACAGGCTCGCTCGCCTTAGAGAGAGCTATGCGCTTAAACAACCGCTTAAGAGGCTCGAGCAGTATGAGCAGATGATAGACGATCTCGGTAAAGATATGTCTATACGTTTGGAACACTTGGTAAAGATGCGGTTCGAAAGCCTTAATCTATTGACGCAGAAGCTGGAGGCATTAAGCCCGTTATCGATATTAAATCGCGGATATAGCATTTCGTCGCGGCTCTCAGATGGTAGAATCATAAAGAGCATAGTTGATATTAGTGCGGGCGACAGGATCGAAACTAAACTTGGTAAGGGTAAATTTATAAGCAAAGTCGAGGAGGTAGGATGATATGGCGGCTGAAATAAAATTCGAGGAAGCTCTGAAGAAGCTGGAGAAGATCGTGCAGGATCTCGAGGATGGAGACCTCCCTCTCGATGAGGCGCTCGAAAAGTATGAGGAGGGCATAAAACTGTCGAAGACCTGCGCGAAGAAATTGGAGACGGCTAAAAAGAAGGTCGAGATATTATTGAAGAACGAAGACGGCTCAGTGGAGCTGAAAGAGTTCGATGAGTCATCGGATGAGGAAGATGAAAAACCGCAGGAACCAAGAAGGAAAAGGGCAAAGCTCGGTTCCAGAGAAGGGTTGTTATAATAAGGTGGCCAAAAGTCTAAAGAGTTACATAGAAGATTCGAGGAGCCTCATCGACAAGGCGCTCGACAAGTATCTTCCCGAAATAGACCATGAGCCGAAGACGATCCACAGGGCCATAAGATACAGCGTCTTTTCCGGAGGTAAACGCATACGCCCGATAATCGTACTGGAGGCATGTAAAACTTGCATGCCCAGACGGCATCATTTCGCGGATGCGCTCGTTATTGCCTCGGCCATAGAGATGGTCCATACCTATTCGCTCATCCACGACGATCTTCCCTCTATGGATGACGATGACTACAGGCGCGGTAAGCCGACAGTCCATAAAAAATTTGGCGAAGCCAACGCGATACTTGCCGGGGATGCGCTATTAACGCTCGCATTTAATGTCATATCGAAATGTCTCGATGCCAGGACCGGCTTTACCGCTGTAAAGAAATTGTCCGAAGCTATCGGTACATACGGGATGGTCGGCGGCCAAGCGATGGATATCAGCTTTAAAAATAAACGCATCAGCGCATTTACGCAAAAGCGTATAAATAATCTGAAGACGGCTAAGCTGTTTGAGGTGTCGGCTAAGTTGGGTGCAATAGCCGCCGGTACAAGCGATAAGAAGATCAGGGCTATGGCGGAGTTTGGAGAGTCGGTAGGCTCGGCATTTCAACTCGTAGACGATATTATGGACAGCGATAACTTTTCCACTCCTTCGCTCGAGGCTCTTAAGATAAGGGCATTGGCGGGTGATGCGACCATTAAGGCGATAAGCGCTCTCGAGGTGTTCGGTTCAGATGCCGACAGACTTAGAGAGATCGCTGACTTTATGTTGAAGAGACGAATCTGATATGGGAAGAATACTCGATAATATTAATAGTCCGAGTGACCTGCGTAAGTTAAATGCCGCGCACCTGCCGGAGCTTGCCGAAGAGATAAGGGCAGCTATATTAGGCACTGTCTCGAGGACCGGGGGACACCTGGCTTCGAGCCTTGGCGCGGTGGAGCTTACGCTCGCGCTCCATTATGTATTCAATACGCCGGATGATAAGATTATATGGGATGTAGGGCATCAGTCCTATACCCATAAACTAATAACGGGCAGGCGTGATAACTTTCACAGTCTAAGGCAATTGGGGGGCTTAAGCGGATTTCCGAACAGGGAAGAGAGTCCGCTTCATGACGTCTTTACATGCGGTCATGCGTCCACGTCGATATCCACCGCCCTGGGCCTGGTAGCATCGCGCGACTTACAGGGTTCTTCGGAGAAAATTATAGCGGTGATAGGCGATGCGTCTTTGGCCGGAGGCATGGCATTTGAAGCATTAAATCATGCCGGGCACACCCAGAAAGACGTGATAGTTATCTTAAATGATAATGAATTATCTATCACTCAAAGCGTCGGCGCCCTAAGCAAGTATCTTAATAGGATAATAACCGCTCCGACTTACAATAAGATAAGGAAGGACATTGAGAAGTTGGTGAAACGCATACCGCGTTTCGGTTTCAGGGCATATCGCGCGGCGAGAAAGTTGGAAGAGGGATTAAAGAACCTGCTCACGCCCGGGATTCTATTTGAGGAGATGGGTTTCAGATATTTCGGGCCGATGGACGGACACGACCTGCGCCATTTAATATTAATGCTGCGTAATCTAAAAGATCTTAACGAGCCGATCTTTATACATTTGGTTACAAAGAAGGGCAAGGGGTATAAGTTTGCCGAAGACGATCCTATGTCATTCCACGGTACGGGACCGTTCGATATAAATAGCGGAGAAAAAATAGGAGAAAAAAAGGCATCCGAGACATTTACTGATGCTTTTGCCGATAAGATAGTGGAGCTTGGAGCCGTAGATTCTAAGATAATAGGGGTTACCGCGGCGATGATTGATGGAACCGGTTTTAAAAAGTATGCCAATAAGTATCCTGAACGTTTCTTCGATGTGGGAATTGCTGAGGAGCACGCGGTAGGTTTTAGCGCGGGGCTGGCTCGAGGCGGATTTAAACCGGTTATAGCGGCTTACTCTACATTTTTGCAACGTTCTTATGATCAGATAGTGCATGACGTATGCCTGCAGAATTTGCCCGTGACACTATGCCTGGATAGGGCCGGGCTAGTGGGGGAGGATGGGCCGACACATCATGGCTCATTTGATATAGCATATTTAAGGCATATTCCGAATCTTACATTCATGGCGCCGGCTACTCCTTTAGAACTAAAGGCGATGCTCGAGTTCGCTGTATCTTTAAATTCACCTTGCGCTGTTCGCTATCCGAAAGGTGGCAGTTCGTTAAGCATGGCGCCGAGCCTTCCGATAGAGTTGGGTAAGGCCGAAGTTTTAAGAGATGGCGCGGATATTGCGATAATTTCAATCGGTGCTATGGCCGAAACAGCGCTTGGATTGGCAGATCTCCTGGCTAAAAAAAGAGTAAACGCCACGGTCGTGAACGCACGTTTCATAAAACCTCTGGATGAGACGCTATTAGTAGAGATTTTTGGCAGAATAAAGAGGTTTATAACCATAGAGGATGGCGTGCTGGATGGCGGATTTGGCTCGACAATCCTGGAATTCATCGAGCGAGCTCATATAGGCAGTATTAAGATTAAGCGTTTTGGCTTGCCGAATAAATTCATAGAACACGGCAGGAGAGAAGAGCTATTTTCAAAGTATAACTTGACACCCCAGGCTATTTGCGATGTAATTATAAGAGAGATGATGTAATTTTTGCTATTAAAGTGCCGAAAAGCTGAAAAATTACATGGTGAGGGAGAGTGGGTGGCTGGGTAGCCATTACCATATTACGGAATAATTTTATGGCGAAGATAAAGATAAATAAGAATAAATGTAAGGGCTGTTACCTCTGTGTGGTGAACTGTCCAAATAACCTGATTAAGATCGAGAAGGAACTTAATATTAAGGGTATTAAATCGGCCTGTTTCTCCGAAGGTAAGTGCACGGGATGCGCCATGTGCGCTGTTATCTGTCCGGATGGTGCGATAGAGGTCTATAGAGATATATGAGTAAAAATAGAGTGTTGATGTGCGGTAATGAGGCCTGCGGCGAAGGCGCGGTGTTAGCCGGATGTAAGTTCTACGCCGGCTATCCGATAACTCCGCAGAATGAGCTCACGAGCTATATGTCAAAGCGCATGAATGAGACGCTCGGCGTCTTTATTCAGTCCGAGAGTGAGACCTCGGCAATAAATATGGTATTTGGCGCAAGCGCCGCCGGCGTGCGGGTCATGACATCTTCGTCGAGCCCCGGCATAAGCTTGAAGCAGGAGGGCATTTCATATCTTTCCGCCTGCGAATTACCCTGTGTGATAGTAAATATGCAGAGAGGCGGTCCCGGGTTGGGCAATATAGCTCCCTCTCAGGGTGATTATTTTCAATCTGTGAAAGGCGGAGGCCACGGAGACTACAAATTAATAGTGCTGGCGCCCGCATCGGTACAGGATATGTTGGATCTAACCATAACCGCCTTCGATCTTGCCGATAAATATAGAATGCCTGTCCTTATACTTGGAGATGGGCTTCTCGGCCAGATGATGGAGCCATTGACCATTCCTTCGGAAATAGAGCCCAAGCATTATGATAAACCTTGGGCGCTTACGGGATGTAAGGGCAGAGAGCCGCGCGTTATTAAGTCATTATTGCTGGCAGACGGCGCCCTCGAGGAGCACAATAAACATTTACAGGAAAAATTCAAAATTATTAAAGAGGTTGAAGTTTACAGCCAGAGTTTTAACACAAAAGATGCCGATATAATAATTGTCGCCTATGGCTCTGTGGCCAGGATAGCAAAGGCCGCTATGACCTTGGCTCGCGCCAAGGGGCTTAAAGTCGGTCTGATCCGGCCTATAACTCTCTGGCCGTTCCCTGATAAAGTTATTCAAGAAGCTTGTGCCAGAGCTAAGAAGTTCCTCGTCGTTGAGATGAGCGCAGGGCAAATGGTGGAAGATGTGAGGCTCGCGGTTAACGGTAAAGTGGAGGTGGATTTTTACGGTAGGATGGGCGGAGGGGTGCCCGGCGAAGGCGAGATACTGAAACATATCGAATCCCTGGGAGGCGCCGGCGTGTGATGATCCAGAAAAAAGATACTGCTTTGAAAAATGCCGAAGCGAGCGTAAAAAGCTTAAGAGCCGTAGAGCACCACTACTGTGCGGGCTGTGGCCATGGGATAATTCACAGGCTTATTTGCGAAGCGATAGATGAGTACGGGATACGGGACCGGGTTATTGCCGTCGCGCCGGTCGGCTGTGCTGTAATAGCGTACGAGTACTGGAATTTTGATGTTACAGAGGCTGCGCACGGGCGGACGCCCGCTGTGGCCACCGGCATTAAGAGGGTGCGACCTAATAATATAGTATTTACTTATCAGGGTGACGGAGACCTCGCAGCAATCGGCACAGCCGAGATAATACATGCCGCCAATAGAGGCGAAAATATTACCGTTATATTTGTTAACAACGGTGTCTATGGCATGACGGGCGGACAGATGGCGCCGACAACGCTTGCCGGACAAAAGACATCTACTACGATGGAGGGGCGCAGTCTTCGTAGAGACGGGTACCCTTTAAAGATACTCGAAATGCTCGCTGTTTTGCCGGGAGTTAAGTATGTGGAGAGGGTGGCGGTAAATTCATCGCATGAGGTTTTACGGGCAAAACGCGCGATTTCGAAAGCATTCAAAATGCAGATAGACGGCAAAGGATTTTCAATAGTGGAAGTCCTGTCTATGTGCCCAACATACTGGGGAATGACGCCCATACAGGCTTCCGACAGGATTAAGAATGACGTCGCTATTTTTTATCCACTCGGGGTTATCAAAAGTTGTTAGCTGTTATCGAAATTAATATGAGGTTTGAATAAGTGCGGACCAAGAAAACGAGCAGTAATATTGAAGAGATTCTTTGCGCCGGTTTTGGCGGACAGGGGATCATGTTCATGGGAAAGCTGTTCGCTGAAGCTGCCCTTTTAGCAAAGAAGCATGTGACGTGGATGCCTTCCTACGGAGCCGAAGTCAGGGGAGGGACAGCTTATTCCATGGTGAAGATATCCAAAGAAGAGATAGCCAGTCCCGTAGTGGATAGCCCCAACATATTGATCGTGATGAACAAGCCGTCACTGCTGAAATATGAAGGCAAGCTTAAAGAAGGCGGAGTATTGATTTTAAATAAGTCCATGATAGATGAGGGTTGTAAGAGAAGAGATGTGAAGGTATTGAACATACCTATGACGATTCTTGCCTCGAAGCTCGGCAACACTAAGTGTGCCAATATGGTCGCCGCCGGAGCCTTCGTTAAGCGTTCTAAGATGATCACTCTGCGTAATGTCATAGCCGCATTAAAAGAGATCCTGAAGGGCAAGGACGAACTATTCCTCCTGAATAAGAGCGCGCTCGAAAAAGGGTATAGGATTTAAATGGCCAGAGTTCGATTTGCTCCCAGCCCGACGGGCTATCTGCATATAGGAAGCGCCAGGACGGCGCTTTTTAATTGGGTTTACGCCAGGTCATCCGGAGGCAAATTCTTACTGCGCATAGAGGATACCGATATTGCCAGGTCGGAAGAGAGATTTCTTGAAGAGATAGTCACCGATCTGAAGTGGCTCGGTATTAACTGGGACGAGCCGCCGCTACGCCAGTCAAAGCGTTTCGATGTATATCGCTCCTCCGCCGAATCATTAGTAAAGTCTGGTAAGGCGTATCGAGAAGGGGATGCCTATATATTTAAAATGCCCGAAGGCAGGACGATCGAGATCGACGACATGATTCACGGAAAGGTGAGTTTCAATACCAACGACATCAAAGACCAGGTAATGATAAAATCGGATGGCTCACCTGCATATAACTTTTGTTGTGTGGTGGATGATGCGCATCTCGGCATAACGCATATCATAAGAGGAGATGACCACTTATCTAATACACCGAAGCAGATCTTGTTTTACGAAGCCCTGGGGCTTCCAGTTCCCAAGTTTGGACATATGCCGTTAATAATGGGTGCCGATGGCGCGAAGTTATCTAAGAGGCATGGGGGCGTATCGGTGGAGGAATATAAGGCAGAAGGTTATTTGCCCGAGGCGCTCGTTAATTATTTACTGCTCTTAGGCTGGTCGCCGGGCGGTGATCGGGAGATTATAACATTAGATGAGGCGGTAAAGATATTTGATATAAAGAATATGACCGGGGTTCAGGCAAAATTTGATCTGCAGAAATTGAGATGGATTAACGGTGAATATCTGGCCAGGAAGAGCGGGAAGGATCTATTGCCTATGGTGAAGAAGATTATGGCGGATTCCGGAAATACAAATTTAGCATCGGATGAAGTGCTTATACGGTTGATAGACCTATATAAGATAAGGATAAAGACATTAGCGGAATTTATTACGGCCACAGATCACTTCTTTGGCGACGTGTATTCTATCGATGAAAAAGGCGTAGAGAAACACCTGAAGAGCGCTGAAAATAAGAGCATCCTGAATCATTTTGCCGGACTACTGGAGCATATGGACGACTTTTCCCATGCTAAGCTCGAGGAGGCATGCCGGACTATGGCGGAAGATAAAGGCCTGAAGGCAGGGCAGATCATTCATCCGACCCGCGTCGCGATAAGCGGTAAGACGACGGGTGCCGGGCTATTTGAGATGATGGAGATATTGGGTAAGCCCAAAGTCATAGAACGCATGCGTCGGGCAGGGTCTTAAAAGTTACATGGAGAAGCCCACCCCGAATAATTTTATAAGAGATATAATAGACGAGCATTTGCGTCTCGGCAGGTTTGGCACAAAAGTCCACACACGTTTCCCTCCGGAGCCTAACGGTTATCTGCATATAGGGCACGCCAAATCGATAGTCCTTAACTTCGGCATAGCGCGTGACTATAGCGGCCTCTGTAACCTGCGTATGGATGACACGAACCCCGAGAAGGAAGAGTCCGAATACGTGAATGCTATCATCGAGGATGTTAAGTGGATAGGGTTTGACTGGCAGGACAGGCTGTTCTACGCCTCAGATTACTTCGAACAGATCTATGATTATGCCGTACAGCTTATCAAATTCGGATCGGCTTATGTGGATGATCTCGATGCCGATACCATACGTAAATATCGTGGCACATTGACGGAGCCCGGGAAAGAGTCGCCGCATAGAGGCAGATCTGTCGAAGAGAACCTCGATCTATTTGCCCGGATGAGAAATGGCGAGTACGCCGACGGCTCGCGAGTCTTGCGCGCTAAGATCGACATGGCCAGTCCGCACATCGTTATGCGCGATCCCGTCTTATATAGGATTAAGCGCGAGCGCCATCATCGCACTTTAGATAAGTGGTGCATCTATCCGATGTACGATTTTGCGCACTGCATCAGCGATTCGATAGAAGGCATAACGCATTCGATCTGTACTCTCGAGTTCGAAAATAACAGGCCGTTATACGACTGGATACTGGATGCGCTTAAAACATATCATCCTCAGCAGATAGAATTTGCCCGGCTTAATCTGAGCAATACCGTTCTCAGCAAGAGGAAATTATTACAGCTTGTTAAAGAGAATTATGTCATAGGGTGGGATGATCCGCGTATGCCGACCTTATCGGGCTTGCGCCGTCGCGGCTATACGCCGCTTTCGATACGGAATTTCTGTAATTCGATAGGTGTAGCGAAGATGGATTCGATAGTAGATATCACGGTATTGGAAAACTCGATACGGGAGGAACTTAATAAGACCGTACCTCGCAGAATGGCCGTACTGCGTCCTCTGAGGGTCGTGATAACGAACTACCCCGAAGGAAATACCGAGGAGCTGGACGCAATTAATAATCCGGAAGATCTTTCTGCCGGGACGAGGAAGGTGCCGTTCGGCCGGGAGATATATATTGAGCAGGAGGATTTCCGCGAGGTCCCACCTCCTAAATTCCACAGGTTGTCACCGGGTAAAGAGGTGCGGCTAAGATATGCATACTTCATAACTTGCACGGAAGTGATTAAGGATCCGAAGACCGGCGAAATCGTGGAGGTGCGCTGTATCTATGATCCTGCGACGCGTGGAGGTGATTCACCGGATGGACGAAAAGTCAAAGCCACGATGCACTGGGTGAGTCGAGAGAAGGCCATAGACGCAGAGGTCAGGCTATATGGCCCTTTATTTACAGAGAGAGATCCGGATCATATCCCCTCCGGAATGCCCGAGGGAACCGATTACAGGACAAATCTTAACCCGGGATCACTTGAAATTTTGAAGGGATGCAAATTAGAGCCATCGCTTGACCGAAGTGAGCCGGGAAGCAGGTATCAATTTGAGAGGCTTGGGTATTTTTATCTCGATCCTGTGGATGCGAAAGACGGCAAAATAGTGTTCAATAGGACGGTTTCGCTGAAAGACACCTGGGCGAAGGTAGAAAAAAGACCCGCTTAAAAAAGCATTGAAAAGCTGATAGTTATAGTATAATATTTAGCACGTTGACGGGTTGTGTAACGGTAGCACAGCAGACTCTGGATCTGCTTGTCTAGGTTCAAATCCTAGCCCGTCAGCCACCGTACCATTCGCAAGGTATCTGAATATTAGGAGAAGCTTGCTTTTATCGATATATTGGATATAATAAGTACCCCAGTATGATAATATACGAAGATATATTCAGGGAATTTCAGAAACATAAGGTGCGGTATGCGCTTGTGGGAGGCATAGCTTTTAATCTTCTGGGTGGCAATAGGAATACCCTTGACATGGATATTCTTGCTGAAATGACGGATTCCAATCTTCGTAAAATAGTGAATATTCTTAAAAAAGCCGGTTATCATGTGAAGCAACCGGTGAATCCGATCGACGTGGCGGACGCTAAAATCCGAAAAGATTGGATAAAGAATAAAAATATGAAAGCCCTAAATTTTTATAAGGGCGATGAAACCTACGAAGAGGTTGACTTAATAATAGGCTCATCTGTTGATTATGACGAGGCTAGTAAAGACGTGATGAATATAAATGTTGGATCGTTGAAGCTTTCGGTTATTTCACCGAAGAAATTAATTAAGATGAAGATAGAAGCAGGCCGTGATATTGATCTGCTCGATGTCAAAGCTCTGAAAATTTTGATGAGAAGAAAATAATGTTTGGCTGGGAATCGGAAAAGGCTAAGATACTTCGTGGCGCTAAAATATCCGTGGGAAAAAAAATGGAAGCTTTTCGCTTAATGAACGAATTGGGCGATAGAGTGCTGACTTTGCGCCAGAAAATCGTCAGAAGACAGTTGAGACAAGGGCGATAATCGGATAAACTTTTAAGCGGAGATGGTGGAACTGGCAGACACGCATGTTTGAGGGGCATGTGCCGCAAGGCTTGGGGGTTCAAATCCCCCTCTCCGCACCATACTACGCCTTCTACGGAAGGCGAGACAAGGCTTCGTATGGTAAACCAGGTGATAATGTATGTTTATATATTGAGGAGCGAGACAATTCCTTCAAAAACATATATTGGGATAATAAATAATTTACAGAAACGCTTAGTGGAGCATAATGCGAATACTCAATTATACACAAGCAGATATTCGCCATGGTCAATAGAAACATACATTGCTTTTTCCAGTAAGGAAAAGGCGTATAATTTTGAGAGGTATCTTAAAACTGGTTCAGGAAGAGCATTTTTAAAGAAGCGTTTAATGGATAGTAATAAGCAGGCTTGCCTTACGAAGCATTAAGTAATTTAAGTGTAGATTGCGAAGTAAGGCCCCATCGTCTAGCCTGGCCTAGGACGTTAGGTTCTCAGCCTAAAGACTGGGGTTCAAATCCCCATGGGGCTACCACTAACACTGCCTGTAATCAGAGAGGCAGAGAATAAAGCACTGTAGCCGACATTTTAATGTCGGCTATTCTGTCATGATTTGTCGTCGAGGAATTCAGAAATATCTCGCCAGTTTAAACGATTTTACCACTCTTGGCCGTGGTGATCGCTTTATGTGAAACCAGCCAGAATTCAGCCAGATTGCACACTTTTTGCCTCTCACTATCTCTTAGTTAATACTCTGTTAGTTAATCGATCACTGGCCAGATATTCGCGAGGTTTAAAAAAACACATGACTGTGATTAATCGATTAACTAGACTTCAGGAGGGCGTCCCATAGCTCGATCTGCTTTTCCCAGAGAGGTTCTGTGACGATCTTGCGGACATTGTATTCGCCAAGCTCGTACAACGCTTTGCGTTTCGATAGCAGAATGTCTTGTTGGATTTTAGGGCACAGTAAAAGCATATCCATAATCTGGCATATTCTAGGCGGTGTCAGGCCCAGCCATCCGGCTATTTGCTTCGAAGTGACAGCAGGATCGGCATCCAGTCTATTCTGTATTTGATAAGCCAGTGCCAGATATTGTCGTAACTTAGGCTCGTTTGAGATTTTAGCCATACGGCATCTGTAAGATTCAGCCCGCACTGATGGCAAATCCACGTTGAATTCAAACTTTAAGTCCGTTCCCATAAGAACTCCATCTATTTTAGATCCTTTTGAAGGTTCGGATGTAATAACAGGTACAGCAATTTAAGCCCGCCGTGGTTTAACGTGAGCGCGATTTTGCCGTCCGAGCCATTATATTCAACCTCTTTAAGCATAAGTCTTAAGGCTTTATGCTGTTCCTGAGGAAAGAACGTATTCCAGATAGGCGCCTTTACGATCAATGCCTCCTCAAGCTCACGATCTGTAAGGATTTTTTGGCCCAGAGACATCTCTTTCAGGCGCGCCGCGGTCAATAGACAGTCGTATTCGCCGTATTTGGCGGTCAGATGCTTTAATTCCTGCTCCATCTCGCGCTTGTTTTCAGCCGGAGCCTTCAGAGTTTCTTTGAGGTTATCGATCTTGTTATGCAGACTACGTGCTTTTTCAATTAGAACCTTCGTTTCCTTGTTATGAGCTTCGATCTCTTGGCGGATATGCTTATTTACATCCTCGAGCGCGCCTTTGCGCAGCTCAGAATCCGCCGCTATTTTCCTTAAAGAATCGATTATGGCGGTTTCAATGTGGTGAGCGTTCACTGACTTTGTGGGGCAGTTGTCGTAGCCTCGTTTATGGGCGTTTAAGCAGACATAATAGCGATATTTGCGGTCTTTTTTCTTGCTGGTATATGTGTGGAACATAATGCCATTGCAGGCCTTACAGCGCAAGATTCGGCTTAAGATGCCCGTATTGCGCGTAGTCTTGGAATAGTCGCGCCTTACGCGATTATTGGCGCTAATTTCCTGCACCTTGTTAAAGATCTCCTCGGAAATTATGGCCTCATGCATGCCCTTGTAGATTTCGCCATTATATTTGACCTTGCCGGTATATAAGACGTTCTTCACTATATGATGGACGTTGGTATTCTTGAATCGTATGCCTCCATGGTCACCGGATTTAGTCGGATGGCGCTTGGTAAGATAGCCCTTTTCATTCAGGATCTTCGCTACAGACAAAAATGACCTTTCTTTAAGGTACAGATCGAATATCTCGCGAACTAATTTCGCGTCCTTCTCATTGATTACAATCTTATGGTTTACTTTATCGAGATCGTAACCTAATATCGGCCTTCCGCCACACCATTTACCTTTCTTGCGAGCAGCACCCATCTTATCTTTGACGCGCTCACTTATGATCTCACGCTCGAATTGGGCGAAGGAGAGGAGGATATTGAGCGTAAGACGGCCCATGGAATTATTGGTGTTAAAGGATTGAGTTACTGACACGAAGACGACGCCGCTCTTCTCGAATAATTCAAGTAGCTGGACGAAGTCGAGTAATGACCTCGATAATCTATCGACTTTATACACTACAACACAGTTAATCTTGCCTTCTTTTATGTCGGCGATTAGCTTTTGCAAGGCGGGCCTTTCGGTGTTGGCACCCGTATAACCGCCGTCATCATATCGATCTGGCAAGAGTATCCATCCTTCACTCTTTTGGCTGTTGATATAGCTCTCAGCGGACTCACGTTGATTATCCAAAGATGTGAAGTCCCGGTCTAAACCCTCGCTGGTTGATTTACGAGTGTAGATCGCGCAGTATAATCGTTTTGTGACAGTCTTTTCAGCCATAATTCACCTACAGATTAAAAAAGGAAAATCCGTTCCAATGCGCTCCCGTTATCGCCTTTGCTACCGCGGAGAGCGTCTTATAGACCTTGTCGTTATATTCAAAGCCGTGTTCGAGCGCTTTGACTCTGATTTCTGTTCCTTTGTACTTCTTATTAATGACGGTACCCGGTATAGGAAGGCGCCTGTCGCGCGAAGCATGGTGCCTTTCCACGGTGTATGACCGAAGCGCCTGATTATTGATGGGATCGTATTCCTGAGTTAACGCTTTGAGCTTATTCAGCGCCTCCGCAGGAAGACAGCCGTATTCGATCTCCTGTATTCGATAAGCGATCCTCTGCCAAAGATATGTCTTATTGTTAGATGTAGCCTTTTTGGCGTCAAAGAGCTCCGAATACTTCGTTTGAAGCTCCAAGACCGACAAATCTTTTAAAGCCAGTATTTCCGCAAGAATGTTGTCATTCATATTTTACAAAGCCTCCCCATGGTCTTTTGGCTAGACCCTGTATGTACTACGAACGATACAGGCCGTCCTTTTCTTAGCCATTCCCGATACTTTAAATCTCGCTCCAAAAGGATGTTCCCGACGTAGACTCCTATATATGTTGTCATGGAGCGCACCCCCTTTCTCTCGAATATGCAGCCTCTCTAGCCTCATGTCATATAGGCCATACTAACTGGCACAAGTCAAGGCGAGGGGGGCAGATAGTTTTGATTGCTAAAAGGGGTCGAAAGTTGTATAATTAGCTACAATTTACTACATTTTGCTATATGAGAGGGAGCGATGGAAACCTTTACAGTAGAAGAGTTAGCAAAATATCTTAAACTGCATACATTCACAGTCCGACGTCTTGCCAGAGAAGGAAAGATCCCATCTTTTAAGGCCGGTGGACAGTGGAGATTTCGTAAAGACGAAATTAACAGATGGACTAAAAGCGATGAGCGAACAATAAATCGAGAATAATAAAGCGGGCAGACGTTTCTTAGGGAGAAGTAATAATCTGATATATGGAAGAAGTTTATAAAGCTAATATAACAGCTGGGGCGCTATTGGTGCCGGAGAGCAGAAAGATCGCAGATCTTATGTTGCGTAATGTTTCGCCTCAAGAATGGAAAGATGCGATTGAGCAAAAAAACATTCTGCAGAAACTTAGCGTATTATCATCGAAACGCGTAGCTTCTCATATCCGCTCGCGCTTAGAACTTATGAAGCCTGAGTTATGGCAGATGGTTAGGGATGGGGATGCCAGTCTCTCGACGCAGGCTATCTTTGCTGCGGCGATTAAACATTGCCGAATATTAGGAGATTATCTTGATCTTGTCGTTCGTGAGCAATTCAGAAGACTGGAAGATAAGTTGACACCGGCTTTATGGGATGAGTTTGTTCTTTCGTGCAAACAAAGGGATCCTCTTATGGAGGATTTCCCGCCTTCGACAGCCAAGAAGATGCGTAGCGTTATTCATAAGATTTTAGTGGAAGTGGGTTATTTGAAAAGCGCGCATGATTGGCATTTGAAGAAAATCGAGATCGTGCCGGAAGTGATAGAGTGCTTGAAGAAAAACAACGAAGAATATGTTTTGAAATGTATACAGGTGGGCAAATGAATCTTATGGATCGATTAAACGCAATTTTACCAAGGATTACAGAAGAGGGATTTTTGCATAAAAAGGGTCTTGGTAATGAGATTCCTTTTTATGTATTTGATTATCCGCCGGAAGAAGAGCTTAGAATCCGAGAGCATATTTCCTTCATCATCGAGCGTCTTGCGCAACAGCAGGCCCACATCAAGATTTTGCACATTAAATTATTTGATTTAATGGTTGAACATCTTCGTGAGCGCGGGAATTTGGATAAAGCTTTCTTATTGGAAGCAGAAAAGGGATCAAAGGCGTTATGGGACGCATTATCGGCATCCGTCAAACCGGATCGCTTCATAAAGTTGCTTGATGAAAAAAAACACCTTGCGGATTATGACATTATCTTTATAAGCGGGGTTGGGACGATATGGCCCTGGGTGCGCGCTCATTCTCTTTTGAATAATTTACAGAGCGTTACAGGGAATGCATCAGTCGTATTATTTTATCCCGGTGCTTATAGCGGTCAATCGTTTAAGTTATTTGATAGGCTGGAAACGAATAATTATTACCGGGCATTCAGGCTGGTGCCGTAACATTAAATGGAGATAAAAATGAAGATCAAAGACCTTTTCACAAAAGATATTTTTCGGGCTATCAATGGAGTCATTAAAGCTGATCAACAAGACTCATCGTCTGTTTGGCAGGAGCTGGATGAATTTGTAGTAACGCAAGAGTTGAGCGGTCATCTTGATAAGTTCTTCTCTATTTATGCAGATACGGTTGATAATCCCAAGCACTCAGATGCGTCTGGGAAAATTGGCGTCTGGGTATCCGGTTTTTTTGGTTCAGGTAAATCGCATTTTATAAAGGCACTTTATTATCTATTTGCAAACACGTCGGTTGAAAAAGATGGAGTTACCAAAAACGCGGTGCAGTTTTTTGAGAAAAAGATTCAGGATGCCATGCTATTGGGTACGGTTAAACGTGTTACAGGAAAAAATGCGGACGCTATCCTTTTCAATATCGATAGCAGAGCAGATCAATCGCGGGGCAGAGATGCCATATTGGCCGTGTTCCTTAAAGTTCTTAACGAACTTCAAGGGTATTGCCCAGACCATCCGCACATCGCGCATATGGAGCGTTATCTTGATAATAATGGTTCACTTTCAGGGTTTGAGAAAAATTATAAGGAATTAACAGGGGAAGAGTGGAAAGAGCGCAGAGTCGACTGGCAGTTTAATCAGGATGAGATCGTGAAGGCCATTGCAAAGACATTAGGGCAAAGCGAAACAGCTTGTCATAGATGGATTGATCATGCGGAAACGGATTTTTCTTTAACTGTTGAGAATTTCGCTAAATGGGTTAAGGAGTATCTTAATAAAAAAGGCTCCGCTCATCGGTTATTCTTCTTTGTTGATGAGATCGGGCAGTTTATTGGGCAAGACGGCCACTTGATGCTTAATTTGCAGACAATTGTTGAGAATCTTGGGACAGTTTGTAACGGTCGGGCATGGGTCATCGTAACTTCGCAAGAGGACATAGACACGGTTGTTGGTTCTTTGAGCAATACGCGCAGAAATGATTTTTCTAAGATCACCGGTCGATTTAAGACTCGATTGTCTTTATCGAGCGCCAACACAGATGAGGTTATCCAGCGCCGACTTCTTGAGAAGAAGCAGGACTGTGTTGATAAGTTAAAAAAGCTTTATACGCCTTGCGCGGATATTTTAAAAAATCAACTTACTTTCTCGGCGGATACCGGCATGACGTTATCATCTTTTAAAGATGTTGATGACTTTGTGGCGACGTATCCTTTCATTCCGTACCAATTTAAATTACTTCAAAAGGTATTTGAAACCATACGCCGGGCAGGCGCTACTGGGCTTCATCTTTCGCGCGGGGAACGCTCTATGCTTGACGCGTTTCAATTTGCGGCCCAGAAGGCAGCTGAGAAGGATACAGGAGTTCTTATTCCAATATATTGGTTTTATCCGTCGATTGAGAGTTTCCTTGATACTTCGGTAAAACGCACTATTGATCAGGCAGGAAGAAATCCTTCGCTTCATAATTTTGATATATTCATTCTACAGGCGCTTTTTATGATCCGCTATATTGACGAGGTGAAAGGCAATGTCGACAATCTCGTCACGTTGTGTATCGACTCTATTGATGCCGATCGCCTTGCGCTTCGTAAAGAGATTGAGCTGTCATTGGGAAGGCTTGAGAAAGAAACGCTTATCGCGCGAAGCGGTGAAAACTTCTATTTTCTTACAAATGAAGAACAGGATATCAGCCGCGAGATCAAAACCGTAGAGTTGGGATTTGGCGATGAAAGCCGGGAGTTGAGCAAGATTATTTTTGAGGATATTTATCGGGATGATCGCAAACACCGGTATGCCAAGACAGGAAAAGATTTTGACCTCACACGTATTCTCGACATGAATCCTCATGGCGGCCGCGTTGATAAAGGGCTTGTTATTTCAGTGATTTCGTCTTTTTACGATGAATACGCCATGTTTGGACAGCACCGTTGTATTGGCGAGAGCACAAACGATAATGGTTGTGTGCTGATAAGACTCCCGGAGAGCGACGATTTAAGTAAAGAAATCCGCGCTTATTTGAAGACCGAAAAATATATATCCCGCAAGAATGATGGCAACCCGGAAGTCAGGCGTATTTTAGATGACAGGAAGTCGGACAACCGTCAGCGAAAGGCGCGTTTGATAGAAATAGCTAAAAGCCTTCTGGCGCAGGCAGAAATATATATCAACGGCCAGATTTGGAATGATGGATCACAAGATGCATTAACTGTGCGATCCCACGCTCTCGACTATCTCGTTGATAATACATTCTCCAAGATGGGATATATTGATCATCCTTGCGCGAATCCTCAAACCGAGATCCAGTCAGTGCTTCGACATGACGATACGGCACAAAGAATTTTTGATATGAATGTTCCGGATAATAATCCGCGCGCGGTAAAAGAAGTCAGAGAATACATCGGTTTGTGCGCTATGCAAAGCAGGCAGATCGTTTTGGGCGAGATTATAGATCGTTTTGGGGTGCGACCATACGGATGGAATGAATGGGAAACCGTGCTTATTATTACTAAGGTATTGTGCCTAGGAGAAATACAGTTTGAATTCAGCGGAGCGGCATTAGAGAAGAGGCGCGTTAATGAGGTTGTCCAGCGCACGAGCAATTGGAAGAAGATAACCGTAAGACAGCGCAAGCTGGTTGACTCTGGACGCATTGAAGAGGCGCGCAAGCTTGGTCAGGCAATGTTCGGCGAAATGGGGCCGGATAAAGAATTGCCGCTCTACGATTTTTTAAGAAACAAATTCAACGATTGGCAAAGGTTGGTCAACGAATGCCGGGCCCTCGCCGAGACAGGCAAATATCCGGGGCTTACTGAAATTCAAGAAGCTTTAAGATTGGCCGCGATAGTGTTAAATGCTGGTGAAAGCTTCGAATTTATAAACCGCTTTATAGAAAATCGAGACGTGCTTTTGCGTTCAGCGCAAGATTTCTCCGACATAGAAGCCTTCTATACAAAACAGCGGGTGCAATGGGATGAATTATGCTCTGCACTTGACCGTTTCGAGATAAACCGGTTTGACCTTGAGAAGAATGATGCCGCGCGGCAGGCGATATACCGCATGCGTGAGATCAGAACCGCACCGGCTCCGTACGGCATTATTAAAGAGGCTGGCGCTTTGATTCGCTCGGTTGAGACTATAAACGATGGGCTTCTTAAAGAGGCGCGCGCTGAAGTTGAAAAACGGATAAATGATTTGGCTGGTGATCTGGAAAAAGACGCCGCTGGCCGTGGTGTCTCAAAAGACGAGATCGCAAAGAGTAAAAGTATATTTAACTCACTAACAGAGCGCATTAAACATGAGCCGAGCATTGCCAATGTCAGGCGTTTTCAGGATGAAGCAAAAGAGGTTTTTGAGCGGGAAATGAACCGTTTGACTAAGACTGTCTCATCCGGCAAAGAGGCTCCCAAGGAAATAAAAACGATATCGGTTAAAGGGTTATCTCGCAAACCATATCTTGAGACGGAAAAAGACGTTGACGATTAT
Organism: Candidatus Omnitrophota bacterium; assembly: GCA_903843285.1. Classification (GTDB taxonomy): domain Bacteria; phylum Omnitrophota; class Gorgyraeia; order 2-01-FULL-45-10; family 2-01-FULL-45-10; genus CAIMPC01. The sequence continues at coordinate 92,858 of CAIMPC010000073.1, forward strand.
GCTGACGTTTTACGTGATGAACTTAAAAAAGTGATCAAAGACGGTAAGCGGGTAAGGATTGAGTAAAGGACAAATGATACATAAAAATATATTAAAATCCTATGCTCCCGACGCGCGTAGGGAATTTATTAAAGTCGTTACCGAACGCGCCGCTTTTTACGGAATAACCGAAAAAAAGGTCTTCCCGTGTGAGATAAAAGGCGACTTCGCGTTTATATCCGGTAAGGCTTTCCCAAAAGATATTGATAAAAAACGAAACGATCTCATTAAGCGCGTTGAGAAGGCGGGATTTAATCAAACCATGGAGGAGATTGCCTACACATGGTTTAACCGGTTTATGGCGATACGTTTTATGGAGGTAAATGGATGCTTATCGCACGGATATCGCGTACTGAGTCATCCTGCAGGGAATAACGAGCCGGAGATCCTTGAGAAGGCGCAGTTTATTGCAAAATTAGACGGTCTTGAGAAAGATGAGATCATTAAGCTTAAGACTGCCGCAGGCAAAGAAAGCGAACTCTATCGCAGGCTTATTATCGCCCAGTGTAATGATCTAAGCGCCGCCATGCCGTTTCTTTTTGAGCGCGTAGATGACCCCACAGAATTATTGCTTCCCGACAATCTTTTAAATACCGATTCCGTTGTTCGAAAAATGGTGAGTAGCATTCCAGAGGAAGACTGGAAAGAGGTTGAGATCGTTGGCTGGCTGTACCAATTCTATATTGCGGAGAAAAAAGACGAGCTTATGAAAGCCAAAAAGGCTTATAAGACCGAAGAAATTCCCGCGGTCACCCAGCTCTTTACGCCGAACTGGATCGTTAAATATCTGGTGCAGAATTCTCTTGGCGCTAAGTGGCTTGCCACTTATCCGAAATCAGGGCTTAAAGAGAAGATGGAGTATTACATTCCTCCGGTCGAGCAGTCCGAAGAGGTGAAAGCTAAACTTAAAGAAATAACCCCGGAGTCGCTTAATCCGGAAGAATTGACCGTAATGGATCCGGCTTGTGGTTCAGGCCACATCCTTGTTGAGGCATATGACCTTCTAAAGGAAATTTATTTGGAGCGTGGTTACCGTGCCCGCGATATTGCCGGGCTTATTTTGATCAAAAATCTCTTTGGTTTGGAAATTGATGTTCGCGCGGCTCAGCTCGCGGGTTTTGCGCTTCTCATGAAAGCATATGCGGATGATCGTGAGATATTCAAGAAAGGCATCAAGTCGAATATCATTTGCCTTAAAAGCGGCGATGGTGCGGGAGCGCATTTTAAAGAGGCAAAGGAATTGATAGAGCTTTTTGAGAACGCAAAGACGTTTGGTTCTTTGATCAGAATTCCGGAGGAATTACAGAAAAAACTGACAGATATAGAGAAGGTGCTTGAGAAGAAAAAAGCTGGTGACATATTCGAGCAAAAGGATGCGGAAAATGTCGAAGTTTTATTAAGGCAGGCAGAGATTTTATCTAAACGTTACGATTGCGTGATCGCCAATCCACCGTATCTAGGTGGAAAATGGATGAGTGCTGAACTTAAAGAGTTTGCCAAAATTCGATACTCTGAAACTAAATATGATTTATGTACAATGTTTATTGAGCGTGGTTTCGAGATGGCCAAGGATAGAATCGGGTATAATTCAATGGTCACCATGCAGAGTTGGATGTTTTTATCTTCTTATGAAAAATGCCGGGAGTTATGGATAGGAACAAAGATATTTCAAAGCATGGCACATCTTGGTGCGCGGGCTTTCAGTACCATTTCAGGAGAAGTAGTTACTGTAACCTCATTTAGTTTTCTCAATGTTAGTTTGGGTAAATACAAGCCGTCTTTTTTACGGCTCATAGACGAAGATGAAGAAGGGAAGCGGCAAGGCATTGTTGATAAGAAAAATTTATTTAATCAGGCCGTTATGGATGATTTTAAAAAGATTCCCGGGTCGCCGATTGCATATTGGGCAAGCGAGGCGGTTCGAGATATTTTTAAAGAATCTTTTAATTTAAAAGTTATTGGCGACACTAGGCAGGGATGCGCGACAAGCGATAACGATAGGTTTTTGCGCTTATGGCATGAAGTTAATAGTGGATCTATTGGATTTTCCATTGAAAATCATGAGGATGCTTTAAAGTCAAAAAAGAAATGGTTTCCATACAATAAAGGCGGTAGTTATAAGAGATGGTATGGGAATCAGGAGTATGTTGTTAATTGGCAAAATGATGGAAAGGAATTATTAGATTACGCTTCTGAATTATATGGCAGTCCAACTCGAACAATAAAAAGTATATCGGAATATTTCAAGCCATGTATAAGCTGGTCTAAAATTTCAAGTGGAGATTTTGCAGTTCGATTTTATCCTAAGGGTTTTATATTTGACGTGGCAGGGTGTTCAATCTTCTTTAAAGATCTAGAAGCTCTTAATTTTTGCATAGGTTTTTTGAATACTAAAGTTACCAAGGCAATTTTTAAGATATTATCTCCTACATTGAATTTCGAAGCAGGGCATGTCGCTGTTATGCCAATTCTGAATAGTTGGAAGAAAACAAAAGTTGCAGTCGCAAAAGAATTAGTTGAAATTGCTAAGAAAGATTGGGATTCCTATGATACTGCTTGGGATTTCGCTGATTTACCCATTTTGCGACCAGAGAACAAAAGAAATGCGATAAGAGAGTCATATCAAGGCTACAGGAATCAATGCCGGACGATGACTGCGGAAATGAAATCCCTTGAGGAAAACAACAACCGCATTTTCATTGAAGCCTACGACCTGCAAGACCAGATGACTCCTGAAGTACCCATTGATGAGATTACCTTATCTACCAATCCTAAATATCGCTACAAAGGTGAGCTGAGCGACGAGAGGCTTGAGGCGAGATTTCAAACCGACACCATGAAAGAGCTTTTAAGCTATGCAATCGGCTGTATGATGGGGCGGTATTCATTGGATGTTCCGGGGATTGTCTATGCTCATGCTGAAAACAAGGGGTTTGATTCCAAGAAATACAAAATGTTCCCGGCTGATGAAGACGGCATTATTCCGATAGCCGATCGGGAATGGTTTGATGATGACGCGGTTTGCCGATTCTTTAGATTTATTGAGATCGCGTGGGATAAGAAGGGACTGGATGAAAATCTTGATTTTATCGCCGATGCCATGGGTAGAAAATCAGGAGAGCTAAGCCGTGATGCGATCCGTGGATACTTCGTGAACGATTTCTATAAAGATCATTGCCAGACCTATAAGAATAGGCCGATCTACTGGCTGTTTACCAGTGGCAAAGAAAAGGCGTTTCAGGCTTTGGTATATTTGCATCGTTACAACGAAGGTACGCTTGCGCGGATGCGTACCGAATATGTGCTTCCGCTTCAAACAAAGATCATGCGGCATATTGAGCATCTTGAGAAAGACAAAGACGCCGCCTCCGGAAGTACGGCGAATAAGATACAGAAAGAAATTGTCGCACTTCAAAAGCAACAGGCTGAACTTTCGAAGTTTGATGAGAGGTTGCGCCACTATGCGGATATGAAAATAAAACTCGATCTCGATGAAGGTGTTAAAGCCAATTATGGGAAATTCGGAGAACTTTTAGAGCCGATAAAAGGATTGAAGCATGGATCTGAAGAGGATTAACGAAAAGCTGACGGAGTTATTTGCAAAGCATCGTGTCGTTTTCTGGAACGATGCGAATGCTGATTTTAAGGATGAACTCTCAGAATGTTTGCCGCAGGGAGTTGAAATCATCCGGTCAGATGTGATCGGCCAGTTTAAGGCCAAGGTCATCGTGGAAATAGAGAAGCCCGAAAGCAAGCTTCTTCTTTATTCAGCATCGTCTGAGCCACGGGCAGAAGATGATTGGCTTCTGGATATTCGTCTTTACGGTTATCAATTCCGTGCTGATACCGCTTCTATGATTGTTGAGGAGCTTGGGCTTCAGCATCTACACCTTCGGGAACATATCGACAAACGGATCAAATTCTTTTCCAGCAAGCAACGATTTGCAAAGCTTCAATCCATAATTGCATCAAGCGATATGGAAAAGGAGATTGACCGCAAGTTATTGGCTGTGCTCGTTAAGGCGGAGCATGATCGATTTTTCGATATTATTCATGCTATTTATGACTCATTCCCTTTTGACGAGGGATTGGATGCTGTGCCGGAAGAATTTGCCGCGATCGAGAAGATGGACATGGCGGATGTTTTCTGGGCTTTTGTTCGGGAGGCCTTTGGGTATGAGTCGACAAACCCTTCTTTAAGGCATCTATTAACCTGTCTTTTTATAAGTGATCTCTATTTGTCGCTTGGAGATCGTCTTTGCCAGAATGTGCGGCAGTTTATTTTGCCTAGTGGTTTTGCGCGTAATGCCGCGGTTTGTATGAGCGAATGGCGCGACAGCATAAAGATGACTGAGAGTTACGACCGCTTATCAGAAATGGTTGCCGATGCTCTGGGCATAGAGCGTTATTTAAGGGAAATAACATTAAATACGCCGGATGAGATCAATGCGTTTAAAGATGCAGTGACGTTTTCTGCGACAGAAAAGATCTCGGCCGGAGCGGTCAAAGCCTATATCTTGAGCCATGAGGCAACTATTGATAAGGATTTTGTCATATCGTTTTGCAGACACCGGCAGGCGTTGCATTGGTCAAATAAGCGGCTGGGTGGTGAAACTATTCCGCGGGAAAGCTTCTGGGCTGTGTATGAGGCGCTTGTTGCGGCGGCGGAGTTTATGTCAAAGAAGCTTGCGTTCCCGCAGGGGTTTGTTTATGCAACTGCGAGAGATGTTTTCGAAGCGTATACTGCGGAATTATATGTTTTCGATCGGTACTACCGTTTTTTCTACGAGCATGTTTGTACGGCTGATGCAAGAGGATGGGATATTCTTAAAGACATCAAATCCCGGATGGAAGATTTATATAACAACTGGTTTTTAGAGCCAATTACGATGCTTTGGGAGAAGAATCTTAAGGCTGATAGCTGGCGCATCGATGGCGTTATTAATCAATACGATTTTTTTGGTAAATATCCGGAAGCCAAGGCCGGGGACAAGAGCGCGGCGGTATTTGTAATCATCAGCGATGCGCTTCGATATGAAGCTGGAGCGGAGATCTCTGAAATACTTAATGGGAAATACCGTTTTACGGCGAAGAAAGAAGCGATGCTTGGCGTGGTTCCATCATATACAGCGCTCGGAATGGCGGCACTCTTGCCACATTCAAAGATTGCCTACTCTGCCAAGGCGGATGTGCTCGTAGACGATAAGGTGTGTTCAAGCACCGCGCAGAGAAGCGAGATATTGTCAGCGGAGAAGGGATTGGCACTTAAAGGTGACGATCTTGTGCGAATGCCAAGAGAAGATGCGCGTGAGCTGGTGCGAGGGAAAAACGTCGTTTACCTTTATCACAACACAATAGACGCGATTGGGGATGACGCTAAGACTGAGGATAAAACATTTACAGCAGTGCGCGATGCTGTAGATGAAGTTTGCAATATTGTGTCGTTTTTGGTCAACACCCTTAACGCGAGGTATGTGTTTATTACCGCGGATCACGGGTTTGTGTATACGGATGCCCGGCCGGGAGAGACTGAACGCAATAAAGGAACCTTATCCGATAGTGATTTTATTATCTTTAAGAAACGGTATGCTCTCGGCAAGAATATCCCGGCTTTAGATTATGTGCATCAGGGGACAGTTTCCAATACGGCAGGGGTTACTCCTCCTGAAGACATGCAGTTTGCTGTTCCTAAGGGGATGAGCTTATTTTATTTTACCGGTGGTTCACGGTATTTTCATGGGGGCCTAAGTTTACAGGAAGTTGTTGTGCCGGTTATTACTGTTGAGCAGATTCGAGGAAAAGAAAAAGAGAAAACGAGGGATAAATTTGTCGGGGTGCAGGTATTAGGGCAGGATTATCGGATTACAACTGGCAAACATCGTTTTGAAATATTGCAGATTGAGGCTGTTTCTGATAGGGTTCGACCTGCTACCTTTAAGATTGGCGTTTACGCGGATAATGAACCAGTGAGTGATATCCAAACTGTATCTTTTGAAAGCGCATCACAAGAGATGGCTGATCGTAAGAAAGAAGTCGTGTTGACCCTGAAGAATATAAATTTTGAAGGTGGAAAAACGTACAGGTTGATTTTGCGCAATGCGGATACGGATATTGAGGAGCAGTCCATCCCTGTGCGCATAGACCGTGTATTTACCAGTGATTTTTAAGGAGGGTTTAGCAATATGAATACAGAGGTGGATAGTTTACTGAATAAACATTTTAGTGGGAAAGTCGTTCGTAAAGATCTTACAAAAAAGATTAAAGAAGGCGCTAATGTTCCAGTATATGTTCTTGAGTATCTTCTCGGACAGTACTGCGCATCTACTGACGACGCGATCATCGCTGACGGCATGTTAACTGTTAAACGTATTCTTATTGATAATTACGTTAGGCCGGATGAGAAGGAAAAGATTAAGTCTATTGTTCGAGAAAAGGGTGGGCTTAAGGTAATTGATAAGGTGACAGTAGCTCTTAATGAGAAAAAAGATGTTTATGAGGCAATTTTTTCTAATTTGGGAATAAAAAATGTTATTGTGCCAAGTGAAACAGTTAAGAAATACCAGAAACTTTTAGCGGGTGGTATCTGGTCTATCGTTAATTTGAAGTATTTTTATGAAGAGGGACAAGGCACATCGCCGTTTATCCTCGAAGATATTAAGCCAATCCAGATGCCAAATATGGACATGGAGCCACTTTTTGAGGGTCGCCGTGCCTTTACCGAAGAGCAATGGATAGATGTCTTGTTGCGATCAACCGGAATAGAGCCTACTCTTTTTGAGCCGCGCGTTAAATTGCATCTTATCGCAAGAATGATACCGTTCGTTGAGAACAATTATAATGTTTGTGAATTGGGTCCGCGAAACACCGGGAAAAGCCATATCTATAAAGAAATCAGCCCAAATAGCATTTTGGTTTCTGGTGGGCAGACAACAGTGGCCAATCTTTTCTATAATATGAGTCGCCGACAAATTGGGCTTGTAGGATTGTGGGACATTGTAGCGTTTGACGAAGTGGCAGGGATATCGTTTGCTGATAAAGATGGCGTTCAGATTATGAAGGATTATATGGCTTCTGGTTCGTTCGCACGCGGTCGTGACCAAATAAACGCTAACGCGTCAATGGTGTTCGTAGGCAATATCAACCAGTCTGTAGATACATTGGTAAAAACAAGTCATTTACTTTCACCTTTTCCTGAAAACATGATTGACTCTGCGTTCTTTGATCGGTTCCATGGATATACCCCAGGATGGGAAATACCCAAGATGAAGCCGGAATTCTTTACAAACAATTACGGTCTTATTGTTGACTATTTAGCCGAATTTCTAAGAGAGATGAGAAAGCGAAATTTCTCTGACGCGATTGATAAATATTTCCGTCTTGGAAGGGATTTAAATCAGCGTGACGTGATCGCTGTTAGGAAAACAGTATCCGGGTTGCTAAAACTTCTTTACCCGCATGGCGAATATGATAAAGTGGCGGTTGCGAAATGTTTGGATTACGCGCTTGAAACAAGGCGGCGCGTTAAGGAACAGCTCAAGAAAATTGGCGGGATGGAGTTTTTTGACGTGCATTTCAGCTATGCGGATAAGGAAACAAATGACGAGAAGTATATTTCAGTGCCAGAGCAAGGGGGCGGAACATTGATTCCTGATGGGCCGATGAACCCGGGGACTGTGCATACCGTTGCGCGCGGTAGTAACGGACATTTAGGATTGTATCGTATTGAAATTCAGATGAGTCCGGGAAATGGTTCCGTTCGTTTTTCCGGACTTGGATCGGATTCTGCGGCTAAAGAAAGTTTGCGGGTGGCCTTCGATTATTTCAAGGCAAATGGTTCGAGGGTAAGCGTTACGCCAAAAGCAGGGGATCATGATTTTCATATTCATGTCGTTGAATTGCATAATTCCGGGCCAGCAGAAGCGTTAACATTAACGGCAGTTATTGCACTTGCTTCGGCGTTGATGCGCAAACCAGTGCAATCGCAAATAGTTGTTTTAGGCAGTATGAGTTTAGGCGGGAATATTATTCCAGTTGAAAACCTAGGAGAGGCTATGCGCGTGGCTCTTGACGCTGGCGCGCGGAGGATCCTTATCCCTTCAAGTAGCGTCGGAGACTTTCAGACTGTGCCGGGAGAGCTTCTGTCGAAGTTCCAGAACAGTTTCTTTGCTGACCCGATCGATGCTGTATTTAAGGCGATGGGCGTAGAATAGGAGGGTGCAATGATAAAAAAGCGTGAGAAAAGGAAAATTGACAGAGAACTTCCATCTATTGGGACTGTCCTAAAGGGTAAGTTCAAAGGAGTTGCTGGTTACAAGGCCATAATTGTTAAAGATGACAATGCCTCGAGTGGGAAAGCTGTCAAATGTGATGGGAAAGTTTATCCCAGTATGACAGCGGCGGCCCAATCAATTACCAAACAGCCTACCAATGGCTGGCGTTTTTGGAGATTTTAGAAGTTTCCGGTTGAGCTTCTAGCAAAATTTAAGAACAGCTTCTATGCCGACCCGAGCGATGCGGTATTTAAGATGATGGGGGTGGAGTAAGAATGGCTTTGAATAGTCAGCAAAGAGGACGAGTATTTGAGAGGTTTATCCAGCAGATATTACTCAATAGCGGATTTAAAACTGTTATTCCGGATGGACAGATTATTTATCAGTCATCTTCGGGGCTGATGTTGCACGGGCTAGCGCAACCGCATAATACGGATGTTCTCGTTAATCCGCCATTTCAAATTCCCTTTTTCTTTCCATCCCGGTTGATAGTTGAATGCAAATGCTATAAAGCATCCGTTGGCCTATCAACAATTAGGGGCGCGTTAGGTCTACGAGAAGACGTGAATAGCTTTGATATCGTTACCAAAGAAATACTGGAGAAACGTAAAAATTACCGTCGTAAGGGTGTAGCCGTATTTAATAGAGACAGGTATTTCTATCAAGTGGCCGTTGCTTCACTGAGCGGTTTTACCAAACCTGCTCAGGAGTTTGCGCTTGTTCATCGCATTCCGCTTATCAATATTGAGCGAATGCCATTCAGTCAGCAGGTGCGGGATATTTTATTTCGCGGCGATATTGGAGATGAAGATACTCAGGCTGACCAAGCACCGGAAAATACAGATCCATTGATTGATGAACAGTGGCAATCCTTGCAGGAATCCTTGGGAGATATCCTCAAAAGGTTTTGTATTGCGATTCTATCAAGCGGAGATATTTTATTTCTCTATACAGAGGTTGGCGGACAATGGTTCTTTGACGCAGATGAGATCGAGCTACACTGGGCTGATAATAAGCGGCTATGGCAGATTAAGCCTCGAAACCAAAACGATAGAGCCGAATCATGGTTTGAGTTGCCCAATATCTTATTCGAGCAATGGGCCCAGAGAGAATTTGGCAAGGAAGAAGCAATCAATCTAAAAGAGCGGAATTTCCAAAATATCTATGTGATGGGTAAGGACGCGGATGGCTCAGTTCGGCTTAAGGTGCTTAGACTATCTAGCGAGTTTATCACTGAGGCGCGAGAGCGATTGAATCAAATTCGGGAGTAGTTTTATGGACGATTCTCTTGATGATTTTATGGAATACGACTTTGCGATGGGCACAGATATGGTCAAGTGCCCGCATTGTGGAGCCGATGTGCCATGTAGCTTATTCTTTGATGATGAGGTTGAATGTCCAAAATGCGGAAAGAAATTTAAGAAAGACTGATTTTTGGTAGTATGGTCATAAAATAAACAAAGGATAATGTGATGATAGGACGCTTAAAAAACTTTGGATTACTTGTACTTTTTACTGGAATACCCATTGCGGCAGTTTATTTCTTAGATGCCAAGCATGATCCGATTGTATTACTTACTGCTGCTTTAATCGGTGTAACGGCATACTATTCTTGGACAACCTATGGTCAGTTTGATCTTGCAAGAAATTCTACCATTGCATCAATTCGTCCACTTGTTATAGCCACAAGGCTTTCGAAAGAAGGTGAAATAGGAGTTTATGCTGGTGAAGAGGGGAAGAATCGTGCAATTCATTTAATTAATGTAGGTGCTGGTCACGCGCACAGGGTTAATATTCGGATTTCTCCGCCAGCTGAGGCTTTTGCGAAAGACGAAAACGGTAAGGATGAGATTGAAAATGCCATTTATGTTATTCAAGGAGTTGAGTTGCCGAGAAACTCTAAGCGGATGTGGAATAACGCTGGTGCATTCTGTAGTTCAAGCAGGTGGCATTATATGTATGCCGAATATGAGGACACGGAAAAGAATGAATATTACACTGTTCAGTCGGGCTATAATGTTAAAACTGGACGAATTATGGAATTAAAGCAAAGAATTCGCAAGGATGATACAGATTCATTCTGGCTTAACACAGAAAATAATGATTGGCTCGAGAATATTGATAGTAGTCTAAAAAAATGGGCTGAACAGCAGAAGATTCTTTATAAAACACGAACGAGAAATAGGAGCTAAAAATGTCTCAACAAACTATTAATTGCCCGAAATGCGGAGCAAAGATTGAAATTACAGAGGTAATAGCCCATGAAATTGAAGAACGACTTAACGCCGAATTTCAATCTCAACTGAAGACGAAAGAAGATGCGCATCGTCAAGAGCTTCGGACAAAGGAAACAGATTTTCAGAATAGGTTGATAATAGAACGCAAGAACACCGAAGAACAAGCCCGAAAAAAAGCAGAAGAGTCTATCAGCGTAGAGCTAACCGATCTAAAGACGCAACTCGTTGATGAGCGAAATAAGCGCGAAGCTCTACAGCGAGAGGAATTAAATCTTCGCAAGAAACAGCGCGAGCTAGAAGATAGCAAAAATAATTTAGAGCTGGAGATGACCAGAAAGCTGGATGAAGAGCGGAAAAAGATCGAAGAGCTGGTAGCGCAGAGAATCGTGGAAGAGCATCGCCTTAAAGACGCGGAAAAAGACAAAAAATTATCTGACGCGTTAAAGCAGGTCGATGAGTTAAAGAGGAAAATGGAACAAGGCTCTCAGCAGACTCAGGGAGAAGTTCTAGAATTAGAACTGGAAGCGTTGCTCAAAAAAGAATTTGCGTTTGATGATATCGAACCGGTTTCTAAAGGTGTGCGTGGTGGAGATATTTTGCAGGTAGTCAAGACGCAATCCGGACGAGTTTGTGGAAAGATCTTATGGGAAATAAAGAGAACCAGGGCATGGAGCGATTCGTGGATTCAGAAACTTAAGGATGATCAACGCGAAGCTAAAGCTGGGATAGCCGTTTTAGTATCCGAGGCCTTACCTCAGGGGTTTCACCACTTTCGTCAAATGGATGGCGGTGTATGGGTTACTGACGTGCCATCCGTTGTTAGTTTAGCAATCGCATTACGAGTTGTTTTGGTTCAGGTGGCCAATGCGCGCGAATTTGAAATGGGAAAAAAGGAAAAGATGGAGCTAGTTTATACTTATCTTACCGGCCCAGAATTTAAGAATCGTGTTTCGGCGATTATTGAGGCCTTTCGAGCTATGCATGAAGATTTGGAGTCCGAAAAGCGAGCTATGCAACGTATTTGGGAAAGACGAGCTAAGCAAATCGAAAAAGTTATTTCAAACACTTCAGGAATGTATGGAGATCTCGAAGGCTTAGCTGGGAATGCTCTGCCATCGATAAAAATATTAGAATTACCCGGCGACACAGAAAAAGATACATAATATAGAGAGTATATGCTTGAGAGATTTGGAAGCGTAAATAAAGTTGGGCTGTTCGAAAGCTACTCCCATTCTTCCGACTGCGATTTCGGAGAAGTCGCGCTCATCTACGGAGAAAATGGTGTTGGCAAGTCCACGCTTGCTGCGATTCTAGATTCATTACGTGAGCGGAACGCGGATGAGATCATCAGGCGCAGAAGCCTTCCCGGAGATGTCGCCCCCACCGCAGTTGTCCGGCTGAACGGCAAGGACTATACATTCAATGGCCTTAATTGGGACGATCAGTTGCCATATGATACTCTTGATGTTTTTTATCCCGGTTTTGTAACACGTAATGTTCATAGCGCTACTGGTGTCGAAACAGATCACCGCCGGAATCTATGCGAGTTTGTCATCGGGCGAAAAGCGGTTGAAAAAGTCACACGATTGGCCAATGCTGATACCGAGAGTCGAACAGCACTGGCTGAGCTTAAAGCGATTGAAAAGCAATTGCAACTGCTTATTAAGGATCCCGATACCCTAGAGACGTTTCTAGGGCTCTTTAATGATCCGAAAATTGATGAAAATATAGAAAAGGTTCGCGCAGAGCTAAGGCAGGCACAAAGCAAGGATGCAATCATCGCAAGGACGGTGCCTAAGGCTGTTTCACTGCCAACGATTGATCGGAATGCTATTGTCATAGTTTTAGAAAAGAGTACCGATAGCATAGACGCAGGTGTTACTGCCGTTGTTCGTGAGCACATTAATCAACATTTGGACGGCGATGGCGAGAACTGGCTCAAATACGGTGTAAAGCATGTAGGGAAAGATGCCAAATGCCCATTTTGCGCTCAAGACGTTACTAGCTCGAGTCTCGTTGTGGCTATACGCTCCTACTTTAGCGCAGAATATCGCACTTACACCGACTCATTGTCGCTAGAGATTCAGGCGCTTCGAAATCAGCTTGGCACTACCGCCTATTCGAATATAAGCACGGCTTTATCAGTGCAAGTCGCTATAGCAGCTCAATGGACGGATGAAATGCCGATCGATCAGCCCGCTGTTACTGCTACTCTTGCCGAAGCCGAAGCGACTTGGAAACTTGCAGCCGAAAAGCTGGGAGCACTTTTAACAATTAAGCAAGCCAAGCCGCTCGATAAAATGGAGCCTATTTTGGCTGACGAGGCGCTTGTGGACTATGAGCGTGCGCTAACAATACTAGGCAAGGTGAATGAACTCTTGTCAGCTAGCGGCAAAAAGGCCGAGGAGAGGAAAACCGCTTTAGCTAAAGCGGCTACGTCGGAAATCGATCAACGTTTACGGCGTCTTGAGAATCAGAAAGCTCGGTTCGAGCCATTATCCAAGGACTTAATAGAGAAGAGAAGCGTTCTAGTCAACAAGCGAGCAACGATCGAGATTGAGAAAACAGGGCTGAAGAAAGAAATAGATGAATCCGCTGTTAAGGTAGTGGGTAAGTATCAAGCCGGTATCAACCACTACCTCGAACATTTCGGTTGTGACATACGGATAGAATCTATCGAGCCGAAGTTCCCCAGTGGGAGAGCCAGCGTACAGTACATGCTTAAGGCGCATGGACATGAAATCGATCTCGGTCTCTCTGCGGTTAAACCTTGTTTTGAGACGGTTCTTAGTGACGGCGACAAGTATACGCTCGCGCTGTCGTTTTTTCTCGCACGGCTCAAAGACCTTGCTAGTTTGACTGGACGGATTATAGTGCTTGACGACCCGGTTAATAGCCTCGGAAGTTCTCGCCGTATTCTCGTAGAAGGTGTCGTACGAGACTTGCATATTCGTGGCGCGCAAGTTATCGTATTAACCCACGACGAGCGGTTAGCAGCAATGATGTGGCGCGACAGAAAGCTAAATAAAAAAATAGTTTCATTGCAGGTAGAAAGAACTAAGAAGGGTAGCCAGTTGCGGACTTGGGATGTAGATAGTGCAACGCAGAGCGAATATGTGAAACAATACCTCACGCTTAATGATTATCTCGAACACGGCGGGGATCACACACAGGCGGCAGCATGTATTCGCCCGTATTTGGAACATAGGCTCCGGCACTTGTTCCCCGGACCGCCATTCACAACTCGTGATACCCTAGGTGATATGATTGCAACAATTCGTAGCAGCATTTCAGGATCGCGGTTATATGCATTGAAGGCAAAACTTCCGGACTTGGAATCCATCAATAGTGCTTCACTGCCAAGCCATCATGCCACAGACGATGTGCCGGGAATGACCCTTCCTACTCCAGAAGGGGTGCGGCTATTCGCACAGAAGGCGCTAGATGTTCTGGGATAGATACCGTAAAAATCTCGATCTACCCCAAAACTACGCATAATCGTGCAGTGTTTTATAAAAAGGATTAACCGATGTTATTTTTTATTTTGGTGATAATAATTGGAGGGCTTGTATGGTGGGGGCTGTGGATTTTATTCGTAAAGTCTGCGGTATGGACCGTTAAGCCACTTATAGAATATTTTAAAGAAAAAAAAGAAGATGATATCGCTGCTGAAAATGATGTGCCAAAAGAAGGGGCAGCTAAGATAGTTATCAAAATAACGAGTTTACAAAAAAACGGTACTTTTAAAGAAGACCAGATAGAAGCCGATTTGCCCAAGAAAAGCGATACCGAAGAAAAGCGCGAATAAAGGAATGCAAGGCATAAATATGAAACAATTCAGGGTGCTAGATAAAGATTTCATGAATGAGCTTTTAAGGGGTAAATTAAAGCATGTTTTACAATTTGAAAGAGACTACAGAAAATCGCTCATAGTGGAAATAAGAGATAATTTTCTAGATCTCTATTTCTTGGGCCATTCTATCGAGGTAAAGCGAAGCGCTAAATTAGGCTATTATATTTCTGCTTCAAGCACGTTTGACATCGTCAATGGAACGCGCGGTGAATTTAAGGATATGGTCAAACATGCGGATTCAAAAAGGTGGCAGATATTTTTTAACGATATAAAAGATTATAAACAGTTCTGTCGGCTCATGGAGGCAATTATATCCAAAATAGTGCTGCATAAATATGGGGATATATCCGAAGGTGTAAGCGAGCTTAACCATTTTGTAGACAACAGGGCTATTGGGAAGAATGGCATACTTGTTATTGACAAGCAGGTTGTGTATCCGGGTATTAGAGGCAACAGGATAGATTTGCTAGGTGTTACACGGATTCCCGGCAAAAAAGGCTTGTTCACATTTGTGGTGATCGAATTAAAGAATAAAAACAATCCCCAGATAGGGGAGGTATTCACACAAACCAAGCGTTATATAGACCTTATATATGATGAAAAGAATATATACGAGGATTTTCGAGCCACCTACATGACTGTTATACGACAGAAAATAGCACTGGGGCTACTCAAAAATGTTAAATGCGACATTGCGCCTTGGGATGCAATATCAAAACAGGATATCTTGGGTGTAGTTATCTTGGATAATTTTAACATGCGGCGGGATATTCAGGAAAATGGTCTAATGCAAAGAGCTCTGCACGATTGGAAGCAAATACCTAAAGCATACAATATAATGTGTTTCTTAAAGACAAACGTGCTCGATAGCACATTCTTTCTAGATCGTACAAAAGCCGAGAAAACGCTAACCGAATATAAGCGATGCAACTTATAATTCATCGTGGCACAAAAGAAATCGGCGGAACATGTGTTGAAGTATCGGCAGGGGATACGCGCATCATTCTTGATTTCGGTATGCCGCTCGGCAATGGCCTCGGTGGCGAGTTTAATGAGAAGGTCATTGAAGACGAGTCCGTCGATGAGCTTATCAATAAGAAGATTCTGTATCCCATCAAAGGCCTTTATAAAGACACGCCACCCCAAATTAATGCCATCCTGATTTCCCACTCTCACAAGGATCATTACGGTTTTTTGAAATATGCCCATCCTGATATCCCGATTTATATGAGCGCGGGAGCCCGAAGGCTTATCGACGTACTGAATATCTTCATAAAGAAAGAAGGTCGTATTACGTTACCAGAGGCAGTCAAGATCGTTCGCGATCAAGTACCTTTTGATATGGGTGGCTTGCGTATCACACCATACCTTGTAGACCACTCTGCTTTTGACGCCATGTCGTTTCATGTGGTCGAAAAAACAAGTGGTAAGAATATTTTCTATACTGGTGATTTTCGGGCAGCGGGATGGAAGGAAAAACTATTTAAACGTTTTGTGACCAAGCCGCCAAAAGGAGTCGATTGCCTCCTTATGGAAGGCACGATGCTGGAGAGGGAAGCAGGGAAGTATCCGACCGAACAGGATGTTCTGGATAGAATGATCGAGATTCTGCGTGCAACAGATCATAAGGTAACGTTCGCCTGCTGCTCGGGTCAGAATATTGACCGCATCGTTACATTCTACAAAGCCGCCCGGAGAACCAAAACGCTCTTGATTATAGATCCCTATATGGCATGTGTCCTTAATGCCATCAAGACGTCCCGCAGCCGTATTCCGCAAATGGATTGGAACAGCGTCCGGGTTTTTATAGCTAATTATTACGGCAAAGGCGACATTTATGTTAATAAAATCAATGATAGCGCGTTCAGGCGCCTGTTACCTCAATTAGCTCGATCCAAGATTAAGCCGCTGAACTTTCCAAAGCTAGATCTGAAGGCCCTTGTCCTCATGCGCGGCTCAATGATCCCTGCTCTTGAGAAAATCCCCGGCATGAAAGGCTCTAAGATGGTTTATTCACAGTGGCGGGGTTATCTTGAAAAGGATAGCGCCGATGCCAGAAGATTTAAAGACTTTGTTAGTAAGTATGATCTAGATCTTGAGCATGTTCACACCAGCGGCCATGCAACGGTCGAAGCACTCAAAACATTTGCCAATGCCCTAAATCCGAAGGTGCTAGTTCCGATTCATACTTTTAAGAAAGATAAATATCCCGACCTCTTTAACAATGTCAAAATTCTAAACGATGGCGAGGAATTCGAGATTATTTAATCACAATCCGGAATGTGTAGTCTTAACCGCATAGAGGAGCATACCAAATGAAGCTACTTAATCGAGATGCCGTAATGGTCAGGCCTAAGAAACCCTTCATTGATTGGATATACTACAATGATTCAAGTGTTAAAATTACTCCAGAAGAAATAAAGAATTACCGCAATATATATCTTATACCGGAAATGGAGGATGACGAGGCACGGCAGAAGTGTCTTGAGAAAAATTGCCAAGAAATATTTCAGGCAGAGTTATTTGAATGGTACACCGATGAAACCCTATTCCCAAAGGACTTAAACTACAAGGTATTCAAGGAATGGTTCGAAATAGAGATGTTTGAAATGGTTGTCGATACTGTCGATAAGCCGATTAAAACAGAGTCGTATTAGCTTGCCGTGTCTTTCAGCTTCGATAATGACACAGATTTTTTAACGTCGATATTCAAATATTTTTTGATTTTTTCTAGCAAATCAGAATCCCATTTGCTATCATTTACGATTTTCTCTATAGCATAGACATCGATATCCGAAACCTCATCCCATTTATTGATCTCGTGTAAAATTTTAATCAAAGATTCGCGCTCGGTGCTGCCCTTGGGATGGCATGACACTTTCTGCTTTGTTGATATCTTCAATTTATTATTACTGCCTCGGATAACCTCGATGCCTTCTTTTTCGGCGTATTGAATTACAGCCTCTTTTATCTTATCAAGCTCCGCGTCTATCCCATCTATCTTATTCTTGTGCTCGCTTTTTTGAGAAGAGAGATCAGCGTACTTATTTACCAGCTTTACGCCGTCATCTTTAAGATACTCATTTACGGGAAGTTCTTCGACTTTGTATAGATGCTTTCTTTTCGGGCAAAGATCCGGATATACACACCATTCGCAGAGATTGGTTTCTTTTGGCAGGAATTCTTTTGTTGCCTCGATTTTATCGATTAAGGCCACGGTGCTATTGGTTAACTCTTCCAACTGCTTTTCCGTCCTTGCTGATACCATCTCCTTATCAAAGACAACGTAATGCCAGATGAGCTGCACATTCTTTACGTCTTTCCACATCTGCCTTATACCTATCTGATATAAGGCAAGCTGCCTATCCTCGTCAAACTTAGCTTGAGCCGGTAAATATCCGGATGTCTTATAATCATGAATCTCATATATATCATCATCCGCTTGGGCAAGGCGGTCTATAAAACCCCTTACCCGGTATTTGCCATCACCTTTTAGGTCTATGGATATTTCCCGTTCAAGTCCAAGGACTCTGCCCTGACTGAAGGGATGATATCTTTTATAATAATCTTCGATACATTTCTTACCGATATTCTTATAGTCTTCAGCAGTACGGTCTTTTTTGGTAATAATGATCAAGTCGTTATATCCCTTATCCCACAAGCTCTCATAATGCTCCAATAGCTCCTTCAAGGAATAAGTTTTACACTTAAGATCCTTATAGAGCTTTTCCATCGTTTCATGGAAGCACGACCCTAAGAAAGCTTCTATGCCTTCTTCCTGTCGTTTTATGTTATCGATATAGATGAGCTTGAATTGCAGGGGGCAGTTTTCAAAACATTCGAGCCGTGAGTGAGAGTAAATTGGCATAGTGTTAGCTTATCATTTTATTCGTCAGATTTCTATGTTTATCGAATCAAGCCTTAAATATAGACCATCCTTTATCATATTTTTTTGCATCTTTATAGGAAAATGAATACCACGTGCTTTTACGCTGTTTTTCGGTTTTCATTTTGTCGGCCACAATATTACTTGGAACAATAAAATATTCGGTAACCTCATTTTTATCCCTCAAGTTCACAAAAACATAAATAAAGGTATCGGATATCATTTCTTTGGCATCTTTATTAAGCAGCCAAAAATTAAAAGTAGTTGCATTGGTCTTGACCTGCACAGAATAGGCTCTTTTGCATTCCTGATCGGTAGCAAGAATATCCGCACCTTTTGCGCTTCGTGAAGTAGGTGAAGCTATAAGACCTAATTGCGAAAGTTGTGCAGCAACAAGATATACCCCTCGCATGCCCGTGATCTGTCCTTTATTGATCATTTTTCATTTTCTCCTTCTCTCGAGATATGCACATTTTTCTTAATTTATCGAAACCCATTCCTTCGGCGCATAGAACAGAATAAACATCGGCTTCCGTTGCTGCCTTCAAAAATCTTGTCCTAAAATGAATTGATTCTAATGCTGCGACAAAACGCCTTATATATTTCAATCTGGATAAGTCATCTTTATCGCCGCCCAGAGTTGCCAGAATGATTCTAACGGGTTTTTTATCCAGAGAATTGAAAGCTATTTCTTCTTTCGTTCTGCAAAGAATGAACGCATAAGGTCGTGCCATCTCTATCCAGCATGCCTCAGGTAACGCCACGCTTGCACCTATCGCGGTTGTACCCAATCCCTCTCTAGCAAGGAATTTCTGATAAACAATCTGCTCATTGGCAATCAAGCCTTTTTCTTTAGCGAATTTTGCGATATTCAAAAGCACGTCTTCTCTGGTCTTTCCTTCCAAATCCAGAATTACAAAATCTGTAAATTCTTCCTTTATTATTTGTAGCTCCAAACCACCCATAGGTATCGATTTCATTAACGGCTTTCGGGGTATTTTTTAAATAAATACAATACCGCCCCGGTGATGACCAAGTTAATCGCATTACTCGCGATAAATATCGGCTCTTTTATGGCGATTGCCCTTACGAGGTAGCAGAGTACGGTCAGGAAGAGAAGCTGGTAGGTTTGTTTGCTGAGGCCTTTCGTGGATTTTTCTTTTACAGATTTAATGAACTGCGGTACCGAAATCAATATACTCAACACTACACCGACCCAGCCTATTATCTCGCTAATAATCATATGCGTTATTTATCAAGCCTGATGGTGGCAAGGAAATTCTCGAATTCCTTCCTGTCATCCTTGTCAAAGCTTTTACCCGTTGCCATAAGGTACGCCTCGATCATAGTATTATTTTCTTTGCTATAATATTGCAGCCTGTAAAGCTGCTCCGGCCTGCCCGCCATATCCTTGGTAGGGCCCTTTACCTCGAAAAATAACCACTGAAATCTGCCCAATTTAACCGATTTTGGTTTGCCTTCAACCGTCAATTTTTTGGCTTGTGTAGGTAATCACCGGAACGATACCAATAATAATCATCGTGGTTCTTCGTAGAGAAATCATATCAGTAGTAGCAGCTTTCTCTTTTTTGCTTCTTTTTTCTCTTTACTACGCCCTGTGAATATGTGGATATCTTTTTA